>CAJFUF010000011.1 GCA_904420175.1 Candidatus Schneewindia gallinarum
ATCAAGCAGTTGCAGGTGGTGGGCGAGCAGGCCGGGGCGCATGTGTTTGAAATGGGCACAGCCAACCCGGTGGATATTGCAAAGGCGGCCCTGCGCCACGCAAAGGATTACGGTTTCGATGTGGTGCTGCTGGATACGGCAGGACGGCTTCACATTGACGAGACGCTGATGGAGGAACTGGTCAATATCAAAGGGGCGGTCCAGCCGGATGAAATTTTGCTGGTGGTGGACGCCATGACCGGACAGGACGCCGTCAATGTGGCGGACGCCTTTCACAAGCAGCTGTCCATCACAGGCGTTATTTTGACCAAGCTGGACGGCGATACCCGCGGTGGCGCGGCGCTGTCTGTACGGCAGATTACCGGCGTGCCCATCAAGTTTGCAGGTGTGGGAGAAAAGCTGGAAAACCTGGAGGTGTTCCATCCGGACCGGATGGCCTCCCGTATTCTCGGCATGGGGGACGTGCTGTCCCTGATTGAGAAGGCCTCCGCCCAGGTGGACGAGCAGCAGGCCGAAAAGATGGCCGAAAAACTGAAAAAAGGAAAATTCGATTTACAGGATATGCTGGAACAGCTGGAGCAGCTGCAGAAAATGGGCCCGCTGGAGTCGGTGCTCAGCATGCTGCCCGGCGGAAATAAAATTAAGACCACCGACGCAAGCGAGCGCCAGCTGGTGGTCACCCGGGCGGTCATTCAGTCCATGACCATGGCAGAACGGCACAACCCGAAACTGGTTACCCCTCCGCGCAAGCGGCGTATCGCCGCTGGCAGCGGCACCGCTGTGGAGGATGTAAACCGGGTTCTGCGCCAGTTTGAGCAGACGGGGAAGATGATGAAAATGTTCACCGGAAAACGCGGCAGGCGCTTCCGCGGCATGATGGGCGGCGGGCCGGGTATGCCCGGCATGCCCATGTAAACAGGCACTGCCCCGCCTAATGGCGGTGGTAATATAGGAAATGTAGGCAGAAATCAGTACATTTATTTTAGGAGGAAACAACATGGCAGTAAAAATCAGACTTCGTCGTATGGGTGCAAAAAAGGCGCCTTTCTACCGCATTGTGGTGGCGGATTCCCGCTATCCCCGTGACGGCCGTTTCATTGAGGAGCTGGGCTACTACGATCCCACGAAGGAACCCAGCGTCATGAAGGTGGACGGTGAGAAGGCGCTGAAGTGGATGCAGAATGGCGCACAGCCCACTGAGACGGTGAAAAAGATTTTAAAACAGGAAGGCGTCATTAAATAAGGAGGAGCACCATGACAGAGCTTCTAAAAGCATTGGCACAGGGTCTTGTCGAAAAGCCCGAGGAGGTCAGCGTGGTCGCTGACGAGCCCAATAGCGAGGGGGTCACCGTCCTGCACCTGCACGTGGCGTCCTCCGACATGGGCCGGGTTATCGGCCGCCAGGGCAGAATTGCCAAGGCGATCCGCTCCATCATGCGCGGCGCGGCCGTGCGTGCGGGACAGCGTGTCATTGTGGAGATCGACTGACCCGGAATGTTACAGGAAAAGAACGCGAGGCTTCGCGTTCTTTTTTTGATAAAGGGCGCTCCGGGCTGAGAGGGAGGTTTGTATGAGACAGCAGTTTTTGCCCGCCGGGAAAATTGTTTCCGTGCGCGGTCTTGCAGGGGATGTCAATGTGTATCCTCTGGGGGACGGGCCGGAACAGATCCTGGCCTATTCCGTCCTGTACCTTGACGAGCAGGGGACACGGCCAATCCGTGTCGCCGGCGCCCGTGTGCAGAAAAATGTGGCGGTGCTGCATCTTGAAGGGGTGGACTCGGTGGAAGCGGCCATGAAACTTCGCGACAGGGTCCTGTACTTTAACCGGGACGATGTGACACTGCCGGAGGATGTATATTATGTGGCGGATCTCATCGGCCTTGCGGTCTCCGATGCGGACACCGGTGAAGCGTACGGGCAGATAACGGACGTGCTGCACACCGGCGCCAACGACGTGTATGTCATTGAGCGGGACGGACGCCGGTTCCTGTTCCCGGCCGTCCGGCATATGATAGAGCGTACGGACGTGGAGGCCGGCATCATGACGGTACGGCCCATAAAGGGGATTTTTGACGAATGATCATCGACATTATAACCCTGTTTGACGGCATGTGTGAGACGGTGCTCAGCGAAAGCATCATCGGCCGTGCGCGCCGCAGGGGGGACATTGAAATTGAGTGCGTCAACCTCCGGGAATTTGGGGAGGGACGCCATCGCCAGGTGGACGACCGGCCCTATGGCGGCGGCTACGGCATGCTGATGAAGGCGGAGCCCATCTTCCGCTGTTATGAGCATCAGGTACACAAGCGGGGGATGACGCCCTACGTCATTTACCTGTCGCCCCGGGGCCGGACGCTGCACCACGGTGTGGTGAAGGAACTGGCGGAGAAGGAGTACCTGCTGCTGCTGTGCGGCCACTATGAGGGGGTGGATCAGCGCGTCATTGACAAAATTGTGGATGAGGAGCTGTCCATCGGCGATTTTGTGCTGACCGGCGGGGAGCTGCCTGCGCTGGTGCTTGCTGACGCAGTGTGCCGGCTGTGCGACGGGGTCCTTTCGGACCCGGCGGCACACGAGGAGGAGAGCCACGCCAGCGGCCTGCTGGAATACCCGCAGTATACCATGCCCCCGGTGTGGCAGGGCATGGAGGTTCCGCCGGTGCTGCGCAGCGGGGACCATGGCGCAGTGGACCGATGGCGCAAAAAACAATCCCTGAAACTGACGGCATCGCGCAGGCCCGACCTGTTGCGGCACTACCCTTTAACAGAGGTGGATAAACGGCTTTTGGAAGAGGAAGACTAACAGGGTGTAATGATTTGACAAGGGTTTTGCACCGTGATGTCGGGAAAGGGGCATTTTGCACAAATGTCCGATGGAAAAAACGGCGCGACTTATGGAACAAGCAGAAATTTGCCGCAAGGCCGCCGGAATGGCCGAAAAAGGTTTGACGGTGGAAGCATTTGCTGATATAATTAAATTGTCGCGAAGGAACCTTTTTGTGTGAATATGAAATATTTTCATAGAGGGAGTAATGAAGCTATGGTTATCAAAGAAGTGCTGGTAGAAAATCAGGTCGGGCTGCATGCCCGTCCGGCAACCTTTTTTATTCAGAGAGCCAACGAGTACAAGTCATCCATCTGGGTGGAGAAGGACGATCGCAGGGTGAATGCGAAAAGTCTGCTCGGCGTTTTGTCCCTTGGCATCATCGGTGGCACCACCATCCGTATCATCGCCGACGGCGCTGATGAGCAGGAGGCTGTAGACGGCCTCGTCAAGTTGGTGGAGTCCGGATTTGCCGGTTAATCAGGCACGCCATAGCACACTGCCACGGCAGTGTGCTTTTTTATTTTTATGAAAGGGGAAGACGCGATTGACCCGTGAGGAGCTGTACGATAAAGCGAGAGAGCTGACCATGGAGCCCGGCGTTTACATCATGCTGGACAAGCGCGACGGCGTCATCTACGTGGGAAAGGCCAAGCGGCTGAAGAACCGCGTCACCTCCTACTTCCGCCCCGGCGCCCAGCACCTGCCCAAGGTGGAGCAGATGGTACAGCACGCTGACCATTTCCGCTACATTGTCACCGCCAGCGAGGAGGAGGCCCTGCTGCTGGAGTGCAGCCTCATTAAGCAGTACAAGCCCAAATATAATATCCTTTTAAAGGACGACAAGGGCTACAGCTATATTAAAATTTCCCCTCCGCCCTACTCCAAGCTGACAGCGGAGTATAAAAACGACACCCCGGGGGAATATATGGGACCATACCACTCCTCCTTCATTACAAAGCAGACGGTGGGGGAGGCCAACCGTATTTTCAAGCTGCCCACCTGCCGCCGTCCCTTTCCTGCCAGCTTCCGGAAGGAGCGGCCGTGCCTCAATTATTATATCGGCCGGTGCATGGGGGTGTGCCGCGGCAGAATCAGCGAACAGGAGTATGACGCGGTGCTTGCGGATGCGGTCCGTTTTCTCAAGGGCGGCAGTGACGCCGTCATGAAGGAGATGGAACGCGCCATGACGGAGGCGGCCGACAGGGAGGACTTTGAGCTGGCGGCTGTGCTGCGCGACCGGATCCGGGCCATCAAGGACAGTGCGGAGGAGCAGAACGTGGTGGACCTTAAGCTGCGCCGCGCCGACTATATCGGCTGCGCCGCTGATGAGGGGAATGTGTGCTTTGCCGTCATCAAGGTGCGGGACGGCCGGGTGCGCGACAAGAAGGAGCACGTTTTTGAGGTGGAGCGTATCACGGACGAGCTGGTAGCAGACTTCCTGCTGCAGTTCTACCTGGAAAATCAGGACATCCCGCCCGTCATCTGCGCGCCGCCCTGCGCAGATTTACCCATGCTGCAAAACATCCTGTCCGAACATGCAAAGCGCAAAATTTCCCTGTCCACCCCCAAGCGGGGCGAGCGGGTCAGCCTGTATGACATGGCGGTAAAAAATGCTGCCGAGCGCCTTGCCAGCGAAAGCGGGAAAACCGGCAAAACGGTGCGCGCCATGAGTGAGCTTGCCACGCTGCTGGGGCTTCCGAAGGTCCCGTCCCGCATTGAAAGCATCGACATCAGCAACTACGGCGCCCAGACGGTACTGGGCGGCCTTGTCTGCTTTGTGGACGGGCAGCCGTATAAAAAGGGCTACCGGACGTTTCTCATTAAATCCGTTCAGGGCACAGACGACCCGCGCAGCGTGGCGGAGGTTGCCCGGCGGCGTATTACCCGGTTTCTTGACGGGGACGAGCGGTTCTCACCCCTGCCGGATGTGCTGCTGCTGGACGGCGGCAAAACCCAGCTGGCGGCCGTCCGCCAGGTGTTGAAGGAGCTACAGGTGGATTTGCCTGTGTTCGGTATGGTGAAGGACAGCCATCACCGCACCCGCGGCCTTGTTTCGGACGGAGGGGAGCTGTCCGTGCCGGTCAAGTCCGCGGCGTTTACGTTTATGAACCAGCTGCAGAATGAAGTCCACCGCTTTTCCCTGAACGCCATGCGCAAGCGGCATTTTAAAACCACCACTGCGCTGGAGCTGACAAAGGTGCCCGGCATTGGGGAGAAAAGGGCCGCAGCGCTGTTAAAGGCGTTCGGCAGTATGAAGAATCTGCGCGCCGCCTCTGTCGAGGAGCTGAGCGCCACCGGCAGGCTGCCCCAAAAACTGGCACAGGCCGTGTACGACTTTTTGAAGGAGGATGCATGATGAGGGTTATTTCCGGGTCTGCAAGGGGCCGAAAACTGCGCACGCTGGAGGGGCTGGATACCCGTCCCACAGCCGACCGGGTGAAGGAGGGGCTGTTTTCCGCCCTGCACTTCCGCCTGCCGGCCGCACGGGTGCTGGATCTGTTTGCGGGCAGCGGGCAGCTGGGGATTGAGGCGTTGTCCCGCGGGGCAGACCACTGCCTGTTTGTGGACAGCAGCCGCCAGTGCACCGATGTGATAACGGAAAACTTAAAAGCCTGCGGTTTTTTTAAAAAAAGCCGTGTGGTGTGTATGGATGTTTTCTCCTTTTTGGTTGCAAAGGGCGATAAGTTTGATATAATAGTACTGGATCCCCCCTATCGTATGGAGGATCCCACTGCGTTGGCAGCGGCGGCGGCCGGCCGGCTTGCGGACGGCGGCGCACTGGCTTTTGAGTCCTCGGTGGACAACCCGCCTGCGCAGGAGGTGGACGGGCTGCGCCTGTACCGGCGCTACCGCTATGGTAAGACGTTTGTGACAGTATATGAAAAGGATAGGGGAGAAGAAGCATGAAAGAAAGGCTGAAAACCGCGGTGTGCCCCGGCAGTTTCGACCCCATTACCAACGGACATCTGGACATTATCCGCCGGGCGGCGGGCATGTTTGACCGGGTGATTGTGCTGGTCCTGCACAACCCGGAAAAGACGGCCAGCTTCACCACGGCAGAGCGGGTGGATTTGGCGCGCCGTTCTGTGGCAGACATGGAAAACGTCGTGGTGGACACCTTCGGCGGCCTGCTGGCGGACTACTGCAAGATGAAGCAGGTGGCGGCCATTGTGAAGGGCCTGCGCGCAGTCAGCGATTTCGAGTATGAATTCCAGATGGGACTGATGAATAAAAAGCTGAACCCGGATATGGAGACGGTGTTTCTTATCACCGCACAGGACAACATGTTCCTGTCCTCCAGTATTGTCAAGCAGCTGGCCAGCTTTGGCGGCGACATCAGCGATTTTGTCCCGGCGCCCATCCTGACGGATGTGGAGCGGCGCTTAAAAGAAAAATAAATTAGGAAAGGAATGAAGCGGCATGACAATCGAAGAAATTTTGGAAGAAATGGAAGACCTGCTGGAAAAAGCTTGGAGTCCGCCCCTGTCCGGACGGCATTCCTTTGTGGACGTGGAAAAAATTATGGAGCTGTGCAATGACATCCGCCTTAACCTGCCGGGGGAAATCCGGCAGGCACGGGCCATTGTGGCCGACCGCGGGGATATTTTAAGCGGCGCTAAGAAGGAAGCGGAGATGATTGTGCGTAAGGCGGAAACCCGCGCCCAGCAGCTGGTCAGTGAGGACCGCATCACCAAGGAAGCGCAGCAGAAGGCGGCGGAAATCCTGCAAAATGCGAACGTCCGCGCCAAGGAGATGCGCCAGACCGCCATTGAGTTTTCCGATTCCTATATGAAAAAAACGGAGGAGGCGCTCGCCGCCGCCGTGGGGGAAATCAAGGGCGCCCGCCAGGCCTTAAAGAAACCCAAAGAAAATTAGAGGAGGGGGTCATCCTTGATCCGTCTTGAGACGAAACGTCTGCTTATTCAGGATCATATCAGGGACACATTTGAGCATACCGATCGGATGCTCAGTGACGAGGAGGCAGCCTTCTATATGGCAGAGCTGCAGGCCGTGTCAGACGCCGGGTCTGTGGAGGAGATGAAGCAGCAAATCGCCGAGAAGGAACGGCAGGACCGCATTAAATATTTCTTCACGATGGAGGACAAGGCCCTGCACCGCCATATCGGGGAGATCGGCTACTTTGTCACCGACTTCTCTGCAGAGGGGAAATCCGTACGTCTCGGCTATTTCCTGTTCCCGGAATTCTGGGGTATGGATTACACTACGGAGGCGGTGCTGGAGGTTATGCGCTATGCCTTTGAGGAAAACGGCGTGTGCAGGCTCAGCGTCAGCTGCAAATCGGACAGTACGGGGTCCCTTCGGGTGATGAACCGCTGCGGTATGACCCGCCAGCGGGAGTATGAGGCGGTGATGGGCCGCCAGCTGGTCATTCGCACAGAATTTGCCATCACAAAAAAAGAATGGAGAATTTTGAGGGATCAGCTGCCGTTGATGGTCTATTAAAAAGCAGCCCGGAACCATTTGGTTCCGGGCTGCTTTTTAATCCGCCAGGAAATTTGCGCCCTTACCGCAGGGCAAACTGGGGGCCCTCCATCATTTCCTTCATCAGGCACAGGCAGAAGGGGTGCCCGGCAGGGTCCAGCATGACGGTCCACCCGTCGGAAAACTGCTGTCCGGCAACCGTCGCACCGCAGGAGACGGCATGCTGGATCGCCTGCTGCAAATCATCCACGGCAAAGTCCAGATGTGCCATCTGCTGCTGGGCCCCCGGCTCCTCCGGCCACACAGGCGGCTGATAGTCGGGATTTCCCTGAAATAGGATACCGGGATAGGCCCCCTGCGCCGCGCCCGGCGCGCCCAAACACGCCCAGTCCCCGTCGCTGAACACAACCTCCCAGCCAAGCAGCGCGGCATAGAACTCCGCCAACTTCTGCGGGTTTTTGCAGTCAATTGTAAATGCATACAGTTTGATGTTCGGCTTTTTATCCACAAAATTCTTCCTTTCTATTGGTCAATGGTGCGCAGCCCCGTCCCCTTATATTCAAGGGCGATGTTTTCCAGCAGCTGGCATTTCAGCGTCCACCAGTCGTCCGCGTCCGCCCATGCGTACACCGTCACCAGTACGGAGCGGTAGCCGATTCCCGTAACCGGCACGCTGGGCGCCGGATCCTTCCGGCACAGCGGGTTGGCCGTGATGATGGCAAGCAGCCTTTCCCGGGTGGCCTGAAGATCCATGTCATCCGGGATTTTCAGGACAAAATCGGCGCGGCGCCGGTCCTCCCTTGTGCCGTTTACCACCACGGCATTGGCCATCTGGCCGTTGGGAATGTAGACGGATTTGTTCTCATAGGTGTTCACTTTTGTGTAGTACAAATCAATTTTCAGGATTTTACCCGTAACCCCTTCCACCTCGATAATATCGTCCAACTGGAAGGGCTTGGTCAGCAGAATGACAATTCCGCCTGCCAGGTTACTTAAGTAGTTCTGCATACTCAGTGAGATGGCAAGTCCCAGCGTGCTGAACACCACCAGCACGGAACTGATGGGAATCCCCAGCTGCTGTGCCACAGCCAGCAACAGCATCAACAGCAGGACGATGCGGATACTGGACAGCAGAAAGGAACGGACCAGCCCGTCCAGATGGGTCCGCCTGATAAGCTTTTTTGCCAGGCTGTACAGCACCCGGTACAGGATGTAGCCGATGACAAAGGTCAGCACCGCGCCGAGATAGTTGCCGTTTTTAAAGTAGCTTAAAAACTGATTCAGGGCATTCTCGTCAATGGTGGCTTCGGTTGTGGAAGTGAGAAGCATACCCGTCATCCTCCTTTTTTAATATACTAACAGTATAAACGAAGCGGGAAGAAATTTAAAGGGAAACTTGAAAAAGGCATTGAAATCAAAAACGGTTTCCAGTATAATAGGGAAGGTTACATTTTTAACAATTTCGTGTAAAGGAGACGAGAGTATGAGTCCTGAAAGCCTCGAATTATCCCTGGTCGTCATTCTGACGGGCCTGGTCGTGGTGTTCGCCGCACTGATAGGGCTGACTGCCCTGATTTGGGCGTTCGGTAAAATTTTTACCACCATCAGCGGCAAGGGCAGCAAGGGCGACAAAAACGAGAAGGTGGAAGCTCCGAAGGCGGAGACAAAGTCCACCCCCACCGTCAGCGCAGCTGTCACGACCGATGAGGAGGACGACGTTGTCGCCGCTATCTCGGCCGCTGTGGCATGTATGCTGGGCAGTGGCAAGGGCTTTGTGGTGCGCAGCATCCGCCGCGTAAAGGAAAGCCGCCCCGTGTGGGCACAGGCCGGCTTGCTGGAAAACACCAAGCCGTTCTAGGCTGCACAACGATGTTTCATGTTAGGGAGGAAAAACACAAATGATGATTGTTGATAAGTTTGTGGCAGCCGTCCAGGGCATTTTGCAGAACTCCGGTTTTGTCAATGTCACCTGGCAGCAGCTTGTCATGATCGGCATTGCATGTGTGCTGCTGTACCTTGCCATTGCAAGGGGCTTCGAGCCGTTGCTGCTTCTGCCGATCGCATTTGGTATGCTGCTCGCAAACCTGCCGCTGGCAAACCTTGCCGCCAGCAGTGAGACGGGCCTTATCCACTATCTATATATGGGCGTAAAGCTCGGCATTTATCCGCCGCTGATTTTCCTCGGCATCGGATGTATGACCGACTTTGGCCCGCTGATTGCCAACCCCAAGGGCTTCCTGCTTGGCGCTGCGGCGCAGCTGGGTATCTTCTTAACCTTCTTCGGGGCCATGGCGCTTGGCATCTTCTCCCCCGCGGAAGCGGCATCCATTGGTATTATCGGCGGTGCGGACGGCCCCACGGCCATCTACGTCACCTCCATTCTGGCCCCGCATCTGCTTGGCCCGATTGCGGTGGCAGCCTACTCCTACATGGCGCTGGTTCCCATTATCCAGCCGCCGATTATGAAGCTGCTGACCACCAAGAAGGAGCGGCAGGTCGTTATGACCCAGCTGCGTCCTGTGTCCCGTACGGAGAAGATCATCTTCCCGATTCTTGTTACCATCGTTGTCAGCTTCCTTGTGCCGGATGCGGCTTCGCTGGTGGGCATGCTGATGCTCGGCAACCTGATGCGTGAGTCCGGCGTGGTGGAGCGTCTGTCCAAGACCGCCCAGAACGAGCTGATGAACATCATTACCATCTTCCTTGGCGTGTCTGTCGGCGCAACTGCCACAGGTGAAGTGTTCCTGTCCCCGCAGACGTTGGCCATCATCTGCCTCGGCCTTGTGGCGTTCGGCTTCGGCACCGCAGGCGGCGTGCTGTTCGGCAAGCTGATGTACATCTTCTCAAAGGGTAAGGTCAACCCGCTGATTGGCTCCGCCGGTGTTTCCGCTGTCCCGATGGCGGCCCGTGTGTCCCAGAAGGTGGGCCAGAAGGAGAATCCCGGCAACTTCTTATTGATGCATGCCATGGGCCCCAACGTGGCCGGTGTTATCGGCTCCGCTGTGGCGGCAGGCGTCCTGATTGCCGTTCTCAAGTAATTCCGTTTCCTTTGTAATAGGCACCCCGGAACGATTGCTCCGGGGTGTTTGTTTTTGTTCCTTTTGGTCGTAAAGTGTGGTACAATATGCGAGAGGGAAAAGGGCGCTTTGTTTTTCTGTTTTATGGTGGCACCACTGTGCCTGTTTGGAGAATCGAAACGCCGCTTTTGCCCGCACTGCGGCCCGGGAGGACAAAAGGCCCGTGCGGGCCAATTTATAGATGAGTTAAGAAAGGACCTGTTTTGGAACAGACGTTTGAGACACTGAAAAAACAACTGCTGGAGAAGGAGTTCAGCCACCTCAACCCGGAACAGCGCCGGGCCGTATTCACCACAAAGGGGCCGGTGCTGATTTTGGCAGGCGCCGGCAGCGGCAAAACCACCGTGCTTATCAACCGCATTGCGTTTATGATAAAATACGGCAACGGCTACTTTGAAAGCCCGGAAAACCCGGATTTGCAGGCACTTGAAAATTTTGAAAGCGACCCGGCAGCCGCACAGGCGGCCATGGCGGTGCGCCCGGTAAAGCCGTGGAGCATTCTTGCCATCACCTTTACAAACAAGGCCGCAGGGGAGTTAAAAAGCCGCATTGAAAGCCGCATTGGCGAGCAGGGCAGGGATCTGATGGCCGCCACGTTCCACTCGGCCTGCGTGCGGTTCCTGCGCCGGTTTATCGACCGGCTGGGCGGCTACACCGGCAGCTTCACCATTTATGACAGCGACGACAGCCAGCGGCTGTTAAAAGAGTGCTTAAGGGAATTAAACATCGACGACAAGATGTTCCCGCCGCGTATGCTGCTGTCGATCATCAGCTCGTGCAAGGACAAGCTGGTGGGGCCGGAGCAGTTTGAGAAGGAGGCGGGCAGCGACTACCGGCTGTCCGTGGCGGCGAAGGCCTACACCCTGTACCAGCGCAAGCTGCAGGCGGCAAACGCCGTGGATTTTGACGACATCATCGGCCTGACGGTGCGCCTGTTTGAGGAGCATCCGGACGTGCTGGAGTACTACCGCAACCGCTACCGCTACATTCTTGTGGATGAGTATCAGGACACCAACCACGCACAGTACCGGCTGATCAGCCTGCTGGCAGGCGGGCATCACAACCTCTGCGTGGTGGGCGACGACGACCAGAGTATTTACCGCTTCCGCGGCGCCAACATTGAAAACATCTTAAATTTCGAAAAGGAGTTTCCCGACGCTGCCGTCATCAAGCTGGAGCAGAACTACCGTTCCACTGGCTGCATCCTGAATGCGGCCAACTCGGTTATCGGCAACAACAAAACCCGCCGCGCCAAGCGCCTGTGGACGGACAAGGGCGACGGGGAGAAGGTGCAGGTACACCTGCTGCAAACCGACTTTGCAGAGGCGGAGTTTGCCGCCCGTGTCATTGAGGAGTCGGTGCAGGACGGTGGCCGTTACGCGGACACGGCGGTGTTGTACCGCATGAACGCACAGAGCAACCAGATTGAGCAGTATTTGCTGAAGGCGGGCATCCCCTACCGGCTCATCGGGTCTCTGAAGTTTTTCGAGCGCAAGGAAATCAAGGACATGGTGGCCTACCTGTCTGTTATTGACAACCCCAACGACAGCATCCGTCTGCGCCGGATTATTAACGAACCCAAGCGCGGCATCGGGGATGCCACGGTGGCCGCGGCGGCGGACATCGCCGCCACCATTGGCGAAAGCCTGTACGATGTGCTTCGCCACAGCGACGAATACGCGGCCATCGCAGGCAGAACCTCCCACATCCGGCCGTTCACAGAACGGATGGACAGCCTGATTGAGGAAAAGGACGACCTGTCCCTGCCCGAATTGTATGAGCGGGTTATGGAGGAAACGGGCTACCGCGCGGCGCTGCAAAAGCTGGGCCGCGAAGGGGAGTCCCGCCTTGAAAACATTGAGGAGCTGCGCAGCAATATCGCCAACTATGTACAGCAGGCGGAGGAGCCGTCCCTAGCCGGCTTCCTGGAGGAAATTGCCCTGTATACTGATTTGGACCGCCTGAACGAGGCGGAGGACGCAGTGACGCTGATGACCATCCACTCCGCCAAGGGGTTGGAATTTGACAACGTGCTGCTTGTCGGCATGGAGGAGGGGCTGTTCCCCGGCCGCCAGGCCATTTTTGACAGCACAGAGCTGGAGGAGGAACGGCGCCTCGCATACGTGGGTTACACAAGGGCGAAAAAGCGGCTGTTCCTGACAGCGGCGGCCTCCCGCATGCTGTTCGGCCAGACCATGCGCAACAAGCCGTCCCGCTTTATTGGCGAGATTGACCCGAACCAGATGGAGCTGGTGGACGAGACGTACGGCGCCGCCCCGGTACAGTCCGCCTCTTACGAGGCACGTACAAAAAAGCAGCGTATGATGAACTTCGGCGGCGGGATCAGCGCGGGGGCTGCGCCCTCCGCTGCTGCCGCAGGGGAGGAGCTTCAGGTGGGCGACCGGGTGCGCCATCCAAAGTTTGGCACCGGGATCATCCGCAAAGCAACCCCCATGGGCGGCGACGTGCTGTTTGAAATCGACTTCTCAGACGTCGGAGTCAAAAAACTAATGAAAAATTTTGCAAAGTTACGCCGGAGCGACAGCTAAAACAAAACGAAAAGGAACCGAATTCCGAGTCCCTCATAAAATGGTATTGAACCAAAATTCAATTCTATGAAGGAGGAACTCTCAATGGCAGAAATCAGAGGTCTCGCCACGGGCGGTGAAAGATGCTTTAAAGAGGCTGTGCTTCTTAATGCCAATCGGGTCTATGACTCGTGCAGTGATAAAGATTGCCTGAGCGAGCTGCAGGTATACTTTACTGAGACGGCCGGAAATGTTATCGACAACAGCAGCTTTGTGCGCTTTAAAGACGCCGAGTGCATCAACGTGTGCATGAATGTGGAGGCGGTTCCGTTCAACAAGGGCTTTTATTCGGTGGAGCTTACTTATTACTTTGAAATCACACTGGAAGCGTGCACCAGCCCGTCCTCCCCGGCAACCACGGTCAAGGGCCTGGCTGTTGCAAGCAAGCGCGTGATCCTGTACGGCGGCGAGGGCGGCGTCCGGGTGTTCACCTCGTTGGAGAACCCCACGTCCTGCGGCTGCAATTCCACAGAGGTGGGCGGCAGCCTTCCCAGGGTTACCGTCCAGGTGGCAAAACCCCTTGGCCTCGGCGTCAAGCTGGTGGAATGCTGCAAGCCGTGCTGCCCGTGTCCCTGCCCCTGCAACATGACGCCGGAACTGACGGCACGTTACGGTGGGGAGGGCTTTGTGAACAACTGTCAGAAGATGGTGCTGGTCACCCTCGGCGTGTTCTCCATCGTCCAGATGGAGCGGGACGTCCAGGTGCTGGTTCCCGCCTACGACTATGAACTGCCGGAGCAGTGCTCGGAGGACGGCGGTGGAGAGGATCCCTGCGACATCTTCGACAAGGTCAAATTCCCTGTAAATGAGTTTATCCCGCCCCGTCTGAAAGAGGACTGAGCGCGTGCAAACAAGGATGATTTGCCCGGAGGAGCTTCTCCTCCGGGCAAAAAGAAAGGAAGGACGCACATGCCAACTGTTAAACCACGGGTCATTCTGCTGACCCATACCGCAGCGCCGGAAAAGGTGATTGCTGGCGCTGCGAAACTGTGCTACAGCGGCGCAGAAATTGAGGATTTATTAAGCGGAATTGATGAGGAGGGCGCCGGGAAATTTGTGGACATGCTGTCCAGCATCGGCCATGAAAGCCCTATCGAGCATGCGTCCTTCACCTTCGGAATCGAGGGGGTCTCCCGCACCTTTCTTGCACAGATCACCCGTCACCGCATCGCCAGCTATTCTGTCCAAAGCCAGCGGTACGTGGAAAAAAGCCCCTTCGGCTACGTCTGCCCGCCGGAAATTGCGGAAATTCCGCAGGCGGCCGCTTTGTTTGAGGAAGCGATGGACGCCTGCGGGGCATACTATGACAAGCTGACGGAACTGCTGAGTGAGAAGCATGAGAAGGCGTTTCTCGCCGCAGGGGAGACGGAGAAAAGCGCAAAGCGCCTTGCAAAGAAAAAGGCAATTGAGGACGCCCGCTTTGTACTGCCGGGCGCGTGCGACACAAAAATGATTGTGACCATGAATGCAAGAAGCCTGCAAAACTTCTTTAAGCACCGCCTGTGCAACCGTGCCCAGTGGGAGATCCGCGAGGTGGCGAAGCAGATGTACAAGCTGGTGTATGCCGTGGCGCCCACCCTGTTTTCCCATTCCGGCCCCCCCTGCCTGTACGGCCCCTGCCCGGAGGGCAAGATGAGCTGCAAAAAGCAGGCGCAGGTCAGGGAGGAATACGCGGCGATGAAGGAGAGGCTGGGACAATGAAACTCATCGTGATTGACGGGTTGGACGGCAGCGGGAAGGCAACCCAGACCGCCCTGGTGCATGAGGATCTGACACGCCGGGGCATTCCTTCACGTATTGTGTCCTTCCCGGATTATAACAGCGATTCCTCCGCGCTGGTAAAAATGTACCTGCGGGGTGATTTCGGCCAGTCCGTTACGGATGTGGGGCCGTTTGCCGCCAGCGCATTTTTTGCGGTGGACCGTTTTGCCAGCTTTAAAAAGGACTGGGGGGAGGACTACCGGAACGGCACGGTCATTCTGTGCGACCGGTACACCACCTCCAACGCGGTACACCAGATGGCCAAACTGCCGCAGTCGCAGTGGGAGGACTTTTTATGCTGGCTGTATGACTTTGAATTTAAAAAACTGGGCATTCCTGCCCCCAGTGCGGTTATCTATCTCGACATGTCGCCCGCCGCAACGGAGAAACTGCTGGCCGCCCGTTACCACGGGGACGACAGCAAAAAGGATATCCACGAGCGGGACAGGCAGTATATGGAGAACAGCAGAAAGGCCGCGCAGTTTGCCGCGCAACGGGACGGATGGCTGACGGTGAACTGCTGTCAGGGGGATGTGCCGCTTCCGCCGGAGGAAATTACTGCGCGCATTCTTGAAAAAATGAAAGGAATGGATTGAATTTTATGATACCGTTACGACCCATCATCCTGGAGGACCGCGCATGGATGGCCCCGCGGTTTGAGAAGTCCGCTTTTCTCGGCTGCGAGCAGAGCTTCGGCTGCAACTATCTGTGGCGCAGCGTGTACAACGTGCGGGTGGCGGATATGGAGGGCTTCAACGTGGTTGCGACCAGCTATGACGGGCAGCAGAGCTTTCTGTTCCCGGCGGGTGAAGGGGATGTGAAGACTGTGCTGGACGCCATGCTGGACCATCAGCGCGAGCAGGGCAGCGCCTACGTATTCAACTCGGTCGACAGCGAGCAGCGCGAAGTGCTGGAGCGGCTGTATCCCGGCACCTTCGACTATGTGGAAAAGCGCAGCAGCTTCGACTACCTGTATGCGTCGCAGGACTTAATCAGCCTGGCGGGGAAAAAGTACCATGCCAAGCGGGGGCACGTGGCCGCATTTAAGCGGGACTACGACTGGACGTTTGAAATGCTGGACGAAAACAATGTGGAAGAGTGCCTGTCCATGAATGAGGAGTGGTGCCGCCGTAACGGCTGCTTTGAGAATGAGAGCCTGGCGGCCGAGTCCTGTACGGTGGGCAACGCCCTTCGCAGCCTGACGGAAATCGGCCTGTTCGGCGGCCTTATCCGGGTGGGGGGCTATGGCATTGCCGCTTTCTCCATCGGTGAGCGGGTGTCCGACAGGGTGTGCGTCGTCCATGCGGAGAAAGCGTTTACAGAGGTGAAGGGCGCCTACTCCATCATCAACCAGCAGTTTGCAGAGCATTTCGGCACGGATGTACAGTATCTCAACCGGGAGGACGACGCAGGCAGCGAGGGGCTGAGAAAGGCAAAGCTCAGCTATCATCCCGCTATCCTGCTGCCCAAGTACCAGGTGAAGCTGAAATGATTAGGCCTGCCTGCCCGAAGGACCGGCCGGTGCTGGAGCGGCTGTACCGCACCTGCTTTTCCGAGACGGCGGACTACACCGCCTTTGCGTTTGAACAGCTGTTTTCCCGGGCGGACGTGCCTGTGGCGGAGGTGGACGGCGTGCCGCGCAGCATGTGCTTCCTGCTGCCTTTTGTGTTCCGCCTCGGCGGACGGGCGGTGCGCGCCCAGTACCTGTATGCCGCCTGTACCGATAAGGCATACCGCGGCCGCGGCCTGATGGGGGAAATCCTGCGCACGGCGGACAATTGGTGCCGGCGGGCGGACCGGGCCTTCACCTTCCTGGTGCCCGCGTCCGAAAGCCTGTTCTCCTACTATGCCGCCCATGGATACCGGACGGTGTTTACAAGGGCAAAGGTGCTGCCGGGCGCTGCACAGGGGGCGCTGTCGCCCCTCTGCTCCGACGGGGCCTACCGCCGCCTGCGGGAACGGTACCTCTCCGGCGACGGCTGCATGATCCAAAGCGGGTGGAGCATGTCTTTCACCGCGCAGGACGCACGGCGGACGGACGGCATGCTGTATACGCTGCAGCTCCCCCACGGGCCGGGATGCGCCGTCCGAAGCGGCAGCACGGTGAAGGAGCTGTGCTGCGACAGGCGGGACCTGTCCTGTGCGGCAGGCCTGTTTGCGGCAGACGGCGTGCAGGATGTATACACCTCCCCCTTCCTCTCATCGGGGGAACGGATACCCTACGCCATGGCAAAAGCACCAGAGGGAGACGCACTGCCCTTTTCACAGGGCTACTGCAATTTATTATTCGACTGAAAGGAGTAAGACGGATGATTTATGTTTGTTTAGCGGAAGGCTTTGAGGAGACGGAGGCCATCACCCCCATTGATCTGCTGCGCCGCGCAGGGGCGCAGGTCACGGTGGTTGGCGTCACCGGGAAAACTGTCACAGGCAGCCACGGCATCCCTGTGGTGGCCGACAAGGAAATAGGGGAGATTGACGACTCCGATGTGGAACTGGTGGTGCTGCCCGGCGGCATGCCCGGCACGCTGAACCTTGAAAACAGCGAGGGGGTGCAGCGGCTGATTGACACGGCGGCCCGGCAGGGTGCGTTGCTTGGCGCCATCTGCGCAGCCCCCTCCATCCTTGGGCACAAGGGCCTGTTAAACGGTAAAACTGCCGTGTGCTTCCCCGGTTTTGAAAAGGATTTGACCGGCGCAGTTCCCGGCACGGAGGAGACGGTGCGCGACGGGAACATCATCACTTCCCGCGGGGCGGGCTCCGCTGTGTCCTTCGGCTTGAAGCTGGTGGAGGCGCTGTATGGGGAAAAGCAGGCGGAAGAACTGGGAAAAACCATCCAGTGGCGCCGGTAGCGGACAAGGCGGAACTGCGCAGGCGCTTTCGCGCTGTTGCGCCGCTGAATGAAGAGCAGGTGCACGCCCTGTGCGGCAACCTTTACCGCGCTGTGAAACGGCATCCGGCGGTCCGGCAGGTGCTGGTATTCCTGCCCACGAAGAAGGAGCCGGACCTGACGCCCCTGTACCGCCGCCTGCTGGAAGAGGGGTACGCCCTGTACGCCCCGCGCTGCGGGCGGCAGGGCCGGATGGAGTTTTACCGCTTTGATACGGTGGAGCAGTGCGCCCCCGGCCTGTACGGCATTTTGGAACCCACCGGGGACGAACGCCCGTCCTGCCCCCGCCCGCTGATGCTTGTACCCGGCCTTGCCTTTACGGCAGACGGTGTGCGGCTGGGGAAGGGCGGCGGTTATTACGACCGGTACCTTGCGGCGCACCCGTGTATCCGCATCGGGGTGTGCCCCTCCGCCTGTCTTGCCGGCTGGCTGCCGGCAGAGGCTTATGACATCCCTGTGGATGAGGTTGTCACAGAAAGGAAGGAATCGCATGAAAGCGACAAACGGACGAAAGAAAAGTAGGACAAAGCTGATAATCCTGTGTGTGGCCGCGGTGCTGGCGCTGGCTGTTATCAGCGTCGGAACATATTTCCTGACCGATCTGTACGGTGTGGGCGGCAGCAGCGAAGAACAGACCGTCACCATCGAGCAGGGCGCCGGATCCTCCGGCATTGCCGCCACGCTGGAAAAGGAGGGGATCATCCGCAGCAGTTTTGGTTTCCGGGTATATATGAAACTGACAGGGGAGAGCAGGACGCTGTACTACGGGAACTTTACCCTGAGGCAGAACATGAGCTATGGGGAAATTCTTGACACCCTCTCCAAAGCGCCCATGCGGGATGACCTGGTTATGGTTACCATCCCGGAGGGGTACCGCGCCGACCAGATTGCCGCAGTGCTGGAGGATGCGGGCGTGTGCAGCGCGGAGGATTTCATGAACTCCATAAACAACGACACCTTCGACTACGACTTTTTAAACGAAATTCCGGACAACCCCGACCGGGCCATCCGGATTGAGGGGTACCTGTATCCTGAGACCTACTCCTTCGCACCGGACACCCCCGCAAAGGATGTGGTGAACACCATGCTGAGCCTGTTTGACCAGCGGGTTCCGGCGGAACTGCGCGCCACCGCAGCCGATCTGGGCTACACCTTTGATGAGATGCTGACGCTGGCGTCCATCATCCAGCTGGAGGCAAGCGGGGACACGGAGGAGATGGCGAAGGTATCCGCCGTGTTCCACAACCGGCTGAAGTGGACGGATCAGCCGCGGCTTCTGGGCTCCACCCCCACCACCGGCACCGTGTATGGCGAGAAATACGACACCAATAAGTATGAGGGGCTGCCCCCCGGTCCGTTCTGCAACCCGTCGCTTGACTGCATTAAAGCTGCGCTGAATCCGGAGCCGGACTTCGACTACTATTACTTTGTGACGGACAAAAACATGAATTTCTATTACACCAAAACCTATGAAGAGCACAACGCCGTCATCGCCTCCCTGCAGGCGGACGGGCTGTGGCTGTAACGAAGCGCCCCCTGCCGGAACTGCTGGCCCCGGCGGGGGATATGGCAAGGCTGCGCATGGCCCTGCGCTTCGGCGCGGACGCGGTCTATGTGGGGGGAACGGCCTTCGGCATGCGTGCGGGGCCCAAAAACTTTTCCCTGCAGGAATTGGAGGCGGCGGCTCAGCTTGTCCACGGGGCGGGGAAAAAGCTGTACCTGACGCTGAACACCACACCCACCAACGCGGAAATGGACGCCCTGCCGGACTATGTGCGGCAGCTTCGCACCGTGCCGCTGGATGCGGTGATCGTGGCGGATATCGGGGTGCTTGCCACAGTCAAGCGCCTGCTGCCGGATGTGGAGATCCACATGTCCACCCAGGTGGGCGTCATGAATTATGAGACGGCGGCACAGCTGCACGAGATGGGGGCCTCCCGCGTGGTGCTGGCACGGGAACTGTCTATCGACGACATGGCCCGTATCCGCAGCCGTGTTCCGGATACCCTGTCGCTGGAGGCGTTCGTCCACGGGGCCATGTGCATGTCCGTGTCCGGGCGGTGCCTGTTAAGCCAGTACCTTGCAGGCAGGGACGCAAACCGGGGCCAGTGCGCCCAGCCCTGCCGCTGGGGCTACTACCTGATGGAGGAAAAACGCCCCGGCCAGTATTTCCCCATTTTTGAGGATGAGCGGGGCAGCTACATCCTGAATGCCAAGGATCTGTGCCTGATTGAGTATGCGGACAGGCTGTGGCAGGCGGGGATTGACAGCTTTAAAATTGAGGGGCGGGCCAAAAGCGAGTATTATACGGCGGTGGTTACCGGCGCATGGCGCCGGGCCATGGACCAGCTTGCCCTCGACCCGGGGCATTACCGCTGCCCTCCGGAACTGCTGGAGGAACTGCAAAAGGTCAGCCACCGGCAGTATTCCACCGGTTTTGCCTTCGGCACGCCGGAACAGGGCCAGTTTTATGAGACGGGCGGCTATGTGCGCACGTGGGACATCGCCGCCGTGGCGGAGCGCTGTGCGGACGGCATGGCGGAGGTGACGGTACGCAACAAGTTCTGCGTAGGCGACACGCTGGAGGCGGTGCAGCCGGGGGAGGACACTTTCCCGCTGACTGTCACAGCCCTTTTCACCATGGACGGGGCGCCGCGGGACAGTGCGCCGCACCCCATGGAGCGGCTGCGCATGCCGGTGACACGCCCGGTCAAACCCGGCAGCATTTTACGCATAGAAAAAAGGGAACGGTAAAGTTTACCGTTCCCTTTTTTATGCTGTTTCGGTTTACTTTCCGGCCAGCGCCCGCTCCAGCCAGATGGCGCCGATGTCAAGGGCGTTGTACAGGCCCTGTTTCTCACTCTTCTTTACAACCCGGTCCTTCAGGCTGATTTCCGGGTCGGTGTACATCAGCTGCACCAGTACCTTCCCGCTGACCTTTGTGTCCTTCAGCGGGGTGCTGTCCAGCACCTTCATCATAATGATATATTTGTCGTCCATGCTGCCGTAGTACAGCTCATCCCCGCAGCGGGTAAGCGGGCGGTTTTTATAGGTAAGCGCCTTTTCCTGGGGCTTCTTCTCACTCATGCCGTTCTCTCCTCTCCTCTTCGATGTGGCGTGCGGCGCCCTTATCCGTCCGAGGGAGAATCACGCCGTCATGCTGTTTTTGAATCATCTCTAAAGTAGTATACCATAAAAACGGCATGAAGTAAACTCCCCCTTAATTGGAGAAGCTGTGAATCACGGCCTTAAACTCGCTTTCCGGGATTTCAATGGTAATCATCTTTTTTGGCTTTGTGACAAAGCTGGCACGGTAGCTGCCCATGGCGCCCGTTCCGTTCACCTGCACTGCATCCCCCACCAGCGTCCCGATCAGCTGCTCGTTGCCGGAAAGCTGTTCCAACACCCAGATGAGGGAGCTGACTGCGCTGGACGACGGGGCGATGCCCTCCGGCAGGCCAATCTCCAGCCCCAGGAATTTCAAGGAGACGGCGTCCCCCTTGAACACAAACTCAAAGCCTGCCACCTCTTTCGGTTCCAGCAGCTTGACAGAGTAGTTCTGCTGTGCGTTCTTCACAAGGGACACGCTGAGGGAAAGCTCCCCAAGGGTGATGTCCCCCTCGCAGGAGAAGGCGGCGGCCAGCGGCTCCACCGTCTGTTCGCTGGAACCGCAGGCGCACAGAAACAGGCACAGGCAGAAAAAAACAGGCAGGACTTTTTTCAAAGGGAACTCCTCCTACAGTCCCAGTTCCGCAAACACCTCGCACAGGCAGTCGGACATGTCCGCAGGCAGCATGGCTGTCTGCGACAGGCGTGCCGCGGCCCTGTCCCCCGCCATGGCATGCAGCTGTACGGCAGCGGCAGCCGCCTCAAAGGGGGGAAGCCCTCCGGCGCACAGTGCGGAAAGGATCCCGCTTAAGGTGTCGCCGCTGCCCGCCTTCGCCATGCCGGGATTGCCGAGGCTGTCGTTGACGAACAGCCGTCCGTCCGGGGCGGCCACCACCGTGATGTGGTCCTTCAGCACCACGGTCACCTGGTGCCCGGTGGCGAATTGCTGCGCCACGCGCTTCCGCTGTGCCTTGATGGTTCCGGCGGCCAGCCCGGTTAAGCGGCTCATCTCCCCGATATGGGGCGTCAGAATTACGGAACCGGTTGGTTTGATACAGTCTATTCGCCCGCATACAAGGTTTATTCCATCCGCGTCCACCACCACGGGGCACTGCGCCTTATCCAGCACAGTGAACAGCCGCTGCGCGGCCTCGTCGCTTTTTCCAAGGCCGCAGCCCACAAGCACCGCGCTGCTGCGGGCCACAGCCTCCTCCAGCGTCTGTGGCCCGTCGGGATAAAGAAAAATGGCTTCCGGCACTGCAGGGGAAAGGGCAGGCATCAACGCCCGCTCGCAAAAGATGGTGCACAGCCCCACGCCGCTTCTCAGCGCCGCCTTTGCAGAAAGGGCGGCGGCGCCGGGCATCTCCATACTGCCGCAGACAAGCAGCAGCTTTCCATAATCTCCCTTGTGGGTATCTGCCCGCCGGGGTTTTAACAGGTTGTGAAGGGACAGCTCATTCACCGTCGTCTACCTCCTTTTCGGCCGCGGCACAGGCCACGGCATACTGCTTGCAGTGGCTGATGCTCAGCGTGAAGCGCCAGCCCTTTGCCGCAGCTGCGGCCCCGCCGTACAGCCGATAGAAGGGCGCGCCTGCGCCCGTGTGCTCCACCGAGACGTCACCGGGGGAGAACCCGCGGAAACCCGTGCCCACCGCCTTGGCAAACGCCTCTTTCGCGGCGAACATGCCTGCGGCACTGGGCGCCGGATCCTTTTTTTTCGCAAGATAGGCCCGCTCCGCATCTGTAAAAATGCGCCGGACAAAATGCGTGCGCGCTATGCTTTTTCGAATTCGCTCAATTTCGATAATGTCGGTGCCGAGCCGCATGCCGGTACCCCCTTTCAGGCTTTGCTTTCCTTTTACACATTATACCACGAAAAATCTGTGTCCACCAGCAGGGCGCCTACCGGAAGCGGGGCTGGTGTCCCGCCGGGAAGTGCGCACATGGGGGAATTGGCCGGGGCCGCAAAAAAGGGCCGGAAACTGCCTGCGGCGTACGCAGAAACAGTTTCCGGGCCCTTCCGGCTTTGTCTTTTCCCTCCGCAGGAACCGGGGCAGGGGCCCGGCTTTTCCGGTCAGCTGCCCAGACGGCACTTGAAATCCGTATATCCGAAGGCCTTCAGGCAGTGCAGCCGCCCATCCGAACGCAGTACAAAAATACCGGGCAGCGGCATTCCATTGAAGGTGTTGTTCTTGCAGGTGGTGTAGATGGCCATGTCTCCAAACAGAAGCAGATCCCCCTCCCGGAGCGGGGCATCAAAGCTGTAGTCCCCAATTACGTCGCCTGCAAGGCAGGTCGGCCCGCCCAGACGGAAGGGATAAGGCCGCTCGCCCGGGCGTCCCGCGCCGTACAGCGGCGGACAATAGGGCACCTCCAGCACGTCCGGCATGTGGCAGGCCGCGCTGGCATCCAGGATTGCAAGCCGGGTTTCCCCATTTTGCAGGACGTCCAGCACACGGGCGGCAAGGTAGCCGGCGTTCAGGGCGCAGGCCTCGCCCGGTTCCAGATACACCTCCACCCCCCATTCTTGCTGCGCTGCGCGGATGCACCGCTCCAGCCGCGGGATATCGTAACCGGGGCGGGTGATGTGATGGCCGCCCCCGAAATTCAGCCACTTCATGCGGGGCAGGATGTCTCCAAAACGCTTTTTGACCGCATCCAGCGTCAGCTCCAGCGCGTCGGAGTCCTGCTCGCACAGGGTGTGGAAATGCAACCCATCCAAAAGACGGATTAGTTCCGGCGTCATTTTTTCATCCCACTGGGCGCGGGTGGTGCCCAGACGGCTGCCGGGGGCACAGGGGTCATAAAGCCCGTGCCCCTCCTGGGTGGAACACTCCGGATTGATGCGCAGCCCTGCGCTTTTCCCCGCTTTTTTAACCGCCGGCCCGAACTTTTCCAGCTGGCGGGGGGAGTTGAACACAATGTGGTCGGCGTACTGCAGCAGCTCCTCAAACTCCTCTTCCCGGTATGCCCCGCAGAACACATGGGTCTCCTTCCCGGGCATTTCCTCAGCCCCCAGACGGGCCTCATACAGGCCGCTGGCCTCCGTCCCGGCCAGATAGGGCGCCAGTGCCGGATAGAGGTCATAGTTGGAAAAGGCCTTTTGTGCCAGCAGGATTTTGCAGCCGGTGCGCCGGGCCACCCCCGCCAGTATTTCGCCGTTGCGGTGCAGCGCCGCCTCGTCCAAAATGTAGCAGGGCGTGGGCAGGGCGCCGAACAGCTCCTGCGGGCTTTTTGCGGAAAGGCCTGAGAAGGGCGGCCGGGTGTCTTTCAGCCCGGCCATCAGTCCACCAGAACCGGCGTGTGGCTCTCCGTTTTGGGCAGGCCGTACCGGTCCAGGGCAGCCAGGAAGGGATCGGGATCGAACTCCTCCACGGTATAGACGCCGGGCCGGTTCCACTGGCCGGTCAGCAGCATCAGCGCGCCGCACATGGCGGGAACGCCGGTGGTGTAGCTGACGGCCTGGCTTCCCACCTCACGGTAACAGGCCTGATGGTCGCAGACGTTGTAGATGTAATAGGTTTTCGGCTTGCCGTCCTTCGTCCCTGTGAAGATACAGCCGATGTTGGTTTTTCCCTTGGTGCGGGGGCCCAGGCTGGCGGGATCGGGCAGCAGCGCCTTAAGGAACTTAATCGGCACAATCTGCTGGCCCTCAAATTCCACAGGGGTGGTGGACAGCATCCCCACGTCCTCCAGACAGCGCATATGGTCAAGATAGCTTTGTCCGAAGGTCATAAAGAAGCGGATGCGCTTTACCTCCGGGATGTTCAGCGCCAGGCTTTCAATTTCCTCATGGTGCAGCAGATACATGTCCTTGCGGCCCACCTGGTCGAAGTCATACTCCCGTTTGATGCTCATGGGCGGGATTTCAACCCAGTGGCCGTTCTCCCAGTAGCTGCCGGGGGCGGACACCTCCCGCAGATTGACTTCAGGATTGAAGTTTGTGGCGAAGGCGTAACCATGGTCCCCGCCGTTGCAGTCCAGAATGTCAATGGTGTCGATGGAGTCGAACTCGTGCTTTTTGGCATAGGCGCAGTAGGCCTGTGTCACGCCGGGATCAAAGCCGCAGCCCAATAATGCGGTCAGGCCCGCCTCTTCAAACTTTTTGCGGTAGGCCCACTGCCAGCTGTAGTCGAAGTAGGCGGAGAAGCCCGCCTGCTTGCAGCGCTTTTCATAAACAGCGCGCCACTGCGGATCGTCGGTGTCCTCCGGCTCATAGTTGGCGGTGTCCATATAGTTGACACCGCAGGCCAGGCAGGCATCCATGATGGTTAAATCCTGGTAGGGCAGCGCAATGTTCATAACCAGGTCTGGCTTGTAGGAGTTGATTAAATCAATAACCTGCTGCACATCGTCCGCGTCCACCTGGGCGGTGGTGATTTTCGTTGCAGTTTTGGGGGCCAGTTCAGCCGCCAGCTTGTCACATTTGGACTTGGTCCGGCTGGCGATGCACAGCTCTGTAAAGACCTCGCTTACCTGGCAGCATTTGTGAACAGCGACGGAGGCAACGCCGCCGCAGCCGATGACAAGAACTTTACTCATTGTTATCCTCTCCTTAAAAAGAAATCGATTGATGCAGGGACAGAATCAGTTCCCGAAGCACCTTGCAGGCAGTTGCAGTTGAAACGCCGCTGGGATCCAGCATGGGGGCCAGCTCGTTGACGTCGGCTCCCACGACCCTGGCGGTGCAGACCGTGCGGATCGCCTCCAGCAGCTGGACAAAACTGACGCCTCCGGCCTCCGGCGTGCCGGTGCCCGGAAATGCGCCGGGATCCAGACAGTCCAGATCAATGGTGAAATAGATGGGGACATTCTGCTTCCGAAGGGAGGAGATGGTTTGCTCCAACCCCTCAAAGTGGAAGGGGTGCAGCTGTGTGTGGGCCCGGGCAAAGCGGAATTCCTCCCTGTCGCCGCTTCGGATACAGAACTGGTGAATGCGCCCGTCCCCCAAGAGATCGTGGCAGCGCCGCAGGACACAGGCATGGCTGAGTGTGCACCCAAGGTAGTCGTCCCGCAAATCGGCGTGGGCATCAAAATGGATGATGTGAAGGTCCGGGTACCGCTTTGCCACGGCGCGCGCCGCCCCGAGGGTGACCAGATGCTCCCCGCCAAGCAAAAGGGGGAACTTCCCGTCTGACAGGATTTCGGCGGCCCGGGCCTCAATGTCGTCCAGCGCAGCTTCCGGGCTGCCGAAGCACAGCTCCAAATCCCCGCTGTCGAATACGGCGCAGTCCGTCAAATCAGCATCCTGATAGGGGCTGTACGTCTCCAATCCGAAACTTTCGTGCCGCATGGCAGAAGGGCCGAACCGGGCGCCGGGCCGGAAGCTGGTTGTGGAGTCGAAGGGGGCGCCGTACAGGACAATGCGTGCATCGGAATAGCCGCTGTCGCAGCCGATAAAGGTTTCAATATTGGGTGGCAGCATGGCTTACTCCTCCACCTCCTGCAGCATCTCTTCCAGAAATGCGGGCAGCCAGAACGCACCGACATGCAGCCGGGGGGTATAATAACGGGTGTGCAGGTTCAACTTTTTCCATGCCTCGGTGTCCAGATCGTCGATGGGATGGTACTTTTTGCTTGCAAACCCGAACAGCCAGTAGCCGGCCGCATAGGTGGGGATGTGGGCCTGGTAGACCCGGCTGATGGGGAAGGTGCTGGCAATGCGCTTGTGGCTGCGCTGCATGGCGTTGGCATCCTCCGCATAAAATGGGCTGCCCTGCTGGTTGACCATAATGCCGTCCTCACGAAGGGCGTTGTAGCAGTTACCGTAAAACTCCTTTGTAAACAGCCCCTCCAGGGGGCCGAACGGATCGGTGGAGTCCACCACAATCAGATCGTAGTCAGCCTCACGGCGGCGGATGAATTTTAAGGCATTGTCAAAGTAGGTATGGACCCGCTGATCATCCATCCGGCAGGCGTTGCTGGGCAGGTAGGTGCGGCAGGCCTCCAGCACCTGGGGGTCCATCTCCACCAGGTCGATGCGCTCTACCCGGTCATACCGGGTCAGCTCCCGTACCACGCCGCCGTCACCGGCGCCGATAACAAGGATGTCCTTGATACCGGGGTGCACTGCCATGGGGACATGGGTGATCATCTCGTCATAGATAAACTCGTCCCGCTCCGTCAGCATAACGTTCCCGTCCAGCGTCAGAACACGGCCAAACTCGGGCGTTTCGAAAATGTCAATCTGCTGGTACTCGCTTTTTTTGCTGTAAAGATGCCTCGTTACCCGAATGCTGTGCTTGACGTCCGGCGTATGGAACTCGCTGAACCACATTTCCATAGAAATACCTCCTCTCACACCAATACGTTAATTTTCTTTAAGTCCGGATCCTCCGGGCCGGTCATACTGCAGCCCTTTTCCTTTGCATACTGGATGTGCTCCAGAATTTCAGCGGTGATACGCTCCCCCGGGGCCAGAATGGGGATGCCGGGCGGATAACACATGACGAACTCGCTGCACACCCGCCCCTCGCTTTCTTTTAACGGGATACTGACCTTTTCGGCATAAAACGCCTCCTGGGGGCTGGTGACCACCTCCGGCTCGATATACTCCTGGCTCAGCAGCCCGGTGGGGTCTTTCTGGAACCGGCGCCGGATTTCGGCCAGCGCACTGACCAGCCGCTCCACCTCCTGGGGGCGATCCCCTATGGAGAGGTAGGCCAGGATGTTGCCGATGTCCCCGAACTCAATCTGGATGTCGTACTCGTCCCGCAGAAGGTCGTACACCTCAATGCCGGCCAGGCCGATGTCCAGGGTGTGGACGCTCAGTTTTGTGGTGTCGAAATCAAACACCGAATTGCCGTTAATCAGTTCCCGGCCAAAGGCGTAGTAGCCGCCCACTGCGTTGATTTCCTGACGGGCATACTCGGCCATATCGGCCACCTGATGGAACACCTCCCGCCCGCGGAGGGCCAAGTTGCGGCGGCTGATGTCCAGACTGGACATGAGAAGATAGCTGCCTGAGGTGGTCTGGGTCAAATTGATAATCTGCCGCACATAACCGGCATGGACATTCGGCCCGACCAAAAGCAGGCTGGACTGGGTTAGGCTGCCGCCGCTTTTGTGCATGGACACAGCCGCCATGTCGGCCCCGGCCGCCATGGCAGAGACCGGAAGGCCGTTGCCAAAATAGAAGTGGGTGCCGTGGGCCTCGTCCACAAGGCAGAGCATCCCGGCGTTGTGGGCCATCCTTACAATGGCCCGCAGATCGCTGCATATGCCGTAGTAGGTGGGGTTGTTTACCAGCACGGCCACCGCATTGGGGTGCTCGGCAATGGCTTTTTCAACCTGCTCCCGACGCATCCCCAAGGAGATTCCCAACCGCTGATCCACCTCCGGGTTCACATACACCGGCACCGCCCCGCACAAAACCAGGGCGTTGATAACGCTTCGGTGGACGCTTCGGGGCAGGATGATCTCATCCCCGCGCTTGCAGGCGGTCAGCACCATGCTTTGGACCGAACTGGTGGTGCCGCCCACCATCAAAAAGGCGTCGGCCGCGCCGAAGGCGTCGGCCGCCAGCTCCTCCGCCTCACGGATTACGGAAACGGGATGGCACAGGTTGTCCAGCGGCTTCATGCTGTTGACATCCACATCCACGCACTGCTGCCCCAAAAAGGCAGTCAGCTCCGGATTGCCGCGGCCGTGCTTATGGCCCGGTACATCAAAAGGAACGACCCGCATCTGGCGAAATGTCTTCAGCGCCTCATAGATAGGAGCGCGGCTCTGATCCAGACGGGTCCGGCTGCTCATCATGTTTTTGTCCCCTCCTTCTGGCCACCCCAAAACAAAAAACGCAAGCTGTGCCGTGCATGCACAACTTGCGTTATCATCTGAAACACTTTGTTTTCCCCACGACCGGCTGCCCGGAAACGCGCAGCTGCGCGGAAAGGACAGGCCCTGCGCAAACCATGGGCAGGAGAGGGGAACCAATGCTTTCAAATTGGACGGGATGATCAGAGTTTATATAGCAATTATACTTTTACTACTCTTATTGACCGTTTCACAAGTCTGCGCACAGGCGCATTTCGGTTATGAAGTAACCAACTTA
>CAJFUF010000012.1 GCA_904420175.1 Candidatus Schneewindia gallinarum
GTTCCAATAAGTGGCGAGGAAGTATAAAAAAACAGCTAAAACAATACCGAAGAAAATAACTACTGCTTTCAAAAGTTTCTTTTTCATCGTGCACCTCCCGGAGCGCTTTCAGATGGCTTCATAGGGTGCCACTGAACGGAACCTCCGCTTCAAAGTAGGTTACAAACGGTTTGGATGCGCCGTTTTGGCCTTTATAGTGCTGAAGAACATACCAGGCGGCGAATCGGTTGCTAACAAAAGGAATTTCCCAATCCATATAATACGGAATGTCTTCATCGTCCAGCCCGAAATGATCATAGAAGGTGTATTTAAGGGTGCCGCTGAAAGCGCTTCCATCAAAGCTGTAATTTTTAATTTCAATGTAACGGCCCCATGTGTCATTAATGCAAATCTTCAGCCCGTTATATAGGTCCGCTTCAGTAGTGAACTGTGGACGGTTTAAATTTTCATGCCCGCTTTGTACAGCGATGTCAAAGGGAACCTTGGTAATATCGCCGTTGTGGGAGCGGATCGACTGGAGAATCAGCGCTTTAGAACCATTGATGTAGGTCTGTGTGGTGGGGTGCCCGACTGCCTTTTGCGTCAAAACAGGGTTTCTATAGTCAGCTCCGCTTCCATTCCAAAAATGGTTGAACATGTCCGTGGCCACCGGGGTCATGGAAGCGTCATTTTTGGTAAATGTCGTGGCAAGCCCCATCATGGTGTTATAGACCTCTGTAGGACCATAGTTATCAAAGACATCCAACATCGTAGTCAACTTTTCACTAACGGCAATAATTTGGCTCCTCGTTTTATCATTATAGCCCATGTCGCGAGCCAAACTTCCATCCACTTCAAGTCCGGGATATTTTTGGGATTGATAGACTTTTGTGCTGCCCGACACAAAATCAAAATACCATTCCTCGTCCCCACCGGTGTGACTGAACTGGAAAATGTTCTGGTTAGAGGTAGAGCTGCTAAGCGACAGGAATTTATGATAGCTCGGGTCGTAGTATGCTCCGTTTTGGACATAACTCATTTTTGCCAGAATCGTATAAGATCCGTCGTATCCCTGCGCAATTTTCCAGCGCGAGGAGTTATAGGCGGTAGAGCCGTTATTGAACACAGTTACCGGGGTGTAGTTTGACAGATAGGTGTTCTGACTTGGTGTTGTGCTGTAACTGCCGTTGACGTCAAGAAAGTAGGTTGAAGTTGCAGTAATGGGCCGCAAGGTCCAAAAACCGTCGCTGTAGCGTACCAGATGCCACGTCTGTTCGCCCCTGCCTGTGCCCTCGCTTTGTATTACAGTGTTATTGGAAGGAACATGGGTTAGATACTTTCCGCTGTTTTTGTTCCTGATACAGTAATATCCTCCGCTTTGTGGGTGCAGGTTGACAGGCTCAAAATACCAGTCGGAGTAGCCGTCCCCCAGAGCGTTGTAGCTGTATTGATAGACATTGGCACCATTTCCGGTTCCAGAAGCGGACAAGTATTTGTAGTAACTTGTCGGATAGTAGGACCCGTCCTGGACATAACTCATTTTAGCCTGAAGCTTGAACGATCCCTTTTGGCTTTCAAGTATCAGCCACCTTGAGGAATGATAGTGTGTGGAGCCATTATTAAAGACAGAGACATTGGTTCCGTTGCTTAAATAAGTATTACTGCTGGGATTTGTGCTGTAGGAACCGTCCACATCCAGGTAGTTTGTCCCACCCATGTTTGTTGGACGCAATGTGCAGAAAATTCCCTCTTTTGTGACCATCCATGTCTGGTTGGCAGCTCCGGTATAGGTGGACTGCACAACATTACTACCGGTGTAGGTCAGGTACAGGCCGGATTTTCTGTTTCTTAGGCGGTAGGTCGCAGTTGTCGGTACGGCGAGGGGAGAAACGAGATTCTCGTCGATTGGGTCAAAGACCGGAAAGCTTCCGGAGTCATCCGTCTCCGCATCTCCTTTCTCCGGAGGAGAGAACACCTCGGCCGCTTCAATTTGGGTTTCATCTTTTGTGGAGTCTTCCACTTCTGTTTTTTCCGCATGTACATAAAAACATAAATTTGTGAAAAAGACCGCTGAGAGAAGTAGGCATAATAAGCGTTTCCAAAATTGTTTGCGCATGTTTGTTACTTCTTTACTTTGTGGGTGCTTCACTTTTGATTCCTTTGTACACAAACGGGCATGTGCTGCAACCTATAAGTAACTACCACCTCCAAATGTTTTGTTATTACAAGAATACTAAAATATTGCCGGTTATTCAATATAATTTTGGCCATTTACGTATTTTTTACAAAAATTTTCCAAAAAAGAGAGAGCACCCAATTTAAAAGGCGCTCTCTTTTTCGGTATGCTCCTGCTATGCTTCTTGCTCAAGACAGCCGATTCCTGTCAGGACAATGCGTTCCACCTCATCCCCCAGCTGCTGCGGGGTCAGCCGCGGCTCTGTCCGCAGCCAATAATTTAACAGCCCCATGCACCCGGAGGAGACAAAGGCATAAAACCCTTCAACACGCTTGCGCCCGGCGTCTGGATACATCTGCATCCATTCACTGACACACTTTTCCTTCCCAAGCTCCAGCAGCTTACTGGCGAAGGCATTGTTCCGGTGGTTACCCAGCACAATGGCGCACAGGTCGGCGTGCCGGTCAATCAGTTCAAAAATCTCGGTGTAGATGGAGACCACGCTCTGCCTGGCGGAGGGCTCCGCCTGCAGGGAGTGGCGGGAAAGGGTCGCACGGAACTCGCCGACAATTTCTTCTTCAATCTCTTCCAGCAGGGCGTAGATGTCCTGATAGTGCGCATAAAAGGTACCGCGGTTAACACCCGCAGCAGCACACAGCTCCTTTACGGTAATGCCGCTGATGGGTTTGCTCCGCATCAGTGTCAGCAGCGTGCTCTGCAGCATCTGCTTTGTCAGCCGCACGCGCTGGTCGGTTTTCTTGTGTGCCACGTACCCGCCTCCTTCCGGTAACGACAATTTGCCCCTCTGTGTCGGTTTATGAACAAAGGCGGGCCCCTGTGTCCGAAAACCGACACGGTGGCCCACTCTGCTGATTGCAGCCTTTTCCTAGCCATATTATAATCAAACTGGGGGGAATAATCAAGATGGAGGCGGGTATGGCGCCCGCCGGAAGAGAGGAGACGAGGAAATGAAAAGCATCTATATTGTAACGGGTGCGTGCGGTCACCTCGGAAACACCATCGTAAGAAAGCTGATTGACAGGGGCGAGACGGTCAGGGGCTTCGCCCTGCCCTCCGATCCTGCGGAGGCGTTGCCGGCAGGGGTTGTGCTGACGCGCGGGGACGTCCGGGATAGGGACAGCATGCGGCCGTTGTTTGACCGGCAGGCAGACGAACAGTTGATTGTCATCCACACGGCGGCTGTCATCTCCATCCGTTCCAGGCTGACGCAGGCGCTGCGCCAGGTCAATGTGCAGGGGGTAAAAAACGTGGTGGAACTGTGCCGGGAGTATGGGGCCCGGCGGCTTGTATACGTCAGTTCGGTCCACGCCCTGCCGGAGCAGCCGGGACACGGACAGATTACGGAGACGGACGAGTTTCACCCCGCATGGGTAAAGGGCGCCTATGCCAAAACCAAGGCGGAGGCGACAGACTATGTACTGCGCCAGGCGGAGGCCGGGCTGGATGTCGTGGTGGTGCATCCCTCCGGGATTATCGGCCCCGGAGATTATGGGGAGAACCATCTGAACCACATGCTGCGCGACTGCATGACCGGCAAGCTGCGCGCGGCAGTCAAGGGCGGCTACAACTTTGTGGATGTCAGGGATGTGGCGGACGGCTGCATTGCCGCCGCGGACAGAGGGGTGAAAGGCGAGTGCTATATCCTGTCCGGCCGCCACTATGACATTAAGGAACTGCTGGAACTGGTGAAAGAGCAGGGCGGCAATTACCGTATCAGGGCATACCTGCCGGTGGGGCTGGCAAAACTGGCGGCGCCCTTCTTCCAGCTGGCGGACAAAGTCCACCGGCGGCAGCCACTGTTTACCAGCTACAGCATGGACACCATGAAAAGCAATGATCACTTCAGCAATAAAAAAGCGCGGACGCAGTTGGGCTTCCGGGTCCGCAGCATGAAGGAAACGGTTCGGGACACGGTGTCCTGGCTGCGCGCAAGGGAAAAACCAAAGCCTGCAGAAGGGCATGAAAGCCATAAGCAGACGGTGAAGGCGGCGGGCTGACGGCCCGCCGCCTTTTTGCGGCTTTGCGGTGGACGGGCCGCATTTCCGTGTGGTATAATCAATGGCAGCGGCGCACAAAGCACCGGACGGAAAAGGCGGGATAAAAACCAATGAAGCATCTTTCACCAAAATTACGCACAGCGCTGACAATCGTGATTTTACTTGCCATCTGCATCGTGTTTTACCTTGTGGGCAAAAACATGGGCGGGACCAAGACCAGCGACGACCCCTTAAGCACCGGTATTGGGGAGCGGTGGGGCGGCGCGCTGCCCGCCGGATTTACCAAGACGGAGATCAGCACGTTACAGGATGGAAAGGGCTATGTGTTCGCGTCGCTGATTTATGACGAGGATGTGGCGGAACTGCTGACTGAGTGGGAGGCGCCGCCTGCAGACGCACAGCAGACGCTGGACGCCCTACTGGAAGAGTTGAAGGCCCAGCCCGGCCTGACGGAACAGCAGCTTACCCAGCTGGCGGAACTGCGGCCCACGCTGGACAGCAGCTGGATCTATTACCGTATTACCGGGAAGGACGACCCGCAAGACGTCATTTACCTGATGTACCACGCGCAGGACAGGCGTATGGTTATAGCGGAGCGGCAGCAATAGCAGCAAAAAAGGACGGCGAAGGGAGAGGCTTCGTAAGGAAGTTGTCTTACTTGGCTTTCACAAGATAACGGCGGCAGAGAGATGCCAAAACTCTTTGCCGTCGTTATCTTAGTTA
>CAJFUF010000013.1 GCA_904420175.1 Candidatus Schneewindia gallinarum
ATGACAGGCTTGTAATCGGGAAATTTTGCTCCATCGCCTGTGGGGCAAAGTTTTTGTTCACCAGCGCCAACCATACACAAGCATCCCTGTCCAGCTATCCGTTCCCCATCTTTTTTGAGGAGTGGGGCTTGGATGTCCAGAACATAACGAGGGCCTGGGACAACAAAGGCGACATAATCATCGGCAATGACGTATGGATTGGATATGAGGCTGTCATCCTGTCCGGCGTCACCATTGGCGATGGAGCAGTTATTGGCACACGCGCCGTTGTGACAAAGGATGTTCCTTCTTACACCATTGTCGGTGGCGTTCCCGCGAAGCCGATCCGCAAACGCTTTTCGGAGGATACCATCTCGACCCTGCTGAAAATCAAGTGGTGGGACTGGCCCGAAGAAAGAATAAAACAGCATATCTCAGACATTCAGGCCGGGAAAATTGATTGTTTACAGCCGCTTAACGAAAGGAAGCGGCATGATACCCTATGAAAATTCCACAGGGTGCCGCCGGCGTCGCCCCTTCCCCCCTGTTTGACTTTCCCTTTGTGGCGCACCTGTAAAAAGGAAAGCGCCGTGGCGGCACCGGCTGAGGCCCAGCGGAAGCAGGGGCTACCGCAAAAGGAGTTTAGCGGCAGGCAGCAAGATAAAATCAGAATCAGAAGCGGCACCGGGTTTCTTCATCCTTTCAGATGTCTGAGGGAAGGGTGCAGCGAATGCGAGCTTAAACTATCATAATAAAATAAATTTATTGTTATTTAAAGTGTAATTGTTTATAAAAATAAAAGATTTTATTCATGCATTATGCGAATTGATGAAATTGGTAGAATCCTGTATGATAGGGGCAACTTAAAAGGGAGGTGCTCCGTATGAATACCGTGATTCATTTCAACGACTTTGAATTGATTCTACCGCCCCCAAACAGACGAAGTGTCAGGGCGGTCAATGTCAACCAGAGCGGAAAGCTCACCGTCAACCTGTGCCTGTATGAAAGCCTGTCGTGCAAGGAAGTCCAGTTTTACATCAGTAAAGATAAGCGGACGCTGTTGCTCTGTGAGCAGGGCACACCAAACTACCGGGAAGCAAGTGCCTCTTACCGGTTGCCCAAAAACGGCACAATTCACAACTGTGAATTTACAAGGGACTATATACGCAAGGGGCTGACTTTACCCGTGCGGTACGAAATGTACTGGAATGAGCAGGAACAGCTCTGGATGGGGATCTGCACAGGCTTTCCGCCCCTCCCGTCGGTAAAGGAGCTTGCACAGAAACTGCCGCCGAAGCTCGGAAAGGCCAGGGCCGTAATATGAGAAGCTCGGCTTATCTGGAAGAACTGACCCTTCAGTCGGACAAATTACTGGAAGAACTGTGCAGACGGTACGGACGCGGATTGGATCGAGACGACGCACGGATGGAGGCTGCCGCAGAACTGATTTGTGCCGGAAAAGACTACAAAAAAGTACAGGGCTGCTATGAATTTTGGGATTACGTCACAGGACGCGTTGTGCAGCGGCTGGAGCTGAAAAGGAAGGAAGCCAACAGAATCCGAAAGGTTGAAAGCGGATATTCACTGGATCAGCCGGTTGCAGAGGGTGAGGAAGCGGCCCGTGATGTTTTTTTTCCAATACAGGGAGATTTTGTAAACGGCGTTGTGTTGACGGACTATGTAAACGGGCTTCCCGACATGGATCGGACCGTTGCGTGGGACTATATAAACGGCTACACCGATCAGGAAATTTTGGGCTGGCGCCGCCTGTCCTTTCAGGATTTGGAGGGGATAAAAGGGCGGCTGCGTTTAAAATGGAACAGTATCTTTCCATCTGACCGATCAGAAGGAAGCCCTCAGCTGGGGCTGCGCCCGCCCCCGGACGGCAGAATGGGCAAAAAGAAAATCCGCCCCCCTCCGCCCATTAAAAAGGGGAAAAAGGATGGCGGAGGGAACAAAAAAGGCCGCTTCCCATCGGAAGCGGCCTTTTTTAGGTGATATTACCGGGCGGAAATAACTTTTTCAATATTCTCTGCCAGTGTGTTGAAATCATAGCCGTTTACCTGCTCCACCAGACGTACGTCATCCTGTTTCAACGCCTCCGGATGCAGTGCGCCCACAATGGCGCCGGCCATGGAACCCATCATGTCGGTATCGTTTCCGAGGTTGACGGCCATCCGCAGTGTCGCAGCCGCATCGGCATCACAGGCTGCAAGGCAGCCGAACACCGCTGGGACGGATTCATTCGCGGCATTGCTGCAGCCCACCTTTTCCTCGATTTCCGTCAGGGCTTTCTCAAAATCCCCCTGGGCGGCCAGGCCGATTTCAATGGCCAGTTCCATTCTGCGGCTGACAAGAGCTGTGGCTGCGGGCTGGATGCGGTAGCTGTCCGCAATCTCGAAGCCGCGCCGTGCGCCATGCACGCCTGCTGCCAGCACAGAGTGACAGGTCGCCCCGTCTTTCAGCGCTTCGCTGACGGCGGCGGCAATTGCTCCAGCACCCGAAAGGGACACCATATTCCCATAGATGTTTTTGAAAACCTTTATCGTCGCCTCCACTGCGGCCTCTACATCCCCGGGGAAGAACACCGCGGACGCAAAAGCGCGGGCGGCCGCCTCGTTGGAAATTTTATGGTGGTCATAAGTCAGGAAGGGATAGCGATAGCCGGTGTCGATTCCTGCAAGATGACAGTAGGATTCTCTGGTGATGCCGCCTGCAAACTCCAAATTGGCAGGATCTGCGCCCCACTGCAGCAGGACTTCCCCTGCGTCGTACTCACTCATGGCGCCGTTGTTTTCAAGGAAGCGAGCAATCAGCTGCAGTGCATAGGGCACCGCATCGGCAGAGTGTCCCGCAGGGAATTTACCCTTCATCTTGGTGGAGGTGGGGGCGGGAAGCAGCGACTCAATCAGGCTCCCGTATTCCTCCCTGATCATGTCGGTGGTCCAGGTGGTGACAGCCGCGCCCATGGCCTCGCCCACTGCGGCACCGGCGATACAGCCGTAAAGATTGTCTTTTCTCATCCGTTATGCCCTCCTCTCATCAGCCAGCTTGGCCAGGTCCTTTGCCATTCCGCACAGGTCAAAGTGCTTGGTCAGCGCATTGTCACAGCAGTTCATTTTTTCAATCAGGATGCGGTCCTCCTCCCGGAAGGAGCCGGGCCCTTCAAACGCACCGTAAATTGCGCCGCCGATGGAGGCGATGGAATCGGTATCCCCGCCTGCATTGACACCCAAAATAACCATGTCCATGGCGCTGTCCGCGGCCATGAACAGGCCGAACAGGGCGGCGATGGACTCGGTGCAGGTTAAAGAGGTGCCGATGAGGGAGGCCAGTTCATACAGCAGCCTGTCGGTATCATGCCCGTAACGAAGGCCCAGTTCCACCGCCATCTCAATGCGGGGGCCCATTTTGGCGCCTGCAACAGGATAGGCGGTGTCCTTAATCCGGCGGCAGGATTCCTCCACGCCGTACAGTGCCGCCTTAACAATCTCCTCTTTGGTTGCGCCGTCCACCATGGCCCTTGCGGTGGCACAGGACACGGCAGCCGCCGCTGAAATGGCCACAGAGGTGGGATGGGTGGGCATGCACATGGCAATCGTTTCGGTAATGGCACGGTCAAAATTCCCTGGGTTCATAAAGCCCATGGGGGAGGCTTTCATGGCGGTGCCGTTGGTAATCAGGTGGTTGCGGGTTTTCAGATGGGCATACTTGTCCACCGGGATTTCACCCTTCATGCGCTGAATCTCTACCTTGGTGTTGGGCCCGGAATGGTCGATAAAGTACTGGTCCAGCTCCGACCAGTCGATAAGCACCTGCTCAAAGGCCTTCTGATCCATCTGCCCTTTATTTTTTATGTAGGACAGGCCGATGAGATACACAAGGCTGAAATCGTCTGTGACCATACCACGCAGATTGCGGCGGGCAAAGCAGTCGCAAACCGGATCCAGCAGTGTGGTGACGAAACCGCCGTGCCGCTTGACGATGGCCTCGGTGGTCTTGGTCTCCGTGACGGCGCCCATGGCGTCGCCGACGGCTGCGCCGAGAAGTGCCCCAAGGATTCGTTCCTCTGTTGTCAAGATAATCAACTCCTTACCGAAAAAAATTGGCGGACCTCTTGAAAAATCCGTAAATATAGTATATCATAATAATACGTTATAGTAAATATGGTTTTTTAAAAATTTGGTTGGTTTTTCAAACCCGGCAGACGCATTTTTGAATAAAACGCAGGGATTTTACCGCGCCGCGGGGTGCGGGGAAAAGGAGTGCTGTGCAATGAACAACCCGAAACCGGTGCCCAGGGCGCCTGTGAAGCTGGAGAAGTTCCGTGATTTGACCCTGGCGCGCTGCGCAGGACAGTTGCTGGCGTTTGCCTGCGATTCCTCCGGCTCTGTGGGCGGCCTGCCGGAGGATGAGGTGCAAACCGGCGCTTATCAGTCCGGCATTTTCATGGTAAAGGTGCCGCTGATGGAGATCCTTGCCAGCGGGGCGGTGCCGGTGGCTGTCTATGCCGACTTCTGCTATGGCCCAAGCGCCTATAATGACGAGGTGCTGCACGGAATCAGGGATGAGCTTGCCAGCGTTGGCGTGGATCCCTCCATCATTATAAAGACATATGGAACGGCGAAGGAACCGCAGTGCTCTGCCACTGGGGCCACAGTGGTGGGGCAGGCCGGGCCCGGGGGCCTGCAGGTCGCTGTCTCCCGGCCGGGGGACAGGGTGTACACCATCGGCAGGCCGCATGACAAGGACCGGGCTGAAGGGCAGCTGAACAACGCGGCCATCAAAAAGCTGCGCGACTGCCCCTTTATCCATGAGATTCTTCCCTGTGGTTCCCATGGGTTCCGGTATGAGGCGAACACGCTGGCCCGATCCTGCGGGCTGCAGTTTGAGGAAAAGGGGGACTACCCCCTTCTTGCACAGGCGGAGGCCACTTGCGGGGCGTGTGCCTGTGCGGTGTTTACGCTGGCGCAGGAGGATGAGAAGTGGCTGCAGAACCTGGATCTGCCCTTTTTCCTGTGCTGTATCGGCACCCTGAAGCAGGGAAAGCCATCAAGTCCGCCCGCGCCGCCGGAACGGTTTTCACCGGTTCTGCTGCAGCCGGATGGCAGCCTGCGCTTCCGGCAGGGCGGCAGCATTGTCTCGGGGGCGGCGCTCAGCTACGGCGTGGGAATCCGCCCGGGGGACACGCGCCCCTGCCCCACACAGGCCCTGTCGCTGCGCCTGCTGGACGCAGTCCGGGCCGCGCAGCCGAAGGCTGTCCCGTTCCTGCTAATCAACAATCTGAACCTGCCCATGCGGACGCAGGGACAGGAAACGATTGAAGTTTTGCGCCCCGCGCTCCGGCAGATGGGCGTGGATCCGGACACGGGCTTTACCGGCAGCACGGAGGACAACCATCCCAGCGCATGGACCGGGATGGCCCTGCGGCTGTTTGGCTGGAAAGAATAAAAGATGACAGGCGAATGCCTGTCATCTTTTTCTATGCATCTTTAAGGATTTTCATCAGTCGCTGTTTATACAGCTGGTGATTCAGCTTTTTGACGACAACGGCATTGTCGGCGGGGATAGTCTGGGGGACTGCGAGGAAATCATTCCGGTCGTAAAAAATGACCTGGCCGTAAGTCGCCTCCTCCCTGGTGCAGCAGAGGGCATACACACTGACACTCTCCAGCACAACGTCCTCCCAAAGTGCGACGGCAACAGCCACGGCGTCAGGAAGATCCACCATGTATTCCCCTGTGCGGCGCAGGTTATAGCTCAGCAGCGTGCTGTTGCACTCGGCGGCAAACCGGCACAGCGGGTTTCCTGCTGACAGGGTATCCAGTTCCTCCTTATACAGTGCGGCGGGACCAATGCACTGGTCAAAACCGACGATCGTCATCGGGATCCCGCTGTGAAGCAATATGGAAAAGGCATCCGCGTCGACATATACATTGAAGGTCGCAACAGGGGTGGTGTTTCCGCGCCCAAACCCGGCGGTGCCCATGATATAGAGATGCTTGACCTGCCGCATCGTCTGCCGGTCTTTCAGGATGGCGAGGGCGATGTTTGTAACGGGCCCCAGTGTGACAAGTTCAATTTCACCGGGATGTGCGCGCACGGTCTCCAAAATATAGTCTGCCGCATGTCCCGCCGCCGGCGTGGTGGTGGGATGAATCAGCCCCCTGTCGCCCATGCCGTCGTCCCCGTGCACACGTACTGCCGTGGCCAGCGGGCGCAGTAGAGGACAGTCCGCCCCCTCGTAGACGGGGATGTTTCTGCCGCACAGTTCCAATGTGGCAAGCGCATTTTTTGTGGCAAGAGGCAACGGGACGTTCCCACAGACGGTGGTAACACCAAGGATATCCACAGAGCCCTCCAGAACTGCCAGCATTAAAGCAACGGCGTCGTCGCTGCCCGTGTCGGTATCGATAATCCATTTTCTCATTTTCTACACACTCCCTTTCTGTTTGTACTTTCGATAATAAATCTGGTATGATATGAAAAAAAGGTCAAATGACCTGAAATGAGGCTGCCATGGAAAAATTTTTTGAGCACCTGCCGCCCGGGATATCTCACATCGAAAAACGGTATGAAAAAGGGCGGACCATTTTGGGCCCGGCGGAGAAGGGCGGCCACCTGTACATCCTGAAGCGGGGCACCGCCTCTGTCTATAATCTGGGGTTGGAGGGGGAAGAACTGAAAATTTTTGACTATCGTCCCGGGGAATATTTTGGCGAGGTGGAATTGCTGTGCGGCCGCCGGTATCCCCTTCTGGTGAAGGCGAAAACGGCGTGTACCGTGTGGCTTGTCAGGGGGGAGGACTTTTTGCACTGGCTGCAGGAAAGCCCGGAGTTCTCCCTGTTTATAATGAAAAGCCTGTGTGAAAAACTTCTTTATAACTCCGACAGGCTTACGAGGATTTCGCTTCTGAGCATGAGGGAGCGGTTCTTACTGAGTATCTATACCTACGAACAGTCGGGCCGCCTTCCCTGCTTAAGTAAAACACAGCTGGCGGAGGATATCTGCGCCCCCATCCGCAGCCTGAACAGGCTGATTGCGGAAAACACGGCCCTTGTGCGCTATGAAAACAGGGCCTTTTCCGTTGTGGACAGGGAACGGCTGGCGTCGCTTTGCGCTGAAATTCAGGCTGTGCTGTGGCAACAAGCAGATTAAAGGGGGACCGGCTTTCCCCCCATAAAACACAGGCCCATCCTGCCGGACCGGCAGAAGGCTCTGCGGCTTTCCGGGGGCACCAGGGACCCTCTTTGGCATGATACGGATGGAAAGGACAGGAAAAGGAGGCGACAGCTTATGCTGGCGTTTTTATCCCCGGCGAAAAACATGCGCCCGCCGCGGCAGGACGGCATTCCCCCCACAACCCCGGCCTTCCTGCCGCAGGTGCGGCAGCTGGCGGAACAGCTAAAAAGCCTCAGCGCGTGGCAGCTGGAGACCCTGCTGCACACAAGCCCGGAGCTTGCATTAAGGGCCTTTGTCCATTATCAGGAATTTGACACGGCCCATCCCGGCTGGCCTGCACTGCTAAGCTACCGCGGCCTTGCGTACAGCGCCCTGTCCCCGGAGAGCTTTTCCGAAAAGGACCTGGCCTTTGCCCAGCAGCATGTGCGGATTTTATCCGCGCTGTACGGCGCGCTGCGCCCCCTGGACGGGATTCTGCCCCACCGGCTGGAGTTTCAGTGCGGTGTGCGGGTGGACGGGAAAAACCTGTATGCCTTTTGGGGCGACAGGCTGTACCGAAGCCTGTTTTCCGAGGGCGTGCCGGTGGTGAACCTTGCGTCCGCGGAGTATGCAAAGGCGGTTGTTCCGCACCTGCGGCCCGGCGACCGCCTGGTGACGTGCGAGTTTTTGCAGCCGGTGCGGGGGAAATTTGTGACAAGGCCCACCGAGGCGAAGCAGTGCCGGGGCGGGATGATCCGGTTTTTGTGTAAGAACCGGCTGAACCGGCCGGAGCAGCTGCAGGCGTTCGAGGGAAATGGCTACTGTTTCCGGGCGGATTTGTCCGATGAAACGCGCTACCGCTTTGTAAAGGAGGCAGGTAGATGAAGGAGCAGCTTTGGAACCCGTGGCACGGCTGCCACAAAATCAGCGAGGGGTGCCGCCACTGCTACGTCTACCGGTCGGACGCACGGTATGGGCGCCGGCCCGACGTGGTGGAGCGTACGGGGGAGTTTGACCTGCCGGTCCGCAAGGACCGTTTTGGAGAGTGGAAAATTGCGCCGGGCACCTTGGTGTACACCTGCTTCACTTCCGACTTTTTTGTGAAGGAGGCGGATGCGTGGCGGCCGCAGACGTGGGAGATGATCCGGCGCCGCAGCGATCTGGACTTTCTGTTTATCACAAAGCGCATCCACCGGTTTTACGAGTGTATCCCGCCCGACTGGGGCGACGGCTACAAAAATGTGAAAATCTGCTGCACTGTGGAAAATCCGGACCGGGCGGCCTTCCGCCTTCCCATCTTTACACAGGCGCCCATCCGCCGCAGGGGCATTGTGTGCGAGCCGCTGCTGGGGCCGGTGGATCTGTCCCGGTTTCTCGGGCCCGGTATTGAGGATGTGATGGCGGGCGGCGAGTCCGGGCCGGAGGCCCGTTTGTGCGATTACAGCTGGATATTGGATCTCCGGCGGCAGTGTGTGGAAGCGGGCGTACGCTTTTGGTTCAAGCAGACGGGCACCCGCTTTCTGAAAGACGGGCGACTGTACCGCGTCCCGCGCAGGCTTCAGCACAGCCAGGCCCGCAAAGCGGGAATCAATTATGACCCATAAGGAAAAAGCAGGGCCGCCGGGGTATCCCGGCGGCCCTGCTTCCTTTTTTCAATCAGCTAGGCCTGTTTTCTTTTTTTGTACAGTACGGCAAGCCCTGCTGCCACAGACAGGACAGCCAGCGTCAGCAGGCCGCCCACCCGGGAAATCTCACCCGTCTGCGGGACGGAGGGCTGCACCGGATCTTCCTCCGGGGTCTGGGGCTTTTCCTCGGGAACAGAGGGGACGGGCTGCTGCTCCGCCGCGGTGCCGTAGACCGCCACGGTTCCGCTGACCTCATGGGCGCACAGCAGCAGCGCGCCGCCGGTGGGGGACTGCTCCGCAGGGACAAAGCACAGCCCCTCGGGGGAGACGTCGCCGGCAATCGCCTGCGAGTAGTCGCGTGAATTGATGTAACCGGCATAAACAGGGGCGCTGGGATCGGTGATGTCATACAGCATCACGCCGCTGACCCGCTCCAGCCCGATGAAAGCAAAAGTCCGGTCCCCGATGGTGCCGGTGGTTATGCCCTCCGGCTCCGGTCCTTTTTTGCTGCTGCGGCTCTTTTTGTCCGCATCGTCGTTGGAACAGTTGAACCAGGCTGCGGTCAAGGGGTTTTCCGCCGTCAGCTGTTCAAAATCCGCGCCGCTGTCATAGACAAGGCTCATATCCTGCGTGTCCCACACGGAGAAGGAGCGGCCGCCCAGCAGGTAGTAGGCGCTGCCGTCGTCGATTTCAAAGCCGTCCATCTTGCTCACATCAAGGATGTCCACCTTTTTGTACAGCTTCTGCTGGTCCTCGGTGCCGGGCAGCATGTCCCGCGTGTCGTCCAGATTGGTGTACTCCGTGGCGCCGCTGCCCCACTCGCGCGCGTCACCCTCGTTTGCCGTCAGCAGGTAGGTCTTTCCGCCCGCCGTGACGGTGGCGACGGCATCCGGCATATAGACGCCGTACACATTGTCGTAGTGGATGATGTTCGCCTCATCCGACCAGCCTGTTTTGTCCGTATCCGGGCGCTGCAGGTCGATGCGGTTGTCCCCGGTGGAGTAATCCTTGAAGCCGAGGCCGTTGATGGCAGTCACGCTGCCCGCCTCAATGTCCACTGTGGCAATGGCGTTCGCCTCCTGAAGGGAGACGTAGGCCGTTTTCCCGTCCGGCGTCACAGCGATGTACTCCGGTTCCAGGTCGACGGACGGATTGGTGTCCTTCTTTAGCAGGACGTTGTCCGCCACCAGCGCCGCCCGGGCCTGTGCCCCGTCAAAGGCGGTAAAATCCGCGGTAGTTACCGCCCCGGTGTCGAGCCGGACAATGCTGACAGATCCCTTCGGGTCGGTTACCCCGGGGCCGTAGCCGTCCCGCGGTTCCCCTTCGTCCGCAGTCAGGGCAGTAAGCCCGTCCGGCGTCAGGGCCACCATATCCGGCTGCACCCCCACCATGTAGTGGGCCAGATAGCCGCCGTCGTAGTCGAGCACCAGCAGCATGCCCGGATCGGCAGTACCCGCCGCCTGAACGGCACAGACAATCCCTTTTTTCTGCGTGCTGACAGCAACAGAGGTAAAGTCCCCAAAGACAAAACCGGGCTCCGCCTGCTGTGCAATGTCGCCGATGCTGATATCCGTACCGGCGCCGAGATCCGCCGTGCTGCCGGCCTGCACCCCGGCCAGGTCCACAATGCGCAGGCTGCGGGTTGCACCGCTGACCACGTACATCTTGCCGTTGTCCGGATTGTATTCCACAATTTCCGCCACACCGCCGTCCGCATTCTGCACCCCGACGGAGTAACTGGCCAATTTGGTAAAGACGGCGCTCTCCTCCGCGCCGGCGGGCACCGCAGCGCTGACTGCCAGTGCGACGCAAAGCAGCGCAGCCGCGGCCTTTTTCAAACCTTTCATTTCCGTTTTTCTCCTTTCACTGTGCTTGGTTCTATCCTACCCCGGACGAAAGCCCCTTCACAACCAGCCGCAGGTGAAAAAACGGTAAAGCCATGGTAAAGGTTCCCCGCAGGAACGGAAAAACGTGGTATAATACAGGCAGAAAAAAGAAAGGAGTGGTTTCATACCATGCCGTTTATTAATACGAAAGTGAACATGCCGCTGGACAGACAGCAGCAGCGCGAGGTGAAAGAGCGTCTGGGCAGGGCCATTGCCCTGCTGCCCGGCAAAAGCGAGCAGTATTTAATGGTGGGCTTTGAGCCGGACTATCCACTGTATTTCCAGGGGGACGACGGGGAGCGCCCCGCCGCCATGGTGGAGGTCTCCGTGTTCGGCAGCGCGCCGGCCGCCGCCTACGGGAAACTGACTGCCGCAGTGACAAACACCCTTTCCGAGGTGCTGAAAATCGACCCCTCCCGCATCTATGTGAAATATTCTGAGCACCAGCACTGGGGCTGGAACGGCTCGAACTTTTAGAGGGGAGGGGAAGCAATGAAATCCTACCGGAAGGAACTGTGGTTCCATCTGCCCCGGCGCAGGGGCCTTGTCAACATCACGGGACAGGTGGAGGAGGCGCTGCACGACAGCGGCGTCAAGGAGGGACTTATCCTTGTCAATGCCATGCACATCACCGCCAGCGTCTTTATCAATGACGATGAAAGCGGCCTGCACCGGGATTTTGAACGCTGGCTTGAAAAACTGGCGCCGGAAAAACCCTACGACCAGTACGACCACAATGGGTTTGAGGACAACGCCGACGCGCACCTGAAACGCACCGTCATGGGACGGGAAGTGGTGGTGGCCGTCACAGACGGCAGGCTGGATCTGGGCCCGTGGGAGCAGATTTTTTACTTTGAATTTGACGGCATGCGCGACAAACGCGCACTGATTAAAATCATCGGGGAATAAAGGCAGGGGATGGGCGCGCCCATCCCCTGCCTCTTTGCCTGAACACCGGACAAAAAGCGAAAAAGTAACGGTGCCTGCTGTGTGCACAGTCCGTTTTTTGGGACACATTTTTCATTATAATAAGGACAGACGGGGACGGAAGGCCCCGCATATTCTGGAAAGAAGGTGTCAGGAATGGAATACAGGCTGCAGTGGGTTGCCGGACATGTGGAGGTATACGACAGGATGGGGACATTCCTGTTTTCTGCCGATACAGAGCACGAGGCGCTGGAGGATTTGGCGCTGATGGAGCAGAAGGAAGCGGCTTAACGGCGGGACAAACTGCGCACGCGCATCTTGGCGGGCGCAGTTTTTTATTGTATAATGGAGCAAAAGGCGGTCACGCGCAGGAAGGGAGGGGGCGCCCATGGCCAGAAGGATCGTTCTGCGCCACCTGCTGCTGGCCTGCGTGCTGGCGGCGGCGCTGGCCTTTTTCTGGCTGACGGGAATCGGCTGCCCGTTTCGGGCCCTGTTTCACATTCCATGCCCGGCCTGCGGCACCACCCGGGCCCTGCTCTGCCTGCTTCGGGGGGATGTTGCGCACTCGCTCTACTACCATCCGCTGGCGGTCCCGCTTGTGGCGGCGGTGCTGGCGGGAATCCACCGCGAAAAAATCCCATGGCTTAAAAAGCGCGGCGTTACGGTGTACCTGTATTTTACAGCTGCCGCTGTTCTCGTGCTGTATCTTGTACGGTTTTCGTCCATTCCTTAAACAGATGGTAAATTATTACCGTGGCCCTCTGTTTTTTATTGACAGGGCATGGAAAACATAGTATACTAATAGCACCGCACATGAGGAGGGGTTGAAATGGATACACAGAAAGTAGACATGTATATCATGGCGAATCAAAAGTACTTTCCGGCAGAAAAAATGATCTTTATCCGCGAGCGCCTGCTTAGCATGGACGACGCAAAGTTCCCGATGATTGCTTCACTAGGCCTTCAGGACCCGACAACGCTGCTAATTGTGTCCATTTTTGCAGGCAGCTTTGGGATCGACCGGTTCATGCTGGGCGATGTGGGACTCGGAGTGCTTAAGCTGCTGACGATGGGCGGATGCGGCATTTGGACGATTGTGGACTGGTTCACGGTCCAGCGCCGCACACAAGAACAAAACCTTAGCAAACTGATGATGTTTCTGTAAACGAGTTGGCGATGGCAGCGGCGGGAAGGATCCTGCCGCTGCCGTTTTGCATAGAAGAACGGATGTTGTGCCGCAGGGATGCGGCAGGCTGTTATGGGATAGGAGGAAAAAACAATGGATGAACGAATCAGGCGTTATGCCCGGCTTGCAATCCGGGCCGGGATTCATTTGCAGCAGGGGCAGGAGTTGGTAATCTCCTCCCCGGTGGAGTGCGCGCCCTTCACCCGGCTGCTTGCGGCGGAGGCGTTTGCCTGCGGCGCGGGGGACGTCACCGTGCACTGGACGGATGAAGCGGTGACCCGCCTGCGGTACGACCATCTGCCGGTGGAGGCGTTCCAGACCGTCCCCAGCTGGCTGAGGGAGCTGAACAACGGCAGCGCACGCAGGGGCGCGGCGCACCTCTCCATCTCTGCAGGCAACCCGGAGGCCATGAAGGGCGTGGACCCGAAGAAGCCCTCCGCCTATATTGCTGCCTCCCACCGGGAGTGTAAGGAGTTTTACGACGCGCTGGATATGGGCCGCAACCAGTGGTGCATTCTGTCCGTTCCCACCCAGGCCTGGGCGGACAAGGTGTTCCCGGGGGACTCCCGCGCGGTGGAGCGCCTGTGGGACGCCATTTTAAAGGCGGTGCGGGCGGACAGCGAGGACCCTGTGGCCGCATGGGAACAGCACCGCCGATCCTTCCAAAGGCGGACTGCATGGCTGAATGGGGCCGGACTGGACCGGCTGCATTTTCAAAACGGCCTCGGGACGGATATCACTGTGGGCCTGCCGGAGGGATACCGCTTTACAGGCGGCGGCGACCGGACGGTGGGCGGGGTGGACTTCTTCCCCAACATGCCCACGGAGGAAATTTTCTGCACCCCGGACAAAAACCGGGTGGACGGCGTGGTATACAGCGCGCTTCCGCTGAACTATCAGGGAACGCTGATTGACCGCTTCCACCTGCGCTTTCAGGGCGGCGTGGTGACGGAGGCCCACGCAGAAACCGGCGGCGACGCATTGAACGCCCTGCTTGAGACGGACGAAGGTGCGCGCAGGCTGGGGGAACTTGCCCTGATTCCAAAGCAGTCCCCCTTAAGCGAGATGGGCATCCTGTTTTACAACACCCTGTTTGATGAAAATGCCGCATGCCATTTCGCCCTTGGCAAAGGCTTCCCGGAATGCATTGAAAACGGCCTGACCATGACGCCGGAGCAGTTGGAACAAAAAGGCATGAACGACTCGGCCACGCATGTGGACTTCATGTTCGGCACAGGGGATCTGTGTGTGACGGGCTTTGACAAAAAGGGAAACGCCGTGCCCGTGTTCCGCGACGGCGGCTGGGCAGAATAGAGGAGGAGACATGGACGGAAAGAACAGAAAAAACATCCACCCGGGGCTGACGGTGGACATTGTACTGAAAAAGGACCAGCCCACCGGCAGGCTGACCCGCGGTGTGGTGGCCCGGATTTTAACCCGCAGCGCCACCCATCCTCATGGGATAAAAGTCATGCTGACGGACGGACAGGTGGGCCGCGTCCAGCATATTGTGGAGGCCGGGGAATGACCCGCGGCACGGTTGCGGGGGGACTCGTCCACTACTGGCAGACAGGGAAGAAGGACGGGCCGGCGCTGCTGTTCTTGCACGGCAACGGGGCCGATCACACGGAATTTTCCCGCCAGGTGGACGCGTTTTCCGCAGACTACCGCCTGCTGTTTATGGACAGCCGCGGCCACGGCGCTTCGGCGGATGTGCAGCCGCTAACGCTGGCCGCCATGGCGCAGGACGCGGTGCAGGTGCTGGATGCGGCGGGGGTGAAGCGGGCCGCGGTGATTGGCTTCAGCGACGGGGGCAACATCGCCCTGCACATGGGGATCCGCTTCCCCGGGCGGGTGGCCGCCCTGGTGCTGGCCGGTGCAAACCTGCATCCGTCCGGCGTCAAGCGCAGCACCCAGTGGCCCATCGACATCGGCTACGGCCTTACTGCGCTGTTTGCACCCTTCTCCCAAAAGGCCCGGCACAACCATCAGATTCTGGGCCTGATGATAAAGGAGCCACGGTTTACAGACCTGCAGCTGCGCGGCATTACAGCGCCCACGCTGGTGCTTGCAGGGGACCGGGACCTGATTAAGGAGAAGCACACAAGAAAAATTGCCGGGCTGATTCCCGGGGCGGCGCTGCGGTTTGTGACGGACTGCGGGCACTTTGTGTTTGCAAAACAGCCCGGGCAGACCAATGCACTGATTGCGGAGTTTTTGGAGGAACAACGGAGGGTGAACGCATGGTAAAACTGGTATCGTGGAATGTAAACGGGCTGCGGGCCGCAGTGAAAAAGGGCTTTCTCGAATTTGTACAGCAGGAGAGCCCCGATGTGCTGTGCCTTCAGGAGACAAAAATGAAGGAGGGGCAGCTGACACTGGACCTGCCCGGGTACCACCAGTATTTCTACTCGGCAGAGCGGCCCGGCTACTCCGGCACGGCGCTGTTTTCAAAGGTGGAGCCGCTGTGTGTCACCCGCGGCATCGGCGTGGCGGAGCATGACACGGAGGGGCGGGTGCTGACGGCGGAGTATGAGGACTACTTCCTTGTGTGCGTCTACACGCCCAACTCCGGCCGGGAGCTTGCGCGCCTGCCCTACCGCGTGCAGTGGGAGGAGGCGTTCCGCACCTATCTCACCGGGCTTAGGCAGCGCAAGGGCGTGGTGGTCTGCGGGGACATGAACGTGGCGCACGAAGAAATTGATTTGAAAAACCCGAAGCCCAACCGGGGTAACGCAGGCTTCACCGACGAGGAGCGGCAGTGCTTCTCCACCCTGCTGTCATCCGGTTTTATTGACAGCTTCCGCTATTTTTACCCGGATAAAACCGGCGCCTACTCGTGGTGGAGCTATCTCTACCACGCAAGGGACAACAACGCAGGGTGGCGTATCGACTACTTCCTCGTGTCGGAGGACATGGCACCGCGCATGGCGGACAGCCTGATTTTAAAGGATGTTTACGGCAGTGACCACTGCCCGGTGGCCCTGCTTTTAAACGAAACGAAAGAAAAGGAGTGTTGACAGATGAATGAAACCATAAAAACCATTCTCTCGCGGCGCAGCATCCGCGTCTTTCGGCCGGAACAGATTCCGGCGGAGGCGCTGGAGGAGGTTGTGACCGCCGGACAGTATGCCCCCAGTGCCATGGGCGCGCAACAGTGGCTGCTGGTGGCCGTCCGCGACCGTGAACTGATGGCCCGGCTGGGGGAGGACTGCAGGCGCACCCTTAACCGGGAGGGAGATCCCTTCTACGGCGCGCCCGCAGCGGTGCTGGTGTTTGGCGAGGCGGACGGATACGAGCCCATCCGGGACGGCTCCTGTGTGATGGCCACCATGGGCATCGCCGCGGCATCCCTGGGGCTTGGCTCCTGCTGGATTAACGCCGGGAAGGAATTCTTCCCCACGGACAAGGGAAAGCAGTATCTGAAAGAACTGAAGGTGCCGGATGGGTATGTGCCTGTGGGCACGCTGATTCTCGGCTATGCCGCTGAGACGCCGCAGCCCGCGCCCCGCCGGGAGGGGACGGTTATCCGGATCGGCTGAAAAAAGGATTAGCACTCTATGTCATAGAGTGCTAATTTTAACAAAAAAGACATATTTCATCCCTTGTTTCGTTACATTCCAGGGTTATACTATACTCAGAAAAGCAAAAGAGAGGCTTTTCAGAAATCCAAAATGAAACGAGGTTTTTGATATGTTTGATTTAATGCCTTTTGGAAGAAGGTCCCGTGATCTGGCCGGCTACTTTGACGACATGGAAAAAAGCTTCTTTGGGGATAGCGGTGTGTTCGCCTGCAAGACGGATGTTCTCGACAAGGGCGACCACTATGAACTGGATGCGGAACTGCCCGGCTTTAAGAAAGAGGACATCAAGCTGGATGTGGAGAACGGCTATTTGACCATCAGCGCCGAGCACAGCGAGGAAAACGAGGATAAGGATGAAAAGAAAAACTATATCCGGCGCGAGCGCAGCTACGGTTCGTTCAGAAGAAGCTTTGATCTAAGCGGCGTGGTGGAGGATGGAATCACCGCCGAGTATAAGGACGGTGTCTTAAAGCTGAAACTGCCCAAGAAGGAAGCAACGCCGGAGCCCACGGCAAGGCGCATTGAAATCCGCTGAAAGGACGCTTGCAAACAGGGTGTTCCGGTAGTATAATGGAAAAAAACAGGCCTCATATGGGGCCTGTTTTTCTGTAGGGGGGAACGCTTGTCCAATGGAAACGACGGAGAACAAACTGGGAACTGCGCCGGTGGGAAAGCTGCTGTTCAGCCTTGCGCTGCCGGCCATTGCAGCGCAGGTTATCAACGCGCTGTACAACATTGTGGACCGCATTTATATCGGCAGGCTGCCGGGCAGCGAGGGGTCGCTGGCGCTGGCGGGGCTTGGCATCGCCTACCCGCTGATCCTGATTATTTCTGCCTTTGCGTCACTGGTGGGCATGGGCGGCGCGCCGCGCGCCTCCATCAAGATGGGGCAGAAGGATCACGACGGGGCGGAGCGGATTCTCGGGAATTCCTTTGTAATGCTGTTGATCCTGTCCGCGGTGCTGACAGCGTTTTTCCTCGCATTGAAAACCCCGCTGCTGTCCCTGTTCGGTGCGACGGAGGACATCCTGCCCATTGCGGACGAGTATTTTACCATCTATCTGTGCGGCACCCTGTTTGTGCAGCTGCCCCTTGGGTTAAACCCCTTTATTTCCGCGCAGGGCTTTGCAAAAACCGGCATGCTGACAGTGGCCATCGGTGCGCTCAGCAACATCATTCTTGACCCCATCCTTATTTTCGGACTGGACATGGGGGTCAGCGGCGCGGCCATCGCCACTGTGGCATCCCAGTTCATCTCTGCCGTGTGGGTGATGGCGTTTCTGTGCAGCAAAAAATCCGGCCTTCGCATCAGAAGATGCCGGCTGGGCCTTCAGCCGAAGGTCATCGGCCCGGTCATTGCCCTCGGCGTGTCGCCCTTCATCATGCAGGCCACGGAAAGCTTGGTGCAGCTGGCGCTGAATGGGGGGATGAAAAGCTACGGCGGGGCCGAAGCCAACACCCTGGTGGGCGCCATGACGATTATGATTAGCATCATGCAGTTCCTGCTGATGCCGCTGGTGGGGCTGACACAGGGCGCGCAGCCCATTATTAGCTATAATTATGGCGCAAACCGGCTGGGACGGGTGAAGAGGACGTTCCGCCTGCTGTTCATCAGCTCCATGACATACTCCACCCTGATGTGGGCGCTGTGTATGCTGTTCCCCCAGCTGTTTATGCTGGTTTTCACAAACGACGCCCCCACGGTGGCGGCAGGGACGTCCGGCCTTCGCATTTTTGCAGCCGGCCTACTGCTGCTGGGTGCGCAGTACTCCTGCCAGCAGACGCTGGTGGCACTGGGCCAGGCGAAGGTGTCGCTGGTTCTGGCACTGCTTCGCAAGGTAATCCTGCTGATCCCGCTGGCAGTGGTGCTGCCCATGTTCTTCGGCGTCGGCGGCATCTATGTCTCGGAGCCCATTGCCGATGTGGTTGCGGCCCTGACCACCACCACGGTATTTTACTTTATTCAAAAAAAACTGTTCCGCTCCCCCGGCCTTCCGGCTGGGGAGAAGAAGCAGGCCGGCATATAAGAAAAGGCCCCGGCGCAGCTTTCGCTGTGCCGGGGCCTTGTTTTTCAGTAGCCCGCCTTTCGGTCCACCACCTGATGAAGCGGCTCACCCGCGCGGTACCGGGCCAGATTGTCGAGAAACAGCCTGCCAATCCGCTGCACGTTGCCGTCAAGGCTGTTTCCCCCGCTCATGTGCGGGGTGATAAACACCTGCTGCATGTCCCACAGGGGGTTGTCCTGCGGCAGAGGCTCCGGATCGGTCACATCAAGGGCTGCACCGGAAAGTAAGCCGTCGTCCAGTGCCTCCTTCAGCGCACCAAGCTCAAGCGCACTGCCCCTTCCCACGTTCAGCAGCACCGCGCCCCGTTTGCAGTGGGCAAGCATCTGCCTGTCGAACAGCCGCTTTGTTTCTGTTGTCTCCGGCAGGCACAGCGCCACCACGTCGGCCCGGCCCAGCGCATGGGGCAGATGGTCCGGCGTGATGGTTTCGTCCGCCAGCGGATGGGCCGCGCCGCTGCGCCGGACACCGATAATCCGGCAGCCAAAGGGCCGCAGCCGGGCGGCGAACTCCCCGCCGATGTCCCCCAGCCCGACAATCAGCACAGTTGCCCCGTAAAGGGAGCGCAGCGGCCCCGCGGCCGACCAGTCGCGGGCCTGCTGCTTGCGGTCATATTCCCTGACACGGCGGAGCAGCACCAGCGTCATGGTGACAAGGTGCTCTGCAATTCCGATGCCGTATGCACCGGAGGAGTTGGTGAGCACCACCTCCTCCGTGTGATAAACACCCGGGCTGCAATAGGGGTCGACCCCTGCCGAGGGGGTCTGGTGCCAGCGCAGCTTCACCGCCTTTTGCAAAACGGAAGGGTCCTTCACAAGACCGAACAGGATTTCCGTATCCGCAAGATCCGCACCGTCGGTCCGGGGCGGGACGGTGCGCACCTCATACTCCGGCGCGACGGCTTTCACCTCCTCCAACAGGGGGGTGGTAAAGGGGGAGTTTACAATGGTCAATACCGGTTTCATATTTTGTCACTTCCTTTTTGGGAACACCCGGGGCCGCAGCCCGGCGAAGGCCGTTGTACCCGCGGGAGCCCCTGCACAGGTCTGTTTTGCCCGGGCTTTTACCAGTATACCACAAAAAAGTTTTTTCGTGTGCTTGACAGGCCGCGTCGGGTGTGTTATACTCCTTTTCGATAGCTTGAAATGTGAGGATAAGAGACACGGGCGCAGCGCCCCCTCATTGCAGAGAGCCGCCGGTTGGTGCAAGGCGGTATGATGGTGCCGGGCCTATCCCTCTTTAGCAGTCTGCTGAAAAATCAGTAAGCAGCACCGGCTTTTCCCCGTTACAGGAAACCGTATTGCGCCGCAGGGCAAGATAGGGAATAAGTGGCTGTGGCTTTCACAGCAAACGAAGTGGTACCGCGGAAGTTTGGCTTTCGTCTTCGACAGGAAGACGGGGGCTTTTTTTATTGCCTTTTCCGTCGGCCGCCGACCACATTTTCAGGTTCCTTTCCGGGAGTTCGCCGCCCCGGGAAGCAAAACTGGCGGAATGAAGGAGTACGAGGAAAATGGAAAATCCGTTAAGTCTGGTTGCAGAGCGTGTCCGGGGCCTTCGTCAGATGATGGACATCCCGCTGGAGGAGATGGCCGCCGTGACCGATTCCACCGTGGAGGAATACGCCGCCTTTGAGGAGGGGCGTGTGGACGCCAATTTTACGTTCCTGTTCAAGTGCGCCGTGCGGCTCGGCGTGGATTTAAGCGAGCTTGTCACCGGCGACGACCCGAAGCTGAGCTTTTACACCGTAACCCGCAAGGGGGAGGGCATGCCCATCAAACGCCGCGCCGGGTTTGATTACCAGCACCTTGCGGCCATGCTGAAAAACCGCTTGTCCGAGCCGTTTGTGGTCACGGCCAAGTACTCGGAGGAGGAACAGCACGCGCCGATCCACCTGTCCACCCATGAGGGGCAGGAGATGGACTTTGTCCTGTCCGGCGCGCTGAAGGTCCAGTTGGAGGACCACACCGAGGTGCTGCACGCCGGGGACAGCGTGTACTACGACGCATCCCACCGGCACGGCATGATTGCCGTCGAAGGGGAGGACTGCCAGTTTTTAGCGGTGGTGGTCCGCGGCGGCGAGATGGAGTACCGCTCCCCGGAGGAGCAGACCAAGGTGGTAAAACCTGCCGACCGGGAACTGCTGTACAAGCAGTTTGTCCATGAGACGCTGGATGAAAACGGCCATTTGAAGGATATCACCTTCCAGAACACCGAGCAGTTCAACTTTGGCTTCGACGTGGTGGACGCCCTTGGCAAAAAATGCCCGGATAAGCTGGCCATGAAGTGGGTGTCCAACCAGTATGAGGAGAAGGACTTTACCTTCGGCGATATGTCCCGCTACTCCAGCATGACGGCCAACTACCTGAAAAGCCTTGGCATCGGCAAGGGCGACCGGGTGATGCTGGTGCTGAAACGGCACTACCAGTTCTGGTTCAGCATTGTGGCGCTGCACAAGCTGGGCGCTGTGGCCATCCCCGCAACCAACCAGCTGATGAAGAAGGACTTTGTGTACCGCTTCAATGCCGCCGGAATCAAGGCGGTGCTGTGTACGGCGGATGGAGAGGTGTCGGACGCCGTGGACGAGGCGCTGGCCGAATCCCCCACCGTGCAGGTGAAGGTGCTGGTAAACGGCAGCAAGCCCGGTTGGCATAATTTTAATGAGGAATTCACCGCGTTCCCGGATACGTTCCAGCGCCCGGTGGGCGAACTGTTTGCCGGCGGGGAGGACCCGATGCTGATGTACTTCACCTCCGGCACCACCGGCTACCCCAAAATTGCTTCCCACAGCTTTACCTATCCCCTCGGCCACATTGTCACTGCACGCTGGTGGCACAACGTGGATCCCGACGGGCTGCACTTTGCCATCTCGGACACCGGCTGGGGCAAGGCCGTGTGGGGCAAGCTGTACGGCCAGTGGCTGTGTGAGGCGGCTGTGTTCACTTACGACTTCGACCGCTTCCATGCGGACGATATCTTGAAGATGTTTGCAAAGTACCACATCACCACCTTCTGTGCGCCGCCCACCATGTACCGCATGTTTATCAAGGAGGACCTGTCCAAATATGATCTGTCGTCCTTAACCTACTCCTGCACCGCGGGAGAGGCGCTGAACCCCGAGGTGTTCCAGCAGTGGTACAACGCCACGGGGCTGAAAATGATGGAGGGCTTTGGCCAGACGGAGACGACGCTGGTGCTGGCCAACCTCATCGGGATGGAGCCGAAGCCCGGCTCCATGGGCAAGCCCAACCCCCAGTATGATGTGACGCTGCTGACGACGGACGGCGTACCCGCCAAAGTGGGCGAAGTGGGGGAGATCTGCCTTAGGACCGATGCAAGAAAGCCCGCAGGCGTGTTCCTCGGCTACTTCCGGGATGAGGAGAAAACCCGGGCGGCATGGCATGACGGCTACTACCACACCGGAGACATGGCGTGGATGGATGAGGAGGGCTACTACTGGTATGTGGGCCGCATTGACGACCTTATCAAGTCCTCCGGCTACCGGATCGGCCCGTTTGAGATCGAGTCGGTCATCATGGAGCTGCCCTATGTGCTGGAGTGTGCCGTGACCGGCGTCCCGGATGAGGTGCGCGGCCAGCTGGTAAAGGCGACGATTGTCCTTGTCAAGGGAAATACCCCGTCAGAGGCGCTGAAGAAAGAGATTCAGAACTATGTCAAGGAAAAGACCGCCCCCTACAAATATCCCCGTGTGGTGGAATTTGTGGAGGAACTGCCCAAAACCATCAGCGGAAAGATCCGCCGCAACGAAATCCGCGGCGACAAGCAGTAAAAACAGAGGTGGCCCGGGGGAATCTCCCCCGGGCCACTTTTTACAGAAGGCCTTTCAGCTCCTGTATCAGCTTTGCTTTTTTCTCCGGTGCAAGGAAGGCTGCCTCCGCGGAATAGAGGTTCATCTGAATCAGATCCTTTTCCGTAAAGCCCATCTCCTTCATGCACACTTCATACTCATGATCAAGGGTGATGCCGGACAGGACCGGATTGTCCGTGTTGACGGTGACGCGCATTCCCATGTCGTACAGGGCTTTCAGCGGGTGCTCACGGTAGCTGGGCTGGCTTTGGCACTGGATGTTGCTGGTGGGGCACACCTCCAGCGTGACCCCCTCCCTGATGGCCCGCTCACACAGCTGTTTGTCGTCAAAAATATGGTGGCCGTGGCCGATGCGCTTGGCTCCGAAGTCCAGCGCGTCCCTCACCGTGTCCGGCCCCTGGGAATCGCCCGCATGGCAGGTGAAGGGCACGTGCAGCCCCCGCGCCAGCTCAAAAATTTCTGCGTAGTCGCTCAGGGGGCACAGGCCCTCCGCCCCGGCAAGGTCGACAGCCACGACCCCCTCCCCAAGGTAATGCGCCGCCAGCCGCACCGTCTCGATGTTCTCGTGGCGGTTCTTGTCCGCCCCGCCCACGGCCATGGCGCACAGAATGATGTTTGCATCCATGCAGGGCGCTTCCTCCAGCCCCTGCCTGCGTCCCTCCAGCACCGCCTCAACCGCGTCCTGCTGGGTCAGGGTCTGCCGTGTGTGCAGCTGCGGGGCAAAGCGGATTTCTGCATAGCGCAGCCCCTCGTCTGCAAGCCGGACAATCAGCTCTTTTGTCACCCGGCTTAACGCCTGGCTGTTCTGCAAAATTTTCAAAGGGATTTCAAACCGGGCCAGATATTCGTTGACACTGCGGCAATTCGCCGTAACGGTGAGAAAATGGCGGAATTCCTCCACCGTGTCGGCAGGCATCGGAATCCCCTCCTCCTTTGCAAGCTGAAAGGCGGTCTCCGGCTGGACGGCCCCGTCCAGATGCAGGTGCAGGTCAATTTTGGGAAAATCAAACGACATGGCGTGCGCTCCTTTACCTCAGTTTTCCTTATTATACCAGAAAAAAACTTTTAAAAAAACTGAAAATTCCCTCTTGCAAAAGAAATACCTTTGTGGTATACTTTAGACAAACAAGAACAGTTACTATTTTTACAATGAAGGAGGACTTTTCCATGAAGAAGTTTGTTTGTTCCGTTTGCGGTTATGTGTATGAGGGCGAGCAGCCGCCGGAGTTCTGCCCCCAGTGCAAGGCCCCCGCTTCCAAGTTTACGGAGGCGGCCGGCGAGATGAGCTGGGCGGACGAGCACAAGATCGGCGTGGCGCAGGGCCTGGATGCTGAGGTTGTTTCCGGCCTGAAGATGAACTTTGAGGGCGAGTGCACCGAGGTTGGCATGTATCTTGCCATGGCCCGCCAGGCACATAGAGAGGGCTATCCTGAAATCGCCGCTGCGTTTGAGAAGTACGCCTATGAGGAGGCGGAGCACGCTGCCAAGTTTGCAGAGCTGCTGGGTGAGGTTGTGACCCCCTCCACCAAAAAGAATCTGGAAATGCGCGCCATGGCTGAGAACGGCGCCTGCGACGGCAAGAAGAAGCTGGCTGCCCGTGCGAAGGAGCTGGGCTACGACGCGGTACACGACACCGTACATGAGATGGCCAAGGACGAAGCACGTCACGGCTGCGGCTTCCAGGGCCTTTTAAAGAGATATTTCGGCTAAACCATTTGTTTGTACTCCTTTTTCTATCAAAAAGAGCATCCGGAGTGTTTCCGGATGCTCTTTTTTTCTAAAAAGCTAATGTAATTTGCGCCGCAGTTTGCTATAATGGAACAGGTAACGCAAACGAAAGGGGTGACGCCGGTGCCGGTACGGATTGGCGTGGATTTAGGAGGGACGAATATCGCCGTGGGCCTGGTGGACGACGGCTGTAACCTGCTTGCTAAGGCAAGCGTCCCCACCCGGGCGGGCCGTCCCTTTGGTGAAATTGTGGACGACATGGCAGGGGCGGTACAGGACCTTGTAAAGGAACAGGGCCTTTCCCTGCACGACTGCACGGGCGTGGGGGTGGGCGTACCCGGCACCTGCGACGGAAACACCGGAACAGTGTGCTTCGCCCCCAATCTGTTTTGGAAGGACGTGCCGCTGCGGGACGCGCTGCACACCCGTCTGGGTGTCCCGGTGCACATCAGCAACGACGCCAACTGCGCCGCCCTGGGGGAGCAGCTGACAGGCGCGGCAAAGGGCTACGGCAGTGTAATCTGCATTACCCTCGGCACCGGCGTGGGCGGCGGCATCATCCTGGACGGCCGGCTGTTTGAGGGGAACCGTGCCATGGGGGCGGAGGTCGGCCACATGGTTATCGACCCGGACGGCCCCCTGTGCGGATGCGGCCGCCACGGCTGCTTTGAGGCGTTCGCCTCCTCCACGGCGCTGATCCGCCAAACACGGGAACTGATGGAGAGGGAGCCGGACAGCGGACTGGAGGCGTTTTTAAAAGCGGACGGGACGGTCAGCGGCCGCACGGCATTTCTGGCCGCCCGCGCCGGGAATGAGGCGGGCGCAAGGCTGGTGAAGCAGTATGTGCGCTATCTCGGAATTGGCGTTACAAACCTGATTAACGTGTTTATGCCGGAGGCCGTTCTCATCGGCGGCGGGATTTCCGGCGAGGGGGAGTATCTGCTTACCCCCCTGAGACGGTATGTGAAGGAGCATGTGTACGGCGGAAACCGCGCCCCCGAGGTGGCCATTTTGAAGGCGACCCTCGGCAACGACGCGGGCATCATCGGCGCGGCCATGCTGAGATAAAAGCAAGGAAGGCAAGGAGAGAAGAACAGGTATGAAATTTATTGACGAGAAGGTTTATGTATACGGAGGCAAGCGCTACGGCACCGCCAACGAAACGGGCAAATCCTTTGAGGAACTGAAAAGCGGCACCATTGCCGCAGGCATTCTTGACCGGCACAATCAGGGCAAGGACAGCGGGTTGTACCAGCTGAAATTTGATTCGCTGGCCTCCCACGACATCACCTACGTGGGAATTATCCAGACGGCGAAAGCAAGCGGGCTGTCCTCCTTCCCTGTGCCCTATGTGCTGACCAACTGCCACAACAGCCTGTGCGCCGTGGGTGGCACACTGAATGAGGACGACCATGTGTTCGGCCTGTCCGCCGCACAGAAATACGGCGGCATTTATGTGCCGGCCAACGTGGCGGTCATCCACCAGTATATTCGGGAGATGATGGCTTTTTCCGGCGGGATGATCCTCGGTTCGGACAGCCACACCCGGTACGGCGCCCTTGGCTGCATGGGCGTGGGCGAAGGCGGGCCGGAGCTGGTAAAGCAGATTCTGTCCTGCACCTACGACGTGCCCAGACCCGGCATTGTGGCCATCTGGCTGGAGGGGAAGGTCCGTCAGGGCGTGGGCCCGCAGGATGTGGCGCTGGCCATCATCAAGGCGGTCTATGCAAAGGGCCTTGTAAAAAACAAGGTGATGGAGTTTATCGGCCCCGGTGTCAGCGGCCTGTCTGTTGACTTCCGGAACGGCGTGGACGTCATGACCACCGAGACCACCTGCCTGTCCTCCGTGTGGCGTACGGACAGCAAGGTGGAGGAGTTTTATGCCCTGCATGGCCGTGCGGATGCCTACCGGCAGCTGGATCCGGCGGATGAAGCGGCGTACGACGGCATGCTGGTGGTGGATTTGTCTGAGATTGAGCCCATGATTGCGCTGCCCTTCCACCCCTCCAATGCATATACCATCCGGGAGCTGAACGAGAACCCCTACGAGATTTTGAAAGAGGCGGAGGAGCGCTGCCAGGCACAGCTTGAAAACAACGGCGTCACCATCCGTCTGACGGATAAGATTGTGGATGGGAAAATCAAGGTGGATCAGGGCGTTATCGCAGGCTGCAGCGGCGGCATTTATGAAAATGTGGTGGCGGCGGCGGACATCCTGAAGGGCCGCACAGTCACAAGCAACTACTTCGCCCTGTCCGTGTATCCCAGCAGCCAGCCCATCTACCTGGAACTGATTAAAAACGGTTGCGCCGCCGATTTGATGGAGGCGGGCGCCATTCTGAAGCCGGCCTTCTGCGGCCCCTGCTTCGGCGCGGGCGACACCCCCGCCAATGAGGGGCTGTCCATCCGTCACACCACCCGCAATTTCCCCAGCCGCGAGGGCAGCAAGCCCGGCGCAGGCCAGATTTCCTCCGTTGCACTGATGGATGCGCGTTCCATCGCCGCCACGGCGGCCAGCGGCGGCTTTTTGACCCCGGCGACGGAGCTTGCCTATGAGGCCAGCAGCCGACCCTACTACTTCAACAGCGCCCCCTACGACAAGCTGGTCTATAACGGCGCAGGCCGTCCCCAGCCGGAGGCGGAACTGCGTTACGGCCCCAATATTGCCGACTGGCCCAGCATGATTCCCATGACGGACAACATGCTGATGAAAATTGCCACGGTTATCCGCGACCCGGTAACCACCACGGACGAGCTGATCCCCTCGGGTGAGACGTCGTCCTACCGCTCCAACCCGCTGAAGCTGGCGGAGTTTACCCTGTCCCGCAAGGATCCGGAGTATGTGGGTCGTGCCAAGGCCGTGTACGCGGCAGAGTGTGCCCGCCGGGAGGGGCAGCCTCTGCCGGAGGACATGCAGGCGGTGCTGCGTGAAAACGGCGTCAGCGAAAAGGACACCTCCGTCGGCTCCTGTGTGTTTGCCATGTCGCCGGGCGACGGCTCCGCCAGGGAGCAGGCCGCCTCCTGCCAGCGGGTGCTGGGCGGAAACGCCAACATCTGCTATGAGTATGCAACCAAGCGCTACCGCAGCAACCTTATCAACTGGGGAATTGTTCCCTTCACGCTGGACGAGGGGACGGAATTCCCCCTCAAGCGGGACGACTACCTGCTGGTAAAGGGCCTTCGGAAGGCCATTGAAGAAGGCAGGGAGACGATAGAGGGAATTTTCAGCGGCTCTGCATCCGGCACGCTGACGCTGAACCTGCCGAAACTGACGGAGGATGAGCGGGAAATCCTGCTGAAGGGCTGTCTGATTAACTACTATGCGGATAAAAATAAATAGTTTATACTAATTGGATTCTGCTTTCCCGCTGGCAACTCCGCAGCGGGAAGGCAGATGGAAAAGGGACTTCAAACGGGGAGAGGGAACACGTATGACAGGCGTGGTACTGGCATTGGGCATCCTGCTGCTTCTATTTTTGCTTCTGGTGTTTTTGGTGGCCCCGGGCCGTCCGCCGCAGGGCGGGGCGGCACTGCCGCCGGGGGAGTTTGCCCATCGGGGACTGTATGAGAAAAACCAGCGGCCACCGGAAAACTCCCTTGCTGCTTTCGGCCGCGCAGTAAAGGCGGGCTACGGGATTGAATTGGACGTCAATCTCACGGCCGACGGCCATGCCGTCGTGTTCCACGACGACACACTGACAAGAATGTGCGGACTTGAGCGCCGGGTGAACGACTGCACCCTCCGCGAGCTGCGCGGTCTGGCGTTGGCCGGAACGGGGGAGGGAATCCCGCTGTTTTCCGAAGTGCTGCAGCTGGTGGACGGCCGTGTCCCACTGATTGTGGAACTGAAAAACTGCCCCCGTTATCAGGAATTGTGTAAGGTTACCGCCGCCGCGTTAAAGGCGTACGGCGGCAGCTACTGTGTGGAATCTTTTTCCCCGCTGATTGTCCGGTGGTTTAAAACAAAGGCACCCGGTGTGGTGCGGGGACAGCTTGCCATGGGCAGCGCACGCTACCGGAACCTGCCGTGGTATCTTCGCTTTTCTGCGGCAAACCTGCTGTCCAATGTGCTGACGCGGCCGCATTTTGTCGCATACCGGATTGAGGATGCGCGGCACAGCCTGCCCCTGACGCTGTACCGTGCGCTCGGCGGGAAACTGGTGGCGTGGACGGTACACGAGAAGGATGATCAGCAGTTTGCCGGGCAAAAATTCCACAGCCGGATTTTTGAGTGGTACCGGCCGAAGCAGGTGCAGTAGATGATTACGCAGAGAAGCAGGCTGAAAGAGGTTATGAAAAATCCCTGCGGACGGCGCTTTGTTGTGGATGTATTTACCCGGATGGGCATGCGGGAACAGTTTGCCGACAACCCGATTGTACGCAGGACAAGGATTGGACTGCTTCCCAAACTGACCGGCGGGGCCGTCAGTGAAAGGGATATTGCAGAGCTTATCCGTCACCTTAACCGCCGCCCAAACGGAGAGGACATTGAAAAACAGGGGTAATTATTGTATAATGTACAAATACTTTACAAAGGGACAAGCAATGAGGAGGAACGCGCGTGACCAAATATATTAAAACGTTCATGCGGTACCGGTACCTGCTGATGAATTTTATCGAGCGGGACATTAAGGTCAAATACCGCCGGTCCGTGCTTGGGCTGCTGTGGAGCGTACTGAACCCGCTGCTGATGATGGCGGTTATTTCCACCGTGTTTTCTACAGTGATGCGAATCAGCGTTGCAAACTTTCATCTGTATTATTTAACTGCCGCCGTGGTGTACAATTTTATTTCCGAGGCGACCAACGGTGCGATGACCTCCGTGTTTACCTCCGGGGCCATTATGAAGAAGGTCTATATTCCAAAGTACATCTTCCCGCTGGAGAAGGTGCTGTTTTCCTTTGTCAACATGCTGTTTTCCCTTATTGCGGTTTTAATCGTGATTATCATCACCATGGTGGTGAATCCGGGCTCGGTCAGTTTTTCATGGACCATGCTGCTGTTCCCCATCCCGCTTATCATGGCGCTGATTTTTTCTTTCGGCCTCGGCCTGCTGCTTGCAGCAGCAACGGTTTTCTTTCGGGATATTATGCACTTGTATGGGGTTTTCCTTACCGCCTGGATGTATGCGACACCGATTATTTGGGACATGGCAAGTATGCAGAACCCCTTGATTCTCACAATTATGAAATTCAACCCAATGTATTATTATGTAACCTTTTTCCGGGACGTAATGATTTACAACCGGGTTCCCAGCATCCCTTTTATGCTGGCGGGGCTGGCCTGTGCCGTTGTGATGCTTCTAATCGGTCTGGCTGTGTTTAAGAAAAAACAGGACATGTTTGTCCTGTACATGTAGGGGGGAGCAGTATGGGCGACTATGCAGTAGAGGTCAACAATGTGACCATGCGGTTCAACCTTGCAACACAGAAGGTGGACAGCCTAAAGGAATATGTTATCAAGCTTTTTAAGAAGCAGCTGTTTTTTAAGGAGTTTCTGGCCGTTAACGACGTCTCCTTCAAGGTGAAAAAGGGGGAGGTGTTCGGGCTGATTGGCCTGAACGGCTCTGGGAAAAGTACCCTGTTAAAAATGATTGCAGGCGTCTATAAGCCGTCCAAGGGATCCATCCGGACAGAGGGGGTCATTGCCCCCATGATTGAACTGGGCGCCGGGTTTGATATGGAGCTGACGGCAAGGGAGAACATCTACCTGAACGGATCGGTTCTTGGTTTTTCCAAGCAGTTTATCAACAGTGTGTTCGACGAGATTGTAGAGTTTACGGAACTGGCACCGTTTCTCGATGTACCAATGAAGAACTATTCCTCCGGTATGGTGGCCCGGGTTGGTTTTGCCATTTCCACCGTTACAAAGCCGGATATCCTGATTGTGGATGAGATTCTGGCAGTGGGGGACTTTCTCTTTCAGCAGAAATGCGAGGCGCGGATTAACCAGCTGATGGAGCGGGGAACCACCGTCATCATTGTGTCGCACTCGATCGAGCAGATTGAGCGGTTGTGCGACCGGGTTGCATGGCTGGAAAAGGGTAAACTTAAAATGATTGGCGAATGCCAGGAAGTATGCGACATTTATAAAAACAGCGGGAGAACAGAGTGAGGAAACCACATGAAGGACAAAATACTACGAGGATGGCGTTATTTTAAAAAAAATGGTTTTGTTAAAACCGTTAAAAGACTATTTTTAGGATTAAAAATAAAACTGTTTGGGCAGAAAAAACAGCCAGAGCCTCAAGAATACCCTGTCGGACCGGATGAAGTAGAACTTCAGAGGCAACGGGAAACAGTATTCCCAGAACCACCTTTCATCAGTGTAGTAGTACCACTTTATAATACAGAGTTATCCTATCTGGAAGAGATGGTAAACTCGGTGCGTGCACAGACATACTCCAGATGGGAACTTTGCCTGGCGGATGCTAGTGATTCGAATCATGCACAGGTAGGGGAATATTGCCTTTCCGTAGCATGCAAAGATTCCCGCATCCGATACCGGCACTTGGAAAAGAATCTGGGCATTTCCGGAAATAGCAACCAGGCTGCCGAAATGGCCAGAGGGGACTATATTGCCTTATTAGATCACGATGATACTTATACGCCGGATGCACTTTTTGAAATTGCACAGGCGGTTGTACAATTTCACCCGGATGTTATTTATACGGATGAAGATAAAATTTCTATAGAGGGGAAGCGGTACCATCCCTTCTATAAACCGGATTGGTCCCCGGATCTGCTATATTCACAGATGTATATTTGTCATCTTCTGGTTTTTACAAAGGAACTATTTTTTGCAGTCGGAGGATTTGATGAGAAGGCCTCCGGAAGCCAAGATTATGATTTAATGTTGCGCCTGTCGGAACAGACAAAACAAATTTATCATATTCCAAAGGTCCTGTACTCCTGGAGGGAGACACCGTCCTCCACCTCCATTAACCCAAATTCAAAACCCTATGCTCATATGGCGGGCTTGAATGCGCTGGACGCCCACTTGAAAAGGAGGTATCAAGGGCGCGCCCATGCTGAAGAAACTGAGTATACTTATGTTTACAGGGCACGGTTTCACACACTGGAAAAGAATCCGAAAGTTTCTGTTATTATACCAACCAAGGATCATCCGGAACTTCTTCAAAACTGCGTGGAAAGTATTCTCCAAAAAACAAATTACCCGAATTATGAAATTTTGGTTTTGGACAATAATTCAGAAGAGGAAAAAACTTTCCAGCTGTTTAAAACATTGGCCCAGAACGAAAGGATCTCGGTTATTCCCGCGAAATTTGACTTTAACTGGTCAAAATTAAATAATTTTGGGATGCAGCATGCCACTGGAGACGTTTTTATATTTTTAAACAATGACACACAGATTATATCTCCGGATTGGATGACATTTTTGGCAGAAAATGCACTCAGGGAAGAGATTGGAGTCGTTGGGGCATTATTATTGTATGAAGACGGAACGATTCAGCATTCGGGTGTGGTTGTCGGCATGGGGGGATGGGCTGACCATGTGTATAAAGGCGAAAAACCAGTGCATTACGCCCCTGTTTTTATTTCTCCGGTTATTAACCGAAATGTCCTGGCAGTGACAGGCGCGTGCATGGCAATTTCACGCGCCACAATTAAAAAAATTGGCCAGTTTAATGAAGACTTTATTATCTGTGGCAGCGATGTGGAGATTTGTCTTCGCGCTTATCATGCTGGGTTATATAACTTGCTTTGTGCAGATGCACGGTTGTACCATTTGGAGTCAAAAAGTAGAGATGCATATATACCAGAGATTGATTTTACCCTTTCAAAGAAGTTCTATGCTCCTTACAGAGAAGGGGAAGATCCTTTCTACAACCCCAATTTAGACAAATTTAGCTGTGTTCCGCGGGAAAGGAGTTTAAAATGAACAAGAATGGGAAGGTAGCTCGGGTTTTAAAAAAATCTGAGTTCTTAAAACGGGCATACCGCGCTGCGAAAATTATGAGCGGCGGGATAAAAGTAACAAACACTGCAATTGAGGAGATTATGCCCCTCAGACCAAGAAAAGCGGAATCCCAAAAACTTAGACTTAATCTTTTGGTTCCTTCCATAAAAAAAGAGCATGTTTTTGGCGGAATCTCAACTGCATTAAAATTTTTTAATAACTTGGCGGACGAACTGGGTGCAGAAAGAAGGCTTCTTGTCCTTGACGCGAATGTCTCAAAGAAGGACATAGAGAATGGATTTTCCGATTATGTACTGGTTCCCTGCTCACAAAATGTCTGTTGTGATAAGCAGATTGTAGATTTAAAAGATAGAAAGAATGAGACATTCCCTGTTACTGGAAAAGATTTGTTTATTGCCACCGGTTGGTGGACTGCTTATACAATTGCACCGGTCATAAAATGGCAGGCAATGACGTATCAACAGAAAATTAAAAACTTAATCTACTTGATTCAGGACTATGAGCCTAATTTCTATCCTTGGTCCACACGGTACATGCTTGCGGAAGGCACCTATAAAATGGATATTCCCACAACGGCCGTTTTTAATTCTTCCCAACTGAGAGACTATTTTAAGGCCAATGGGTATGTGTTTGATAAAGAATATTGCTTTGATCCTGTTTTAAACGAAGTTTTGAAGCGGTATTTGAATACACATCCTGCAGAAAGTGTGCAGAGGAAAAAGCAGATACTTGTTTACGGAAGGCCTTCCGTCTCAAGAAATGCATTCGAGTTATTGATAGATGCCTTAATGCGGTGGAGTGAAGAGTATCCTGAAGCGAGGGAATGGAAAGTCTATTCTGCTGGTGAGGCATTCGATAATATCGAACTAAAAAACAAAGTCGTTTTAGAGGTGTTGGGAAAGCTTTCTTTAGAGCAATATGCAAAATTTATGACAGAAACTTATGCTGGAATTTCGCTCATGGTCTCTCCCCATCCCAGCTACCCCCCCCTGGAAATGTCTACATTTGGCATTAAAACGATAACCAATACTTATGCAAATAAAGATTTAAAAAGCTTTAATGAAAGCATTGTTTCGTTAAAGTATTGCACGCCTGAGATAATTTCGAATGAATTAACGAAGATATGTATTGGTTATCAAAAATTTTCTGACTACAGTATTAACAGAGAATATCTGCGAGGACATGGCTCCTTTTTTGAAGTGATTCAAAAGTTAGCGGAAGAGGTGTAGTTCCTTAGATGCGTAAGAGACAGAAAATAACTTTGTTAATTATAATAGGAATAATAATTATTTTTTGCATAGGATTTTATTTGCTATGGGTTCGTCCCGCATCATTTCAAGACTATACCGAGTCCAACAGTGTCCAAACTGAAGCAAGTACTTTAACCTATCTTTCCAATAAAAAGCTTGTACAGTCTTTTGAGGTGGATAATGACATTAAAAGTTTTAGTGTGTCCTTTTTCTTCCCTGGGGCTGATACAGGAGAACTAATAACAGTACAATTGCAGGACCAAAATGGAAATATTTATTTTCAAGAAACCTATACGTTTAATGAGTTAAAAGAGAACTCTAAATTTATACTGGAAGAGGAGATAACAGGAAAACAGGGGGAAATTTTTGAGATAGTTATAAAAGGGAGTCCATCCAATACTACTGATAGTATAGGCGTATTAACTTCCGTACACAGCGAATACAGTGAAGGCGAACTATTTGTTGATGGGAAAAGCACCCAGCAGGACATTGCTTTTTCCTTGACAGGTGGTAACTGTGCATTTTTAAATTCTGTTTATATAATTTTTGTGCTTTTTATCTTATTCTCAGTAATTCTTATATATTATTTTGTGCTTGTAAAGAAAGCGACAATAGAAAAATGTTTCGCTGTAATTGCTTTGGTTTGTGGAATTATTTACCTGTTTTTAGGTACGCCTTATTCTGGCTATGATGAGGCCGCTCATATGGATACAGCATATAGATTTTCCGACTTAATGATGGGAAATGGATTTGAGACAGAAACGGGCGGGTACTTAAGAAGATCCGGAGATACGATGGAGGGATTTACCCAAGGACAGGCTGGTTTAAGCCAGCTTAAGGTTATTCATGATGAGTTGTTTTCTTTTTCCTCAGATTCTAGACTAATAGAAGTGAAGGGGAGAAATGTTAGCCAAAATCCGTTTTTTTATGGTCCAGCTGCACTAGGAATAACGATAGCGCGTTTATTTAATTTGGGAAGAGTTCCAATGATTTATTTGGCCAGACTTCTCAATCTATTATATTTCATTGGGATGGCATATTTTTCGATTAAACGAGCGCCTTTGGGAAAGATGATATTTGCAGCTGTCGGGTTACTTCCGATGACCTTGTCCCTAGCTGCTTCTTTTTCATATGATGCGTTTATGATGGGAATTACCTTTTTATGTATTTCTTATCTTTTAGCGCTTATCTACGAGAAAGAAAAAATAAAAACAAAGGATTTGTTTTTATTTATAATATTTGCAGCTTTAATGGCTCCAGCAAAAGTGATTTATATTTTAATATTAGGGCTTATTTTTTTGATACCAAGAGAGCGTTTTTCAAATTCTTCAAAATACTATCGTACGATAGTAATGATTCTTGGCTTTTCGATTTTATCGCTTGTTATTTTTAATTTTTCGAGTGTTGTCAACATTTTTTTGCCGAAAGTCAGTAGATATCCTGGAACAGAAGGACTAAGCTATTATTCTCTAGGCTATGCATTAACTCATATTCCATATATGATTAGTATTGCATACAATACTTTGATCCATAAGCTGGATCACTATTTAACGTATATGATAGGGGGAGTATATACACAGCCTCTAAGTATTTGGTTATGCAGCGCTTTTGGAGTGACTTTACTGTTAAGTGCATTAAAAACAGAAAAAAAACCACTTCTCATTTCAAAAAAACATAAAATTTGTTATGCTGTAGTTTTTTTAGGTGTATTTGTAGCTGCTCATCTTGCAATGCTAACTTCGTTTACTATAATGGGTTCGCCAGTAGTTGAAGGCGTACAAGGGCGATACTTATTACCGGTTCTTCCGTTAATATTATTATTAGGAAGAAGTGGGATTGTTGTTTTGAAGAAAAATATAGATAAGTCATTACTTTTTATAGCATTTTCTCTTCATGGGGTAGCAGCAATTCAAATATTTCAAAGAATTATTACTAGATAAGTGCAAGTGTTACTTAAGTTATTTTTATTTTGTAACCTGCTGACTTTGTTTTTAATGGGCTTTGATAAACACCGCGCGCGACGGGGAGGGCGGCGCATTCGGGAGCGGACGCTGCTTCTCTGTTCTGCCTGTTTCGGCGGTTTCGGAGCATTGCTTGGGATGTTTTTATTCCGGCATAAGACAAAGCATCTGCGCTTCCGGATCCTGCTTCCGTTATTCTGCGTGCTGCAGGCTGCGGCGCTGCTGTTCCTCGTGCATAATCAAAATTTCATTTAAAAGGAGAGACCAAGTACAATGGAAACAACACCCATGAAGCAAACCGGCAGAATCATCTGCATTACCGGCTTGGTGGCGGTACTTCTCGAACTGCTGTCCACCCTAATCTACGTTATTTTCCCTTATAACAGCACCAGTGCGCTGTGGAGCAACGAGCTGGTTGTTAAGTTCATGTCCATGATTTACCCTGTGCTGATTGCCGCTGCGGCTGTGTTGTTCTTTTCCATGCTGCTGTTTGGCAAGGACAGGGACTGCTCCCGTGTTTTGAAGGTTTGCTCAGTCATTGCCTTTGTGGCAGCGGCCTACAGCCTTGTTTACACAGCAACCGACTCCCTGTTGATTTTAAACAACTCCTCCGTTTACCGTGCTTTTGGCGAGATTTTTTACAACATCCGCCTGTTTTTAACCTCCCTGCTCTGGCCGTCCTTCATTGTGGGCGTGCTGGCGGAAGGGCTGCGGCGCGCACGTTGACAGACCGGGAATGGAATTGCGGCTTCTCTGCTTCTATGCTACAATAGGGGCAGAGAAGCCTTTTTATTTTGGGCGGGCCGCCGGCCGGAATTGGCGGCCGCTGCGTGCCGGAGCGGCGCAGTGAAGGAGAGTGAACAATGGCACATATTATCATTGCCCCTTCAAAATACGTGCAGGGTGCCGGGGAACTTCGTAATCTGAAAACATATGTGGAAACATTGGGCAACAAGCCACTGGTTTTGGTCAGCCCCTCCGGGATGCAGCGGGTGCGGCCTGCAATTGAGGAGAGCTTTGGCGGTGCGGAACTTGTGTTCGACGCCTTTGGCGGCGAGTGCTGTAAACAGGAAATTGACCGGCTGTGCGCCGTGATGGAGGCAAAGGGCTGCGACCTGGTGATTGGCGTCGGCGGCGGAAAAATTCTTGACACGGCCAAAGCAGTGGCCTATTACCAAAAGACGCCGGTGGCGGTGGTGCCCACCATTGCCTCCACAGATGCACCGTGCAGCGCACTTTCCGTCCTGTACACTCCCGACGGGGTGTTTGAGCGGTACCTGTTCCTGCCGGCCAACCCGAACCTTGTCCTGGTGGACACCGACATTGTCAGCCGTGCCCCGGCCAGGCTTCTGGTGTCCGGTATGGGCGATGCGCTTGCAACCTATTTTGAAGCGGCTGCCACGGCGGCCAGCGGAAGCGCCACCTGTGCAGGCGGCGCCGTTACCACCGCGGCGCTTGCCCTTGCCCGGCTGTGCTATGATACATTGTTGGAGAACGGCCTGAAGGCCCGGCTTGCGGTGGAGCAGGGGGTGTGCACCCCGGCAGTGGAAAAAGTGGTGGAAGCCAACACCTATTTAAGCGGGATCGGCTTCGAGAGCGGCGGCCTCGCAGGGGCGCACGCCATCCATAACGGCCTGACGGTGCTGAAGGCCTGCCACGGCATGTACCACGGGGAAAAGGTGGCATTCGGCACCCTGACCCAGCTTGTGCTGGAGAACGCCTCAAACGAGCAGCTGGATGAAGTAATCACCTTCTGCCTGGATGTGGGGCTGCCTGTAACGCTGGAGGATCTTGGCATTACCGATCCCAGTGATGAGGATTTGATGGCGGTGGCCCATGCGGCCTGCGCCGATGGGGAAAGCATTTACAATATGCCGGTTCCCATCACCCCGGAAAAGGTGTTTGCGGCCTTAAAGGCGGCGGATGCCATCGGCCATTATTACAAGGACTAAAAAAAGCCCGGATGTCAAAGACATCCGGGCTTTTTTCTTTTCCGCTTACAGCGTATCGTCGTATTTCAGCATGTCCTGCCACAAGGCGTCATATTCGGCAGAGGTCAGGCCGTGGAACCCGGACAGGATTTCCTTTGCCTTTTTGGCCCCATCGTACAGCAGGTCCACTGCGGTCATGGCCATGGCTTTTGCCGGGGCGATGTAGGCCTTGTTCTTGTCCACCACCCGCAGGTGCTGGCTGTGGAAACCGCCTGCAAAGCCGCCCAGCGTGGGCTGGATGGTGGGCATGATGGAGGAGACATCCCCGATGTCGGAAGATGCGCCGCCCATCTCCTCTGTCTCCACCACAGGGCTGTCAAACAGGCTGCAGGCATTGTCACGGAACAGCTCGCTCATTTCGGCGTTCTGCCGGACGGGCAGATACCCGGGGATGTCCTCAATAACAGCCTGCGCCCCAATGGCGTAGGCCGCCCCCTTAATGGCACGGTTGACACGGTAGTTGGCGTCCTTAATGGCCTCAATGCTGCGGCCGCGGACGTAGGCCTCCAGACGGACATCTGCCGGGACAATGTTGACAAGGTCGCCGCCCTTGGTGATGATGGGATGGACGCGGATGCAGTCGCTGTCCTTAAATGTCTCCCGGATGGAGTTGATCGCCATCAGGGCGAGGCTTGCGGCATTCAGTGCGTTGACGCCGTTTTCAGGACACAGGCCCGCGTGCGCCTCCTTCCCGATGAACTGCACTTTTTTTGTAACAAAGCCCACGCTGCCGGAATTGACGTTGACCACATTTTTGTCGCTGTTCTCCATCCCGTGGACCAGCATGGCCATGTCGATGTCGTCAAACACGCCGGCATGGATAAGTTCCTGTTTGCCGCCGTAATAATGAATACGGCCCTGCTTCATCATCTCGCCGCGCCACTCCAGCTCCACACATTCCTCTGCAGGGACCGCCAGAAATGCCACGTCGCCGCCGAGCGCATCCTTAACTCCGCTGAGCGCAAGCCCGTGCGCCGCCCCCAGCATGGCCGCAATCTGCCCGTTATGCCCGCAGGAATGCGCGGCGCCGGTGTCCGGATTGGCGTTGGGGTGCAGGGGGCAGACCACGGCGTCCAGTTCGCCCATGATGGCGACGGTGGGCCCCTCTCCATTCCCTTTCAGACGCGCCTTGACCCCGGTAATGGCCAGGCCGTCCTCATGGGGAAGCCCCAGCTTATCAAAGGTGTCCCGCACAATGCCGCTGGTCCGCACCTCTTTGTAGCCCAGCTCCGGATGGGCAAAAATGTCGTCGCCGATGGCGATGATTTCCTCTGCATGCGCATCAATCGCGGCGCATACGGCCTGTTTTATCTGTTCTTTATTCAAGGGAATCCCCTCCTTTTCTGCCTTTATTATAGGCGAAAACCACGGCGCTTTGCAAGGGGGGCTGTGTCCGAAACATGATAAAGCCGCAGGAAAAGAAAAAATTACAGTAGAATGTGGGAATTCACTGGACGAAATGTAAAAAATGGGCTATCATGGTAGTAACACAAAACAGGGGGGTATGTTTTTTGAAGGATTTTAATCTCAACAGTCCGTTTTTGTTCACCATTGCAGGTGCGGTAATCCTGTTTGTGGTGGCACAGGCCGTCTTTTTCCTGATAAAGGCGGTCCGCAGGGCAAAGGTCATCGGTATGGACATGAAGTCTGTCAAAAAGACCATGGTAAGCAGTGCGGTGTTTACCGTGGCGCCGGCGGTGTCCATCCTGCTTGGCGTAATTACGTTAAGCAAGTCGCTGGGTCTGCCGCTGCCGTGGATGCGCCTGTCCGTCATCGGCTCGCTGACTTATGAGCTGACTGCGGCAGAGACGGCGGCCACCGCCGTGGGGGCCAGCATTGCCTCCGCCGTGACAGACCCGGCAACCTACGCGGCCATTGCCTGGGTGATGACGCTGGGCATCCTGCCCGGCCTTATCATCATTCCGCTGTTCATGAAAAAGATTCAGGGCAGCATCACAAAGGTAAAGACCAAGGACAACAAATGGGGCGAGATTTTAATCACTTCCCTGTTCCTTGGCATGATTTCCGCTTTCCTCGGGGTGATTTTTGCCACCGTGTCCGAGGGGCTGAAGGGTTGGATTCCGGTGTTTGTCATGCTGTGCAGCGCGGTGATTATGTCCGTTGTGGGCCTGCTTGTGAAAAAGTGCAAGGTGCGCTGGCTGGAGGACTTTGCGCTGCCCATCAGTATGCTGGGCGCCATGGCGCTGGCCATCCCCATTACCGGGGCCATTGTCTGAGGAAGGGGGAGACATGATGAAAAAAGAACGAACCTATTTTGACTCTGTCCACTTTACCGGGCGGATCTGGATGCTCAGCGCCGTGACGCTGATGCTGATGGTCCCCGCGGCCATCTGTGTATACTACAATGCATGGCCGGAAATTACCGGCGTGCTCAAAGGCCTGCTGGGCGTGGCGCCCATCTTCTGGACGGTGGGCGTGATTGAGGTGTTCACCTACACCCCCATGCTGGGGGCCGGAGGTTCCTATGTGGGGTTTGTCACAGGCAACCTGAGCAATTTGAAGGTGCCCTGCGCGCTGAACGCCATGGAAAACGCCAAGGTGGAGCCCGGCAGTGAAGAGGGGGAGATTATCTCCACCATCTCCATCTGCATCTCCTCCATTGTGACCATGGTGGTCATCTCCCTCGGCGTGCTGCTGCTGGGTTATCTGCAGCCCATCCTGCAGTCGCCGGTGCTGCAGCCTGCCTTCGACAACATTCTGCCGGCGTTGTTCGGCGGCCTCGCAGTGGTCTATGTCTCGAAGAACTGGAAAATTGCGCTGGCGCCGCTGATTTTCATGCTGGTGCTGTTTATCAGCGTGCCGTCGCTGGCAAGCAGCGTGGGTGTGCTGGTGCCTGTCGGCGCGCTGATTGCCATCGGCGTGTCCCGCATTCTGTACAAGAAAAATTTATTGTAGCAAGAAAGAAGGTCTTTGTATGTGGTGGCTGTTGTTGCTGATTCCGGCGGCTCTGGTGGTGTTTCTTGCGGTGATTTTTATCCGCGCGGCACTGTTCCGTCCCCGTCCGGAGGAGAAGAGGACGCCCACGGCGGTGACCCTTGACGAGGAGAAGATGACCCGGGACATGCAGGAGCTGGTGCGCTGCAAAACCGTCTCCTACCGTGAAAAGGGGCTGGAGGACGAAGCGGAGTTCGACAAGTTCAAGCAGACGCTGGAAGCGCTGTATCCCGCGGTGCACAGCACCTGTGAGAGGGAGTTTCTCGGCACCCGCGCCATTCTGTACCGTTGGAAGGGGAAGTCCGACAAGGACGTAACGGTGCTCATGTCCCACTTTGATGTGGTGCCCGTCAATGAGGACCAGTGGGAAAAGCCTGCCTTTGACGGCCTGATTGAAAATGGGGAGCTGTGGGGCAGAGGCACACTGGACACCAAGGTGACGCTGTGCAGCATTATGGAGGCGGCAGAGCAGCTGATTGGCGAAGGCTTTGTCCCTGAAAACGACATCTATTTCGCTTTTGGCGGCGATGAGGAGATTGCCGGCGAGGGCGCGCCCCTGATTGTGGAGGCATTCCGGCAGCGTGGAATCCATCCGGCCCTTGTGGTGGATGAGGGCGGCGCCGTGGTGGAAGAGATCTTCCCCGGCGTAACGCAGCCCTGTGCGCTGATCGGCATCGGCGAAAAAGGGATGATGGACATTAAGATGACCGTGCGCTCCAAGGGCGGGCACGCCTCCTCCCCGCCGCCGCACACCCCGGTGGGCGTGCTGGCGAAAGCGGTGACCAAGGTGGAAAACAACCCGTTTAAGGGCAGCCTGTCCAAGCCTGCGGCGGAGATGTTTGATACCCTCGGCCGTCATTCCACCTTCCTGTACCGGCTGATTTTTGCCAACCTGTGGTGCTTTAAGCCGGTGCTGGACAGCATGTGCAAAAAAAGCGGGGGCGAGCTGAATGCCCTGATGCGCACCACCTGCGCCTTCACCATGATGAAGGGCGGCAAGGCCAGCAACGTGATCCCGCCGGAGGTTTCCGTATACGGCAACATCCGTATAATGGGCGGGGAGACGCCGGAGACGGTGCTCCAGTATCTCAATGAGACCATCGGGGACAGCGACGTAAAAATTGAGAAGGTGCACGGGCAGAATCCCTCCCCCTATTCCCCCACAGAGGGGGCCGGCTGGGACAAGGTGACCGGCGCCATCCGGGAGACGTGGCCCGACGCGCTGGTGTCCCCCTATCTGATGATTGCGTGCAGCGATTCCCGCCATTATGCGGGGCTGGCCGACAATGTGTACCGCTTTTCCGCCATGGCGCTGAGTAAGGAGGAACGCGGCTTTATCCACGGCAATAACGAGCGGATTAAGCTGGACACCCTGCATACGGCGGCAAAGTTCTACTTAAGGCTTATTAAATCCTGCTAAAACATAGGAAAGGAGCCGTGCGGCGAAGGCCGCACGGCTCCTTTTTTTACTGGTTTTACCGGCCCATGGCCGCAATTTGCTGCGCGGCCTGCCGGGCGGTACAGCTGCTGACATCCAGCTTTACCGTGCGGACCCGGTCGTACAGCGGAAGCCGCGCCACGCTGCGTTCGATAACATCCGGCGCACGCAGCCCGGCGTCCACATCCCGCTGCAGCCGCAGGCGCAGCGCCTGCTCGGACACGGTCAGGGTAACCCGGTGGACTGCCACGTTTTGAAGGGGCAGGTTTGCGGCAATCCCCTGCCAGATGGCGTCCTCCTGCAGCACCCAGCAGAACAAGATGTTCTGAAAACCGGAGTTGCCAAGGAAGCTGCGCAGCAGGCAGGTGATGTTGTTTGTCACCATGCGCTTGTTTTCCTCATTCACCACAAAGGGCTGCATATCCCAGCACCAATCCCCGTCCAGAAAGACGTTGTGGGGCAGCAGCTTTTGCAACTCCCTGCAGACAGCGGTTTTCCCCGCGCCCATGGTGCCGCCGATTACATACAGATGCTTCATTTTTCTCCTCCCCTGTATTGCTAGGCAAGGCCGCCCAGCAGAAGGTTCACTGCGGACAGAGCCGCCACTGGCGCGGTCTCGCAGCGCAAAATTCGTTTTCCAAGGGTGCACAGGCTTAACCCTGCGGCTTTTGCGGCAGCCGCCTCCTCTGGGGAAAAGCCGCCCTCGCACCCGGTGACAAGCGCCACGGACGCTGGGCTGTCCGCAAGCACGTCGGGCAGCGGCGCACCGCCATGCTCATAAAACAGGACCGCCCTGTCGAAGCCTGCGGTCTGCGTCAGCATTTCGTCAAAATCCAGAAATGGATGCACGGAAGGAAGCACCGCCCGGCCGGACTGCTTGGCAGCCTCCAGGGCAATTTTCTGATACCGCTCAAGCCGGCTTTTGCGCGCCTTCCCGTCCGGCCGGGCCACACAGAAGGAGGACAGAAAAAAGGTCACATCATTGACGCCCAGTTCCACCGCGGCCTTGAGCACGCGCTCCGCCTTGTCCCCTTTGGGAAGCCCCATGTACAGTGCAAGTCGGAAGGGGTTTTCCACAGGGGAGGGGACGGGCGCGCCGCCGGACAGCAGCACCTCCCCGCCGGAAAAGGCCGTGATGGCGCACTGCCGTTCGCACCCGTTTCCGTCGCACACGGTCAGGCTGTCCCCCACGCGGTGGCGCAGCACCCGCTCGATATGGCGGGCGTCCTGTCCGGTGATGCGCAGCACGTCGCCCTCAATGGATGTTAGAAAAAAACGCGGCATAACGCTTCCTCCCTATGGCCTGCAAACAATGCAGAACCAGCCCCCGTCGGACCGGATTTCCACCGGATTCAGGCCGGACTGCGCCAGCCGCAGCCTTACTTCTTCCGCCCGGTCGTCAATAATGCCGGAGGTAATAATCCACCCGCTAGGCTTTACCACCCGCTTCATCAGCGGTGCGGCCTCTATAATGACATCCGCCACAATGTTGGCCACCACCAGGTCGAAGGGGCCGTACGGCTCCACCAGATGGGGCTGGGCCAGCACATTGCCCGGGAAAACCGTCAGCCTGTCCGTCACGCCGTTCTCCACTGCGTTTTCCCTTGCGGTTTTGGCGGCCAGCGGGTCGATGTCCACCGCCACCGCCTGCTTTGCACCCAACAGCAGCGCCGCAATGGACAGGATGCCGCTGCCGCAGCCGAGATCCAGCACCTTTTCGCCGCCGTTAACAAGCCGGGAGAGCTGCTGAAGGCACAGCCGGGTGGTGTGGTGGGTGCCGGTGCCGAAGCTCATCTTCGGGTCAATTTGCACAACCGTCCGGCCCTGCTTGTTATCGTACTGCTCCCAGGACGGCTTGACCACCAGCCTCTCGTCAATCTCAAGGGGTTTGAAGAACTGCTTCCAGTTGTTGGCCCAGTCTTCCTCCTTGACGCCGTGCAGCTCCACCTCCAGTGTGCCAAGGCGCGGATCCCCTTTCACCCGCTCCAACGCCTCCCTTATCAGGGCAAGCTGCTCCGCCCCCTCGGGGGACTCCGGCAGATAACATTTAATTTTTGTGGGTGCTTCGGCCAAAGACATCAGGCTTTCGTCCACATAATCCCACTGGGGTGTGGTCTGCTTAAGAAACTCCTTAAAATCCTCTTTATCCTCTACCACAACGCCGCCGACGCCCTGCATCAGTACGATGCCCGTCACATCCTCAATCCCCTCGGTGGTGGTTGTAATGCTGATTTCCGTCCAGTTCATGCGTGTCCTCTTTTCCCTTTGTTTTTTACCAGTATACCACAGCCGCCGCGCCGGGGGAACCGGGCGGCGCATTTTTTCATAAACTGTACTGGGACGCGGGCCGCAGCAGACCCGTGCTTATTGCTGGGGAGGAGAGAAGTGCAATGAACAATCACGATACTTTAAAAATGAAATTTGTACATGGTGGGGCGGGGTGGATGTGCCCCTGCCCGTATGGGTGCTGTGTCAGAGGGACCGCTGGTGCCACAGGCCCCACCGGCCCACAGGGGGAGAGAGGAGAGCCGGGCCCCGCCGGTCCAACAGGACCGACAGGAGCAACCGGCCCCGCTGGAGCACTCGGCCCCACCGGCCCACAAGGGGAGCAGGGGGAACCGGGCCCTACTGGCCCCGCAGGGGTTCCAGGCCCGATTGGCCCCACCGGCCCCATAGGAGCAACCGGGCCCACCGGCCCCGAAGGGCCCGCTGGTGCTACGGGCGCCACAGGCCCCACCGGTGCTACCGGCCCCACCGGGCCCGCTGGGGTTCTGCCGGAGGGTTCCTTCGCATCCTTTGCCACGTTTGGGGTTTTGTTTACAAACGGAAGCCTGATTCCTTTCGGGACAGCCACCGCGGACCCCTCCGGCCAGATTGTACTGGAGGATCAGCAGCATGTCCGGCTTTTACCGGGATATTATTTTGTATCCTTCCACGTGTCGGTACTGCTGCGGGAAGACGGCTATATGCAGATCACCCCCTCCTACAGCGGTATGTCCCACATTGAGTACGGGATTTATGTGAAGACGGCAGCGCAGACCACTGCTTACGGCTCCAATGCGCTGATTCTGCAAATTCCGGAGCAGACCACCTTTACGCTGGCTTACAACAGCAATGTGGCCAGCGTGGACGGGGCCGCGACCCTGGCTGTTATCAAACTGAACCCGTCCCTTCCCTAGCGGGGGCCGTGCCCGGCTTCCGAAAACAGCCGGGCCTACATACAAGAAGGAGGATGAGCCATGGGGAAATGGAAGGTGTGCGTCTATGCCATCTGCAAAAACGAGCGGCAGTTTGTGGAGCGCTGGATGGACTCCATGAGAGAGGCGGACGAAATTGTGGTGCTGGACACCGGTTCCACCGACGGAACACAGGAGGCGCTGCGCCGGGCAGGCGCCAGGGTCACAGAGGAAACCATCAGCCCCTGGCGGTTTGACACGGCGCGCAACCGCTCCCTTCAGCTGGTGCCGGAGGATACGGACATCTGCGTCTGCACCGACCTTGACGAGGTGTTCCATCCCGGCTGGCGTGCGGCGCTGGAGGCGGCGTGGAAGCCGGACACCTGCCTTGCCAACTACCGCTACACCTGGAGCTTTACCCCGTCCGGCGGGGAAGGGGTGGTGTTCTACATCGCCAAAATCCACCGGCGCGGGTGCTTCCACTGGGTGGGCCCGGTGCATGAGGTGCTGCAGTATGAGGACAGCGGGGCCTTTCCCTCCGTCGTGGCGCAGGGAGTGCAGCTGGATCACCACCCCGATCCGGCCAAATCCCGCGGGCAGTACCTGCCCCTGCTGGAACTGGCGGTGCAGGAGGACCCGGAAAATGACCGCAACATGCATTATCTCGGCCGGGAATACCTGTTTTACGGCCGCTGGGAGGACTGTATCCGCACGCTGCAGCGGCATCTGAAAATGAAAAGCGCCACATGGGCGGACGAACGCTGTGCCTCCATGCGTTATATTGCAAGGGCCTACCGGCGGCTGGGGAACGGGTATGAGGCAGCCCGCTGGCTGCACCGGGCCGCTGCGGAGGCGCCGCACCTGCGGGAGCCATATGTGGACGCCGCCCTGCTGTGTTATGAACAGGGTGATGATGACGGGGTGCTGTATTACACCGGGCAGGCGCTGGCCATTACCCAGCGGCCTGCCACCTACATCTGTGAGGCGGACGCGTGGAACAGCCTGCCGCATGACTTGCGGGCTGTCGCCCTGTACCGCCAAGGCCGGTACAAGCAGGCGCTGAGCTCTGCAAAACAGGCGCTGGCCTTTTCGCCGGAGGATGAGCGGCTGAAAAACAACGTACTGCTGATAGAGCAGAAGGTTTCCGGCGGCAACATGCCCTGAGACGGGGAAGAAAGAAAAAACAGCGCCCATGAAAAATGGGAACGCTGTTTTTTCTTTCCATTTTGTGATATGCTAAGAAAAAGAAGAAAACGGAAAAGGAGGAAGAAAATTGAACGACGAAAACAGGAAAGTAGTGATTATCGGCACCGGCATGGTGGGGATGAGCTACGCCTACGCGCTGTTAAACCAGAACGCCTGTGATGAGCTGGTGCTGATTGACATCGACCGCGAACGGGCGGAGGGGGAGGCGATGGACCTGAACCATGGCCTGGCCTTCTCCGCATCCCATATGAAAATTTACGCCGGGGAATACCGGGACTGCGCCAATGCGGACATTGTGTGCATCTGCGCCGGCGTGGCCCAGAAGCCGGGGGAGTCCCGGCTGGAACTGCTGGGACGCAATGCCGCCGTGTTTAAATCTGTCATTGACCCGGTGACGGAATCCGGCTTTAACGGCATTTTCCTTGTGGCAACCAACCCGGTGGATATTATGACCCACATCACCTGCACGCTGTCCGGCTTCAATGCCCGGCGGGTGCTGGGCAGCGGCACGGCGCTTGACACAGCACGCCTGCGCTACCTGCTGGGGGAGTATTTCTCCGTCGACCCGCGCAACATCCATGCCTACGTCATGGGGGAGCACGGCGACAGCGAGTTTGTACCGTGGAGCCAGGCCATGCTTGCCACCAAGCCCATCCTCGACATCTGCGGGGAGTCGGGCGGCCGCTGCTGCTATGAGGATATGGAGAAAATCAGCGAGCAGGTGCGCACCGCCGCACAGAAAATTATTGCGGCGAAGCGTGCCACCTATTATGGCATCGGCATGGCGCTGGTCCGTATCACCCGCGCCATCTTCGGAAACGAAAGCAGTGTGCTGACCGTATCCGCCGCCCTGAAGGGCGAATATGGGGAAAGCGGCGTGTATGTGGGAGTGCCCTGCATCGTCAACCGCAACGGCGTGCAGCGGGTGCTGACGCTGAAACTGGACGAGAAGGAGGAACAGCAGTTTAAGGCCTCCTGCAAAACCCTGCGCGAATCATACGACAGCCTGAACCTGCCTGCATTTTAAAGGAACAGAGAAAGGGACACGCCAAACGGTTTTGGCGTGTCCCTTTTTTGCTTAGGCCAGATACAGGCGAATTCCGCGCTGCTGCAGCTCGTCCCTCCATTCGGCGGACAGGCCGCTGTCCGTGACCACGGCCTGAAAGGCGTCCAATGGGGCGAAGAAAGCGGGTTTTACGGCGCCGAACTTGCTGGAGTCGGCCACCAGGATGTTTTCCAGCGCCCCTTTCATTACCGTGCACTTCGCCTCCACTTCGCAGCTGTTCACACAGGTGACGCCAAGCTTTGCATTCACTCCCGCGGCGGAGATGAATGCCCGGCTGATACGGGTGCTTGCAAGCAGGGCAACGCCCTGTTTGCTTTCAAACATCTGCAGGTCGGGCCGGTAAACGCCCCCTGCCACAATCAGCCGTTCAGGCGCCTTTTTCTGCAGTTGGGTCAGAGCGTTCATGGTGCAGCAGACGGCGGAAATTCCCTGCCCGTCGGGAAGGAAGGGGATGATGTGGGGTGTGGTGGTGCCCACGTCGAAGTAGAGCACGTCGTCCGGCTGCACCAGTGAGGCGGCCAGCTTCCCAATCCGGCGTTTCTCTGCGGTCCGCAGGCCGTCGTGGACCGCCAGCTCGTATGTTTCGGCCTCCGGCAGGGCGGACGCGGCACTGCCGCTGTACAGCACCGCGCCTGCCACCACCCGGACAAGGCCGGCGGCCTTCAGCTGCTCCACATCCCGGCGGATGGTCATCTCCGTCACGCCGAACTGAAGGGCCAGCGTCCGGATGGACTCGCCGTTTTGGTCCTTTACCCGCTCGAGAAGCTTTTGCATCCGTGTCTGTTTATCCATGCTGCGTACCCATCCTATCCACTGTTATCCGTACTATTATAACACAGACAAGCTTCCCGCACCATTTTGTGTGGGAAGCTTGCCTTGCTGCCCCGAACACAGGGGCACCGCTGTCCGGCGGCGGGGCAAGGCCGCTACTTTTGATCCGCTTTAATCAGAAGGCGGACGGCGTCGCAGGCCACCTGAATGGTGTCCTTCATGTCCTTAAAACTCATGATAGAGGCGGCGCGGCAGCCCCGGATGCTGGCCAGGACGAACAGTGCGGCTGATTCCATCTCAGAGCAGACCACATTCCCGCGCTTCCATGCATTCCAGCGGATTTGCAGCAGGTCCGCAAGGGGGGCGTTCTCCGGCTCCACCTCCCCATAGAAGGAGTCCTTGGATTGGGTAATGCCCTCAATATACCGCTTGCCGTTCTGCTTTGCGGCCTGCGCCAGTGCGGCAACAACGTGCCGGTCGGCCACGGCGGGGTATTCAATCGGAATATACTGGCGGGTTGTCCCCTCGTCCCGGACGGCCGCCGTGCAGATCGCGCCGTCCAGCGCCTCGTCCATGGAGCGCTCGCACACACGGCCTGCCGTACCGATCCGGATAAAGGTGTCCGCGCCGATTTTCATCAGCTCCTCCACAGCGATGGCGGTGGAGGGGCAGCCCATCCCGGTGGAGGTGACGGACACGGGCACGCCGTCAAGGGTTCCCGTCCACGTCTTGTGCTCCCGGTTGTGGGCGATAAGTTTTGCATCGTCAAGGTAACCGGCGATAAGGTCCGTGCGGAAGGGGTCGCCGGGCAGAAAGACGTAACGCCCCACATCCCCCTTTTTCAGCTGAATGTGGTACTGCTTTTCTCCGCGTACAAATGCCATGCCGCTCCCCTCCTTTTAGTATCCGGTGTGCTCGTCACCCTTCAACAGGGCGACCGCGCCGCTGGTGCCAATCCGTTCGCAGCCCTCGCTTAAAAACAGCTCCAAATCCTCCTTCGTGCGCACGCCGCCGGCCGCCTTCATTTTGACGCCGGGGCCGATGTGCTGCTTAAACAGGCGGATGTCCTCAATTTTTGCGCCTGCCGTTCCAAACCCGGTGGAGGTTTTGATGTAGTCCGCGCCCGCATCGGTTACTGCCCTGCACAGCGCAATTTTCTCCTCCCCGGTGAGATAGCAGGTCTCAATAATGACCTTGAGGATGTGGCTGCCTGCGGCGGCCTTCAGCTGGCGGATTTCCTCCGTCACCCTGTCGAAGCGGCCGTCCTTCACATCCCCGAGGTTCACCACCATGTCCACCTCGTTCGCCCCTTCGGCGATGGCGGTTTTCGTCTCAAACACCTTGACCGCCGTGGTATTGTAGCCGAGAGGGAAACCGATAACGGTGCAGATGTTGAGCGTATCTCCATATTTTTCCTTTACCCTGCTTACAAAGCTGGGGGGGATGCAGACGGAGGCAGTCCCATAGCGCACCGCCTCGTCACACAGGGAAAAGATTTGCTCTTCTGTGGACACTGCCTTTAGCAGGGTGTGGTCGATGTGAGATAAAATTTCTTTGTTGTCCATGGTTAAACCCGCCCTTCTTCCTTGTCAATTTCATACAGCTTACGGACAGCCTCGCAGCCCATAAGGGACAGCCTACGGATGTGATCCTCGCCGTGCTCCACACCGGTCTGCGGATCGAACTGTCCGCTTTCGCCCGCCACCTCGCACACATTGTCGAGGGACACGGAGATACCGCCTGCACGCAGGCCCCACAGCCGTGCCAGCACGAAGATAATGCTCGCCTCCATCTCGGCGCCCACCACGTTCATCCTGCGCAGGTCGTCAAACCGGTTGGCCCAGTCCGACTGCCAGTAGTTGTTGAAAGAGGAGCCGGGCCGTGCATGGGAGGCGTAGAACGTGTCGGCAGAACGGGTCGTGCCCACATGGTAGGGGAAGCCAAGCTCCTTCCCGGCCTGGATGCATGCCGAGACCACCTCGTGGGTCGCCACGGCCGGATATTCCAGCGGGGCATATGCTTTGGAGGCGCCGTCGTACCGGCAGGCGGAGTCAAAGACAATCATGTCGCCGTTTTTCACATAGCTTTGAAACGTGCCGCAGGTACCGATGCGGATAAAGGTGGTGGCGCCGCAGCGTGCCAGCTCCTCCATGGCGATACCGGTGGAAGGACAGCCCATGCCGGTGCTGGTGCAGGTGATGGGCACACCCTTGTACACGCCGGTATAGGTGACATGCTCCCGGCTATCCGCCACAAAGTGTGCCTCGTCCCAGTAGCTGGCGACAATGGGCACCCGTTTGGGATCGCCGGGCAGCAGAACGTAGGGAGCCACGTCCCCGGGCTTCAGCTGAGTATGGTACTGTAGTGACATAATAAACCCTCCTGTGTTAAAATCTGAATAAATGTTATAAAAATAACATCTTGTTGATTGAATCATAACACTGAGCGGGAGGGTTGTCAAGCGCCATTTTCTCCGCTACGCCCCGTACACCCTGCACACGGCCCGGATGGCCTCAGTTAAAATATCAAAGCCGGTCTGAAGGCTTTTTTCACTCCAGCACTCGTTTTCCCTGTGGAAGGTAATTTCCTCACCGGGGAACAGCATTCCGAATGCCACCGCATTGGGGAACTCCCTTGCGTAGGTGGCCCCGCCGGAAGAGACGGGCGGGCGCATGTCCCCGGTGACCTGCCGGTAGGCCCCCAGAAGCGCCGTGACCAGCGGCCCGTCCTGCGGCACGTGCAACGGCGGTAGGAACTGTTCTGCCCCCAGGGTGAAGCCGAGGGGCTGCACCCGGTCCCGAATGGCACGCACAACCGCCTCCTTATTCACTGTGACGGGAACGCGGATGTCGCACTGAAGGCTGCAGCGGCCCATCTCATCCAACTCCGCAATCGCGGGATTGAAGGTCAGGGGCCCGGACAGCTCGTCGGAAAAACAGATGCCGAGGCCCTCGGTGCTGGCGATGTCCAGCAGCCGAAGCAGGGGATGGTCTGCCCCCCGCTCCCTTAACAGGCGCCCCAGTTTTAACAGCGCATTGACGCCAAGCGAAGGGGCCATGGCATGGGCGGAGACGCCGGTGGCGCGGATGGTCTCCCCGTGCCAGTGCGCACAGGCGGACGACGGTACCACATTGACCTGCGTTCCTGCGGACAGGGTAAAGTCCTCCGGTGGGAAGGTGCCGGACAGGGTGATGCGCAGAATTCCCTTTTCTGCAAAAATCAGCGGGAAGTCCCCGTCGGGGGAAAAGGCGGCGACGGGCGCCTCCTCCGTCTTTTTGTAGCGGGCAAGGCAGCGGTTGCCGCCCGACTCCTCATCGCCGCCCACAATCAGCCGGACGCGGCACGTCGAACAGTAGCCGCTTTCCCGCAGCGCCTGCATGGCATACAGGCTGACAAGGGCCGGGCCTTTGTCGTCGCACACGCCCCGCCCGTACAGCTTACCCTCCCGGCGGGTCAGGGCAAAGGGGGAAGCCGCCCATTCCCCACCGGCAGGAACCGTATCCAGATGGGTGAGAATGGCGACGACAGGTCCAGTGTCCCCCCACTGGACATAGCCTGCGTATCCGTCCAGATTGACAGTGTGAAAGCCCATCCGGCGGCCGATGGCAAGAAACGCCTCAATGGCCTGGGCCACACCGCGCCCAAGGGGCGCATCCGGGCCTGTGGGGCCGCAGTCCCCATTTACGCTGCGAATGCTTAGCAGGCAGCTTAAATCCTCATAAAATATATCGGGTAGTGTTCCCATGCTTTCTCTCCTCCTTACAGTTCCATGCGCTTGAAAAAGCGCATCAGGTTATCCATTGTCCAATACAGGTCGTCCTTTGCGCGCGGCCGCGCCTCCTCATAGGGAACGGCCACCCGGTTGATGCTGAAGATGGCGGAGACCCCCTTTTCGTACAGGGCGCCGGCCCCGTCACCAATGTCGCCCACCACGGCGATAAGCGGGACGCCGGCCGCCGCAGTCCGCAGGGCCACGCCGGAGACGACCTTCCCCCGCGCAGATTGGCTGTCGATTTTTCCCTCACCGGTGAAAACCATGTCCGCGCCGGAAAGAAGGCGGTCAAAATGAACGGTGTCCAGCACCGTCTCAATCCCCATTTGCAGGCGGGAGTGGAAAAACGCCGCCATACCGCAGCCCATGCCGCCTGCCGCGCCTGCCCCCGGCAGCTGCGCCGTGTGAAGGCCCAGACAGTGCTGAATAACACGGTCAAGATGCTGAAGGCCGTCGTCCAGCAGGGCCACCTGCTTCTCGTCCGCCCCCTTCTGCGGGGCAAAGACATGGGCGGCCCCGGAGGGGCCGTACAGCGGGTTGTCAATGTCGCACATGGTGATGATGTCCGTTTCCGCCAGCTGCGGCAGCATGTGGGACAGGTCGATTCTGCAAATTTCCTTCAGTGTGCCGCCCACAGGGACAAACTCCTTCCCGTCAGGGCCGAGGAACCGCGCGCCTGCGGCCGCCGCGGCCCCGCAGCCCCCGTCGTTGGTGGCACTGCCGCCAAGCCCCATGATAACGGTCCGGCAGCCGCTTTCCACGGCGTGGCGGATCAGTTGTCCCACGCCGTAGGTGGTGGCCTCCAGCGGATTGCGCCGCCCCTCTGTAAGGGGCAGGCCTGCGCAGGCTGCCATTTCAATGACAGCGGTTTTCCCATCGTCCAAAACGCCGTAGAAGCTTTCCATCTCCTGAAAAAACGGCCCGGCGACGCGTACGGTGCGCCGCTGGCCGCCCACGGCGCAAAGGAATGCGTCCACGCTGCCCTCCCCGCCGTCCGCCACCGGCACGGACACCACCTGTGCCGCGGGGTAGTGGGCCAGCACGGCCCGCCGCATAATAGCGCAGATTTCCCCGGAGGACATGGTGCCCTTGAAAGAGTCGGGGATTAGCACCACTTTTTTCATCCTGCAGCCCCTCCTTTAAAAGTTCCAAAAACAGTATAGTCGAAACACGGGCAAAATGCCATAGCCGCAAAAGAAAAACACATTTTTTAAGGCGGGTCCGCCCTGCAAAATGCGGCTTGTAAAAAAGAAGAAGGCACGCTATACTAAAGAAAAGAAGGAGGTAGGGAAGTTTATGGATAAAACCGCGTTATTTAAACTCAGCTACGGCCTGTTTGTCGTGGGCGTGCAGGAATCCGGCAGGGAGAACGGCTGCGTCATCAATACCGCCGCCCAGGCCACCGACACCCCGTGCCGGATGCTGGTGACCATGCAGAAGCAAAACCTGACGACGCAGATGATTATCATGAAAAAAAGCTTCACAGTTTCCGTGCTTTCAGTGAACTGCCCGCTGGCTGTGGTGGAGCAGTTCGGCTACCGCTCCGGCCGGGATGTGGACAAGTTTGCCGGGGGCGAATACCTGCACGACGGGAAGGGGAATCCCTACTTAAAGAACGGCACCGTGGCGTATATGAGCTGCACGGTGGAGTCGGTAACGGACCTTGACACCCACTACCTGTTTGTGTGCAGCGTGGACGAGGCGGAGGTCACCGGCGAGGGCGCGCCCATGACCTATGCGGACTACCGCCGTATCAAGGCGGGCGGCAGCGCCGCGCCTGCCGCCGGGGCGGCGCCGGTGGTGAAGTACGTCTGCTCCGTCTGCCACTATGTATATGATGGGGACATCCCCTTTGAGGAGCTGCCGGACGATTATGTCTGTCCCATCTGCAAGCAGCCAAAAAGTGTGTTCCAGAAAATAACCGAGTAAAAGCGGAAGCAGGGCCGTCCGGCCCTGCTTCTTCCATAAAAAAAGGGCAGGATACCGGCCTGCCGCAGTTTTCAAAAAAGAAGTTGGGTTTTCCTCTTGACATTTTCCGTAAAATAGGCGAAAATAGATAATACACGCGGACATAGTTTAGTGGTAGAACTCCAGCTTCCCAAGCTGGTCGTGGGGGTTCGATTCCCCTTGTCCGCTCCACGTCGGAATGGACTGCGCTCCATTCAAAATCCCCAGCCAAATGGCTGGGGATTTCTCATACCGCTCCGTCATTCCTCCTCTCCGCAAAAAGTCACGCTTGCTGCGGCTATGCCCTTGTAAACGCGGGCATGACGCCTCCGCTGTGCTACCAACTTTTTGCGGGATGTGCGAGGGTTCAAATTCCCTTCTAAAAAACACCGGGAATTCTTTTTGTTTCACCCTTACACCAGGCTGGCCTTCGACGCAAGTCGCGTTCGGGGCTTTTTCTTTCTTACAGCTTGGCACTTGCACGGTGGCAAGCTGTACAGGCTTGTCCCGGAAAATGTAAAACCGGAAAGGGGCCTGCGCCGGAAGCCTTGAAAAAGGCTGCTGTCCTTAGGAAGCACTGCCGATGCAAGCCGCCGGTTTGACGGAGGGGTCAGAGGGACGTACCGGCAGCAGGGGCTTTTACGGCCCCGGGTGGAAAGGAGAATGGAACAATGGGTACTGTGCCGACGCCTGAACAGGCACTGGAACTGGTCAAACGGTATAATCAGGAGGAGTTCCACCTTCAGCATGCAAAGACGGTGGGAAGGGTTCTCGGTTGGTTCGCGCGGGAGTATGACCCGGGAAATGAGGACTACTGGATCAGTGTGGGCATCCTGCACGACATTGATTTTGAACAGTGGCCGCAGCAGCACTGCGCCAAGGCAGACAGTCTGCTCAGGGAGCTGGATGTGGACGAAAGCGTCATTCATGCCGTGGTCAGCCACGGTTACGGCCTTTGCTCCGAGGTGGAACCGACCCGCTATATGGAGAAGGTCCTGTATGCGGTGGACGAGCTGACCGGCCTTATCGGCGCGGTCGCCCTGGTGCGACCCGGAGGGTATGAGGGCATGCAGGCAAAATCCGTAATGAAAAAGTTTAAGGATAAGAAGTTTGCCGCAGGCTGTTCCCGGGATGTGATTACAAACGGCGCACAGATGATGGGTATCAGCGTGCCGGAACTGGTAAGCAAAACACTGGAAGCATTGACACAGACGGAATAAAAAATGAACAAGGCCCGGCCTGCGAAAGCAGGCCGGGCCTTGTGTTTGCTGTATGAAATAGAGAAGGGGGTTAATCAAGCTCCAGCGCGCCGGTATATAGCTGGTAATAGGTACCCTTCAGGGCAAGCAGCTCCTCATGGGTGCCGCGTTCAATAATCCGGCCGTGATCCAGCACCATGATGGCGTCGGAATTTTTGACCGTGCTCAGCCGGTGGGCAATGACGAATACGGTGCGCCCGGTCATCAGCGCATCCATACCCCGCTGGACGATGGCCTCCGTCCTGGTGTCGATGGAGCTGGTGGCCTCGTCGAGGATCATGACGGGCGGGTCAGCCACTGCCGCACGGGCAATGGCCAGCAGCTGCCGCTGGCCCTGGGACAGGCTGGCGCCGTTACCGGACAGCGGCGTGTCGTAGCCCTTCGGCAGCCTTGTGATAAAGTCGTGTGCGCCTGCCAGCTTTGCGGCGGCAATACATTCCTCATCACAAGCATCCAGTCTGCCGTAGCGGATGTTGTCCATCACGGTGCCGGTGAACAGGTTTGTGTCCTGAAGCACCACGCCCAGGCTGCGGCGCAGGTCAGCCTTTTTAATCTTGTTGATGTTGATTCCGTCATAGCGGATTTTTCCGTCCGCAATGTCGTAGAACCGGTTGATGAGGTTGGTGATGGTGGTTTTGCCTGCGCCGGTGGAGCCGACGAAAGCCACCTTCTGCCCGGGCTTTGCGTACAGCGACACGTCATGCAGTACGGTTTTGCCCTCCTCATAGGCGAAGTCCACATTGAACATGCGCACATCGCCCTGAAGCCGGGTATAGGTAACGGTGCCGTCGCTGTGGGGATGCTTCCAGGCCCACACATTGGTGCGCTCCTCACACTCCACCAGCTGGCCGTCTGCCGTTTCTTTTGCGTTGACCAGCGTCACATAGCCGTCGTCCGTCTCAGGCTGCTCGTCGATTAGTTCAAAGATACGCTTTGCGCCGGCGAGCCCCATGACCACAGGGTTAATCTGGTTGGAGACCTGGCTGACGGTGCCGGAGAACTGCTTTGTCATGTTTAGGAACGGCACCACAATGCTGATGCTGAAGGCAAGCCCGGAGAAGCTGACATTGGTGGCCCCGCTAAGCAGCAGGATACCGCCCACCAGGGCGACCACGACATACAGCACGTTGCCGATGTTTAACAGAATCGGCATCAGGATATTGGCATAGCGGTTGGCAAGCCGTGCATTGGAAAACAGCGTGTCGTTGATAGAGTCGAACGCCTTTTGCGCCTCCTCCTCGTGGCAGAAGACCTTGATGACCTTCTGGCCGTTCATCATTTCCTCAACGAAGCCCTCCGTCTGTGCCAACGCCTTCTGCTGGCGCATGAAGTACCGCGCGGAGTGGCCGCCCACCTTCCGGACGACCAGCACCATGAGGATCACCCCGACAACCACAACCAGGGCCATCCACAGGCTGTAGTACATCATAATGGACAACACGGAAATTGCGGTGACGCAGGAGATCATCAGCTGCGGAAAGCTCTGGGAAATCATCTGACGCAGCGTATCAATATCGTTGGTGTAGTAACTCATCACGTCGCCGTGGTTATGCGAATCAAAATATTTAATGGGCAGGTCCTGCATGCCGTTGAACATCTTTTCACGCAGCTTTGCAAGTGAGCCCTGAGTGATGTAGGCCATCAGCTGGTTGTAGGCAATGCCGGCCAGCAGGCTGATGACGTAAAAGGTTGCCAGGATTCCCACCAGTCCCAGGATATGGCCGGACACGGAGGCCCAGTCGCCGGTCTGCCAGCTTTGCTCCACAGCGGCAATTACGTTTTGCAGGAAGATGGAGGGGATGGAGCTGACAATGGCGTTAATCAGGATGCAGATGATGGCCACGGGAAGCAGGACGGGGAAAAAGCCGAACAGTGTGCGGATAAGACGCCACAGCACACTTTTCCTGCTGCCCTTCTGTGTGGTTTTATTCGACATCTTGATCACCTGCCTTGTTCTGGGAAGTATAGACTTCCCGATAGATTTCGTTGTTTTTCAGCAGCTCTTCATGGGTGCCGACGGCATTGATGGTACCGCCGTCCATGACAATGATGCGGTCCGCATCCTGGACGGAAGCAGTACGCTGGGCGATGATGATTTTCGTTGTCTCAGGGATGTACTGCCGGAACGCCTGCCGGATCAGTGCATCTGTCCGCGTATCCACTGCACTGGTGGAGTCATCCAGAATCAGGATTTTCGGTTTCTTCAGCAGCGCCCGGGCAATGCAAAGCCGCTGCTTCTGTCCGCCGGAAACGTTGGTTCCGCCCTGCTCAATATAGGTGTCGTAGCCCTTCGGGAACTGCTGGATGAACTCGTCTGCCTGTGCAAGGCGGCAGGCCTCCATCAATTCCTCGTCGGTGGCTTCCTTGTTACCCCAGCGCAGATTCTCCTTGATGGTGCCGGAGAACAGCTCGTTTTTCTGAAGCACCACGGCCACCTGGTTACGCAGCACCTCCAAATCGTAATTCTTTACGTCCACACCGCCCACTTTAACAGTGCCCTCCGTGGCATCATACAGGCGGGGGATCAGCTGAATCAGCGTGGACTTGGAAGAACCGGTGCCGCCGATGACGCCGATAATTTCACCAGAGCGGATATGTAGGTTGATGTTTGAAAGAGACATCCGCTCGGCCGTCTTAGAATATTTGAAGCTGACGCCGTCGAAGTCGATGGAGCCATCTTTCACCTCGGTTACGGGGTTCTCCGGGCTGTGCAGCGTGCTTTCTTCCTTAAGCACCTCGGTAATACGCTGTGCGGACTCGGTCGCCATGGTGATCATGACGAAGACCATGGACAGCATCATCAGGCTCATCAAAATCTGGAAGCTGTAAGTTAACAGCGCAGACATCTGGCCCACGTCCAGCTCCAGCCCGCGCGAGGTAATAACCGTGTAGGAGCCGAAAGACAGCACAAACACCATCACCGTGTAGATGCAGAACTGCATCAGCGGGTTGTTGAAGGCGAGGATCCGCTCGGCCTTTGTAAAGTCGGCCCGGACGTTTTCTGCCGCAGCGTCAAATTTTTTCTTTTCGTAATCCTCTCTCACATAGGATTTGACCACACGCATGCCGCGGATGTTCTCCTGCACGGAGCTGTTCAGTGCATCGTACTTTTTAAACACGCGCCGGAACAGCGGCATGGTTTTCTTCACGACCAGCGCCAGGCCGCCGCCCAATACAGGAATGGTCAGCAGGAAAATAAGCGCCATTTTCCCGCCCATGACAAATCCCATAACAAAGGAAAAGATCAGCATCAACGGGCAGCGGATGGCGGTACGCACGATCATCATGTACGCCATCTGCACATTGGTCACGTCGGTGGTCAACCGGGTGACCAGGCTGGACACGGAGAACTTGTCGATGTTTTCGAAGGAGTACCCTTGAATTTTGTAGAACATATCCTTGCGAAGGTTACGTGCAAAACCGCAGCTGGCTGTGGCGCAGGCAGAACCGGCCAATGCGCCGAAAGTCAGCGACAGCGCGGCCATTGCCAACAAAGCAATTCCATAGCCGATAATGACCTCAATGCCGCAGCCCGCCTTTATCTCATTGACGAGATTGGCGGTGACAAACGGAATGATACATTCCATCACCACCTCGCCCGAGACCAGGATCGGTGCGAGCAGCGACGGCTTTTTATACTCTCGGATACTTTTTGCCAGAGTTTTTATCATGCCCTCTCTCTCCTCTCTTTTTCATTTAAACCTGTGTCCGGTTTGCTGGCCTTCTGCTGATCATCCAGATTGTCGTACATCCGGACAGCCGTTTCAAGGAAAATGCGCCGCTGTTCCTCTGAAATTCCGTCCATCATGACAAGCTCGATTTCGCGGATAAACGCGCGTACCTGCGCATCCATCAGAACGGCCTTTTCTGTGGGGACCAGGCTTTTCAGACGGGCGTCATCCGGGACGCTCTCCCTACGGATCAGCCCGCTTTTTTCCATCAGGTTTAAGGTGCCGGTGGCGGTGGAGCGGCTCATTCCAAAGGCAACCTCCAAATCCCGCTGGAAAACGGGTCCACAGGAACGATGGTCAAGGATAAAGTGCAAAATCCTGCTCTGCACCCCCGTAATGCCCAGATTGGCAAGCGCGGCATTCATGCGCTTTTTTACCCGGTGCGACAGCTTGCTCACCCAGAAACCACAGTCATGTTCCATTGGCCTGTACCAGCTTCCTTTCCATAATTGTTAGGACACGAACAATATAATACAACGCTTTTCTTGATTTGTCAACAACTATTTTTTAAATAATTCTACAGCTTTTTTAAAGAGGAAAAACGGCCGGAAAAACAGGGAAAAATCGACAAAAAAAGGGCGCCGGGCCTTTCGGCCACGACACCCTTTTTTCTGCATTCCCTAGGCGATGTTGACGTTGACAGCGCGCAGCTTGCCGGGATCGCGAGGATCCGCTTCCGTGTCAAAGGTGACCTTCTGCCCCTCGGACAGGGTTTTGAAGCCGTCCATCTGGATGGCGGAGAAGTGCACAAACACATCCTCCCCGGTCTCATCGTTGGAGATGAAGCCGTAGCCCTTTTCTGCATTGAACCATTTTACCGTACCGTTATTCATTGAACAGCACCTCCTTAAAAACAATTACATCTTCGCAACAAAATAAAAATCACATGCTCTCTATAAACCATCAAACAAATGATTTACAAAAACATGTGAGATCAATCGTGTAGGTCAAAGATATGGCTATAGTATAGCATAGCGGGAAAGGGCTGTCAAGTTTCTCTTTATCACCGAACCCGTTGACAGCCGGGGTGGATTATGTTACCCTTAAGGCAGAATTTTTGAAAGGGGAGATGTCAGGGTGCGCAATGTTTCTTGCCGGTAAGAAATGATGAGGGGCAGCAGTGCAGCGGCGGTATCCGCCCTGTTTTCCTGCGCCCCGGCAAGAAAGCGCGCCCTTCCATTAACCCGCCTTTTGGGACGTACCCACCCTGGATACGCCCCGCTGTGCCGATGCAGGAAAGCCGTGCGCTTTCCTGCATTTTTGTTTGGAGGAATCAGCCATGTCACAGTTACAAGTCAACCATTTAACATTTACCTATGAGGGAAGCTTCGACCCGGTGTTTGAGGACTGCTCTTTCCAGCTGGACACCAGCTGGCGGCTGGGCCTGACCGGACGCAACGGGCGGGGGAAAACCACACTGCTGAAGCTGCTGTGCGGGCAGTATGACAGCGGCGGCAGCATTATCACCGATGTGCGGAATTTTGACTACTTCCCCTTTTCCGTGCCGGACGAAAGCCGGACGGTTTTGCAGGTGGCGGAGAGCCTGGCCCCCGACTGCCAGCAGTGGCAGCTGTGCCGGGAACTGGGGCTGCTGCAGGTGCCAGACCGGGTGCTGGAACAACCGTTTCAGACGCTCAGCAAAGGGGAACAGACCAAGGTTTTACTGGCGGTGCTGTTTGTCCAGCCTGGGCACTACCTGCTGATTGACGAGCCGACCAATCACCTGGATATGGAGGGCCGAAGGATGGTGGGGGACTACCTGCGGCGCAAGCAGGGATTTATCCTCGTCTCGCACGACCGGGCATTTCTTGACCGGTGTGTGGACCACATCCTGTTTCTCGGCCGGCAGGATCAGTTTGTGTGCGCGGGGAACTTTTCCGCCTTTTGGCAAAACAAGCAGTACCGGGATCAGTTCGAACTGGCGGAGAATGAGAAGCTCAGCCGGGAAATTGCCCGGCTTTCGGAGGCGGCAGGCCGCACCGCAGGCTGGGCCGGGCGGGCAGAAAAGCAAAAAAGTGCCCGGAACTCCGGCCTTAGGCCGGACAGGGGATATGTGGGGCACAAGGCGGCCAAGGTGATGAAGCGCGCCAAAACCATTGAGCAGCGCAGGCAGAGAGCGGCCGAAGAAAAGCAGACGCTGTTACACAACATTGAGAAAACGGAGACGCTGAAGCTGTCCTGCCTGCCGGCAAAGGGAACGCTTGCGCAGCTGCAGGATGTTACCGTCTGCTACGGGCAGGCACCGGTCTGCGGGCCGGTATACCTCCGGCTGGAAGCGGGGATGCGCATGGCGCTGACGGGAAAAAACGGCTGCGGCAAGTCAAGCCTGCTTCAGCTGGTGCTGGGGCATCCCGTTCCCCATGAGGGGACAGTCCACAGGCAGTCCGGCCTTACCGTTTCCTATGTGGCACAGGACACCTCGTTTTTGCAGGGCAGCCTGTCCGCCTTCGCCGCCGGGCGCGGGGTGGACGAGACACAGCTGAAAACCATTTTGAGGAAGCTGGATTTTTCCCGTGAACAGTTTGAGAAGCCAATGGAAAGCTACAGCGGTGGGCAGAAGAAAAAGGTGCTGATTGCTGCCAGCCTGTGTGAAAGGGCCCAGCTGTATGTCTGGGATGAACCGCTGAACTACATTGACATCTATTCCCGTATGCAGATAGAAGAACTGTTGCTGGACTTCCAGCCGACCATGCTGTTTGTGGAGCATGACAGTGCTTTTGTGGAACGTGTGGCCACAGATGTGTTTTCTATGTAAATCAGGCAGGGGCGGCACATGCCGCCCCTGCCTGATTTTAGAAACGTTGCCCTTTACAGGGTGAGGAAGGAAATATCGTCCAAATCCGCAGCCTGGGAGCCGCTGGCATTGATGGCAAGGTCGATCCGTGCCGAGGTGGCGTCAGCAGGCGCGGCCGTTGTGATCAGCTGATAGTAGATGAAAACACGGTTGCTGCTGCTCATATCCTGCTGGCGGACGGTAAGCGTGCCGCCGGACACCGAGCCGGACGGGGTAAGGAAGGTGACCGTCGCGTTCAGGCCGACCTGGCTGCCTTCACCCCTTGCAAAGAAGGAGAGTGCATAGTAGCAGCCGCCTTCGACCGTCACGGTCTGGGAAATGGCGGAACCATCCTTCAGACTGACCGATTTCTGCCCGGAGTGGACACGGCCCTGGGCCGATTCCGAGTAGACGCCGCCAGGGTTTGTGAAAACCCAGCCGGTGGGCTTGTCGTTGGACACAGACTCCATGCCGCCGTTTACAAGCAGCTGCCCGCGCTGCCGGCAACTGCACTGGCAGACTCCGGCAGGCCCGGTGGGTCCGGTTGCACCGGTCGGCCCCGTAGGCCCTGTAGGTCCGGTGGGCCCCATGTCGCCGTCAGCGCCGTCTGTGCCGTCGGCACCGTCGAATCCACGCGGGATGACGAAGTCCAGAATGTGGTTGGGTGCGCCCGAAATGTCCGTAACGGAAGCATCCGTACCGGGTGCAGCGGTTGTGGTGCTGCGAATCGAAAGCGTCTCCGCTGTGCCGGTGGCTCCGGTTTCACCGGCAGGCCCAGTGGGCCCTGTCGGCCCGGTCGGGCCGGTAGCTCCGGTGGGGCCAGTAGCACCCGTTGCACCGGTGGCTCCCGTCGGCCCGGTGGGGCCAGTTGCGCCCGTAGCGCCTGTAGCTCCGGTGGGTCCGGTGGGGCCAGTAGCACCCGTGGCGCCGGTGGCACCGGTGGGGCCGGTAGCGCCTGTGGCTCCGGTGGGCCCAGTGGGGCCGGTAGCGCCCGTGGCACCTGTGGCACCCGTAGGCCCGGTGGGTCCGGTCAGACCGGCGAATCCCATCGGCCCAGTGGGGCCGGTCGGTCCCGGCACACCCTGCGGCCCGGGGAAGCCCTGCGGTCCAGTGGGCCCGGTGGGTCCAGGGATCAGCCTGGGCTGCGGTACAGAGCAGCAGACGGGCTCAGGACAGCAGGGATCGGGTTTGCAGTGAAAGCTCAAAAGAAAAACCTCCCTGTCTTTAAAACAGTAATATGGGGGAAGATTCCCCTCCTTCTACTGTATGACACAGGGAGGGAAACCGGCACAGCAAAACGGTTTTTTCAGAGGGCCTCCGCTTTCGCAATGCCGGCGCCAAGGGCCTTTTTTACCGCTGGCAGGGGAGATGCCAGGCGCTTTTACAAAGATTTCATTCTTTTCGGATTCCCGGACACATCCGTCCGACATGGGAAAACGGCGCAGCTTTCGCCGCGCCGTTTATGAAAGATGCCGTTTGTGTTCCTTCGCCTGAAAGCCGGCCTTCAGCGTTCCTCATACACGCCGATATTCCGGAATTTCTGAAACCGTTCCTCCGCCAGTTCCACGCCGGACTTCTGGCACAGCAGGGGCAGCGTAACGGCCAGCTCCTTCCTCAGCAGGCGAAAGACGCTTTGGCCGGATTCCTCCGGGATAATTTTTTCAATGACGCCTAATTCCAGCAGATCCTGGGCGGTCAGGTGCAAGTCGTCAGCCGCCTTGTCCGCCAGTGCCGCATCCTTATACAGAATGGAGGCACAGCCCTCCGGCGAGATGACGGAGTAGACGGAGCGCTCCAGCATCCAAACCTGGTTGGCCACGGCCAGCCCCAGCGCGCCGCCGCTTCCGCCCTCCCCGATGATGATGGAGATGATAGGCACCTTAAGACCCATCATTTCGGAAATGTTTTCCGCAATGGCCTGGCCCTGTCCGCGCTCCTCCGCGCCGATACCGCAGTATGCACCGGAGGTGTCCACAAGACAGATAACCGGCCGGTGGAATTTTTCCGCCTGTTTCATCAGCCGCAGGGCCTTGCGGTACCCCTCGGGATGCGCCATGCCGAAGTTGCGGGCAATCCGCTCCTTGGTGTCGGTACCCTTTTCAATGGCAAGCACGGTCACGGGAATGTCCTGAAAGCGGCCGATGCCGCCGATAACGGCCGTGTCGTCGCCAAAGCGCCGGTCGCCGTGCAGTTCCATAAAATCAGAGAACAGCCTGCGGATGTAGGTGCTGCTGGTGGGCCGCTTCTTGCTGCGGGCCGCGTACACGTTTTCAATCGCCTTCATTGCCGTTCACCTCCGTATGCAGACTCAACAGCCGCGACAGGACTTTTTTCAGCCGCGTTCTGGGGACAATGGCGTCCACGAAGCCTTTTTTCAACAGGAATTCTGCCTTTTGGAAGCCCTGCGGCAGCTTCTCCTTGGTGGTCTGCTCAATGACGCGGGGGCCTGCAAAGCCGATAAGGGCGCCCGGCTCGGACAGGATGATGTCCCCCTGCATGGCGAAACTGGCCGTCACGCCGCCGGTGGTGGGGTTGGTCAGCACGGTGATGTACAGCAGCCCCTGATCACTGTGCTGGCGCACGGCGCCGCTGGTTTTCGCCATCTGCATAAGGGACAGGATCCCCTCCTGCATTCTGGCCCCGCCGGACACGGTAAAGCCGATTACCGGCAGCCGGTGCTCCGCCGCATACTCGAACAGGCGGGTGATTTTCTCCCCCACAACGCTGCCCATGCTGCCCATCATGAAGTTGCCGTCCATGACGAACAGGGCCGCGGTCTGCCTGTCAATTTCCCCCACGCCGCACAGCACCGCCTCTTTTTCCGCACTTTTCAAGCGCGCCAGGCGCAGCTTTTTCCGGTAGTCGGGGAAGTCGATGGGGTTTGTGGTGGCCAGGTTTGCAAACAGCTCATGGAAGCTGCCCTCGTCACACAGCAGCTGGACCCGGGCGCGGGGCGCCAGCGGGAAGTGATATCCGCATTTTTCGCACACGCTTTGGTTTTCGGACAGCTCATCCGACAGGACGGTGGTACCGCAGTTGGGGCAGCGGGTGAACATCTCGTCCGGCACGGTGGGGCTTTTTTTCGTCCCCTGCCGGAGAAAAACCTCTAGCTCATTCCTCGGGCGTTTGAACTGGAACAATTATATCCTTCCTTCCGTAAGAAAGTCGGTGCGGTAGCTGCCGTCCACAAATTCCTTCGCGGCAAGCAGTTCCGTCTGGAAGTCGGCGCAGGTGTCCACGCCCTCGATAATCAATTCACACAGGGCCGCCTGCATTTTGCGCACGGCCTCCTCCCGGGTGCCGGCATACACAATCAGCTTGCCCAGCAGGGAGTCGTAAAAGGGGGAGACGACAAACCCCTGGTACAGTGCGGAGTCAAAACGCACCCATGGGCCGCCCGGCACATGCAGCAGGGAAATTTCCCCGCAGCTGGGACGGAAACCCTGGTAGGGGTTCTCTGCGTTGATCCGGCACTCGATGGCGTGGCCGCGCAGGGTGATGTCCCGCTGCTCGAATGGGAGCTGGGCGCCCGCTGCAATGCGGATCTGCCATTTGACAAGGTCAATGCCGGTGACCATTTCCGTCACCGGGTGCTCCACCTGCAGGCGGGTGTTCATCTCCATAAAGTAGAACTGGCCGTCATCCGCCATCAGGTACTCGATGGTGCCCGCATTTTGGTAACCCACGGCCGCCACCGCTTTTAAGGAGGCGTCCACCATGGCGGCGCGGGTGATTTCGTCCACTGCGGCAGACGGGCTCTCCTCAATCAGCTTCTGGTTTTTCCGCTGCATGGAGCAGTCCCGCTCGCCAAGGCACACAGCGCCTCCGTACAAATCACACAGCACCTGCATTTCAATATGCTTTGTGTGCGTCAGGTATTTTTCAAGGTAAATCCCGCCGTCGCCAAAGGCGGCGGCCGCCTCCTTGGAGGCGGTGGTGAAGGCGCCCTCCAGCTCCTCCATGCTGTGCACCAGCCGGATGCCGCGCCCGCCTCCGCCGGAGCGGGCCTTGCACAGCAGGGGAAAGCCAATCTTTTCCGCCTCCCGCTTTGCCTCTTCCAGTGTGGGCACCACGTCGCAACCGGGGATAACCGGCACGCCTGCGGCCTTCATGGTGCGGCGGGCCTCCTCCTTGTTGCCCATGCGGCGGATGATGTCCGCCGACGGACCCACAAAGGTAATGCCGCACTTCTCACACAGCTCTGCAAAGCGGTCGTTTTCACTTAACAGCCCGTAACCGGGGTGAACTGCGTCCGCACCGGTATAGATGGCGGCGGACAGGATGGCGTTCATGTTTAAATAGCTTTCAGCCACCGGGCCGGGACCGATGCACACGCTCTCGTCCGCAAGGCTGACGTGCAGCGCCTCCTTGTCCGCAGTGGAGTAGACGGCCACGGTGGACACGCCCATCTCCTTGCAGGCGCGGATAATCCGCACTGCAATCTCACCCCGGTTGGCAATGAGGATTTTTGAGAACATTTAGTTCCCTCCCATCAGTGCAAAGGAAAACTCCCCCTGCACGCAAAGCTTGCCGTCCACATAGCCCTTCCCGGCGGCAAAGAAGAAGGGCCCTTTGCTGCGGGTTATTTCACACTGAAAGCGTACGGTGTCCCCCGGCCTGACCGGGTTTTTAAACCGCACTTTATCAAGGCTTGTGAAATAGGGGGTTTTCCCCTGGGCCTTGCCGGCGAGCATGACGCAGCAGGTCTGCGCCATCATCTCGCACAGGATGACGCCGGGCACCACCGGGTTGCCGGGGAAATGCCCGCCGAGGAAAAACTCATCCCCCTGTACCGTGTAAAAGCCGGTGGCGGTACCGTCCTCGTTCAGCACCGCCTCGTCCACCAGCAGCATGGGCTTGCGATGGGGTAAAATCTGTTCAATCTCCGCTCGGTTCATGGATGCGCCTCCTTACTGCAAGCGAAACAGCGGCTGGGAAAACTCCACAACCTGCCCGTTGTCCACAAGGACTTCGGCGATGACGCCGTCCTCCTCCGCTGTGATTTCATTCATCAGCTTCATGGCCTCGATAATGCACAGCACGTCACCTTTTTTCACCGCATCGCCCGGACGGACAAACGGCTGGCTGTCTGGGGAGGGGGCGGCATAAAACATGCCCACCATGGGGGAGAGGATTTCTTTCCCCGTGCTGTTTACAGCTCCCTCCGCCGGGGCGACTCCCGCCGCCGGAGCGGCAGACGGGACCGGCGCCGTCGGGGCGCAGGGGGCGGCAGCCTTCGGCATCTGCAAAAGGACAGAAAGCTCCCCCTCCGTTACCTGCAGGCTTTCCAGCCCGTTTTCCTTCACAATGGCCGCAAGGGCACGGATTTCATCGATGTTCATAGACACACCGTCCAATCTCTTATAAAATCAGTTCTCGCCCCGGATGGCAATGACGGCGTTGTGACCGCCGAAGCCGAGGGAGGAGGAAAACGCCACGCTGATGGGCGCCTTGACGGCGCCGCCGGTGGTGTAGTTCAAATCGCAGTCGGGATCCGGCTCCTGATAGCCGATGGTGGGGGGGACGATGCCCTCCCCGAGGCTCAGGGCAGCGGCGATGGCCTCCACCGCACCGGCAGCGCCCAGCATGTGTCCCGTCATGGACTTGGTGCTGGAGATGTGCACGTCTGCCGCCGCACTGCCGAAAGCCTTTTTGACGGCAAGGGTCTCCACCCGGTCGTTTAACGGGGTGGAGGTGCCGTGGGCGTTAAGGTACACGGTGTCGCCGCCGGTGTACTCCGCCTCCTCCATGGCCAGCCGCAGGGCTGCGGAGGCGCCTTCCGCCTCCGGCTGGGGTGCGGTGACATGGTATGCGTCACAGGTGTTGCCGTAGCCGCACAGGAGACCGTAGATTTTGGCGCCGCGGGCCTTGGCGTGCTCATACTCCTCCAGCACGAGGATACCTGCACCCTCACCCATGACAAAGCCGTCCCGGCGCTTATCAAAGGGGATGGAGGCCTCCTTCGGGACATTTCTTGTGGACAGGGCCATGCAGCTGGTGAAGCCCGCCACCGCAAGGGGTGTGATGGTGGCCTCGGCGCCGCCGGCAATGATGGCGTCCGCGTAGCCGTGCTTGATGGCGCGGTACGCTTCCCCCACCGTATTGGTGGAGGTGGCGCACGCCGTCACCACCGGCAGGCTGGGGCCCTTCGCCCCGTATTTAATGGCGATGTTGCCTGCGGCGATGTTGCCAATCATCATGGGAATAAAGAACGGGGACACCCGGCGGGGCCCTTTTTCCAGCAGTTTCTGCGTCTCAGAGACAAAGGTGCTCATCCCGCCGATGCCGCTGCCCACATACACGCCGAGACGGGTGGGGTCCACTGCGCCTACGATGCCGCTGTCCTCCACCGCCTGCTTGGCGGCGGACATGGCGTACTGGCAGTACAGGTCCATCTTGCGCACCTCCGGCTTTTCAAGGCAGGAAAGCGGATCAAACCCCTTGACCTCGGCTGCGACCTTAACCTTAAAGTCCTCCGTGTCAAAGCGGGTGATGAAGTCCACACCGCACACACCGTTTTTTATGTTGTTCCAGAACGTGGGCACGTCGTTCCCCACGGGGGAGACGACGCCCAGGCCCGTAATTGCTACCTTTCTCACATGCATAACCCCCCGTCGACCTTGAGTACCGTGCCGGTGATGTAACCTGCGTCCTCCCCGGCAAGAAACGCCACAGCTGCGGCAATGTCCTCAGGCAGGCCGGTGCGTTTCATGGGGATGGAAGAAAGTACCGCCTGCTTGGCTTTTTCCGGCATGGCGTCCGTCATGTCTGTTGCAATAAATCCGGGGGCCACGGCGTTGCAGGTGATATTTCTGCCTGCAAGCTCCTTTGCCACGCTTTTGGTCAGGCCGATAAGCCCCGCCTTGGCGCTGGCATAGTTGGCCTGGCCCGCATTGCCCGTCAGCCCCACAACGGAACTGATGTTGATGATACGCCCCTTCCGGCGGCGCATCATGGGCGCATACAGATGTTTTATCATGTAAAACGCGCCCTTTAGGTTGGTGTCCAGCACGGCGCTAAACTTCGCCTCATCCAGTTGCAGGATAAGGCCGTCCTTTGTAATGCCGGCGTTGTTGACAAGGATGTCCACCGCGCCGAAATCGGATAAAATTTCCTCCACGGTCTGCTTCGTCCCGTCATAATCCGCCACGTCGCAGCGGTAGGCCTTCGCCCTTTGGCCGAGGGCCTCAATCTCCGCCACGGTTTCGGCTGCCGCCGCCTCGTTCCCCGCATACAGGACGGCCACGTCCGCCCCTTCTTTTGCAAGGCGCAGGGCGATGGCCCGGCCGATCCCGCGGCTGCCGCCGGTAACGACAGCAACGTTGCCTTTTAACATGCTAAAGCACCTCCAGTACGGCCTGCAGGCCGGCTGTGTCCTGCACGGAGAACGCCCGCGCGCCCGGCAGGATTTTTTTTGTCAGCCCCGTCAGGGTCTTGCCCGGGCCCACTTCAATAAAGGTGTCCGCCCCGGCCTGCGCCATCCGCTCAATGGCGGCCTGCCAGCGCACCGGGGAATTTACCTGGCGGAACAGCTGCTCCTCATTTTCATACACGTCGCCCGTCACATTGGCATACAGCGGAAGGGCGGGCGTTTGGAACCGCAGGGGGGAGAACTCCTCCCTCAGCGCCTGTGCGGCGCTGTCCATCAGCGGGGAGTGAAATGCGCCGCTGACCGCAAGGCGTACGCTTCTGCCGCCCTGTGCCTTCACCGCGGCCTCTGCCGTGGGCAGCGCGTCCTCCCTGCAGGAGATCACCGTCTGCCCGGGGCAGTTGTAGTTGACAGGCCAGCAGCCGGGAATGTCCGCGCACAGCGCCTCCACAGCCGCAGCATCTAACTTCAGCACGGCAAGCATGCCGCCGCCCTGCGCCCTGGCCGCCTCATCCATCAGAATTCCCCGGCGCACCACAAAGCGGAACGCCTCTTGCGTGTCGAGCAGCCCTGCAAAGGCCAGCGCCGGAATCTCCCCAAGGGAGAAGCCGGCCGCCATGTCGGCCTTTACGCCCGCCTCTTTTAAGGCGGCGGCAGCCGCCAAATCGGCACAAAACAGGCAGGGCTGGGTGTTGATGGTAACGCCCAGCTCCTCCTTTGGGGCAGTGGTACACTGGACACTGGTGCCGGGGCGGATGCTGTCCGCCGTCTGAAACACCTGTTCCGCCGCGGGGGAGTGGGTAAGGAAGTCCTTCCCCATCCCCTCGTACTGGGCGCCCTGCCCGGCGAATAATACCGCTATTTTACCCATGCGGCACCCTCCTTAAGCAGCGCGTCCGCCTGTGTGAACAGCTCGGTAATAATCTCCTTACAGCTCTGCTCCCTGGTGACAAGCCCTGCAATTTCACCGGCCATAAAGCAGCCGTTTTTCTCGTCGCCCTCCTTGACGGCACGCCGCAGCGCGCCCGCGCCGAAGGCCTCCTTCTCCTCAAGGCTCATCCCAGCATCCTGCTCGTTCTTCAAAAAGGCGCGGGTAAAGGGGTTCTTCAGCGCCCGCACCGGGTTGCCCAGGCTTTTGCCGGTGGTCATGGTGTCGTTGTCCTTCGCTTTCAGCACCCGTTTTTTGTAGTTTTCATGGATGGTGCACTCGTACGCCACAAGAAAACGCGTGCCCAGCTGGACCCCCTTGGCGCCCAGCATCAGCGCAGCCGCTACGCCGCGTCCGTCGCCAATGCCGCCGGCGGCGATGACGGGGATGTCCACCGCGTCCGCCACCTGGGGAACCAGCGCCATGGTGTTGGTCTCGCCAATGTGTCCGCCCGACTCGCCCCCCTCGGCAATCACTGCTGCGGCGCCTGCGCGGGCGACCATTTTGGCAATCCCCACGCTGGGCACCACCGGCACCACCTTGACGCCGTGTTCAAGCCACAGGGGCATATACTTGGTGGGCAGGCCCGCCCCGGTGGTAACCACCGGCACGTTTTCCTCCACCACCAGACGGGCAATCTCATCCACGTAGGGGCTGAGCATCATGATGTTGACGCCGAAGGGCTTGTCTGTTTTTTCCTTCAGCTTGTGAATCTCCGCACGGACCACATCCACAGGGGCGTTGGCCGCCGCAATAATGCCAAGGCCGCCCGCCTCGGACACCGCGGACGCGAGGGAGGCGTCCGCCACCCACGCCATGCCGCCCTGGAAAATGGGGTATTCAATACCGAACAGTTCGCAGATACAGGTTTTCATTGGTTTTCCTCCCTTACCGGGTGGGACGCCTATTCGCGGAGGCTGTCAATCAGCTCAACGACGTCGCCAACCGTTTTTAAGTCCTCGCTCATCTCAAGGGTCACGCCAAACTCATCCTCAAAGTTCATAATCAGATCCACCGTGTCAAGGCTGTCAAGGCCGAGGTCCTCAAATGTGGACTCTGCGGTGATGTCCTGTGCGTCCAGATCCTTTGCCTCTGCGATGATTGCGCTTACTTTTTCCAATGTTGTCATGAAAAGAAACCTCCAAAATTTAATATTCTATTACACAAGCCCCGGTGGTCAATCCGCCGCCGAAGGCTGAGAATACCAGAATGTCGCCGCGGGACAGCCGGCCGTCCCGGGCCAGTTCGTCCAGCACCAGGGGGATACTGGCAGAGCTGGTGTTGCCGTACCGCTCAAGCCCGGTGACAACCTGCCCCTCATCCAGCTTCAGCCGCTCGGCCGCCGCCTTTAAAATCCGCAGGTTGGCCTGATGGGGCACAACATACTTTATCTCTTTGGCGGTAAGGCCCGACTGCTCCAGTACGGTGCGGATGTCATGCACCATGCTGGTCACGGCAAAGCGGAACACCTCGCCCCCGGCCATGCTCAGCCAGGGGGCAGGGTACTGAACCTGCGCGAAGGGATTGTTGCCGCTGTGGGAACCGATAACCAGCAGGTCCCGGTCGTCCCCCCTGGCGGTCAGCCGCATGGCGCGCAGGCCGCTGCCCTTTTTCAGCACCACGCTGCCCGCCCCGTCGCCAAACAGCACGCAGGTGGCCCGGTCCGTCCAGTCCACCTGTTTGCTCATCATCTCCGCCGCGCACACAAGCACCGTTTCCGCCCGGCCGGAGTCGAGAAAGGCCGCCGCCGTCTGCAGGGCGTACAAAAAGCCGGAACAGGCCGCATTGATGTCGAAGGCCGGGCACTGCGCGCCCAGTTCCCGCTGAAGCATACAGGACAGGGAAGGGGTCAGGCAATCGCCCTGCAAGGTGGACACAAGGATAAGATCCAGCTCCCCCGCGCCGACCCCCGCCGCTTCCAGCGCGTGCCGAGACGCGGAGGTGGCAAGGCCGCACAGCGTCTCATCCGTGCTGATATACCGGGTCTTGATGCCGGTACGCGTTGTAATCCACTCGTCACTGGTGTCAAGAAATTCGCTGAGCTTGTCGTTGGTCAGCACATACTTTGGGTGTGCGCTACCCGTACCCAAGATAGTAAAACTCATTTATTTCGCCGCCTTTTCCGCTTTTTCTTTAAAGAAATGATCCAGTTTTTCCACGCCGGCAAGCAGCACCCGCTTCTCCTTCTCGTCGAATCCCCCGGTCAGCTCCCGAATCATCTTGTAATGGAAATACCGGTGCATCCGATAAATACGCTTCCCCTCTTTTGTCAGGGAAATACATACGCTGCGTCCGTCCTGTTCGCTTCGGGCCTTTGTAAGGAACCCCTTCCTTACCAGCTTTCCCACCGCAATGGTCACACTGGACAGCGTAATGCCCAGCGCCGCCGCAATCCCGCTGACGGACTGCACGCCCCCGGGACCGCTGCCCACCGTCTCCAGCAGATGGATTTCGTTAATGCTTAAGGGGGAGTTTGCACTGCGGGCCATGTTTTCTTCCACATCCGTCAGCTGGCGAAAGGTGTCAATCAGCAGGCTGTTCAGTTTCCTCTCAAAAGCATCCACGGTTTCCACCCCCTTCGATAATTAGTTAGACAATCTAATTATAGGCGGCTTTTTCCATTTGTCAATAAAGAAATTGCAAACAGGCGCAGGAAAGCGGGCGATAACCTGCTTTCCTGCGCCTGTTTTTGGCGTGCGTGCCGTTACAGATAGGAGGAACGCTCCTTTACAAGGCGGATGAAATCCTGTGCGGAGCCGGAAAGGAATTTCCGCTGATGGCGGATGAGAAAGTAGCGGCGCCGAAACTCCACACCGGTGACCTTTAATTCATGCAGCTGCTTCGCCTTCAGCCCCGGCTGTGCCAGCATGTGGGGAAGGATGGAGATTCCAAGGCCCTGCGCCACAGCGGCCACCAGCGCGCCGGTGCTGGTGCTCTCCCAGACCGGCTCGACCGAGACGTCGTGCAGCAGCAGAACGCTGTCCACCAGCTCCCTTGTGCCGCTGCCCTTTTCCCTCAGCAGGAAGTCGCAGGTCAGCAGTTCCTCTAAGGTGATTTCCCTGCGCACGGAAAATGGGTGGCTGCCGCCGCACACCACCACCAAATGGTCGTCGGAAAACCGTTCGCATACAACGGCGGGGCTGTGGGCGCTGCCCTCAATCAGTGCGAAGTCCAGCTCCCCCTTCAGCACCATCCGTTCAATCTCCTCCGAGTTGTCGATGTGTACCTCCACCTTCATGTCCGGGTGGCTGCGGTAGAAAAGCGCGGTAAGCCTGGGCATTAAAAAGTTCCCGATGGTGATGCTGGACCCAACCCGCAGTGTGCCGAGGCTGTCCCAGTTTTTAATGCTTTGCTCCATCTCGTCAAACAGGGAGACGATGTGGCTTGCATAGGAGAACATCTGCCGCCCCTCCTGCGTCAGCTGCATCCGGCGGCTGATCCGGTCGAACAGGCGGACACCGTAGTACTCCTCCAGCTCCCGGATAGCGAGGCTGACGGAAGGCTGGGCGAGGTACAGGGCCTGCGCCGCACCGGTGACACTGCCCTGCCTGCACACGGCCACAAATATTTTCATGTGGCGGATGGTCATGGAAGGCCCTCCAATCTATAATGATTTTATTATATATTCTATATTATAATACTATTTTACTTATGAAGTTGCAAGCAATATAATGGGACCAGAAAGGGGAGGAGCTTATGAAAAAAGGCCTTCGGGTATATTGGCAGCTGTTTTGGTCCACCTTTACCATCAGCGCCTGTACCTTTGGCGGGGGGTTCGTCATCATCCCGCTGCTGAAAAAGAAGTTTGTGACGGATTTACACTGGATTGAGGAAAAGGAGATGCTGGACCTTGCGGCCATTGCCCAGTCGTCCCCGGGCGCCATTGCTGTCAACGCCTCCATTCTGGTGGGGTACCGTGTGGCGGGCATTCCCGGCGCGCTGGTCACCATTGTGGGGACGGTGCTGCCGCCGCTCATCATTATCACTGCCATTTCCATGTGCTATGCCGCCGTGCGCGACAACGCGGTGGTGGCGGCGCTGCTGAAGGGTATGCAGTCCGGCGTGGCGGCAGTTATCGCAGACGTGGTCATCAGCCTCGGCGGCGATGTGGTCCGGCAGAAAAAGGTGCTTCCGCTTCTCATTATGGTGGGGGCGTTTGTGGCCACATGGTTTTTCGGGGTCAACGTCATGTATATTGTTCTTGTCTGCGGGACGCTGGGCGGACTTGGCACTTTTTTGAAAGAGCGAAGCAGAAAGGAGCTGATGTAGCATGCTGATGCTGGAACTGTTTTTCAGCTTTTTCCAAATCGGCCTGTTCAGCATCGGCGGGGGCTACGCCGCCATGCCGCTGATTCAGAACCAGGTGGTGCAGCTGCACAGCTGGCTGAGTATGGGCGAGTTTGCGGATCTTGTGACCATTGCGGAAATGACGCCCGGTCCCATTGCCATCAACTCCGCCACATTTGTGGGGAACCGCGTCGCCGGGATACCCGGTGCGCTGGTGGCGACGCTGGGGTGCGTGCTGCCCTCCAGTATCATTGTCATTGCGCTGGCCTGGTTCTATTTTAAATACAGGAACCTGACGGTGGTGGGCGGCGTGCTATCCGGCCTGCGGCCCGCAGTGGTGGCCATGATTGCCTCTGCCGGGCTGTCCATTCTGCTGTTAAACATCTTTTGGAGCGGCACGGTGGTGTGGACGCTTGAAAATATCAACTTTATCGGGATTGGCCTGTTTGTGGCAGCGCTGTTCGTCCTGCGCAAATGGAAGCCCAGCCCCATCCTTGTGATGTTCAGCTGCGGGTTGATTGGAACGGCACTTTATCTTATTATTTAAGAAAAGGGGGAGAAGAGAATGAAACTGACTGCACGACGTACTCCTTCCGCCGTCCATCTGTGTGACGAGGCGGGGACAGAGCAGTACCGGCTCAGCCGCAGGCCCTTTCGCAGGGGAACCATGCTCTGTGAGCTTGCCTCTGGCCGGATTTTCTATATAAAACAGCGGGAACAGCCCCACCCGTGGAACCGGGAGGGCGAAGTACTGTGCACCCTGACGGATGCGCAGGGCGGGCAGGTGTTGTCCGGCCGTATCCGGTTTGAAAAGGAGTCGATGCCGCCCGCCCCCTTCCGGCATGGGGAACTGCGGATGACCCTTCCGGGGTATGAGATTGTTGTGAAGCGCACGGGCCAGGCGGTTTTCCGCCTGACCCGGCAGGGGTGCCCGGCGGGCCTGCTTGACTGCGGAAGCTACCGCCGGCAGGGCCTGGCGGAGGGGCCGGACGACGGCCTTACCCTGGCGGCCCTGTTTGGCTGGTGCCTGCTTTTCCAGCAGGCGGACTGCCGGATAACAGTATAGGAAAGGAGGGCGCCCTGTTTCAGGGCGCCCTCCTTCTATATAAAAGAATCCAGCTTAACCGGCCGCTGTCTCTGCGGTGACGCTGCTGCCGTACAGGGCTTTTTTCACAAGCAGCTTGTTGTCGATCCGCTCCTTTAAGTCCGGCACGTGGGAGATAATTCCAATCAGCCGGTTCCCCTTTGTCAGGCCGGTCAGCACCCGGATGGCCTGTTCCACCGACTCCGGGTCAAGGGAACCGAAGCCCTCGTCAATGAACAGCGTCTCCAGGTGGACGCCGCCCGCCTGCGCCTCAATAACGTCGGACAGGCCAAGGGCCAGCGCCAGCGACGCCTTGAACGACTCGCCGCCGGACAGGCTTTTTACATCCCGCACCTTGCCGGTATAATGATCCAGCACCGCAAGATCCAGGCCGGACTGGCTGCGGAGATCTGCGGGGGTCTGCCGCCTTCGCAGTACATACCGACCGCCGGTCATGGCGTCGAGACGCAGGTTGGCGCGCCGCAGCACCCGGTCAAGGTAGGCGGCCTGCACATACTGCTCAAACGCCAGCTTCGGCTTCCCGGAAAGCGTCCCGCACGCCGTGTCGGCCAGCTGCCGTAATTTAAGGTAGCGCTGTTCCAACCCCTCCAGCCGCTTTGCCGCTTTCTCTGCGGAAAGCAGTGTCTCCCGGTTGGCGGACAGACGCGCACGCAGCTCCGTCAGCTGATGTGACAAGTCTGCCTGCTGTTTTTCCGCGGCCTGCGTCTCTGCGGCAAGGGCCTGCATGTCCGGGGGCTGCTTGCCCTGGGTCTGCTGAATGAGGCGTGCAAGATCCTTTTCCGCCTGCTGTTTTGCCGTATGGTAATTGTCCAGCGTCTGCTTTGCAGCTTGGAACTCCTCCTCACCCATCAAAGCGCCGAGAAATGCTTCTTCGTCGGGGAAGCCCGCCTCTTGCAGCGCGGCACGGTACTGACTGTGCGCAGCGCGGACAAGCTCTTCCGCCCTCTCGGCGGCCTGTGTGCGTTCTGCGGCGCTGCCTTTCAGGCGCTCGGCCTCCTGCCGTGCCTGGTCTGCTGCCTGCCTTGCCCGCTGCCACAGGGCCTTTTCCTCTTCGGCGTAAGGTGCGGCAGGAAGGGAGCCGGTCAGCCGGCGGACCTGCTCACCCGTGGTGCGGAACGCCTGCTGCAGGCCGCGCCGCGTTTCCTCCAGTGCAAGGCGCAGCGCCTCCGGCGTATCCGCCTGTGTCCCGGTAAGGGTGCCGCCGCGCGTCAGCAGTTCTGCCTGCTTTGTATCCCTGCCGGCGCGCAGTGCGGACAGGGCGGAACTGCTGTTTTGCAGGGCCTGCTGCGCCTGTTCCATGGCCTGTTTGCGGTGGTCCAGCTCCGCCGCGTTGGGCGCCTGCTTACTGGCCGAAGCAGGGGCGGGGTGCTGTGTCGAACCGCATACGGGGCAGGGCTGTCCCGGCTGCAGGCCCGCAGCCAGCAGACCTGCCTGCTCGCTTAAAAACAGCAGGTACCCCTCGTCGTAGTGCTTTTTGGCGTCAAGATAGGCGGCCTCCAGCACGCGGTAGTCCTGCTGGCTTTTCTGGATGCGGGCATTTAGCCCCTCCAGCCCGTCCAGCTCCTCCAACAGGGCTTTGACGGCCGTCCCCTGCTCGTTCAGCCGATCCAGCTGTTCGCACAGCGGCAGGGCCTGCTCGTGTCCCGCCGCTGTGGCTGCGGCAGTTTCGTCCGCCAGCCTGCTTTTTTTCTGCTGCTCCTCCAGCTTGGCAAGCAGCGCCCGCTGCTCCTGCAGCCTGCTTTGCTCCGTCAGCAGGGCCTGCCGTTTGGGCTGCACGGTGTGCAGGGCAGGCTCCGCCCGCTGCAGCGCCGCCTGAAGGGCCAGCAGCTCCGGCTGTTTTTTATGAAGCTGATCCAGTGTGCCGCGTACGGCGGCCAGCTCGCGGAAGGCGGCGGCCAGTACCCCGGCGGTGGCCTGCTTTACCAGCAGCTGCTTGGCCGTCCGCTCTGCGGTATCCAGCGCCTGTCCAAGCTGTTCTGCGCGCTGTTCATCCTGCCGGCAAAGGCGGCGCAGCAGGTGAAAGGCGCTTTCGTCCTGCCCGTCCGGTTCCCCTTCGTCCGGGGGAAGCCGCACGCCGGACAGGTACTGCTCCAGCGCCCGGGCGCATTCCCGGCGGTCTGCATCGGCGGCGCGGGCCGCGTCCTTGGCGGCCAGCTGGAAACGCAGGTACTCCTCCGTGCCGAAGACCCGGCGGAAACTCTCCCCCCGCTCCTCACTGGTGGCGGTCAGCAGCCGCAGGAACTCCCCCTGGGCAATCATGGCGATGCGGCACCACTGCCGGCAGTCCACCCCCAGCAGTTCGGTAACTGCTGCGGTGACCTCTCTCGATTTGGTGACGGTACTGCCGTCCGGGAAGTAGAGGGCGGCCTCCGCTTCCACGGCGACGGTCCCCTCCCCCCGCAGCTTGGGCCGCTGGTACCGCGGGCTGCGCTCAATGCGGTACTGGCCGCCCTTGTGGGTAAATTCCAATGTGACGCCGGTTTTCACCTCCGGCGCGGCAAAGTCGCTGCGCAGCGAGTCCACCGGCCGCACCGAGCCGCTGACCGCACCGTACAGCGCAAAGGTGATGGCGTCGAAGATGGTGGTCTTGCCTGCACCAGTGTCCCCGGTGATAAGGAACAGGCCGCTTTCGCCGAACACGGTGAAGTCGATTATCTGCGTCCCGGCGTAGGGCCCGAACGCGTGCAGCTCCAGCTTTTGCGGTTTCACAGCTTGTCCCCTCCAATCCGGTCCCAAATTTCTTCCAGCAGGCGCTCCTGTTCTGCATCCGGGGCGGCGCCGTTCTGCTTTTCAAAAAATTCACAGAACAGCTCCCTGGGCCCTGTCCCGGCGTCCAACTCCTCCTGCGTCAGCCCCTCCGCCCCCTCGGCGGCGGTGCGGCGGTTGTCGTACTGCAGCTTCATCAGGTTGGGATACACCGCCCGCAGGCTGCCGATGGGGTCTAACAGCTCCTCCTCATCCGTCAGCGTCACGGACAGGTAGTCGCTTTTGTCCCCGGCGTCTGCAATTTCCGGGGACAGCAGGGCGTGCAGCGGGCCGCGTAGCTCCCGCATATCATGCAGCGGCACAAGCGGCGTGAAACGGATGGTACAGGCCCCGTCCGCGTGCAGTTCCGCAATGGTGACGCCCTTTTGCTGCTCCGCCTCGGAAAAGGAGTATTTTAACAGCGAGCCGCCGTAGCGCACCGTCTCCCGGCCCATGGGCTGCGGCCGGTGGATGTGGCCCAGCGCCACGTAGTCGAACCCATCGAACACCGACGCGTCCACATTGTCCACCCCGCCGATGCTGACCGTCTCCGAATCGCTGGCAAGCGGCTGCTGTCCCGCGGCCGTCACAAACTGATGTGCCACCAGCACCCGCCGTCCCGTCTTGGGCGGCAGGGTGGAAAGCATCCGGGCAACAGCGCCGCTGTAGTCGGCGGGCGGATCCTCCGAAAACAGGCTGCGGACAAGGGCCGGCTTGATAAAGGGCAGCAGGACAATGTCCACCGGGCCGTGTTCGTCATTCAACGTCAGCGTTTGCAGCGGCAGGCAGGGGGTGCCCGCAATCAGGACGCCCCTGTCGCGCAGTACCTGGCTTAAAAATTCCAGCCGGTCGGGGGAGTCGTGGTTGCCGCTGATGACGGCAACAGGAACCCGGCGTTTTACAAGCTCTGTCAGAAAATAATCCAGCAGCCGCACCGCTTCCAGGCTGGGCACGCCTTTGTCGTATACATCCCCGGCCAGCAGCACCGCATCCGGCTTTTCTTCGTCCACAACCGCCAGCACCTGACGCAGGGCGTGGGCCTGGTCCTCCGTCATGCTGAATTCCCCCACCCGTTTGCCAAGGTGCAGGTCGGACAGATGAATGAATTTCAAAGATACCGCCTCCAGCAAAGAAAAAATAATCAGGAAAATCTTTCCTCTTTTTTTCGCACCCCGGCACCCGTTTGCCGGGGAAACCGCATACTTTTGCGGTTTTTCGCCGTTTTCCGTCCGGAATGGAACCATTAGCGAAAATTAGGAATTTTTACAAAAATCTACTATAGTAATAACAATACGAAAAAAGGGGGAAAACCATGAGTGAAAAAATTTATGGGTACATCCGTGTATCCACAAGGGAACAGAACGAGGATCGCCAGCTGCTGGCCATGCAGCAGTTTCCCGTGCCGATGGAAAACCTGTTTATGGACAAGCAAAGCGGAAAGGACTTCAACCGCCCCGGCTACCGGAAAATGCTGCGGAGGCTGAAAAAAGGCGATGTGCTGGTCATTAAAAGCATCGACCGGCTGGGCCGCAACTACGAGGAGATTATCGGCCAGTGGCGTGTCATTACAAAGGACAAGGGCGCGGATATTGTGGTGATGGATATGCCCCTGCTGGACACCCGGCGCGGCAAGGACCTAATCGGCACACTGATTGCGGACCTGGTGCTGCAGCTGCTTAGCTATGTGGCGCAGACAGAGCGGGAGAATATCCGCCAGCGGCAGGCGGAGGGCATTGCTGCGGCCAAGATGAAAGGCGTGCGGTTCGGGCGTCCGCGCAAGCCCGTCCCGAAGGAGTTCCCGCGCCTTGCGCGGGCATGGGAACAGGGCGAAATTTCGGCCCGGGCCGCCGCGCAGCAGCTGGGGGTGTCCTATCAGACGTTTCTGCGCTGGCACCGGGAGCGGGCAGAACAGAAAAAGCACCCCATTCCGTCCACTTCAGTATAAAGGTTCCGGGGGCAAAAGGCAACCGGCGGGATTGTGCGGTGCAAACGTTTGCGTAAAATTTTCTTTCGGCATGGCCTTCCCGGTGCTATACTGGCGGTAACGGAGGGGCCGTGCAGGGACAGCCCTGCACGGCCCCTTTGGACAGAACCGAAAAGAAATGGAGGAAACAAAACCATGCAGGACAAAATCAAGGTGCTTATCGACACGGATATCGGGGACGACATTGACGACGCCATTGCCATCGCCTATGCGCTGAACTGCCCGGAGCTGGACGTGCTTGGCGTAACCACCGTGTACCTCGATGCCCCCGCCCGCGCAAGAATGACCAAAAGCCTGCTGCGCGCCGCAGGCCGGGACGACATCCCGGTTCATCCCGGCAGTTCCGCCACCATGATGGAACCGGCGCCCCAGGACTTTGATCTCATTCAGTACTATCCCGACATGGACGGGATGCCCGTGGGCCCGGACGGCAGCGGCGTTCAATTTTTGTACGACACGCTGCGCGCCAACCCGGGGCAGGTGGTGATTTTGGCGCTGGGCGCGTTTACCAATATTGCCCTGCTGATAAAAGAGCATCCGGATGCCATTGACCTGATGAAGGAGATTGTGTGGATGGGCGGCGCGTTCGACCGGCACTTTTTGACGTGGAACGTGTGCTGCGACATTGAGGCGGCGGCCATGGTTCTCGCCTCCGGCGCGCCGGTGCGCATTGTCAGCCGGGATGTGTGCGAGCCGTGCCAGATGCCTCTCGAGCAGATTGACGCGCTGCGCAGCAGCAACCATCCGGTGCACCGCGAGCTTATCCGGCTTATCGACGCGTGGTGGGACAGGCATGCGTTTTACAAAAAGGGGGACCGCCCCATTCTGTTCGACAGCCTTGCCGTTACGGCGGTGTTCACAGACGAATTTTTGACCTACCGCAACGAGCGGGTGCTGGTGGAGACAAAGGGCGAGTTTACCCGCGGCATGACTTTTGCCGTGAAGGCCGGGTATGATCGCTTCCCGGGCCAGCGGGGCTACCCTGCCATCGAGGAAATTCCCGTTTTCCAGGTGACGGATACCGTCCGGGCGCAGGAATATGTGAAACACCATTTTGAGCGGCTGATTGGCTGGAAGGACCGGTAGGGGCCGGACATCCGGCCCGCTGCGGCGTGCAACTGCGGGGAAGTGGCTTGACGGACGGGAAAAAACCGCGCATAATAGGGTCAGCAACACAAGAAAAGGAGCGTTTGTAACATGATGAAAATTGCCATTCCCTATGAAAACGGCCAGATTTTTCAACATTTTGGCCATACCGAGCAGTTCAAACTGTACACGGTGGACGCAGGCAAGGTGACGCAAACCGAGCTGGAGCCCACATTGGGCAGCGGCCATGGGGCGCTGGCGCAATTTTTAAAAGAGCGGAAGGTGGACACGCTGATTTGCGGCGGTATCGGCGGTGGCGCAAAGCAGGCGCTGGCGGATGCGGGTATCCGGCTGTTTGGCGGCGTTGCAGGGGATGCGGATGCAGCAGTGGAGGCCCTGCTGAAAGACAACCTGCACTACGACGAAAATGCACAGTGCGACCATCACGGGCACGACCATGAGGAGCATTGCATGACCGGTGGCTGCGGCGGTTCCTGCTCGCACGAGGGATGTGGACATGAGTAAAAAACTGCTGTTTGTCTGCTACCCAAACTGCTCCACCTGTAAACGTGCGCAGGCGTTTCTGGACAGTGTGGGTGCGGACTACACCCTGCGCAACATCAAAACCGACAACCCGTCCGCTCAGGAGCTGGCGCAGTGGCACAGGCTCAGCGGACTGCCCCTGAAACGGTTTTTCAACACCAGCGGGTTAAAATATAAGGAACTGGGGCTGAAGGACAAGCTGCCCGCCATGGAGGAAGGACAGCAGCTGGAACTGCTTGCCACAGACGGCATGCTGGTCAAGCGCCCGCTGCTGGTGGGGGACGGATTTGTGCTGGTCGGTTTCCGGCAGGCCCAGTGGGAGGAAGCACTGAACTGCTGAAACAGAAAAACAAAGCAAAAAAGAAGGGACGCTTTTGCGTCCCTTCTTTTTTGCTATATGGCAAGGCGGGAAGATGATGTTTTAAACAAAAAATTTTTTATAGAAATAAACTGTGGAAAATATACAAAGGATGATGTAAAAAATACGTAAAGTTCATGTAAATGAAAGGCTGTACTTCTTTGTACGTTTATGTTAAATTGATAGTAATTACTCCGGCTGAGCCGGTATCCCAAATTACAGCCAGCATGGAACCTGGCGCCGATTCTGTGCTGGGGAGGGGACAACTCGGACGGGGCAGGACGTTCGCGGACGGCAACATACAATCAACAGAAAAGGGAGGTTACTATGAAAAAGACAGGCAGACGACTATTGGCTTTATTGTTGGCAGGAGCACTGCTGCTGGGCATTCCGGTTGGGACTCCGGTGTTTGCGGCACCTGCGGATACGGTTGTGATTTATCACACCAATGATATGCACGCATCCATGATCAGTGATGACTTCAACCTTGCCCATGTAAAGTCCATCCGGGAAAGCACACCCAACAGCCTTTTGCTGGATGCAGGCGATGCGACCCAGGGCCAGCCTTTTTCCATGTTGACGGAAGGAAAGGGGCCGTTTGAGTTAATGAATGCAGCCGGTTACGATGCCATGGTGCTTGGCAACCATGAGTTTGACTACGACCAGGAAACGCTGCTGGAAAATGTAAAAACTGCTAATTTCCCCATTCTTGCAGGGAATCTGGCGTTTGGGGCCGGCGCGAATGAAGAGCTAAAGGCGGCGTTAAAAGGTGGGAAAGATTATCTGGTAAAAGAGGTAGGCGGCCGTAAAATTGTTATTTTTGGCCTGATTTCACCGGAGACGGAGAGCCTGGCTTCCCCTGATAAGCTGAAAGGACTGGAATTTCAGGATCTTGGAACCGAAACGGTACGGATTCTGAAACAGATTGAAGAAAATGAGACGGACGTGGACGCCATTATTTGCCTTGCCCACTGTGGCTGGTCAACGGAAGAGCAGTACTCCTCCAAGGCGATTGCCCAGGCGAGCCAAGGCAAAATTGACGTGATTATCGACGGCCACACCCATGAGGATATGCTGGCAGATAAGACACAGACGGTGAACGGAACCCTGATAGTCTCCTCCGGAAGCGCCCTTGCGAACCTTGGAAAATTGACCCTGACTTTTGGCGATGACGGGCTTCAGACAGTAGTAAGCGAACGTATTAATAAGGATACGGTTGCGGCGCAGGGCATTCAGCCGGATCCGGATTGTCAGCAGGCTATTGAGAAGATCAAGGAACTGCAGGAGGCGAGCAAAACCCAGAAAGTGGGTACTACCCTGTCCAATCTGTATGCCAGCAATATTGAAGCCCGTGCACTGGACAGCGAGGGGAATGTGGTAAGCACCACCTATGGGGTATCCGGCACGGCGGAGGCCAATTTGTACGATTTGGTGGCCGACAGCCGCCGGTGGGAACTTCAGGATGCGCTTGCAAACAAGCCGGAGTATCAGAACTACCATTATATTGGCTACATCTGCAGCGGGAATGTGCGTGCAACAATCCCCGCAGGTGACATTACCATGGAAAATGTCTATCAGATTCTTCCTTGGAGCGACTCGCCGGTAACCTATGTGGCTATTAGTCCGAAGGTTCTGTACGACATGATTGAGGTGGCAGTCAGCAGCGTTACGGATCAGGATCCGGTTACCGGACAGATTAACGGCGGACACGGCCATTTCCTTATTCCGTCCGGCTTCCGCTACACCTACGATATTTCCAAGCCGTCCATTCAGTATGAGACGTATACAAAGCCGGATGGAACCACAGCGGGAAGAAAAACCAGAGAAGGCCAGCGCGTGGTGGAAATTAAGCTGGACGACGGAACCGTACTGGACAGAAATGACGATAAAAAATCTATTCTGGTTACCAGCGGAAGCTACAACCTTAGCGGCGGAGACGGTTTCTGGGGCTTTACTGAGCCGGACGCCTATGAAGTGATCGGCAATGGCGATGGTGAAAAGGGGATTTTCACCCGCTATCTGACCTACCTTAGCTCCCTTCCGGAAAATAAAAACGGGATTACCGTTCCGGTTAACGGAGGACGAATTACCGCGATTGGCGGAGGCTATACGGCCAACAGCTATCAGGTACCGATAACCGTTTTCGGCGGCGGTGTACACGCGGCAAACGCCACCTTCCAGGTCAGCGTAGACGGCGGTGAAGCGCAGAATTTTAAGACGGACGCAAATGGTACCTTTATCATCACCCTGTCTAATGGCCCCCACGAGGTTACTGTCTATAAGGACGGAGTGGTGGACCAGCTGTTTTATCTCAACAACTACGTGGGGATCCTGTCTGCGGTGGTGGAAAGCAACGATGAAATTCCTGCCGACACGGAGCAGCCCGGAACCCCGGAGAATGAGCCGGCGGTACCGACAGGTGATCCGGCCCGTGCAGGGGTATATCTTGTTATGCTTCCTGGCGCAGCGGTTATGGTGGCCGTCCTGCGTAAAAAGCGCAAGGTTCAGTAAAATATTGACGAAAAGGAGGGGCTCTGCCACATATAGGCAGAGCCCCTCCTTTTCCTGTTTTATAACATTACAGCTGCTTTTCCTGCCCTGCGGCCTGGCGCAGTTCCTGTTGCCTGCGTTTGACTGCAGCCAGGGCCTGTGCCGGGTCGGAAATACCCAAAACAGCCTGCTCCATGGGGCAGATTCCGGTGCCCTGCCGGTTGATAATGGCGGGAACCAGGCTGCCGTAATACGCGGGGATACCGTGCTTTTCCAGCTCCGAAAGGGCGCCCTCACTCATGACAGAGGCATAGATCTCCCGGACGCCGGCAAGCACAAACAGCAGTGCAGATGCCCTGCCCACAATTTTGTCCGCGGCAGAAAACCCTTTCAGGTTCCGTCCCTGCTCAATCCATTCTATGAGAGGAAGTACCCCCCTTTTCCCGCTTGTAAGCACCAGTTCGTCCTTACACAGCACACAGGTGTGCCCGCCTTCCTCCAGCAGGCGAACAGCGCGTAGCAGGCGGCCGCTCATGGCCTGCCGCCTGTGGCTTTTGGCGGCAGGTGCGGAAGGCTGCGCCGTGGTGAGGCAATGTTCCATTGCGATGAAGTCCTCCTTTAGGCATTCAGTTTTTGCGTGAAGTCGGCCATGGCCTCGGAAATTTTAATCTGCTGCGGGCAGACCGCCTCGCAGCTGCGGCAGCCGATGCAGGCGCTGGGCTGCTTTTCCGGCGGCACCGCCATCAGGGCCATGGGCGCCAGGAAGCCGCCGCCGGTAAAGCAGTGCTCGTTATACAGCGACAGCAGCGAAGGGATATCCAGCCCCTGCGGGCAGTGGCTGACACAGTAGCGGCACGCTGTGCAGGGCAGCACAATTTTTTTCACCATGCCGTCTGCAATGGAAAGCAGTTCCGCCATCTCCTTCTCCGAAAGGGGCCGATCCGTCTCAAAGGTGCGGATGTTGTCCTGCAGCTGCTCAAAATTGGACATGCCGGACAGTGTAACCGTGACACCGGGCACCGTCTGCAAAAAGCGGAAAGCCCAGGCGGGAATCCCTTCGTCCGGCCGCAGTGCCTGCAGGCGGGAGGCGTCCCCGGCGTCCAGGCTGGCAAGCTTGCCGCCGCGCAGAGGCTCCATCACCCATACAGGGATGTGGTGCTGCGCCAACAGCTCCACCTTGGCCTTCGCATCCTGGAAGCTCCAGTCAAGGTAGTTCAGCTGAATCTGGCAAAATTCCATCTGTTCGCCGTAGGCGTCTAAAAACCGCTTTATCACGTCGTAACTTCCGTGCGCCGAGAAGCCGAGGTGCCGGATTCTTCCCTCCTGTTTCTGGCGGAATAAGTACTCAAAAATACCGTACTGCTTATCCAGATAAGCATCGATATTCATTTCACACACATTGTGGAACAGATAGAAGTCGAAATACTCCACCCCGCATTTTTTCAGCTGGGCCTCAAAAATCTGCTCCACCTTATCCATGTTGGCCAGGTCGTAGCCGGGGAATTTGTCGGCAAGATAGAAGCTGTCCCGCGCATAATGGCTCAGCGCCCTGCCCATCACCGTTTCCGAATTCCCGTTGTGGTATCCCCACGCAGTGTCGTAGTAGTTGATACCGTGCGCCATGGCGTAGTCGACCATCTCCTGCGTCGCCTTCTCGTCAATGCGGCTGTCATCCCCGTCCAGCACGGGCAGGCGCATGGCGCCCATACCAAGGGCGGACAGCTTTAAATCCTGAAATGCTTTGTAGACCATTGTTCAACCTTCCTTTCAATGTCATTATGGATTCCCGGCGGCCGATGCGCCGAAATATGCTGCAATCTCACGCATGCGTGCCTCCTGCTTAACGTGGAAGGGGCAGCGGGCCTCGCAGTGCCCACACTGGACGCAGGCGTCCGCCCCAACGGACAGCTTGCTGTAATGTCCCCTGGCCAGCACGTCCCCGGCAAGGGCGAGGTCATAATATTTGTTGATAAGCCCCACGTTCAGCCCCTGGGGACAGGGCTGGCAGTGGTTGCAGTACACGCAGATGCCGTCTGCATTTTGTGGGGCGAACTCACTGATAACCGTATAGTCCCGCTCTTCCGGTGTGGCGTCCAGATAACCCAGCACCTCCAGCAGATCCGCCCGCCCGCGGACACCGGGCAGCACCGTCAGCACACCCGGGCGGTCCAGCGCGTACTGGAGGCACTGGAATTTTGAAAGCTGCCGCCGGAAGGGGGACGTCCTGGCGTTGAGCAGCTGACCGCCCCCAAAGGGCTTCATGACGGAGATGCCGACGCCCTGCTTCTCACACTCCCTGTAAAGCAGGCCCCGATCCGCCACACTGCCGATTCCATAGTCCCCGGTGGAGTAATCGTACGCCGGGTTAATGCTGAACATCACCATGTCGATAAGGCCGGTGTCCAGAAAACGGCGGATGATGGCAGGGTCGTGGGAGGACAGGCCCAGATGACGGATCACCCCGTCCTGCTTCAGCCCTTTCATATAGTCCCACAGGCCGTCTTTCATAATGCTGTGGAAGTCGTCCTCCTCGTCGATGCAGTGGACGAAGCCCATGTCGGTATAATCGGTGTGCAGCAGCTGCAACTGCTGCTGAAATGTATGCCTGATTTCGGAAAGATCCCTTGTCCAGCCGTACCTTCCACCGTGGTAGACGGCGCCGAAATGCATTTGCAGGTAAACGGCCTGCCTGTGGCCTGCAAATGCCCGGGCATAGCACGTGTACGGCTTTTCCTCCGATGCAACCATGTCGAAATAGTTGACGCCGCGTTCCATTGCCAGCCGGACGGTCTGCTCAATCTCCTCCTCGCTGCCCTCGTGGATGGAGCCCATACCAAGCCCGATAACACTGATACGCTCCTGCCCGTGGGGCAGCTTTCTGTACTGCATGGCAGTGTGACTGTCTCCCATTGCCCCGTTCTCCTTCCGGCGGGGGCTCCCCGCCATCATGCTCCTATTTTACAGTATATACCATGGAATTTACCATGGGTCAAGTGAAACCTCCCGCGAACAGCCCGCTTTTCAGGCGATCACCCGCTGCGGCCCTGCGGATGTGCCGGCGGTTGCGGCAGTCTGGCTCAAATATAATGTTGGCAGGGGGCACCCCCTGACTTGTCAGTATGTTCAAATTGCTGTGTCCGATAAAATACCGGGCGAAAGCGTCGCTTTGTTCCCCCAATGGGGAAAACAGGCTGCTTACGGCCCGTCATTTTTGTTTCCGCCTTTTTCCATCACGTCCTACCGGATCCCATTCTGCTGCAACCACGTGCGCAGCTCGCCTTCAAGGGCCTTTCCTTCGCCCTCATAGGTGGTGTACATCCCCGTGACCTTGGCGCCGGGACACATGGCGGCAATATCCCGATCGGAATGGCCTTTGCCGCCTCCGCCGTGGGTGGTGAAGGGAAGGATGGTCTTTCCGCTGAAATCGTGCCCCTCCAGGCAGGTGGCCACCGGAGGCGCCATGGTGCCCCACCAGATGGGTGTGCCGAGAAAAATGGTGTCATACTGGCTGAGATCCCGCTCTATCGGTCGGATGGGCGGGTGACACCCCTGCCGGATTTCTTTTTTTGCGTCGTTGACCACGGTGTTGTAGTCGCTGCTGTACGGTTTTTCCGGCACAATCTCCTGCATTTCCGCGCCGGTCAGTCGGGCAATGGCCTCCGCCATGCTTCTTGTGTGGCCTGCCCAGCTGTAAAATAAAACAATGCTTTTCCTGCTCATGTCTTTTCCTCCATTTCAGTTAAAAGCCTCGACACGCAAGTTGCGTCCGGGCTGTTTGTTTGGTTCCGGCGTTGCGCCTGCGCTTATGACGTGTATCTTTTTTGTAACGCAACCCGATTTAAAGGAACGGCTTCGTACGCTCACAGCCCGGCCTACCTCAGTCTGCCTGCTTGCCGGCATGAAGGATTTTGTAGCGAAGATAGTCCAGCCGGTCCAGCTGCCGCTGCTTGAAGTGAATTTCATGAAGCGTGTTGTCCCGCAGCCTGCTTAGCATCTGCATGCGCTGGCCGCGTGTCCGATCCCCTTCCAGCATCAGACGCATGTAGGTCTCCGCCTCGCCGCTGCTGAAACCTGCGTCGCGCAGCGTCATTATGGTGCTTAGCCGCCTGATGTCCTCCTCGTCGTACTGCCATGTGCCCGTGACTTTTTTTACCGCACAGCACAGCCCCCAGCTTTCATACTCCTTCAGTACCTCAACAGGGATGTTGTAGCGTCTGCTGGCCTCGTCAATCGTCATGGCGTCCTCCCGGTTACGTTAAAAAATAAAGGCGCCCTTTTTCAGGACACCTTTATTGTAAATCTTCCCTGTGGTGAAGTCTAATACCTATTGTTTATCCTCAGAAATGCTTTTCAAGTATTTCTTTGCGTATTCGATAAATTCCGTACAGGCAGGGGGGAAAAGCTGATCCTTCTTCCAGGCCAGCACGGTGCTGGATTCAATGACGGGCTCAAAGGGGATAAAGCGCAGGTTCTTGTAAGTACAGTGCAGCTCAATCCCCAGTGCAACGCCCATGCCGCTTTCCGCCAGCATGGCCTCGTTATACAACAGGTTTCCGGTGGCAACAATTTGCAGGCGCCCATACGTTTCGTCAAACCAGTCACCCAGCTCGCTTTGGACAAACTCCCGCGAGGTGGAAATAACCGGAAGCCCGATGAGTTCCTGCGGGGAGATGGATGTCCGGTCTGCAAAGACGGAATCCGTCCGCACAAGCACGCCCCACTTCTCCTTCTGCGGGATGGAGACAAAGTCGTATTTGCGGATGTCCACCGGCTCCAGCATGACGCCCATGTCCAGCAGCCCGCGCTCGATATAGTCCCGGATGTTGTCCGCATTTCCGCTGTAAATCTGGTAGCGGACCAGCGGATGCTCCTGCCGGAAGGAGTACAACAGCCGGGAGAACAGGCGGGCGCTGAGAAATTCGCCGCTGCCAATGGCAATTTCCCCTGTCAGCTCCTCCTCGCGGCGCACAAAGTCGCGCTTGGTTTTTTCTGCAAGGGACAGCAGCTCCTGTGCGCGGCGTTTCAGCAGCATTCCGTCCTCCGTCAGGATAATACTGTGGCTGCTTCTGACAAACAGCTTCACGCCAAGTTCCTCCTCCAGCTGCATCATCTGCCGCGACAGGGTGGGCTGTGTTACGTGCAGCATCTGCGCCGCTTTTGTGATGTTTTCCTCCCTGGCAACTGCCAGAAAATAATTTAAAACCCGAAGTTCCATGGCGAAAGCCTCCCCTCTAGGCTGATTATACCGGAAAAGCGGGCAACAATCAACATAACGGACCGGCAGCCATGCCCTGACTGCATGACAGAAAAATTTGTGCCGCAGGAATGGTCCTGCGGCACTTGCCTGCGCTGCTAGTTTGTTTCGGACAGCCCGTGTAAAAACCGGCCCGTTATGCTTGACTTGTTTTGGGCAATTTCGGCGGGCGTGCCGGCGGCAACGATTCTGCCGCCCTCCTCGCCGCCGCCCGGGCCCATGTCAATGATGTAGTCGGCATTCCGGATGACGTCCAGGTCATGCTCAATAACAATGACGGTGGCGCCGTTGTCAATCAGGGTCTGAAAGACCTGAAGCAGCGTCCGCACATCCAGCGGGTGCAGCCCGATGGTCGGCTCGTCAAAAACAAAGATGGAGTCCGACTGTCCGCGACCCATTTCGCTGGCAAGTTTCAGCCTCTGCGCCTCCCCGCCGGAGAGGCTGGGCGTCGCCTCGCCAAGGGTCAGGTATCCAAGCCCGAGGCTTTGCAGCACCTGAAGCCGCTGCCGGACGACCTTTAAGTCCTCACAGGCGTCCAGGGCGGTGTGGATGTCCATGGCCATCAATTCCGGCAGGGAGAAGTCCCGGCCGGACCGGCTGTGGTAGCGCACTTTTCCCGCATCCTTGGCGTAACGTGCGCCGTGGCACTCCGGGCAGGGGATGTCCACGTCCGGCAAAAACTGCACGTCAAGGCTGATGGTGCCTGTACCGTCGCACACAGGGCAACGCAGCTTGCCCGTGTTGTAGGAGAAATCCCCTGCCTTGAAGGCGAGGCGGCGGGCGTTCGGGGTCTTGGCGTAGATTTTGCGCAGCTCGTCATGGACATTGGCGTAGGTTGCCACGGTGGAGCGAACGTTGATACCAATGGGCGTCGCGTCGATTAGCTTGATGTGTGCGATCCCCGGCGCCTCAGCGGAGAGGACGTGTTCCGGCAGGGCCTTGCCGGAGACAGCCGCCTCCATGCCGGGAATCAGGCTTTCCAGAATCAGGGTTGTTTTACCGGAACCGGACACACCCGTCACCGCCGTCAGCCTGCCCTTCGGAATATCCACTTCAAGGGGCTTGACGGTGTGAATGGCGGAGGTGGACAAATGGATGGTTCCAAACTGGAACAGGGCGTCCGCAGGGCTGCACTGCCGCACGCGGACCTGCTCCGCCCCGGAGAGGAACGGCCCAATGAGAGAGTGCGGATTTCCTGCAAGGTCCGAAACAGTCCCCTGTGCCACAATACGGCCGCCGTCCGCGCCGGCCTGCGGCCCCATCTCAATAAGCCAGTCCGCCTGGGAAAGAATCTGCGTGTCGTGATCCACAAGCAGCACGGAGTTGCCGTCCGCCACTAGGTCGTTCATGACTTCGGTCAGCCCCACAATGTTGGAGGGGTGCAGCCCGATGGACGGCTCATCCAGCACATATAGCACGCCGGTGGTGCGGTTGCGCACCGCACGGGCAAGCTGCATACGCTGCCGTTCGCCCGTGGACAGGGTGGAGGCAGCGCGGTCAAGCGTCAGGTAGCTGAGCCCCAGCTCCATCAGACGCCTGGCCACAGTTTGAAACGACTCGCAGATGTTTTCCGCCATGGGACGCATCTGCTCCGGCAGGGAGGACGGCACGCCCTTCACCCATTCGGTAAGCTCCGCCAGCGTCATTTTGCAGGCTTCATCAAGGCCGATACCGCGCAACCGCGGCATTCTCGCCGCCTCGGAAAGGCGGGTGCCGCCGCAGTCGGGGCATACTTCCTCTTTCAGAAACTTTTCCACCCGCTTCATGCCTTTTTCGTCCTTCACTTTGGCCAGTGCATTTTCCACGGTATAGACCGCGTTGAAATAGGTGAAATCCAGCTCCCCGGCCTGGTTGGAGTTCTTGGGATGGTAGAAAATGTGTTTCTTTATAGCCGGACCGTTGTAGACGATGTCCTTTTCCTGCTCGGTCAGTTCCCGGAAGGGAACATCCGTCCGCACGCCCATCGCCCGGCAGACCTCGGTCATCAGGGACCACATCAGGGTGTTCCACGGCGCGACGGCCCCCTCGTCAATGGTAAGGGACTCGTCAGGGACAAGCGTCGCCCGGTCGACGGTGCGGACGATACCGGTGCCGCCGCAGGTGCGGCAGGCGCCCTGGCTGTTAAAGGCCAGCTCCTCCGCGCTGGGCGGGAAAAAGTGCTCGCCGCATTCCGGGCAGACAAGCTCCTGCCCGGCAGCCACTGCCAGCGTCGGTTCGAGATAGTGACCGTTGGGGCAGCGATGGCTGGCCAGCCGTGAAAACATCAGCCGCAGGCTGTTCAACAGCTCCGTCCCGGTGCCGAAGGTGCTTCGGATACCGGGCACGCCGGGCCGCTGGTGCAGGGCCAGCGCGGCAGGAACATATAAAACCTCGTCCACATCCGCCCTTGCCGCCTGTGTCATCCGCCTGCGGGTATAGGTGGACAGCGCGTCGAGATAACGCCGGGATCCTTCCGCATACAGCACCCCCAGCGCAAGGGACGATTTGCCCGAGCCGGACACCCCGGCAATGCCGACAATTTTGTTTAAGGGGATGTCGACATCGATGTTTTTCAAGTTGTGCACTTTTGCACCGCGGATTTTAATTTCCTCCGGCGCATTCGTCTGTCTTTTCATAAAAATGCCTCGCTTTTAGCCGGTTCCATATCTGGTCATTAAAACAGTTCCAATTATAGCACACCGGACACAGACGGAACAAGCGCCGGGCTGCACCGCAAAAAGGGGAGCGGCGGAGAGGCGGATGGCTTGTTTTAAAGCCATAGGCAAAAAATAAGCCGGAGCAAAGCGGACTTTGCTCCGGCGTGTCTAAGCCACATGAAAAAGATCTTTTTGGCATTTCGACGGCGGGAGTTGAACTCTTTCAAACCCGCAAAAGTTGGTAGCAAGCCGGAGCGCCCAGAGCGCGTTTACAAGCGAGCAACGTAGGCGCAGCGGGACTTTTTGCGGAAAAGGAGGAACAGTGGAGCGGTCGACTGATTTTTTGAGTATAAAAAAATCGGAACGAGCGTAACTCGTTCCGACGTGGCGGAGAGGGCGGGATTCGAACCCGCGTGCGGTTGCCCGCAAACTGATTTCGAGTTTTATCGCTGTCTGTTAATTACATGGTTTCTCCAGTCAGTTTCAGTCAGCCTTGTACGCCTGCAAACCCGCATGAAATCTGGGCTTTTTGAAAAAATGCCCGCAAATACTGAGGAATCGCCCATCGGTTCCAATCAGCGATTTTTCTGCTTTTGGAAAGAACTGCGGAAAGAACGGAAAG
>CAJFUF010000014.1 GCA_904420175.1 Candidatus Schneewindia gallinarum
CTTGCTTGCTTGCTTGCTTGCTTGCTTGCTTGCTTGCTTGCTTGCTTGCTTGCTTGCTTGCTTGCTTGCTTGCTTGCTTGCTACCATGCTCCGCCCTTTCATCGTCTTTGTCAAGCCCCTTTCAAAAAATTTAACAAAATAATTATACTTAAAAACTCTCCGTTTTGCAACACCGGTTTTCATAATTATTTTACAGAATTTCCAGAGCAGGGCCTTCCGTTCGGTTTCATATTACCCGTCCGAGATGGTTGCGCCCTGATAGTAGTGATTCAGTATCCGGCTGTAGCTCCAGCCCTCCTCCACGGCGTAGCCGTGCGCGCCGTACTGGCTCATCCCCACGCCGTGGCCGTAGCCCTTTGTGGTAAAGGTAAACATGCCGTCCGCATAGCTGACGGTGAAGCAGTGGCTGCGCAGCGAGGCACCCGCCCCTGTCCGGGAAGCGGTCAAAATCTGTTCCCGGACGGCACGGCCCGTGGTGGACACGCCGCCCACACGGATCCCCGCCACATAGCCGCCGGAGGTATGGCTTTCAATTACAAACCAGCCGGAGGGGTCGCCCGTCAGGTCCGCGCCCGGCAGGGCGGCGCTGACTGCTTGCCGAACCTGCGCCTCCGTCAATTGCAGGGTGCTTTCCCACCGGTTGGCATACAGGTGGTCATATTTGCTTTCCACGCTGACAAGGTAGGGCAGCGAGGATCCGAACGTCTCCTGATTGGAGTTGGTCCGCCCTGCGGCGGAGGAGAAGAAGGGGGCGTAAATCACACTGCCGCCGTACCGCAGCACCTTGCCCATCACCGGCATTACAACGGTTTTCACCCGCTCAATCAGCGCGCGCTGGGCCGCCGTCTCATTGTTGTACATGGTCAGGTCTGCGGCACGTCCCATGTTGTTGCAGTACAGGATGTAGGTGTGGATGGCCACGGCCTGCGCCTTCATGGCCTCCGGCGCAAGGCTTCCACCCGTCTCCAGCGCTGTGCAGCGGGCCACTGCCTCCGCCATGTCCACCATTCCCACGCCGGCCATGTTGGCCATGCCGTAGGGGTGGCTCTCCTCCCCGCCGGAGCCGCCGGAAGAACCGGAGTCGGAACCGGAGGAAGAACTGGAGGAGGAACTGGAGCTGCTCCCGCCGCCGGAAGATCCGGAGGAGCTGTCCGGCCTGCTGGAGGAGCTTTGTTCACTGGACGAGGAGCTTTCGCTGCTGCCCTGTCCGGATTCGCTTTCCTGCCCGCTTTCACTTTCGCTTCCGGAGGAGGACTCCTCCTGTCCGGAGGACCCGTTTTCCTCCAAGGTGTCCGAAAAGGGTAGCTCCTCCGTGGGGACGCTCTCCCCGCGGGAGACGTAGTACCGGTCGTCCCGCACCGGGTTCTCATTGGCGTAGGCAAAGTGGCCGAGGCTGCGTTCGCCCTCCCGCAGTTCGCGGAAATACACAATCAGCTTCTGCCCCTCGTACTCGCCGCCGTCCATCACCACCGCCAGCAGCTTGTCGTCCGCACGCACCCGCACGCTGGTGCGCACCACCGCGCGCTGGTACACCTCCTCAAGATAGGCCTCCATCTGCTCGTCCGAGGTGCGGTTTAACAGGCTGTCATAGTGGAAAATGCGCCCCTGCTCCTCATCGACATTGACATAGACGGCGGCCACCGCCACAAAGCCGTGGCTGCCATACACCGTCTCCAGCGTCAAGTCCAGGTGGGTGTCCATATAGGCCGGGTCGGCATACTTACTCAGCTCGTCCGCAAGGGTGCTGTTGGCGTACAGCACCGTCTGGTCGCTGAGCCAGCGCACACCGTTGCGGTAGTCGAGAAAACAGGTGCCGGTGCCGCTGGGCCGCCCGAGGAAGTCCCGGGTCAGGTAGGTCTCGTTATCCACCCCCTGCACCATGGGCAGCCGCAGGCCCGGCAGGCTGATAAAGCCGGCAAATTCATTGTTTAAGTCGTACAGCCCGCCGTACTCCTCAAGGAAGCCGTCCGGCAGCTCCCCCTGTGCGGAGGTGCCGATAAGCCCCACGGCCATGGCGTTCAGATGGGACTCATCCTGCAGGCCGCTGTAGTAACGCAGGGTAAACACAGCCACGGTTATCACTGCCGCAAAGCACGCGATGAACAGCAGTTTGTTCAGCACTAACCCGACCGAGTCCCCTCTGACGGGGATCAGCCGCCTTGCGGCACGTCTAAAAAAACCGTTACCGATCTTTTTGACCTGCTTTTCCGGCAGGCAGATTTCCTGCAGCGTGTGCCGCTCCTCCTCATCGCACCAGCGGCGCACAAGGTCCAGCGCATGGGTGGCCGTTACATACCGGATGGTGTCCCGGTCCTGCAAATGCCCCAGCTGCAGCTGCTTTACATAGGTGTGCTTCCCGTCGCACAGCGCCACAAACACCGTGCCCACGGGGTTGCCCTTCTCATCCAGGCCGGGGCCCGCCACACCGGTTGCCGACAGGCCCAGATGCGCCCCCGTATGCCTGCGGGCGGACGCGGCCATGGCCGCCGCCACCGGCGCGCTGACCGTGCCGTATTTTTTGATGGCCCGGCGGGGCAGGTCGAGGATTTTCGCCTTGGTGCCCGCAGTGTAGGTGCAGAACCCCCCTGCCAACACCTGCGACGCGCCGGGTACATCCGTCAGCCGTTCCGTTATCAGGCCGCCGGTTAAGGACTCCGCCACTGCCACGGTCTTGCCCTGTTTTTGCAGCAGCTCCACCGCGACCTCCTCCATCTGCTTGCCGTCGAAGGAGTAGATGTATTCCCCGGCGATGACCTTGATACGCTCCACCATGGCCGCAATCATGTCCTGTGCGGCCTGCTCGGTCTCCGCCCTGGCGGACACCCGGATGCGGCACTGCCCCTTGGCGGCGTAGGGGGCCACCGTCGGGTTCTCATTGTCCAGCAGGTCCCCCAGCCGCTCTGCCAGTGTGGACTCGCCGATGCCGAAGAACTCCAGCGACTGGGACGCAATGACCTGCTGCTGCAAAAACTGCTTCAGATAGGGCACTGCGTAATTTTCAAACATGGGCCGCATCTCATACGGCGGGCCGGGCAGCATGACGATGTGCTGCGGACCCGCGGACAAAATACAGCCGGGGGCCGTGCCATGGTCGTTCTCAAGGATGTACGCCTCCTTTGGGAACATGGCCTGCTTCTTATTGCTGTCCGGCATTTCATCGCCCCGGTCCTTGAAGCGCTGCCGCATTTTTTCAAGGTGCGGCTCGCTAAGCTGCATGGTGTAGCCCAGCGCTGCGCACACCGTCTCCTTTGTCAGGTCGTCCTTTGTGGGGCCGAGGCCGCCTGTGAGAATAACAATGTTGCTTTCCGACAGGGCCTTTTTCAGCTCCGCCTTCAGCCGGCCGGGGTTGTCCCCGATGACCGCCTGCCGGTAGACCGACACGCCCAGCTCCGCCAGCTTCCGGGACAGGAACTGGGCGTTGGTGTTGACAATATCGCCCAGCAGCAGCTCGGTGCCGACGGCAATAATTTCCGCGGAAAACTGCATTTTCTCCGCCTCCTTCTCTAGTGTGTAATCAGCCTGCTTTCCACCGTGGAAAGGGCCTTTTCAATCAGCTCGTCCACCGGCAGCTTCGCCTCCTCCTTTTCCACGGCGGCGGGCGAAGGCCGCGTGCGCGGGTGCTTCGGCGTAAACACCGTGCAGCAGTCCTCATAAGGCAGGGTGGACGTCTCAAACGTGCCGATGGCACGGGAGATTCGGACAATTTCCTCCTTGTCCATGCCGATAAGCGGGCGCAGCACCGGCATGCGGCACACCGCGTCGGTGCAGACAAGGGCAGGCATGGTCTGGCTTGCCACCTGGCCGAGGCTCTCCCCGGTAATCAGGGCCAGATTCTCGCTGCGGCGGGCAAGCCGCTGTGCAATGCGCATCATAAACCGGCGCATAATCAGGGTGAAGTACTCCTCCTCGCACCGGTCGCGGATGGCCTCCTGAATCTCTGTAAACTGCACGCTGTACAGTTTGATGGGGCCGGTGTAGTCCGTCATCTGCCGGGCAAGGGACTGCACCTTCAAAAACGCCCGCTCGCTGGTGTAGGGCGGGCTCATAAAATGTACGGCGGACAGGGACACGCCCCGTTTGGCCATCATGTAGCCGGCCACCGGGCTGTCGATACCGCCGGAAATCAGCAGCATGGCCTTCCCGGAGGAACCCACCGGGATGCCTCCGGCGCCCCGCAGGCTTTTCCCGTGCAGGTACGCGCCGAAATCCCGAACCTCCACCACCACATTCAGCTCCGGCTCGTGCACATCCACCGACAGGTGGGGAAACTGCTCCAGCAGAAAGCCGCCCAGCTCCACGCACAGCTCGGGCGAAGTCATGGGGAACTTTTTGTCCGCGCGCTTGGCGTTTACCTTAAATGTTTTGACGTCCATCAGCTGGTCATGCAGGTACTCCGCCGCAGTGGCCTTGATGCTTTCAAAATCCTTTTCGCACTCCGCCGCGCGGGTATAGGCGGAGATGCCGAACACCTTGCCCACCCGCTCCGCCGCCTCGTCCATGTCGCAGGCGCCCTCCGGCATCAGGTACATGGTGGACTGGGCGCTTTTAATGCTGAAAGGGCCCAGGTCCTTGACGGCGGACAGGATGTTTTTCTTCATGCGCTCCTCAAAGCTGTTTTTGTTAAGGCCCTTTAAGGCGATTTCGCCGCTTTTAATTAAAATCAGTTCCTTCATGCTTTCCTTCCCTTCCTTGCCAAAGACGCAATTCCGTCCTTTATGCCCTGTGTCAGGGCCAGCACGTCCTCCTCGGTATTCATGCGGGAGAAGCTGACGCGCAGCGCGCTGTCAATCCGCTCCGCCGGCAGGCCGTAGGCTGCCAGCACGTGGCTGAGCGCCCCACCGGCGCACGCAGAGCCCGAGGAGACATAGACCCCCCGCGCCTCCAGAAAATGCAGCATCGTCTCGCTGCGGATGCCCGGAACGGACAGGTTCACCGTGTAGGGGGACGCTTCGCCCTGTGTGTTGAACACCACAGGCTCCACCCCCTGCAGCTGTTCGTGCAGCAACCGGTTCAGCGCCGCTGCGTGCTGTGCGCTCTGTTCCTGCGATGCCTGCGCGGCCTTCACCGCCGCCGCAAAGCCGTGGGCCAGCAGCGTGCTTTCCGTCCCGGGGCGCGTTTTCCCCTGCTGGCCGCCGCCGTAAAACAGCGGGTGCAGCCTTGTGCCGGGGGCCATGTACAACGCGCCAATCCCCTTCGGGGCGTGCAGCTTGTGCCCGCTGACGGATGCGAAATCAATGCCGGAATTCTTCAGTTTCACAGGCGCTTTCAGAAAGCTCTGCACCATGTCGCTGTGAAACAGCGCCTGCGGCGCTTTCCGCTTTACCGCCTTTGCAATGTCCGTCACGGGATACAGGTTGCCCGTCTCATTATTCATGTACATGATGCTGACAAGGATGGTGCGGCTGTCCGCCCGCTGTGCCACGCCCTCCGGCGTCAGGCTCTCCGGCGGCAGGTACTCCACCGTGAAGCCCTCCTTTTCAAGGGCCTTCGCCGTATCCAGCACGGACGCATGCTCCACCGCGGACACCAGCAGCTTGTCCCCCCTGCGCCGCAGCGCGCGGGCCGCACCCTGAAGGCACAGGTTGTTGGCTTCCGTTCCGCCGGAGGTGAACAGCAGCTTCCCTTTGGGATCACCCCCCAGGGCCTCCCGTATCACCTGGGCGTCCTCCCTAAACTGCAGCTCTGCAGAAAGGCCCACTCCATGCAGAGAGGAAGGATTCCCAAACTGCTCCATCCCTGTAAGAATGGCCTCTTTCACCTGCGGACACAAAGGGGTGGTGGCCCCGTTATCCAGATAATGCAATCTTTGTTCCTCCTGTTTGTAACTTCCTTGTAACTTCTACTTATTATACACGCCCCTCTCCCGTCTGTAAACCAAAACCGATTGGAACTTTCTTCAGTTTGTGGTACACTGACAAAAACGGATTCCGGGGAGGAAAAGGCAATGATACAAATCAGACCCTGTACGCAGCAGGAAGAAACACTGATTAAAGACGGCTTAAAAACCTACAGCTTAGGAAAGCTGGGCATTTCGGAAACGGTGAGGGAAGGTTTTTTCCATCTGGCCGCAGAGGATGAAAACGGCACTTTGGCAGGGGGCATTCTTGCAGAACAATATTTCAGCTGCTGCGGCTTTGTCAGCCGCCTTTGGGTTTCTGAGGCGTTCCGCGGCAAAGGCCTTGGAAGCCGGCTGCTGAAAGAGGCGGAGCGTCTGCTGAAAGAGGCCGGCTGTACCATGGTTCATCTGGACACCTTTGATTTTCAGGCAAAGGGATTTTATGAAAAACAGGGCTACACCCTGTTCGGCGTGCTGGAGGACTGTCCCCCCGGCCACTGCCGGTATTATTTAACAAAGCGGCTGTAAAAAAGGGCTGCGGCGCCATGGCGCCGCAGCCCTTTCCGTTTATTTTTTCATAAGTTTTACCATTACGGCCTTTTGCGCATGCAGGCGGTTTTCCGCTTCCTCAAAGATATATTCCGCCTTGCTCTCGAACACCTCTGCTGTAATTTCCTCCCCGCGGTGGGCAGGCAGGCAGTGCAGCACCATGGCGTCCTGTGCGGCCTGCTCCATGACGGCGGCGTTCACCTGGAAGCCGGCGAAGTCCTTTTCCCGTTTCGCCTTCTCCCCTTCCTGGCCCATGGACGCCCAAACATCCGTGTACACGGCGTCCGCGCCCTGTGCGGCCGCCAGCGGGTCGTTTGTCAGGATAAATTTGTCCCCGTAGGCCTTGGCAAACTCCATGACCTGGGGCGCCGGCTCATACCCGGGCGCTGTGGCGATGGACACGGTCATGCCGGTTTTCAGCCCGCCCACAATCAGGGAGTTGGCCATGTTGTTGCTGCCGTCGCCGATGAAGCACAGCTTCTGCCCCTCCAGCACGCCCTTGTATTCGCGGATGGTCATCAAATCCGCCAGCACCTGACAGGGGTGCGCGAAGTCCGTCAGCCCGTTGATGACCGGGATGGAGGCGTACTCGGCAAGGGTTTCCACCTCTTCCTGCGCGTAGGTGCGAATCATGATTCCGTCGCAGTAGCGCGACAGGACGCGGGCGGTGTCCTCAATGGGTTCGCCCCGGCCCATCTGAATGTCGCTGGTGCTTAAAAACAGGCCCTGTCCGCCCAGCTGGTAAATGCCCACCTGGAACGAGACCCGCGTGCGGGTGGAGGATTTCTGAAAAATCATCCCCAGTGTCTGGCCCTTCAAATGCTCGTGGGGGATGCCGTGCTTGCGCTCATACTTCAGCTGGTCTGCCATGTTGAGGATGTCCACAATCTCCTCCCCGGACAAATCCAGCAGCTTTAACAGATCGTTCATGCGTCTTTCTCCTTTTGCAGTTGTGTCAGCACCGTCTCCAGCACCTGAAGCCCCCGCTCCATCTCCTCGTCGGTGATGGTCAGCGGCGGCAGCAGCCGGACAAGCGTCTTGGCCGTCAGGAAGATGGCGCCGTTTTGTATCCCTTTTGCCGCCACATCCACGGCGGAAAGCCCGTCCTCCAGCACAATGCCCAGCATCATGCCAAGGCCGCGCACCTCCTTCACGCCGGGCATGGCGGAAATACGCTGCTTCATCAGCCTGCCCTTGCGGGCCACATCTGAAAGGAAGCCGGGGCCGGCAAGCCGCTTCAGCACCTCGCATGCGCCTGCGCAGGCCACCGGGTTGCCGCCGAACGTGCTGCCGTGCAGGCCGCGGGACAGGACCCCGCCGGTTTTTTCATCCGCCAGCACAGCCCCGATGGGCAGGCCGCCGCCCAGGCCCTTGGCCGCAGTGACGACATTCGGCTTCACGCCGTACTGCTCGTAGGCGAACAGGGTGCCGGTGCGGCCCACGCCGGTCTGCACCTCGTCCAGCATCAGCAGCACATCCCGCTGCCTGCACAGGTCCGCCACCGCCTGCACATACTCCTTATCCAGCGGGACGACGCCCCCCTCGCCCTGCACCAGCTCCAGCAGCACGGCGCACGCGCTGCCGTCCAGCGCGGCGTCCATGGCGCCCAAATCCCCGGCCGGGACGGACACGAAGCCCTCCGTCAGGGGCAAGAAATGCTCGTGAAACACCTGCTGGCCTGTGGCCGCAAGGGTGGTAAGCGTCCTACCGTGAAAAGAGTTGACAAGGGTCACAATGTTGCGGCAGTCCTTCCCGTGGTGCAGCGCCCCATACCGCCGGGCGATTTTGACTGCCCCCTCGTTGGCCTCCGCCCCGGAGTTACAGAAAAACACCTTATCCATGCCGGTGCTTTCACAAAGGGCCTTTGCCGCCTCGATATACGGCAGGGTGTAGTACAGGTTGCTGGTATGCTGCAGGGTGCAGGCCTGCTTCGTCACAGCCGCCGTCCACCCCTCGTCACAGTAGCCGAGGGAGTTGACCCCGATGCCGGAGCCGAAGTCCACATACTGTTTTCCGCTTTCGTCCCATGCCGTTGCGTTTTTCCCTTTCACAAGGCACAAGTCGAACCGGGCGTAGGTGTCCATCACATACCGGCCGCTCTGCTGTTTAACCGTTTCAAAATCCATCCTGTTCACCGCCCTATTTAATCATGGTGCCGATGCCCTCGTCGGAGAGCATCTCTATAAGGATACTGTGCTCAATCCGGCCGTCAATGATAAACGCCTTTTTCACGCCCCGGCGCACCGCCTCCACACAGCAGTCGATTTTGGGAATCATCCCGCCGCTGATAATGCCCTTGTTTTTGTAGTAGGCCACCTCGCTGGCGTTAAGCACGGGGATCAGCGTGCTGTCGTCGTCCTTATCCATCAGCAGCCCGCGGATATCCGTCATCAATATCAGGTTTTCGGCCCTCAGCTCCGCTGCGATGGCGGCGGCAGCCGTGTCCGCGTTGATGTTGTATTTCTGTCCCTTTTTGTCCACGCCGATGGTGGACACCACCGGAATGTAGCCCATCTCCAGCGCGTCAAGGATGGGGCGCGGGTTGATTTTTTCAATCTCCCCCACGAAGCCGAGGTCCTCCCCGCTACGCTTTTTCGCCTGAATCATCCGGTCGTCCACGCCGCACAGGCCTAGTGCCCGGCCCTTGCTCTGTCCCAGCAGGCTGACCAGGTCCTTGTTCACCTTGCCCGCCAGCACCATCTGTACCACGTCCATGGTCTCCTCATCGGTGTAACGCAGGCCGCCCACAAACTTGGCCTGCTTGCCGATTTTTGTCAGCATCTGGTTGATTTCCGGGCCGCCGCCGTGGATTAACACCACCTTAATGCCCACAAGGCTCAGCAGCACAATGTCGCTCATCACGGCGTGCTTAAGCCGCTCGTCCGTCATGGCATTGCCGCCGTAGTTAATAACAACCACCTTGTTGTTATATTTCTGAATGTAGGGCAGGGCCTGGATAAGGACCTGCGCCTTGTCGCTGTTGGAAAGCTGCATGCCGCCTTCCCCCCTTTTTTCTAAGTGCGGTATTCGCCGTTGATTTTCACATAGTCGTAGGTTAAGTCACAGCCCCATGCGGTGGCCTTCCCGTCGCCCTGGTTCAGCTGGATGTCCACGGTAATCTCGTCCCGCAGCAGGATCTCCCTTGCAAACTCCTCGGAAAACGCCACGCCGTGCCCATTCTCGCACACCTGGATTTTCCCTGCAAGGCTTTCAAGGTACACGTCGGTCTTATCAATGTCGAACGCCGCATCGGTGTAGCCGATGGCGCACAGGATCCGTCCCCAGTTGGCATCGCAGCCGAAAATGGCCGACTTGAACAGCATGGAATTGATAACCGATTTGGCAATTTTCTTCGCCGTGGCAGTGTCCGGTGCGCCGGAGAGGTTCACCTCAATCAGCTTGGTGGCGCCCTCCCCGTCGCGGGCAAGCTCCCTTGTCAGCTTGATAAGCAGGGACTTCAGCGCCGCCGCAAACACGGTGTAGTCCTCGTCCTCCGCCGTAATCTCCCTGTTGCCCGCAAGGCCGTTGCACAAAATGGCGCAGGTGTCGTTGGTGGAGGTGTCGCCGTCCACGCTGACCATGTTCAGCGTGTCGTCCACCGCCGCCTTCAGCGCCTTTTTCAGCATGTCCGCCCCAATGGCCGCGTCGGAGCAGATGAAGCACAGCATGGTGGCCATGTTGGGCTGCAGCATACCGGAACCCTTGGCAATGGCGCCGATGCGCACGGGTACGCCGCCGAGGGTGATTTCCACCGCACCCTCCTTCTTAATCAAATCGGTAGTGAGCATGGCCTCTGCCGCCTTACTGCTGCCCTCATAGGACAGGCTGCCCACCAGCTTCTCCATGGAGGAGGTGATGGGGCCCAGCGGAAGGGGCTGGCCGATGACGCCGGTGGAGGCGATAATCATGTCCTGTGCCGCAATGCCAAGGGCCTGCGCGGCGCTTTCACACATGGCGTTTGCCACCTCGACGCCGTCCGCATTGCAGGTGTTGGCGTTGCCGCTGTTGACCAGCACCGCACGGGCCGTGTTGTCCTTTAAGTGCTCCTTCGTTACAAAGATGGGCGCGCCCTTGACCTTGTTCTGGGTGTACACGCCTGCAGCGGTGCACGGCACATCGCTGACAATCATGCCGAGATCCGGCTTCAGCCGGTTTTTGCGGATGCCGCAGTGGATACCCGCCGCCTTGAAGCCCTTCGGCGCGCAGACGCCGCCGCTGATAAACTCAATTCCCATGATGATTCTCCTCTCTGTTAAAACGCCGGAGGAACAAGGGCCAGGCCTGCGCCCTCATCCAGTCCGTACAGTAAATTCATGTTTTGAATGGCCTGCCCGGCCGCGCCCTTGACCATGTTGTCAATGCAGGACACCACGATAAGCCGGCCCGTGCGGGCGTCAAAATGCAGGGAGATGTCGCAGTAGTTGGAGTAGCGGACATTTTTTAAATTGGCCGTCTGCCCCTCCGGCAGGACCCTGACAAACCGTTTGTCCCTGTAGTAATCCTCATACATCTTTCGGATTTCCGCCGGGGAGATGTTCTTTAAAATTTTTCCGTACATGGTGGACACAATGCCCCGGTTCACCGGCAGCAGGTGCGGCACAAACGTCACCTTCACCGGGAAGCCGGACAGGGTGCTCAGCGTCTCCTCAATTTCCGGGGTGTGCCGGTGGCACGCGATTTTGTAGGGGGAGAACGCCTCGTTACAGTCGGGGTAGTGGGTGGTCTGGGACAGGCCCCTGCCCGCGCCCGTCACCCCCGACTTGCTGTCAAGAATCAGGGTGTTCACGTCCAACACACCCGCCTCCATGGCGGGGGCGAGGCCCAGCGCGATGCTGGTGGGGTAGCAGCCGGGGTTCGCAATCAGCTGCGCGCCCTGAATTTCCTTGTAAAACAGCTCCGGCAGGCCGTACACGGCCATGCGGTGCAGCGCCGGCTCATGGTACTCCCCGCCGTACCACTGCCGGTAGTCCTCCTCCTTCGAAAGGCGGAAGTCCGCGCCGAGGTCGATAAACTTCTTGCCTTTGGCAATGGCTTTTTTGGCGATGGCCTCCCCCACGCCGTGAGGAACGGAGGTGAAGATAATATCGCTTTTTTCAATCAGCGCGTCCTCGTCGCACAGCACGTCGTCGCACAGCCCCAGAAAGTTGGGGTAGACGTCGCTGAGCTTTTTCCCCTCATAGCTGACGGAACTGACCGCTGCCACCTCCGCCTGCGGGTGGTTCAGCAAAAGGCGCACCAGCTCCGCCCCGGCGTAACCGGTGGCGCCCACAATTCCCGCTTTGATTTTCATGCCTTCTCCTCCATTTCCGACAGTTTCTTCCTCACAAGGTCAATCTGCGCCGTGGTGGATTCCACCGCCGGGCCGCCGTATGCGCCGCGGCCCATGGTGCAGTTTTTCAAATCAATGGCCTCGTACACGTCGCTTTCAAACACCGGGGACGCGGCCTTGTACTCCTCCAGGCTCAGCGTCTCCAGCGTTTTCCCTTTTTCAATACACTCTGCCACAAGGCCGCCCACCAGCTTGTACGCATCGCGGAAGGCCATGCCCTTCTTCACAAGGTAGTCGGCGCAGTCGGTGGCGTTGATGAAGCCCGCCGCCGCGGCGTGGCGCATGGCCTGCTTGTTCACCCGCATGGTGCGTACCATGGGGGTGAAGGCCGCAAGGCAGGCGGACACGGTGTCGCATGCGTCGAACACCGCCTCCTTGTCCTCCTGCATGTCCTTGTTGTAGGCGAGGGGCAGGCCCTTAAGCATGCTTAACAGCGCCATCAGGTCGCCAAAGACCCGGCCCGATTTGCCGCGCACCAGCTCCGCAATGTCCGGGTTTTTCTTCTGGGGCATAATGCTGGAGCCGGTGGAAAATGCGTCGTCCAGTTCCACAAACCGGAACTCCCAGCTGCACCACAGGATGATTTCCTCCGCAAAGCGGGACAGATGGACCATGACAAGGCTTAGGGCCGCCGCCAGCTCCACACAGAAGTCCCGGTCGGACACCCCGTCAAGGCTGTTGGCGCAGGGGGCGGAAAAGCCCAGCAGCTCCGCCGTGTACCACCGGTCGATGGGATAGGTGGTGGTGGCCAGCGCCCCGCTGCCGAGGGGCATTTCATTCATTCTTTCAAGGGCGTCGCCGATGCGGCCCATGTCCCTGAGAAACATCTGGGCGTAGGCCAGCAGATGGTGGGCGAAGGTGACGGGCTGCGCCCGCTGCAGATGGGTGTATCCGGGCAGGATGGTCTCCTGGTGCTGCGCCGCCTTGTCGGCAAGCACCGTGACAAGGGCGGCCAAATCCTTTTTCAGCTGCTCTCCCCTGCCGCGCAGGTACAGCCGCACGTCCAGCGCCACCTGGTCGTTCCTGCTGCGGGCGGTGTGCAGGCGCTTGCCCGTCTCGCCCAGGCGCTCGGTCAGGGTGGCCTCCACAAAGGTGTGTACGTCCTCCGCCTCCATGTCCACTGTCAGCGCGCCGCTTTGCAAATCATGCAAAATATCCTGAAGCCCGGCGGTGATTTTGTCCGCCTCGCCGGGGGCAATAATCCCCTGTTTTTTCAGCATGGCCGCATGGGCGATGCTGCCCAGGATATCCTCCTTTATCATCCGGCTGTCCACCGAAATCGAGCTGTTGAAGTCGTCCAGCTGTTTGTCCGCCTCCTTGGAGAAGCGCCCGGCCCAAAGCTTCATGCCCTTTCCTCCTTTTCCGGCACGAAAGGTGCCGCCGCCTGCGGCGGTGGCACCGGTGTGCTCTGTCCCCTTCAACGGGAACGCCTTATTTGTTTTTCTTCTCGTCCAGCATGGCCTTCACCTTGATGGGCAGGCCGAACAGGTTGATGAAGCCTGCGGAATCCGCCTGGTTGTAAACCTCGTCCTCGCCGAAGGTGGCAACCTCCTCGCTGTATAAGGAGTCGTCGCTCCACACGCCGGCGTTGATGACGTTGCCCTTGTACAGCTTCAGCTTGACGCTGCCGTTGACGGTTTTCTGCGTCTCGTCCACAAAGGCAGACAGCGCCTCCCGCAGGGGGGTGAACCACTGGCCGTTGTACACAAGGTCCGCAAACTTGTTCGCAATCTGGTATTTGAAGTGCTGGGTCTCCTTATCGAGGCAGATGGTCTCCAGCACCTTGTGCGCATGGTACAGGATGGTGCCGCCGGGGGTCTCGTACACGCCCCGGGACTTCATGCCCACCAGCCGGTTTTCCACAAGGTCCGCAAGGCCGACGCCGTTCTCTCCGCCCAATTTGTTGAGCTTCTCAATCAGCTCCACGCCGCCCATCTTGACCCCGTCCAGCGACACGGGCACGCCCTTTTCAAAGCCGATGGTCACATAGGTGGGCTTGTCGGGCGCCTGCTCGGGAGAGACGCCCATCTCAAGGATTTTGTCATACATGGGCTCGTTGCCCGGATCC
>CAJFUF010000015.1 GCA_904420175.1 Candidatus Schneewindia gallinarum
CGCCCCGGGCGCCGCACCACCTTTTTCTTTTAACTGTTTACGCCTGCTTTTCGAACATGTCCTTGCCAACGCCGCACAGCGGGCAGACAAAGTCATCCGGGACATCGGCCCATGCGGTTCCGGCTGCAACACCGGCATCCGGGCAACCCTCCGCCTCGTCATAGATGTAGCCGCAGACAGTGCAAACATATTTCTCCATGATACTTCTCCTTTATTTCTGATGTTGTCGTTCTCAGTTTGACCTGTTGCGCAGGAATTATTCTCCTGCTTACAGCTTTATTATAGCATGACGCCGGCGCTTGTCAATCTGCCGGCGCATTGCTTTTACGGGTTTTACCCGGTCAGCTTAAAGTAAACATGCCGTTGTACAGCTGGTAGTACATCCCCTTCTGCCGGATAAGCTCGTCATGGTTTCCGCGCTCCATAATCCGGCCGTGCTCCAGCACCATGATGGCGTCGGCATTGCGTACGGTGCTCAGCCGGTGGGCGATGACAAAGACGGTCCGCCCCTCCATCAGCCGGTCCATGCCCTTTTCAATCAGCGCCTCGGTCCTTGTGTCGATAGAGGAGGTAGCCTCGTCCAGAATCAGCACCGGCGGGTCGGCAACCGCCGCGCGGGCGATGGCAAGCAGCTGCCGCTGCCCCTGGGACAGGTTAGCCCCGTCGGAGGTCACCATGGTATCGTAGCCCTCGGGCAGGCGCCGGATGAAGGAGTCCGCGTTGGCAATGCGCGCCGCCTGTTCAATATCCTGCCTTGTGGCGTCCAGCCGGCCGAAACGGATGTTGTCCGCAATGGTGCCGGTAAACAGATGGGTGTCCTGCAGCACCATACCAAGGGAGTGTCGCAGGGCGTCCTTTTTTATGTCCCGCACGTCGAACCCGTCGTAGAGGATGCGGCCGCCCTGCACATCGTAAAAGCGGTTAATCAGGTTGGTAATGGTGGTTTTGCCCGCCCCGGTGGAGCCCACAAAAGCGATTTTCTGGCCCGGCTTGGCATACAGGCTGATGTCCTTTAAAATAGGATGCCCGGACACATAGCCAAAGTCCACATGCTCAAAGCGCACGTCGCCGCGCAGCGGGTGCAAAGCGCCGTCCTGCGTCCGCCACGCCCAGCTTCCGCTGTTTTCCTTGCAGGGCACCAGCCCGCCGTCCTGCTGTTTTACGTTGATCAGATCCACCGTCCCTTGGTCGGTCTCGGGCTTCTGGTCCATGGCCTCAAACACACGTTCCGCACCGGCAAGGGCAGCCAGAAGGAAATTGCTCTGCTGGGTGAACTGGTTGATGGGCGCCGCCGCCTGCCGGACAAACACAAGGCAGCTTGCAAGGCTGCCCACATCCGTCATGCCGTTCATGGCCATCAGGCCGCCCAGAACTGCCACAATGGCGTAGTTGACGTAGGAGATGCTGACCACTGCCGGGACCATGGTCGCCGCGTAGGACTGCGCACCGGTTCCCGCCCGGCGCAGCGCCTCATTTTTCTCGCGGAAAATCCGCAGGTTCTCCTGCTCGTGGTTAAAGACTTTCACCACCTTCTGGCCGCCCACCATCTCCTCAATATAGCCGTCCAGATCGCCAAGGCTGGCCTGCTGCTTCGTGTAGTAGGCCTTGCTGCGCCGGCCGCTGAAACGGATGTAGAGAAACATGGCCGCATAGCAGACGACCACAACAAGGGAAAGCCGCCAGTTGAGAATAAACAGGATAAGCAGGGTGCCGGTCATCTGGATAAAGCTTTGAATCACCATGGCGAAGCTGTTGTTCAGCGCGTCGGAGATGGTGTCCACATCGTTGGTGAAGTAACTCATCACATCGCCGCGCCGCCCGGAATCAAAGAAGCGGACAGGCAGGGACTGAAGCCGGGCGAACAGATCCCGCCTGATGTCGAACAGGACCTTTTGCGCCGCCTTGACCATGGTCTGGGTGTACCCGTAGGAGCACAGGACGCCGGTGCCGTAGATGGCGGCAGTCAGCAGCACGCCGGAAACCAGCGACCGGATGCCCCCGTCCGCGAGGCCGTTCACCACAGGGCGGATCATATACGTGCCGAGCAGGTTTGCCAGCGCACTGAGCGTCACCAGCACCGCCACGGCCAGCAGCAGGAAGCGGTGCCGCCCCATATAGGAGAACAGCGTGCCCAAGGTGTAACGCAGGTTTTTCGGTTTTTTCGCACTAAGCTGTCGCGCCGCCATCCGCCTTCCCTCCTTTCATCTGGGATGCGTAAATTTCCTGATAGATGGGATCTGCTTGCAGCAGTTGCTCGTGGGTGCCCACCGCATGGATGTGCCCGTCATCCATAATGACGATTTGATCCGTCTCCATAACGGAGGTGACCCGCTGGGCGATGATAATCTTTGTCACATCCTTAAGCTCTGCCAGCGCAGCGCGGATTTTTGCCTCTGTCGCAGTGTCCACCGCGCTGGTGGAGTCGTCGAAAATTAAGATTTTCGGGTGTTTCAGCAGGGTGCGCGCAATACACAGCCGCTGCTTCTGCCCGCCGGACACCCCGGCGCCGCCCTGGCCGATGTCGGTGTCCAGCCCTTTCGGCATCCGCTTAAGGAATTCATCCGCACAGGCGGTGCGGCAGGCCGCCCACAGGGCGCCGTCGTCCGCGTCCCCGTTGCCCCACAGCAGGTTTTCCCGCACGGTGCCGGAAAACAGCACATTTTTCTGCAGCACAATTCCCACCGCGTCCCGCAGGGCCTTTAAGTCATACTCCCGCACGTCGCGCCCGCCGACACGGACCGTGCCCTGCGTGGCGTCGTACAGGCGGGGGATCAGCTGCACCAGCGTGCTTTTTGCAGAGCCGGTGCCGCCGAGAATCCCCACGGTCTGCCCGGCGCGGATGTGCAGGCTGACCCCGGACAGGGCGTATTCCTTTGCAGAGAGGGAGTATTTAAAACTGACGTTTTCAAAATCCACGCTGCCGTCCGGGACTTCCGTCTGTGCGTGCTCCGGGGAGGAAAGGACAATGTCCTCGTCCAGCACCTCCGCAATGCGCCGGGCGCTGGCAAGGGAGCGGGTAAGCAGCAGGAACACACCGGAAATCATCATCATGGAGTTCATGACCTGCAGCACGTAGCTTAAAAAGCCGGTCAGCTCCCCCACCTGCAGGGTGGAGCTGAGAATCATGTTGCCCCCGAACCACATAATCAGCACAATGGATGTGTACATAATCAGCTGGAAGGCGGGCAGGTTCAGCACGGCGTAGTGGAATGTTTTCTGGCTTGTCTGCATCAGCGTTTCATTGACGTCCCGGAACTTTTCCTCCTCATATTCGCCGCGGACAAAGGCCTTGACAGCGCGGATGGCGGTCACATCCTCCTGCACCACATTGTTCAGCCGGTCCACCGCCTTTTGCAGGCGGCCGTACATGGGCGCCACCTTGTGCACGATATAAAACAGGATGCCGCCCAGCACCGGCGCGCAGAGGACGAAAACCAGCGCCAGCTCCGGGTTCATGCAGAAGGAGAGCCCCACGCCCATAATCAGCATGATGGGGCTGCGCACAAGGGGTCGGAAGCCGCCGTTGATGGCGTTTTGCAGCACCGTCACATCCGTGGTCATGCGGGTCACCAGGGAGGAGGACTCAAAATGGTCAAGGTTGGAGAAGGCGTAGTTTTGCACCCGCTCATACTGTGCCTCCCGCACCCGGGCGCCCCAGCCGTATGCCGTCCGCGCGGCAAACCGGGCGTACAGCAGGCCCGCACCCAGGGAAAGCAGCGCGCACAGGCCCATCTGCGCCCCTTTCTGCAGGATGTAGCTGATGTCATGCGCGGCAACCCCCACATCAATCAGGTCGGCCATCAGCAGCGGGATAAACAGCTCAAAGCAGGTCTCCACCGCCACCAGCAGCGCCCCGATGGCCAAATCCCTCCGGTACGGGCCAAGGTAGCGGAACAGAAGCTTTAAATCCCGCATGAGGGCGCCTCCTTTTCATCGTGGATATTCCGGTAAGCACGGGCGAGAAAGGCGGCGAACTGCGCCTTTTCCTCCTCTGAAAAGCCGCGCAGCATGATGTCCTCCATCTCCCGGCAGTGGCCCTGCCACTCCGACACCGCACGGCGGCCTTTCTCTGTCAGCTCAATGCGGTTGCTGCGCCGGTTGGCCTCGTTGGCCTGCCGCGTGACAAAGCCGCCCTTTTCCAGCGAGTTCAGCATCCGGGATATCGCCGCGGAATCAACCTCGAAATACTCTGCCAGCTGGTTCTGCTGGCAGGGCCCGTTTTTCTCAAGATAGGTCAGCAGCTTCGGCTGCCCCACCTCCAGCCCGATTTGCCCAAGGCAGGGGCGAAGGAAATTTCGCTGCGCGTGAAAGGCGCGGTACAGCAGCATATGAAAGGTCCGTTCCACCTGATCGTCTCCTTTGTTGATTGATATATCAATATTGACCAAATCAATTATAGTCCTGCTGCGGCAGTTGTCAAGCCGAAGGGAATTTTTTGCTGGCGGCCCGGGCACCACATGGTCTTTTGCCGACTGAATGCAGAATTATAGAAAAATACACCTCAAAATAGTAGAAGATATAGAAGATTCTCCGAAATATCGTGAATGGGTTGACAAACTGTGCCTGGAGGACTAAAGTATTCACAGATCAATATTCAAATGCAGTGACTGGGACAAGACTTTTGGAGCTTTCGTTTACAGAGAGCCGGCGGTTGGTGCAAGCCGGCAGCGGGCCTGAAAGCCATCCCCCGGTAGCAGTTCAGGCGAACGGGTTTCCCAAGTAGCCGGGAACCGGAACCCCGCCGTTACAAGGGGACGCGATCTATCCTTTTTGGATACGCCGCGGCTGAGTGGCCGTTTTTACAGCGGCAATGGAAGTGGTAACGCGGAGGTGGAGCCTTCGTCTTCTCGCGGGATGGGCAGTCCCGCAGGAGGACGAAGGTTTTTTTATGTGCAGGAGAGTGTTGATATTTTTAGGGAGGGAAGATTTATGAACACACTTGTCATCATCCTTGTTGCGGCGGTGTTCCTGATCGGGGCGTATATGCTCTACGGGCGCTGGCTGGCAAGGAAATGGGGAATTGACCCAAAGGCGAAAACGCCCGCCCAGGTCTATGAGGACGGACAGGACTACGTCCCCACGGACGGATGGACCGTTTTCAGCCATCAGTTCTCCTCCATCGCCGGGGCCGGACCGGTAACCGGCGCCATCCAGGCGGCTGTCTTTGGCTGGCTGCCCGTTTTGCTGTGGATCCTTGTGGGAGGGGTCTTTTTCGGGGCGGTCACCGACTTTGGCGCCCTGTACGCCAGCGTGAAAAATGGCGGAAAGTCCATGGGCCTGCTGATTGAAAAGTATATCGGCAAGCTGGGACGGAAGCTGTTCCTGCTGTTCTGCTGGCTGTTCACCCTGCTTGTCATTGCCGCGTTTGCAGACATGGTTGCAGGCACGTTTAACGCGTATGAGACGGTGGACGGGGTCACGCAACTGGCCTCTGCTGCACGCTCCAACGGGGCGGCAGGTACCATCTCGCTGCTGTTTATCGTGTTTGCCATGGCTTTCGGCCTGATTCAGAAACGGTTCCATTTTTCCGGCTGGAAGAAAACGGGCGTGGGCCTGGCCTGCACGGTGGCTGCGCTTGCGGCCGGTATGCTGCTGCCCATCACAGCCGGCAAGGACGCGTGGACCTACATCACTTTTGTTTACATCTTTTTTGCTGCCGTCCTGCCCATGTGGCTGTTAAAGCAGCCGCGGGACGCCATGACCACCTATATGTTCATCGGGATGATTGCAGGCGCAGTGCTGGGCCTTCTGGTGGCGCACCCCACAATGAACCTGCCTGTGTTTACCGGCTTCCATAATGAAAGCCTGGGGGATTTGTTCCCCATCCTGTTCGTCACAGTGGCGTGCGGAGCGGTTTCCGGGTTCCACAGCCTTGTCTCGTCGGGAACCTCATCCAAAACCATCTCCAATGAAAAGGACATGCTTAAGGTGGGCTACGGCGCCATGGTGCTGGAGAGCATGCTGGCTGTACTGGCGGTCTGCGTTGCGGGCGCTGCGGCCGCGGCCGACGGCACCCCTGCCGCGGGAACGCCTTTCCAGATTTTCTCCAACGGTATCGCCGGGTTCTTTGAAATGTTCGGCGTGCCGGTCTATATCGCCCAGTGCTTCATGACCATGTGCGTCTCCGCGCTGGCGCTGACCAGCCTGGACGCAGTGGCGCGCATCGGACGGATGAGCTTTCAGGAACTGTTTGTTGTGGACGACATGAACCGTGCAAAACCCTGGCGTAAGCTGTTCTGCAACAAGTATTTTTCAACGGTTGTAACCCTCGGCGCCAGCTTTCTGCTGACCCGGATTGGCTACTCCAACATCTGGCCGCTTTTCGGCTCTGCAAACCAGCTGCTGTCGGCATTGGTGCTGGTCACCTTGTGTGTGTTCCTCAAGGTGACAGGCAGAAGCAACAAAATGCTGTTTGTGCCGCTGGTCATCATGCTGGCCGTGACAGGCACTGCGCTGGTGGAGCGTTCCATTGGCCTTGTCAACGCATTCGCCGCGGGTTCCGGCACCTTTATGGTGGAGGGCTTGCAGCTGATTATTGCTGTGCTGCTGATGGTGCTCGGCCTGATTATTGTTGTCAATTCCCTGCGCGCATACCTTGTCTCAAAACGGAATTCTGAAATTCAGAACGCATAGCAGTGAAAAAAGAAAAGCGGGTCCGGCACACTGCCGGGCCCGCTTTCTTCTTTCTATAGAATAAGAAGAAAGACCGGCACTGATATGAGAGAGCGGGCCTGCCGCCTTTCGCTGCCGCACCCTCCCACCAGATTTGCAATACAAAAAAGATGCCCGCCTTAAGCGCAGGCACAAAACTTCCTATATAAAGAAAAAACCTGCGGCCGAGAATTGCCGGCCGCAGGTCTGGGAAGCGTTGACAAAATAGCACCCTCTGAGAACGCGAGTGAAAAGGCAAAATAAAAAACTGAGCCCCGAACGCGACTTGCGTCGAAGCTCAGCCTGGTGTAAGAGTGAGACAAAAAGAATTCCCGGTGTTTTTTAGAAGGGGATTTGAACCCTCGCATATCCCGCAAAAAGTTGGTAGCGCAGCGAAGGCGCCATGCCCGCGTTTACAAGGGCATAGCCGCAGCAAGCGTGACTTTTTGCGGAAAGGAGGAATGACGAAGCGGTATGAGAAATCCCCAGCCAAATGGCTGGGGATTTTGAATGGAGCGTAGTCCATTCCGACGTGGTACGCCTGATGCGATTCGAACGCACGACCTTCAGAGTCGGAGTCTGACACTCTATCCAGCTGAGCTACAGGCGCATATTCAGTTAGCGTTACTTAGTATAGCACAAAACCGCTTTCATGAAAAGGGTAAAAAAGAAAGTTTTTTGTCCGTAAAACACCCTTGAGAAAGATTCGTAAAAAAATTTTAAAAAAAAGGGAAAAAGGGAGTTGACAAACGGGAAGTGGTTTGGTAATATATATAAGCGCCCTGTGAGCGGGAAGCCGCTGACAGGGCGTAGGAACACCTTAAGGACCTTGAAAATTGAACG
>CAJFUF010000016.1 GCA_904420175.1 Candidatus Schneewindia gallinarum
AGCGCGTCGTGAATGGGCGCAAGGTTTTTCGCGCCGCCCATTTGCCCGTCTGCGTTGTGCACTTCCACCCGGTGCTCAATCATCTCCGCGGCAAAGTCTGCCTGCGGGGTGTGCAGTCCGCGCAGGGCCTTCGCGTCGTCCAAAGACAGGCTGGCGGCATGGGTGGCGTCCAGCGGGACCATGGTAATTTTCGCGCCGGACTGCAGCACAATCTCCGCCGCCTCCGGGTCGAACCAGATGTTGAACTCGGACGCGCTGGTGTGGTTAAACACCGCATGTCCTCCGCCCATCAGGATGATTTCTTCGATGTTGTTTACAATGGTGGGATCCAGCTTCAGCGCCAGGGCGATGTTGGTCAGCGGCCCCACCGGCAGCAGGGTAACTTTGCTGTCCGCCTTTCTCACTGCGTCCACAATGAACATGGCAGCGGGCAGGTCCTGCGTTTTGATGGTGGCGGCAGGCAGGTCGAGGTACGCGTCGTGCATGCGGATTTTCTTTCCTCCCGCCTCCACCTCCTCCGGCTTGAGGTTAAAGGCCATTTTTTGCCTGCGGTAGTCAAGCTGTGCCACCAGCGGGCCGGAAGCGCCGCGGTACACCGGAATGTCCGAGCCAAGCAGCTGCATGACACGCAGGGTGTTCTCCGTGGTGTTGTCAATGGGCTGGTTGCCTGCGACGGAGCAGACCCCCAGCACCTCCAGTTCCGGCGCGCACACCGCCGCCATAATGGCGACGGCGTCGTCGCTGCCGGTGTCCACGTCCAGAATGACTTTTCTTTTCTCGTTCGTAGGAAACACCTCCGTTATGTTATTAAAAAGCGGGTTTCGCGCGGCTGTCCGGCAGCCTGTCAAAACCCGCCCTTTTGCAAGGGAAAGGCAGGGCATACTAAAAGGTTTATTTTTGTTTCATTACACTACTCTGCCCTGGGGAACCAGTTTTTTTAAACAGGCCGGCGGGAACGGGTCCTACCTGCTGTAGTACTCGCACATGTGTTTCAGCATGGTGACAAACCGCGGCTGATTCACCTGCATGGCCACATGGCAGTTGGGCTGTTTTCCGCTGGAGTGCTTCAGATCGACGACGGTCTCCCCGTTGTTGGGCGCATCGTCCCGGTCCTCCACCTCCACATAGTACGGCTCAAACGTGACAACGTCCGGGTCCATGGCGGCGGCAACAGCCAGTGCATCGTGAATGATGTTGTTGTCGTGGCCGTTTTCCATGCTGTTTTTTTTGGAGAATTCGGACAAGTCCCGCAGCAGCCAGTTTTTGGGGGAGCGGCTGCAGATCCGAATCATGTCGTCAAAGTCCTGCCCGGTAATGCCGGCCGCATGGGTCGCGTTCAGGCCGACCATATAGACGTCCAGTTTGGAGAAAACTTCCCTGGCGGCGGTGGGGTCGACCCAGATATTGAACTCGGCGGTGTCGCTGACGTTGCCGAAGGTGCCGCCGCCCATGATGTAGAACCGCTTCAGGTAGGACGGCAGATCGGGATACTTGCGAAGGGCCAGGGCGATGTTGGTCAGCGGGCCGACGGCAAACAGAACCAGCTCTCCCCCGTGCTTCACAGCCTCCTCATAAATCACATCCCAGGCGGGCTTGTCGTCCGGTTTTAATTTCGGGTCCGGAAAAACAACACTTCCCACGCCGGAAGCACCATGGGTGCCGGAGGCGTCCCTGTCGTAGGGCTTGTGCAGCGGCTTTTCCGCCCCGAAGGCCACCCGGCAGCCGATGTCCAGCGTCTCGCACAGGCACAGCGCATTTTTCCGGGTCACCGACGCAGGCAGGTTCCCCTCCACGGCGGTGATTGCAACAATGTCGAACTGGGGGGCGGAGTGCGCCAGCGCAATGGCGTAGGCGTCGTCCACACCCGGATCGCAGTCAATGATAACCGGTATTTTTTTCATGCTTTCCATAACCCTCCTCCTTTTTTTCTAATTATACAACAGGATGGGTTAAACTGCCATGGGAACTTTATAAAAGTGTGAACCTTCGCGGGAAACAGGCCTTGCAAAACCAACGCGCGAAATAGCGCCGGCAAGCTGTGTCATAAAACAGTTCTGGGACGAAAAAGGTCGAATGAACAAGTTTCAAAGAAGAAGTATAAAATAATTATGAGAAATTATTAAAATATGCTTTACATCTTGCTTGAACTGTGATATTCTTATGATAGAAATGTGAGGAAGGGGTGAGTCCCATGGTTTGCGAAGAGCAGCAGCTGAAACCGCTTTGCGGGCGGGACTCCCCACGCCTGTGAAGCGGAGGACACAAGGGGAGAAATCTATTTCTCCGGCGGGCGCCGTACAGCCGGAGGAATGGGCGCAGCGTGAATCAGCAGGTAACACGGGGAATGAACTTAGCGAGAATAGGAAGCACAGGGAAATCCACCGGGCCGCATCTACACTTTTCAATAATCAGGGATGGAACCTTGTGGGCCATCTATGCTTCGTGTGTTAATCCCCAAAAGTTTTATCCCAACATCCGTTTCACAGGAGATGTGAGCGACAGAATGTACTAAGGAGGGAAGGATTATCATGAAAAAACAATGGTATTTATGGCTTGTCGTGTGCGCAATGCTTGTATTGACCTCCTGTGGTGCTGCCGGAAACACAGGGTCTGATGTTGCTGGACAAGAAAGCCAGCAGGGCGATATGAGCGCGGTTGGCGGGAACGACCCGGAGATGGTGTTCGCCTGCCAGTACCAGCTTCGCCTGTATTCCTTCCCTGCGGAGTTGTTCCGTAACACCTGCGGGGAGGAGGCCTTCTACGCCTGGGTGGATACCTTCAACCGGGACGAGACGAACCCGGACAGCAGCAAACGGCCGTATAACGATTGCAACCTGTTTACCTTTGTGGAGGACTTCCAGGTCTCCAAGCAGGACTTTATCCGGTACATGAAGGAAGGGCAGGCTGCTGTCGAGCCGATTTTTTCAGATGATGAGCTGGCGCTGATTTGTGAGGGGAGCCAGGCGCAGAGAAATGCGGCGTTTGTCAACCCGTCCGCTATTCTGGTGGGGGACACCATCTACGCCCCCTATTGGATCGCTACCCACAGTGCGCAGGAGCTTGCGGCGGCAGGGATTACCCCCGCCATGCTGAATGAGAAAAGCGCCGTGTGGGAAAAGGGGTTGACCGAGGGGCAGATAACCACCCTGACACAGGCGAAAACCGCTTTGCAGGCAGCAGAACGGGCAGAGCTACAATAGCAACGAAAAAAGGCAATGGTCTGAAACCGACAGCTGTAAAAATGGTTGGTATGGCGGGCATGGGTATTATGTTGCGATTGAAACCAATGCAGACGATCCTGGAGCGGGGCCCTATGTTTCCCGAAGGATGCGGTACTCTTATTCACATTTGCAGTCCACTGCGCCTTGGCCGCTCGGTTATGGAATTCTAAAGGGAACGACGCTTGCAAAAGTCGGAAGCACCGGTAACTCCACCGGCCCTCACCTGCATTTTGCGGTCTGGCGGAACACTAGGCTGACATATGAAGCGTTTGAAGACAATTCCATCAACCCGCAGATGTTTTTTCCAAATGTGAATTTTACCGGTTACACATCCTCGGTGATGTATTAAGGAGGCTACAATGAACAAGTTAAGAATAGCGGCGTTTCTGCTGGTCTTGGCTTTCCTAACGGCGGTTTTGTTCACTGCCTGCGGCAGCGACCAGCCCGGCAGCTCATCAGAAGGAACGACCGGCTACCAATACGACCCAGAGGTGGGAATGGGCGGCGACACCCTTGGCATGATTTATGCCTCCACCTATCAGGACAGACTATATTATTTTCCAGCGACCTTAATTAACATAGTAGGGGAAACCGAATTTAATGCTTGGGCAGAGGAGTTTAACTTTCAGTATGAAACGCCGGATGGGACAAAACGGCCCTATGCTGAGTTTAATCTGATTAGTTTTTTAGAGGACTTCTCAATTAGCAAGGAGGATTTCTTCAGCTGCTTAAAATCAGAGTATGAGGTAATGTTTACGGATGAGGAACTGGAAATACTTTATTCCGGCACAGCCGCGCAGAGGGTGGCTGCGTTCATAAGCCCCTGTGCGGTTGCCGTAGGTGAAAAAATTTATACCCCACAGTGGATTGCTTCACACAGCGCGGAGGAATTGAGGGCGGCTGGGCTCACGGCATCTCAATTAGAGGAAAAAACACAAACCTGGTCAAATTGGATTACAGATCAGGAAAGACTGAATGCATTGACACAGTCTAAAACCTCTCTGGGAGAGGCGGAGCTGCGGACAAAAGAATAGGCGGAACCGAAAGTAAAAGGGAGGACGGCCACTAGGCCGTCCTCCCTTTTACTTCTTATCCGTGCCACACGGAGGGAATAATATATAACGCGATCATCAGATAGTGCAGCACACTGCCTGCCAGCACAAACAAATGCCAGATGCTGTGCATGAATTTTTTTCTTACAGCAAAAAACACAAGCCCGCCGGTGTAGCAGATACCGCCTGAAAACAGCAGGACCAGCGCGGGCCATGGCAGCAGGCGAAGCAGCGGCTCCATCGCGAACACCGCAACCCAGCCCATGGCCACATAGCTGATGTAGGAAAAGACCTTGAAGCGCTCAAGCGATACGGCGTTCAGCACCACGCCCAGCACCGCGGCGGCCCACACCACCCCGAACAGCCAGAAGCCGCCGTCCTCCCTGAGGGTGACAAGGCAGAGCGGGGTGTAGGTGCCCGCAATCAGCAGGTAGATGGTGCAGTGGTCAAAAATGCGGAACACCGCCTTGACCCGCGGCCCTGTAAAAGAGTGGTACAGCGTGCTCATCACATACAGGATAATCAGTGTGATTCCGTACACAAGGGAGGAGGCCAGTGCCCAACCGTCCCCGAACAGGGCGCTTTCTACAACTAAAATGACAAGGCCGGCGACGGCAAGAAGCGCACCCACGCCATGGGTGACGGAATTGAAAATTTCCTCACCGACGGTATAGAACTTTTTGGGCGTTGTCATCTGTGCGCCTCCTGACGGTGCTTATTCGTGGCAGCCGCAGCTGTCGCAGTCGCCAATGCAGCCCACCAGCGGCTCCGGGTCAATGCCCTTGCGACGGTAGTAGTCGGAAATGGCGGACTTGATGGCCTGCTCCGCCAGAACCGAGCAGTGGATTTTCTGCGGGGGCAGCCCGTCCAGCGCATTCACAACGGCGCTGTTGGTCAGCTGCAGCACCTCGCTTAACGGTTTGCCCTTAATCATCTCCGTGGCAATGGAACTGGTGGCGATTGCTGCGCCGCAGCCGAAGGTTTTAAACCGGACGTCCTTTACCACGTCGTTTTCAATTTTCAGATACATCTTCATGATGTCGCCGCACTTGGGGTTGCCCACCTCGCCGATGCCGTTGGCATCCGGCAGCTCGCCCACGTTGCGGGGATTGGAGAAGTGGTCCATCACTTTTTCACTATACATTGCTATGCTTCCTTTCCGGCGTTCATGCTCTCCCACAGGGGGGACATGTCACGCAGCCGTTTGATAATGGGGGGGATGGTATCAAGGACGTAGTCCACGTCCTCCGGCGTGGTGTCGTCGCCAAGGCTCAGCCGGAGGGAGCCGTGGGCAATTTCATGCTTCAGGCCGATGGCCAGCAGCACATGGGACGGGTCGAGGGAGCCGGAGGTACAGGCCGAGCCGGAGCTTGCGGCAACCCCTTTGGCGTCCAGCATCAAAAGCAGGCTCTCCCCCTCCACGCCGGGGAAGGACAGGTTGGCGTTCATGGCCACCCGCCTGTCCCGGTCGCCGTTCAGGATGGCCCGGTCGATTTTCAGCAGCCCGTCAATCAGCTTGTCCCGCAGGGGCTTTAAGCGGGCGTTTTTCGCGTCCACATTTGCACACGCTTCCTCCACTGCCACGCCGAGCCCCACGATGGAGGCAACATTTTCCGTCCCTGCGCGTTTGCCGCGTTCCTGCGCGCCGCCTTCCATAAAGTTCTGAAGCAGCACGCCCTTGCGGATGTACAGTGCGCCCACACCCTTGGGTGCATGGATTTTGTGCCCGGACAGGCTCAGCAAATCAATGTTTTGGGGCCCCACGTCGATGTGCACGTTGCCGACGGCCTGAACGGCGTCGGTGTGGAACAGCACGCCGGCCTGCTTACAAATGGCGCCGATTTCAGCGACAGGCTGAATGGTGCCGATTTCGTTGTTTACGTACATCACGGACACCAGCGCCGTCTCCGGGCGGATGGCGGTCTTCACGTCCGCCGGGTCCACAAGACCTGCGTGGGATACCGGCAGATAGGTGACGGTGAACCCCTCCTTCGACAGGCTTTCCGCCGTGTGAAGGATGGCGTGATGCTCGAATGCGGTGGTGATCAGATGGGTTTTGCCCTTCTGCTTTAACCGGTGAAGGACGCCTTTCAGCGCCCAGTTGTCTGCCTCTGTCCCGCAGCCGGTAAAGTAGATTTCCGTGGGCAGGGCGCCGATTCCGGCGGCAACCTGCTCCCGCGCGCGCTCAATGGCGGCCTTTGCACTGCGGGCAATGCCGTACAGGCTGGAAGGGTTGCCGTACTCTTCTTTTAAATAGGGCAGCATGGCCGAAAGCACACGGTCCGAGACGCGTGTGGTGGCCGAGTTGTCCATATATACAAGATGGTTCATGTCTCATCATCCTTTCCTGAAAGTATTATATACCACTTTGGTATGAATTACAAGCCCTGATTTTTATATTGTTCCGCTGCGGCCACGGCAAGGCGGTCGCACCGTTCATTCTCGGGGTGCTCGTTGTGGCCCTTGACCCAGACATAGGTGATATCGTGCACGGCCTCCAGCGCTAGCAGCCTGTCCCACAAATCGGGGTTCAGCGCGGGTTTGCGGTCTGCTTTTTTCCAGCCGCGTTTTTTCCACGAGGCGGCCCAGCCCTTTGTCATGCCGTCAATCAGGTATTTGCTGTCGCTGACAAGGGTGACCTTGCACGGCTCCTTTAAGGCGGACAGGCCCACAATGGCGGCGGTCAGTTCCATGCGGTTGTTGGTGGTGACGCTCTCCCCACCGGAAAGCTCCTTTTCCGTGCCCTTGTAGCGCAAAATTACGCCGTAGCCCCCCGGGCCGGGGTTGCCGAGGCACGCGCCATCGGTGAACAGTTCCACTTCCTTTGCCAAAACCGCACTTCCTTTCTTTCGTGTTACCGCCTTGTATTATACTAAATTTAGGGGGATGATACAATAAAAACCCCGGGCATTTTCGCGAAATCCTTGACAGGGTGGCGCGAGAAGGTTAAACTTACTGTAGGTATCTTTGCACGGACAAAGATGAGACGGTTTCGTATGAACTTTTTTTGCGTGAGCAATCATATAAGAAAAGCAAAAATACAGAGGTGACGCCCGCCCAGCCTGTTAAGCAGACCGGCCGGGCTTTCGGCGTCCTGCCTGAAAACGGAGGTTATGAATTGGAAAACAAAAAAGAAAAGAAAGTGCCGCAGGCCCGCTCAAGAAAGCAGCCTGTTCCCGCGGCGCGCACAAAGAAGGCGCCGGAAAGGAAGCAGACCGTGGAGAAAGCGGCAAAACCCGTGCAGAAGCGGGGACACCGCCGCCCAAAGAAGGAGCAGGTGCACCTGTTTGATCCGGTGCGCGTCATCCCGCTGGGGGGCCTTGGCGAAATCGGAAAAAACATCACAGTGTATGAGTGCGGGAACGACGCCATTATTGTGGACTGCGGCATCTCCTTCCCGGACAGCGAGATGCCGGGCGTGGACCTGGTCATCCCGGACTTAAGCTATGTGGAACGGATCAAGGACAAGGTGCGGGGCATTTTTATCACCCACGGGCATGAGGATCACATCGGCGGCGTGCCGTATCTGCTTCGGATCCTGAATGTGCCGCTGTACGGTACAAGGCTGACCTGCGGGCTGATTGAAAACAAGCTGAAGGAGCACGGCCTCGCCTCCCGGGCGAAGCTGATGGTCACCAATGCGGGGCAGACGGTGAAGGCCGGCTGCTTCTCGGTGGAGTTTGTGCGTGTCAACCACTCCATCCCGGACGCGGTGGGCTTTGCCATTACAACACCGGCAGGCGTCATTGTCCAGACCGGTGACTTTAAAATTGATTTCACCCCGATTGAGGGGAAGATGATCGACCTCGCCCGCTTCGGCGAGCTGGGCAAGGCAGGGGTGCTGGCGCTGCTGCCGGACTCCACCAATGCGGAGCGGCCGGGCGCCACCATCAGCGAGCGGCAGGTGGCCGCCAACCTGCGCACTTTGTTTGAGCGGGGGGATCACCAGCGGCAGCGCATCATTGTGGCGTCTTTTGCCAGCAACATCCACCGGGTCAAGCAGATTATGGACTGTGCGGCGGAAAGCGGACGCAAGGTGGCCCTGTCCGGCAGAAGCATGCTGAACGTGGTGGAGACCGCGATGGAGCTTGGCTACCTGTCTGTACCGGAAAACCTGCTTATTGATATTTCGGAGGTGGGTCGTTATCCCGCCAACCGGATCTGCATCATTACCACCGGCAGTCAGGGGGAACCCATGGCCGCCCTGTCCCGCATGGCATCGGGGGAGCACCGGCAGGTCCGGGTGGGCAAAGGGGATTTAATCATTATCTCCGCCAACCCCATCCCCGGCAATGAAAAACTGGTGGGCCGCGTGGTGAATGAACTGCTGAAGCTGGGCGCGGACGTGATTTATGAGAGGATGTACGAGGTGCACGTGTCCGGCCACGCCTGCCAGGATGAATTGAAAATGATGATGAGCTTGACCCAGCCGAAGTATTTCCTGCCCCTGCACGGCGAGTATAAGCACCTGAAAAAGCATGCCGCCCTGGCGGAAAGCATGGGCATTCCGGAGGAAAACATCCTGATTGCGGAGACCGGCAATGTGATTGAATTTTCGCCTAAGGGCATGCACATCACCGGATCTGTCCAGTCGGGGCAGGTCATGGTAGACGGCCTCGGCATCGGCGATGTGGGCAGCATTGTGCTGCGGGACCGCAAGCTGCTGGCGGAGGACGGCATCATTATTGTCGTCATGGCCGTCTCCGGCACGGATGGGCACCTGGTCTCCGGGCCCAACATCGTCTCCCGCGGATTTGTCTACGTCAAGGAGTCGGAGCAGCTGATGGAGGATGCGCGCCACATTGCCACAGAGGTGGTGGAGCGTTGCCTCAGCGACGGCCGTAAGGAGTACGGCATGGCCCGCAACAAGGTGAAGGACGCCGTCAGCGAGACCATGTTCCAAAAGACCAAACGCCGGCCCATGGTGCTGCCGGTGATTATGGAGGTTTAGAAAAGGCCTTCGGAAAGGAGGGACTAGGGCATGGATACCAAGCTGTTTTTTAAAAAAAGCGAGCGGCAGAAGCCGGAAAAAAAGCCGAAGGTACGCACCCAGAAGCGGGTGTATGGGTTGGAATTGTTTGTGCTGTGCGCCGTTATCGCCGTCATGGCCGTCCCCTCCAGCGAGAGCACCCCGTGGTGGAGCATTGTCAAAGTGGCGCTGGCCATCGCGGCCCTGGTGTTCACAGTAACGTATTATTCAGGCACGCGGCGTAAGCAGCTGTTGCTGTTAAAACAGATTTCCACCGCCCTTGACCCCACCGGGCGGCACATGCTGCGCTCGTTCCCGCTGCCTGTGATGGTGGAGGACAGCGAGGGCTATATCGCCTGGTACAACGACCGTTTCGACAGCGAGGTGGCTGCGGGGACGGGCCTGTGCGGGCACCTGCTTTACAAGGCCATGCCGGAGTTGTCCGACGCGGATGAGGACTCCGGCGTTGTGGATGTGCGCTACGGCGACCGGCGGTATGCGGTGTCCACCTCCTCCGTTACGGTGGGGGGACGTCCGCACCGTATCCACTACTTTTTTGATGAGACGGCACTGAAGGAGAAGTGCGACGAATACGACCTGTCCCGGCCCAGCGTGCTGATTATCACCCTCGACAATTTTGAGGAGTTGATGGAGAACGAGAAGGAGAGCGACCGTATCCGCACCACCGCCAAAATAGAGACCATTATCGACGACTTTATGCGCGGCACCACCGGGGTGCTGATCCGTCAGCGCAGGGACCGGTTCCTTGCCATTATGGAGGAGCGGCACATGCGCCAGGTGGTGGAGGGCAGGTTCCAGATCCTCAGTGAGGCAAGAAGCTGCCACAACTCCGACCAGGTGCCCATCACCATGTCCATCGGCGTGGGGCGTATGGGCGCAACCCTCAGCGAGTGTGAGGCCATGGCCAAACAGGCCCTTGACATGGCGCAGGGCCGCGGCGGCGATCAGGCTGCCATTAAGACCGCCGCCGGCTTTGAATTTTTCGGCGGCATGTCCCAGTCGCAGGAGCGGCGCACCAAGGTCAAGACCCGTATTGTGGCCGCCGCCCTGCTGGAACTGATTGAGGCGAGCAGCAACATCCTTATTATGGGCCACCGGGCCTCCGACCTGGATGCGCTGGGCGCAAGTTTCGGCATGGCAAGCGCGGCGCTGAAACTGGGCAAGAAGGTGAAAATTGTGATTGACCGGCAGACCACCCTGGCAGGGACGCTGTATGAGCGGATCGCCCAGAGCGACGAGGGCGTGGGCCTGTTTGTGTCGCCGCGGGACGCGGAGGAGTATGTGGAAAAGGACACCCTTCTGATGGTGATGGACACCCATACCCGCGCCCTTGCGGAGGACAGGGAACTGCTGGACATCTGTAAAACCGTCGTGGTGGTGGATCATCACCGCAAGGTGGTGGGCCACATTGACAACGCCGTAATTTTCTATCATGAACCGTACGCCTCCTCCGCAAGCGAGATGGTGACGGAACTGGTGCAGTACTTCGGCGACAAGGCCGCCATGTCGAGGCTGAGTGCTGAGGCGCTTTTAAGCGGTATCATGCTGGACACCAAAAACTTTGTGATGAAAACAGGCGTGCGCACGTTTGAGGCGGCGGCCTATCTGCGCCGCCGCGGCGCAGACACGGTGGAGGTCAGGAAACTGTTCCTCAACTCCATCGACGCGTACCGCGAGCGCACCCACCTTGTGGCAAGCGCGAAAATTTACAAGGGCTGCGCCGTGGCGGTCAGCAAGGAGAAAATTTCCGAAATCCAGATCGTGGCGCCGCAGGCCGCAGACGAGCTGCTGGGGCTTGAGGGGGTGGACGCCTCCTTCGTGGTATACGATTTGAATGGGACGGTCTATGTGTCCGCGCGCAGCATGGGCGCATTTAACGTCCAGCTGATTATGGAAAGCCTGGGCGGCGGCGGCCATCACACTATGGCGGGCGCACAGCTGCCCGGTGCCGACCCGGATGAGGTGGGCGCGGAGATTCTCCGCCTGATTGAACAGTACATCAGCGAACAGCAATAACAACTGGAAAGGGAGGAAACACCATGAAAGTGATTTTAAAGCAGGATGTAAAAGGAAGCGGCAAGGCCGGCGATCTGGTAAATGTGTCGGACGGCTTTGCAAACAATTTTCTGTTTAAAAAGGGCCTGGCGGTGCCTGCAACCAACTCCGCCGTCAATGAACTGAACGCCAAAAAGGACGCCCAGCGGCACCACCTCGCTATGGAGAAGGCCCGCTGCGAGGAGGAGGGGAAAAAGCTGGACGGGAAAACCGTGAACCTGCACGCCAAGGCAGGCAAAAACGGCAAGCTGTTCGGCTCCGTCACGCCGAAGGAAATTGCCGAGTGCATTGAAAAGGACTTCGGCGTCTCGGTGGATAAACGGAAAATCGGCCTGCAGATGGAAATTAAGGCCTTCGGAAGCTACACCGCCAGTGTGAAACTGCACCCGGAGGTCACCGTCCAGATGACGGTCAGCGTCACGGAGGAATAGGCGCGAAGGGATTGGAAAGGAGGCAGCGGAAATGGCAGGTACCATGACGGATATGGAGCTGTATGATAAAATGCCCTACAACCCGGAGGCGGAGCAGTCCGTCCTTGGGGCGGTGCTGATTGCGCCGGACACCCTGCCGGAGGTCATGGGTATTATCAGCGCGGACTGCTTTTACCGCCGGGAAAACCGGGAGCTGTTCTCCATTATGGTTGCCATGTTCTCCTCCGGGGAGGTTATCGACCCGGTCACCGTGCTGGAGGGTGCGGTCCGCGGCCAGGTGTTCCCCTCCGCAGCGGAGGGGAAGGTCTACATTGCGGAGCTGGTGCAGGTGGTGCCCACCTCGGGCAACGTGCTCAGCTACGCCAAAATCGTACAGGACAAATACTACCTGCGCCGCCTTATCGGCACCGCGCAGGAGATTATCGACAAATCCAGCGACGGGCAGACGGACTCCGCCACCCTGCTTGACAATGCGGAGCAGAAGATTTATGAAATCCGCCAGGGCCGGGACACCCGCGGGCTGACGCGCTTCTCTGAAGTGATGATTGGGGTGTACGATCAGCTGCAAAAGCTGTCCGGCGAGGAGCGGGAGGAGGCGCGCGGCGTCGACACCGGCTTTGTGGATTTGGACAACAAGCTGCTGGGTATGAACCGGTCGGATCTGGTGCTGCTGGCGGCCCGTCCCGCCATGGGAAAGACCAGCTTTGCCCTCAACATCGCTGTCAACGTGGCGAAAAAGACGGGGAAGGCCGTGGCGGTGTTCTCCCTTGAGATGCCTCGTGAGCAGGTCGCCCTGCGCATGCTGTCCGGGGAGGCCAGCGTATCCTCCTCTCAGCTGCGCACCGGGGAGCTAAGCCCGGACGACTGGATCCGCCTGTCCCAGGGGGCGGCGGTGCTCAGTGAAAAAAAGATTTATATTGACGACACGTCCTCCATCACGGTGCCGGAAATCAAGGCGAAGCTGCGCAGGGTCAAGGACCTGGGCTTTGTGGTAATCGACTACCTGCAGCTGGTCAGCGGTTCCGGCCGCAGCGAGAACCGCGTGCAGGAGGTGTCCGCCATGACAAGGGGCCTGAAAATTATGGCGAAGGAGCTGGACGTGCCCATCCTGGTGCTGTCCCAGCTCAACCGCGCGTCTGAGACGCGCAGCGACCACCGCCCCATGCTCAGCGACCTGCGTGAGTCCGGCTCCATCGAGCAGGACGCGGACATGGTGCTGATGCTGTACCGCGACGTATACGGGGAGGAGCGGGGCGAAAACAACAACGCGGCGGAGTGTATCATTGCCAAAAACCGCCACGGCAGCACCGGCACGGTGCCGCTGACGTTTGACGGGCAGTACACCCGCTTCGGCAACGCAGCCATGGTGCAGTATGAGTAGGGGGCCGTTCGCGCAGGCGGTGGCCCGCTTTGTGGAAGAGCAAGGACTGCTCCGGCAGGGGGACAGGGTGTGCGTAGCCCTGTCCGGCGGGGCGGACTCCGTTGCTCTTCTTGCCGTTTTACTGGGGATTCGGGACACGTTGGGGCTGGCGGTCCGCTGCTGCCATGTCAATCACAACCTGCGCGGGGAGGAAAGCGCCCGGGACGAGCAGTTTGTCAAGGAACTGTGCGCCCGCTTCGATGTGCCGCTGACCCTGTTTTCCGTGGACTGCGCCGGGGCCGCCCGGCGGGACGGCCTGTCGGTGGAGACGGCTGCAAGAAACGAGCGGTACGGCTGCTTTGCGCGGATGGCGCAATCCGAAAACTGCCTTGTGGCGACGGCGCACACCGCCTCCGACCAGGCGGAAACCGTGCTGTTCCGCCTGGCGCGGGGCACGGGCCTGCGGGGGCTGTGCGGTATCCCTGCGAAGCGCGGCCCCTTTATCCGCCCCCTGCTGTGTGTCACAAGGCAGCAGGTGGAGGCGTACGTGGGGGAGCTTGGCCTGCCCTTTGTAACGGACAGCACCAACCTGTCGGACGTCTACACCCGCAACCGGCTGCGGCATCAGGTGATCCCGCAGCTGAAGGATCTCAACCCCTCCTTTGAAGCGGCGGTCACCCGCATGTGCGCCGCTTTGCGCCAGGACGAGACGGTGCTGGAGAATCTGACACAGACGGAGTACGAGCGGGTTTCGTCGGCGGAATTTTCGCTGGCGGCGTTTGCCTCGGTGCCGGAAGGGCTGCTGAACCGGGTGATACAGGAATTTTTTTGTCGGCACGGCTTGCTTTTTGACGCGAAAAAATGTATCCTTATAAGAAGCCTCATGGCTGCCGGCAGCGGCGCCGTGCAGGTAGGAAAGGAACAGGCCGTCACTGTGGCGCAGGGCAGGCTTGCGCTGGTGCGGACGGGTGCGCCCGTCTTTCACGGGGAAGTCTGCACATTTCAGGCGCCGAAAACCGTTTTTCTGCACCTTGCGGTGGAAAAACAAAGTTTATCCGCAATTCACAGGAAAGACACATTTTTCATGGTGGATTATGATAAACTGGTTGGGAAACCCTTTTTGCGCACAAGGCGGCCGGGCGACACGGTTAAGCTGCCGGGAAGGCCCACCAAGACGGTTAAAAAGCTGTACAGCGAACAAAAGACGCAGAACCGGGACGAGAAGGTGCTGGTGTGCGATGCACTGGGCGTGGTATGGCTGGAGGACGCCGGGCCTGTGGAACGCGCGGCAGTGGACGGTACAACAAAAACGATTTTAAAAATGGGGGTTGTTTGCTTTGATGAGAGATGATATGGCAAAAATTATGCTGACGGAAGAGCAGCTGCACGACAAGGTGTGCGAGCTGGGCGCCCAGATATCAAGGGATTATGAAGGGAAAAACCTGCTTCTGGTCAGCGTCCTGAAGGGATCCGTGCTGTTTATGGCCGACCTGATGCGGGCCATCAGCATCCCTGCTTCTGTGGACTTTATGTCTGTCAGCAGCTACGGCTCCGGCACCAAGACCAGCGGCGTTGTCAAAATCATCAAGGATTTGGACATTCCTCTTGAGGGGTATGATCTGCTGATTGTGGAGGACATCCTTGACAGCGGCAAAACCCTGGAGTACATTATCGAAATGCTGGAAGCGCGTAACCCCCGTTCCATCAAAATCTGCACCCTGCTTGATAAACCGGACCGGCGGCAGGTGGACATCAGCCCGGACTACTCCGGCTTTGTCATCCCGGATGAGTTTGTGGTCGGTTACGGCCTCGACTACGCGGAGAAATACCGCAACCTGCCGTACATCGGCGTGTTAAAGCCTGAAGTTTATACTGACTGAGAATAATCTTCCGGTCGTCGCCTACAATAATCACGTTAAGGAGTGAACGCCACTTGGGAAACAAGAAACTGCGTACCTTCCTCGTTTACGGCGTGCTGCTGGCAGTGCTGTTTGTCATGATTACCTCCCTGTATGGAAGGACCACCACCAACAGCATCAAGTACTCGCAGATCGTCAGCTATTTTAACGACGGAAAGGTACAGGACTTTGAGCTGGATTTCAACTCGGGAGAGTTGACCCTTAAGTTGGAGAACGAGGCAAACGCAATCCAGTACAAGGTGCCGGACGTCAACTTGTTTTTAAACGACATCAACGACTACATTGTTCAGCATAACCGGGAAAACCCGGACGACCAGATTACCTATAACTATCTGCCGGTGCAGGAGCTGCCCTGGTGGGTATCCATGCTGCCGACGCTGCTGCTGATCGTGGGCCTGCTGGTGGTATGGTACATGATGATGAACAAGGCGGGCGGCGGCTCGCAGGCCATGACCTTCGGCAAGGCAAAAATCAAGCCGGCCGACGTCAAGGGCAAGGTCACCTTTCAGGATGTGGCCGGCGTGGACGAGGAAAAGGAGGAGCTGCAGGAAGTTGTGGAGTTCCTCAAGAACCCCAAAAAGTTCAGCACCCTCGGCGCGCGCATCCCGAAGGGCGTGCTGCTGATGGGCCCCCCCGGAACCGGTAAAACCCTGCTGGCCCGCGCGGTCGCAGGGGAAGCGGGCGTACCTTTTTACTCCATCTCCGGTTCCAGCTTTGTGGAGATGTTCGTGGGCGTGGGCGCCTCCCGCGTGCGGGATCTGTTTGAACAGGCGAAAAAGGACGCCCCCAGCATTGTCTTTATTGATGAGATTGACGCCGTGGGCCGCCAGCGCGGCGCGGGCCTCGGCGGAGGCCATGACGAGCGCGAGCAGACCCTCAACCAGCTGCTGGTGGAGATGGACGGCTTTGACAACAACATCGGCGTCATCGTCATGGCGGCCACCAACCGCCGCGATGTGCTGGATCCCGCGCTGCTGCGTCCCGGCCGGTTTGACCGGCAGGTCACGGTCAACTACCCGGATATCCGCGGCCGAGAGGAGATTCTCAAGGTGCACAGCAGGAAGAAACCGCTGGCGCCCGATGTGGATTTAAGCGTTATCGCCCGCTCCACCCCCGGGTTTACCGGTGCGGATTTGGAGAACCTGCTGAATGAGGCGGCGCTGCTGGCCGCCCGCAAAAATCTGCAGGCTATCACTATGAAGGAAATTGAGGAAGCCACCATCAAGGTCATTGTGGGCCCGGAAAAGACCAGCAAGGTCATCAAGCCGGAGGAGCGCAAGCTTACCGCCTTCCACGAGGCGGGCCACGCCGTTGTCACCTACTTCTGCGAGACGCAGAGCGATGTGCACGAGATTTCCATTATCCCCCGCGGCATGGCAGGCGGCTATACCCTGTCCCTGCCGGAGACCGACCGTTCCTACAAGCGGAAAAAGGAAATGTTTGAGGATGTGGTGGTGCTGCTGGGCGGCCGTGTGGCGGAGAGCCTGATGCTGGACGACATCTCCACCGGCGCCTCCAACGATTTGGAGCGTGCCACCGCCACGGCAAAAAGCATGGTAACACGCTACGGCTTCAGCGAGAAGCTGGGCCCTGTGGTGTACGGCGGCGATCACGAGGTGTTCCTCGGCCGCGACTTTACCCAGTCCCGCGACTATTCCGAGGCGGTTGCCTCCGAAATTGACGAGGAGGTCCGCGGCATTGTGGACCGTGCCTACGAGCGGGCGATGGAGATTCTTACTGCCCATAAGCAGAAACTGATCACAGTGGCGGAGGCGCTGCTGGAATTTGAAAAAATCGGGGAGGAGCAGTTTAAAAAGCTGATGGAGTACGACGGCGCACTTCCCACCCCGCCCAGTCCCGAGGCAGCCCCGGCACAGTAACGCCCGCCCTGCCCCTAAAAAAACAAGAACGCGGAACAGTGTGTTTCGCTTAGCAAAGAGGGGGAGCCCCATGGCCCAAAGGCCGGGGGCTCCCCCTCTTTGTCTTTTGTTAAAAGAAGATGAAAATCAGCGTGTGTTCGTTGACGGCCGTGACGGTTATCATGTAAACTGTTTTTAGAATCTGAAAGGCGGGATGCTGAATTGAAGGGGAGACGTATCGTAACGGTGCTGGTTTTGGTGCTGTTGATACTGAGCACCACGGCCGCAGCTTTTTATGCGCCGTGGCTGTACGAAGTAACCATTAAAACCAACCGGGAGCGGAAAAATGACGAGACGCCGCGGACCTACACGCTGTATGCCGCAAGGGGCGCCCTTGCCCAGCAGGAGCAGCTGGCTTTTTTGCAGAACTGGTCCCCGCAGTCCCTCTCCCTGCAGGTGGAACTGGCGGAAGGGGATGCCCCGGAGCCGCTGCAGGGGGTTTATTTTTCCACGGTGACAGTCCCGCTGTCGGATCCCGGAAGCCTGTTCACCGAGGAACAGCAGGCGCAGCGGGTGGCAGCCGCGGGCGGCATAACACCGGAGCAGGCGCAGGGAAAAACACTGGAACTTGGCGGGGAGTCGTATAGGGTCATCAGCACGCCGCTGGAAAGCGGGCTGGCCATCCCGCCGGAGGCCTACTTCACATCCGGGCTCGCCGGCGCCGTCCGGATTGAGATCGTCCTTCCGGAGGTGCTGGATGTACAGGAGGAGGCCCAGCTGCGTCAGCAGGCGCAGGAGAACCTCCCTGCGTTTATCCTGTATTCCAACCCCACCTACTGGCTCACACTGCAGCGGCAGAATGGGCTGGAATACAGCGGCCTGTGGCAAGCGGCTAAGTTTGTTTTCGTCTGCCTCTGCCTCATGACAGGTCCCAACCTGCTGCTGGTATGGCTGCACCGCAGCCGGCCGGATTCGGCATGGTGGGGCGGGCAGCAGTGCCTTGTACCGCTGAAGTACATCCTGGCCGTCCTGTCGCCGGTGTGCCTCGGGCTTTGCCTGCACATGCTGCTGTGGCGTATGCCGGATACGACCAATCTGACCTATACGGTTTACCCCTTTACCCTGGCGGACTACTTGCTTACCGCGCTGCCGCTGCTTGCGGCCGCCGGTGCGTCTGGCCTGTCTGTCGCGGTGATAAACAGGCTGTGGAAGAAAGGGGGCGGTGAAAAATGAAGGGCCTTTCATCCATGGCAAGACGGGGGCTTGTGACGGGGCTTATAGTGGGGCTGCTGCTGGCCAGCGCCCTGTCCATGCTGGTGATGGCGCTGGGGATGCGCGGCGCCGCACAGGCCAGACAGGACTATGTACACAGCCTGCCGGAAAATTTGCTGCTGGTCATGCCGCAGGCGGACGACGGTATGACCCTCAGTGAAGAGGATGAGGCGGAGCTGGGAAGCATGCCCCAGGTGGAGGAAACCGAACTGTTTTATAGTGTGGCAAAGGGCAGTTATGACAGTTACGACTTAATTTTTGCGGACGAGAACGCCTTTGGCATGGGGCTGATTCCTCTGTCGGAAGGGGCGGGCTTCAGTGAAACCGGTATCGGGGATAACGGCCTGCCGGAAGTGATTTTATGCGGGCAGGCCTTTGACGAAACGCCGGTGGGAGGCTATCTGGAGGTACGGTTCAGTGTGTTGATGCAGCAGCTGCATGCAGTGGGGCGTGTCTCGGCGCCGTGGGAAATTTTAACAGGGACCGGGGCGGAGTCCCGCGATATCACAGCCGACAACCTGATGACACAGGAGGCCGTTCTGATTGTCAAAGACACGCCGGAAGTCAGGGAAATGGTGGACGGGTATTACCCTGACTTCACCCTTCAGTGCGGAGGGATCTGCTTTGTCCAACTGAAAGAAACCCTGACGCAGGAGCAGTTCTCCCAAACGGTGGAGCAGTTAAGAGAGAGCTGGAACGTCACCACTGTGGAAGAACTGGCCGGGAATATGAATTCGGCCGCCTCTCCTGATCTCACCCCTTATTTTGTCAAGGCAGCCGTGTTTTTGCTGCTGAGTTTTGCCGCATTGACCGGCCTGTGTCTGAGAACGCTGCAAAAAAGTAAAGAGGAGTTGCGCCTGCGGCTGCAGTATGGTACGAGCCGCTTCACCGCCGGCCTGCCGCTGTTTTTAAACTTGTGCCTGCCGGCGCTGCTGGCCGCTGTGCTGACGGGGTTGCACATGACGGTGCGGTACCGTCTCGATCTTCGTATTGAGAGGCTGCCGGATGTCCTTCGCAGCGTCATTGGCATCTATCCATATGACAAACTGTACGACCTGCCCTGCCTGCTCTGCTTCCTGTTCGCCGTGCTGCTGGCCGTCCTAATTCCGACGCTTTCCGTGGCAGTCGCCGTCCGCTGGGCCCAAAAGGGGGATTAGGAAGCGCTTCGCCCATACACAGCCCCGCGGCCGGAAAACAGGCCCGGCCGGGATGACGGCTAAAAATGCAGCTTGGCACAAAGGCCTGCATCCGTGCGCCGCTCACCCGCAGGCCGGCAGCAGACAGCCCCTGCGGGCCGGAAAGGCCCCCTTCCCCCTGCCGGAGGCGGCAGAAAAGAGGAGGATCGGCAAAGTCCTTTCGTCGTTTTATACAAAAATAACAAAGAAAACTGTCAAATAGAACGAAATTCATTGACGTTTCTTGACTGCAGTACCTTTTATCGTGTAAACTGTAAAAAAGGTCGAAAAACGACGGATACCCTGGGGGTGGAATCATGAAAAGGACCCGTTTGCCGGTCATACTTGCCTGCTTGCTTGTGGTGCTGTGCACCGCTGCAGCCGCTTTTTATGCGCCGTGGCTGTATGAGGCCACGGTAAAATCCAGCAGGGAAATCAGAAATTCGGATGAACTTCGCACCTATTCGATGAGCCTGACCAGCACAGCGCCCATCTCGGAGGAGCAGCTGGCCTTTCTGGAGGAATGGAACCCGCAGTCCGTATCCATGGTTGTGACATTCCTTTATCAGGACACGCCGGAGCCGATTGAGGGAGCTCATTTCACCAGCGTCTACATCCCTTTATCCAATCCGGAAAGCCTGTTTTCGACGGAGCAGCAAAATGAATTTGTGGCCATGGTAAATGGCCTGACACCGGAGCAGCTGGAGGGGAAGACACTGGAAATCTGCGGAAGCCGCTTCTCTCTTGTTCCGGGAACCCTGCCCGGAGCGTTGGCCATTCCGCCGAAAGCATATTTTGACGGTGAGATAAGCGGCTATGCCATGATTCGGGTGACTTTCCCCCAAATCTTATCTACTCAGGAAGAAGTAAAGCTGTACGAAGCGGCGGGGGAAAACCTGGAGGGGGTTACGGTGGCGGAAGAAGGGCTTGCGCTGCGGGCCATGCTGGAGGAAAATGCCCCTCAGTATAATCTGTGGTGGCAGGCAGCCAAGTTTGTTTTTCCCTGCCTCTGCATCATGATGGGCCCCATGCTGCTGCTGGTGTGGCTGCACCGCAGCCGGCCGGACTCGGCATGGTGGGGCGGGCGGCAGTGCTTTGTGCCGCTGAAGTACATCCTGGCGGTACTGCCGCCGGTGTGCTTCGGCCTCTGCCTGCATGCGCTGCTGTGGCGTATGCCGGATACGACCAATCTGGCCTATACGGTTTATCCCTTTACCCTGATGGACTACCTGTTTGCCGCGTTGCCGCTGCTTGCGGCCGCCGGGGCAGCAGGCCTGTTTGCCGCAGTGAAAAACAGGCTGCGGAAGAAAGGGGGCGGGGGAAAATGAAGGGATTTCTGTCCATGATAAGGCGCGGGCTTCTCACGGGGCTTGCTGTGGGGCTGCTGCTGGCCAGCGCCCTGTCCATGCTGGTGATGGCGCTGGGGATGCGCGGCGCCGCACAGGCCAGGCAGGACTATGTGCACAGCCTGCCGGAAAATTTACTGCTGGTTACATCGCGGACAGCAAACGGCATAATGTTCGGTGAAGAGGACGTGACTGCTTTAAAGGCGGTACCCCAGGTGGAGACGGCCACCGCGCATGTCTTTTGCAGGCAGTTTGCAAACGACAGCTACGATTTAATGCTTGTGGAGGAGGCCGCCTTTGACATGGGAGTGATTCCTCTGTCGGAAGGGGCGGGCTTCAGCGAAACCGGCATTGGGGAGGACGGCCTGCTGGAAGTGATCCTGTGCGGGCAGGTCCTGTCGGGAACGCCGGTGGGCGGACAGATGGAAGTGGGTTTTGGCGTGCTGCGGCAACAGCTGCACGCAGTGGGCCGTGTCTCGCCGCCGGGGGAGATTTTGTCCGGGAATCCTCTCTACCCTATGACGGAAATTACATCGGAGGCCTTAATGCCGCTGAATGTGCTGATTGCAAAGGATACCCCGGAAGTAAGGGGGATGCTGAATGATTTTTACCGTGGTTTAAATCTGGAATACGACTCCCTCTGCTTTGTCAGCCTGAAGGATTCCCTGACACAGGATCAGTTCTTCCAGACGGTGGAACAGATGAGAGAAAGATGGAATGTTTCCATTGTAGGGGAGATTACCGAGACGCTGCTGCCACCCGGGGAACCGGACCTGATCCCCTATTATGTGAAGGCGATCCTGTTTCTGCTGTTTGGCTTTACGGCGCTAACCGGCCTGTGCCTGAGGACACTGCAAAAAAGCGAGGGGGAACTGCGCCTGCGGGTGCGGTACGGCAAGGGCGGCTTTGCCGCCGGGCTGCCGCTGTTTTTAAACCTGTGCCTGCCGGCACTGCTGGCCGCCGTGCTGACAAAACTGCACATGGCGGTACGGTACTGGATTGACCAAAATTCTGCAGACCTGCCGGACATCCTGTGCAGCATCACCGGCATCTATCCGCATGAAAAAGTTTACGACGCGACCTGCATGCTCTGCTTTTTATCCGCCGTGCTGCTGGCCGTCCTGATTCCGGCGCTTTTCGTGCGGCTTGCCTTCCGCCGGGCAAAAAGGGGGTAAGGAGACGAAAGCGCGTTTTCCGGTTTTCCTGCTGTGCGCCGCCGGGCTGCTTGTCCATCTTGCTGTCAGCGCATACACCGTGAAAAAACTGACGCATACCGAAGGAGGAAACACAAGGTGAAACATAAAATTGAACTGCTGATGCGGGACACTGTGGATGTGCTGTGTTTGCAGGGCGTCCTGGGCTGGGATTTTTCCGTGAAGGAAGGGGAATTTGTGCTGGCGCTGTGTGAAGGGGCGCAGGACAAACAGGCCCTGTTGCATGCGGCGTGCGGCCTTGTCCCCGTTAAAGGGGAGGTAACCCTGTGCGGGACGCGGCTGAACGGCCTGCGCGATAAGGCGCGCGCCGAACTGAGAAAGCAGCACACGGCATTTGTCTCCCCGGATGCACTGTGTGTGGAGGACCGCACGGTGCTGTGGAATGTGGAGGAGTTCTGCGGCCGGGAGGACGCCCGGATAGAGGAGCTGCTGCAGGATGCGGGCCTTGCGGACAGGGTGAAACAGAAGGCGGCAAGGCTTTCCCTGCCGGAACGCCAGCGGCTGGCCGCGGTGCGTGCACTGGCAAAGGGGGCTGCACTGGTGCTGACGGACGATTCCGCCGTAAAGGACGCTAAGGCTGCCGAGCTGCTGCGGCTGTGCAACCGCCGCGGTTCGGCCGTGCTGCTGGCCGCCACAGATGACAGCTGGCAGGAAACAGCGGACAAAATAGTGCGCCGGGAAGCATAGGGCACATTGCACAAAAAAGGCGGGCCAAATTTTTCATCTGTGGGGACGGCTGTCCTGACAAACAGGCGGTATTCATGCTATGTTTATAATCAATAAAGGGAAAAGGAGGCTTCTCAATATGATTACCCAGATTTATTCCATCCGAACGGCGGCGGAGGCGCTGGCTGTCATTGACGCAGGCGCCGACCACATTGGCGTGGTCCCCTGGCAGGAGCGGCAGGGTGGCGTACTGACCGGCTCCACCACTGAAAAGGACTGTGAGGAGATCTGTGCGGCAGCCCGCGGCAAAGCAAAACTGGTGTTCCTGTCCACCAGCGATGACGAGCAGTTCTATTTCGATATGGCGCGCCGGTATCACCCCGACATCATCCATGTGACGGGCAACAACCTGACGGTCAGCGAACCGTTCTGCCGGGAATTAAAAAGGCTGGTTCCCGGACTTCTTGTCATGCAGGCGGTGCCCATGTCGGGGCCGGAGGCGGTGGAGCTTGCAAAGAAGTATGCAAAAATTGCAGATCTGCTGATTCTTGACACCGTGATAAAAGGTGCGCCGGAGGTGGGCGCAGCAGGCATAACCCACGACTGGGAACTGGACCGGAAAATTGTGGAGACGGTGGACGTCCCGGTCATCATTGCGGGGGGCCTTGGGCCGGAGAACGTCGCAGATGCAATCAGGGCCATCCGTCCCTGGGGGGTGGATTCCCTGACAAAAACGGACAGATTTCTTCCGGACGGCACGCGTCTGCGGGAAAAGGACCTTGAAAAGGTGCGCCGGTTCTGCCTTGCCGCAAAGGAGGCACAGTGATGAATACCGTTCCCTGCCCGGCACGGCCGGTACTGTGCATTGGGGATTATAATGCGGACATCGTGATTGTCAAACGGCCGGGCCAGACGGAGCAAAACGCCGCCGCCCAGCTGCTTGGCGGGCAGACGGCCATTCCGCAGGGGCAGACCAGTGTCAGTGCGGGCGGGACCGTGGCGAATACCGCCTCCGGGCTGGCCCGGCTGGAGGTGCCGGTGTCGGTTGCAGGCTGTGTGGGGCAGGACAGTTTCGGCCGTTTTTCCCTTCATACCTTGGAGGAGGACGGGGTGGACACCTCACTGATGCGGTTTGTATCGGACGCTTACACCATGCTGACCATCAACGTGGAGGATGAGCAGCGCAGAAGGGAACTGAGTGCGATGTATCCCGAGACGGGCGCAGCCTACGCCCTGTTTCAATCGAAGGATGTGCCGGATGAAACGCTGCGGCGGTTTGGTATGCTGTACACCTCCGGCATCATCCTGTCGGCAGAGCCCTCCGGTGCAGAGATTCTTGACTGTATGGCGCGCTGCAGGGGGCTTGGCATCCCCGTGGCGTTCGACATCAATCTGCGTATCAGCGCCCACGGCTGGGATGGGAGGCTGGAAGAAAAGTTCCTGCGCGCGGTGGAGCTCAGCGACATCGTTTTCGGCTCCGGCGAGGAGGAGTACGCCGTGCTGTACCGAACGGCCGACTACCGGGCGGCCGCGGCTGCCCTCGGGGACAGGGGGAAGCTTGCCGTTTGCAAAAACGGGGCGGAGGATACACTGGCCTTTCAGGACGGCAGACAATGGAGCGCGGCCGCATTTCCGGTTACCGTGGCAGACACCCTCGGCGCGGGGGACGCATTTAATGCAGGGTTCCTTGCAGCCATGCGGCAGGGCCTGCCTGTCGGGGAATGCCTGGTCTGGGGCAATGCCACAGCGGCCTGCTCCATCCAGAAGCTGGGCTCCCGGAACTGCCCGGACAGCGCCGGCTTGCAGGCATTTTTAAACCGGTGGAAGCAATAACAAAAAGAAAGAGAGCGGTGAAAGCCGCTCTCTTTCTTTTTTAAACAGGTTGAAGGGGGATGAAATGGCTAATACGCACAAAAAAATCGCAAATGATTGGTAATTGTGCCGATGGAAAGATGGCCGGTAATATGGTACGCTGTGAGCAGGGATGGTGCTGACCCGGCAGGTTTAAGACGTTTTGTACAAGGAGGGGTGGCAATGAAGGCGATCCGATTGGCCTGTATCAGAATTTGGGGGCACTTTAAAGGGAACAAGATCATTTTTCTTTTATATTTTCTAGGTTCCATTTTTTGTACTGTGATGTTTATTTATCTGTACGGCAATCTGGTCTCGGCTGTCGCAGTAAGAAATGACGAGCAGCTGGGCCTGCGTTCTTACCAGCTCGACTTTTATCATTCAAAAAATCTGGCCGAAGGGGATTTGGATTTTCTGCTGGATTATCAGCCGGAAATACGTGTCTCCACTTTGCTGCCTGAAGAAGTACAGAAGGAATATTATTCAACGACAAATAGAATAGATCAGTCCTATCCCCTGTATCTCTCTGCAAATTGGACGGATAATACAATTCCGCCGTCCCAGGGAAGAACAGAATTTACAGAGGAAGAGGAAGCGGGCTACGCAGTGGTGCTTCCTTCTGAAGTGCTGCCAAATGGTTTTCATGCCCCGTCTGAGATTACTTTGTGGGGACAATCTTTCACTGCGATTGGAGCCCACAGCCTCATGGGCGAACTCATTATACCCCGTCCCCTATACCAAAAGCTAAACCTTGGAACAAGCAGGGTCTATCTGGTGGTGCCAAACCGGCTGACGCCTCAGGAGGAAGAGGGGTTTTATGCGGCAATAACAGCGGAATTCCCGGATGTAACGATTTCAAATTATGGAATCCAGCAGTCTGCCGATGCAAGATATTTGGAAGATGTCGTGACGGTATCCGCCCTGTATCTGTTATGCATTTTTGTGTTTTCCTTCTTGATAAAATTTATGGTTGACCGCAACCGGAGGGAGAACACCATATACAGTCTTGTTGGGGCGGGAAAAAGGAGAGTTACCGGTATTCTGCTAATGGAAACAGGGGGGCTGGCGCTGTTAACCGGGATATTGGGGCTTGCGCTGCATTTTTGCTTCTACGAGTCTTTTTTTGAAAAATTAAATATATCTGAAAACATTCAATATTCCCTCAGGGATTATGCCGTTGTCCTGATTTTAACGGTAGGGCTTTCCCTGCTGTGCATTGTGCCGTTTATTCTCAAGTTTGCCAAACGAACAAGCATAGAGGCCTACCGGCTGCATTAGAGGTGATGAGATGAAGCGTTTTAAAATACTATCTGTTTTTTTGAAAAACTCTGCGCTTTCCTTGATTCTGCTTTTCCTCCTCATGTCAGCGGCACTTCTTTTTACGACGCAGTTTGTCGGCCTTTACCGCTATCAGACCTATGCGCTTGATTTGTTCATCCAAAACGGAAATGACCGGATGGTTATCTTTTCTCCTTCAGGGCTGATGGATGGAGATCTTGCAGTCGCCTCACAGAAACAGGAGGCGTTTAGTCAGGAGGTGGAAAGCCTGTCCGGCGTTCAGGAAGTGGTATCAATATACCACATCAATGACAGCTTTTATAACAATTCGGCTTTCAGCATTTATTTATATGATAAAACTTTGCTGGATTTGTTTCCTCTTCGGTACAGCGGGTTTCAGGGCTTTACGTCCACCGGCATAACAGAGGATGGAAAACTGCAGGTAATTCTCAGCGGGGATTACTTTGATGGGGAAACCGTAGGGGAACCAATGGAAATGAGGGTTGGAGGAAAAAACATTGAGATGCTGCCTGTGGGAAAGATAAAATTCCCTTACATTACTCCGCGCTTTTCTATCAGCGGGAACGGCAGCACGATTCCAAATTATTTTTCCAGAAATGAACTTCCCATTGCTCTGATGACGCCAGAAACGAAAAAGCTGCTTGGTGAAAATGTAACAATCTATACCAACCCCAGTTTTTTGGTTTATCTCGAAGAAGATTATACGCAGCAGGAACTGGAAGCAGTGAAAGAAAAGCTCAGTGAATATGGCACAAGCAACACTTATCAGGAGCTGATCGACAAGACGAATGAACCGCCAGTGACAAATATGGAAAATGCTTTACTGCTTCCCCTTGCCTTTTCTGTCGTTGCCACCATTGCCTTCCTCAGTGTTTCTATTTTGTCCATCTACAAAAAACTGGATCAAAGTGCCATTCTTTATCTTTGCGGGTGCAGCAAGCGGCGCAGCTATTTGTATTTGTCAGGCATTCTTGCAGGCGTTGGCTTGCTTGCAGCAGCATTAACTGCGGGCTATATCACTTTACTTCCAGTTCTTCAGCATCATGAAATTATTTCAAAAAACATGCTTTTGCTGGTGGACGAAAAATCGCTCCTGTTGGTGGGCATCTATCTGCTGTTTCTTCTTCTGATTTCTTTTGGAGTACCCTGGCTTATGATGCGAAAATACTCTCCGCTGGAGAGCTACAGGAGGATGGAACGATGAAGCAACCGTTTATACAGATGCGGGAGGTAAACAAATTCTATCCGTTGGATAAGGATCGGTTTCAGGCCCTGAAGGGGATTAATCTGACCATTGAGGAAGGGGAATTTGTAGCGATTCGCGGACGTTCCGGTGCAGGAAAGAGCACACTGCTACATATTTTAGGATGCCTGGATGGCTTTGACGAAGGAAGCTACACTTTAAACGGCAGGGAAGTGAAGGGGCTAGGCGACGGGAAAAGTGCCCGGCTGCGCAATGAAACCATTGGTTTTGTGCTGCAGGACTTTTCTTTGGTGGACTATCGGTCGGTCCTGTTTAATGTCAGCTTACCGCTGTATTTTGGAAAGTATCCGTCCAGGAAAATGAAGGCGAAAGCCATGGAGATGCTGAAATTAGTGGGGCTGGAAGATCAGGCAAAAAAGAAAGCAAATCAGCTGTCCGGCGGTCAGCGGCAGCGTGTTGCGATTGCAAGGGCAATGGTAACAGATCCAAAGCTGATTTTGGCGGACGAGCCGACCGGTGCACTGGACAGCAGGACGGCCGGAGAGATTATGGAACTCCTCCAGACCCTGAACAGACGGGGAGTCACCGTCGTGGTGGTGACTCACGATGATGTGGTGGAAAGCTATGCGCGTCGCGTTGTTACCATGTCGGACGGAGAAATCGTGGACTAATGCCGGAAACGGTTACAAGAGGCAATAAAAAAGGTGGAGAGCGGCTTTCGCCGCTCTTTGCTTTTTTTGTGGCAAATTGGTATAATAAAACAGTATGAGTATCAGTAAAGGGGACACACCATGGCAAAAAAGAAGGAAGCGTACGACAACCAAAGCATCTCCTCCTTAAAGGGCGCCGAGCGGGTGCGCAAGCGCCCCGGCGTTATTTTCGGCTCCGACGGTCTGGAGGGGTGCGAGCACGCGGTGTTCGAGATTTTGTCCAACTCCATTGATGAGGCCAGGGCGGGCTACGGCAGTAAAATCAACGTCACCCGCTTTGCCGACGGCTCGTTTGAAGTGGAGGATTTCGGCCGGGGCATCCCGGTGGACTACAATAAAAATGAGGAGCGGTATAACTGGGAACTGGTCTTTTGCGAGCTGTATGCAGGCGGCAAGTACAAGCAGGGCGGCGAGAATTATGAGTTTTCGCTTGGCCTTAACGGCCTGGGCCTGTGCGCAACCCAGTACTCCTCCGAGTATATGGACGTTGAAATCCGCAGGGACGGCATGCTGTATACCCTGCATTTTAAAAAGGGCGAGATTGACGGCCAGATGGAAAAGCAGCCCTACAAGGGAAACCGCACGGGAACGAAAATCCGCTGGAAGCCGGACCTGGACGTGTTTACCGACATTGATGTGCCCGCCGCCTGGTTTCAGGAGATTATGAAGCGGCAGGCGGTGGTTAACGCCGGGCTGACGCTGCATTTAAAGTATCAGGACGCACAGGGCACACAGGAGACCACCTTCCTGTACCCGCAGGGCATTGACGACTACATCAAGGAGGTTGCGGACAACCGCCAGATGACCGATTTCCTGCATTGGGAGGGGGAGCAGCGGGGCCGCGACCGCGCGGACAAGCCGGAGTATAAGCTGAAAATGCAGTTTGCGCTGTGTTTTGCAAAGGACGGCCATTTTATCGAGTATTATCACAACTCCAGCTTTCTGGAGCACGGCGGCTCGCCCGAGCGGGCGGTAAAGTCCGCATTTGTGTATCAGATAGATAATTATTTAAAGCAGAACGGGCGATACACTAAAAATGAAAGCAAAATCAACTTCTCCGATGTGGAGGACTGCCTGATTCTCATCTCCTCCTCGTTCTCCACAATGACCTCCTACGAGAACCAGACGAAGAAAAGCATCACCAACAAGTTCATTGCCGACGCCATGAACGAGTTCCTGCGCCACCAGCTGGAGGTGTACTTCCTTGAAAATCCGGAGGACGCGGGCAAAATCTGCGAGCAGGTGCTTGTCAACAAGCGCGCGAGGGAGAATGCGGAGAAAACGAAGCTGAGTCTGAAACGCACGCTGTCCGCCTCCATGGACGTGGCGAACCGGGTGCAGAAGTTTGTGGACTGCCGCAGCCGTGTGTACAGCGAGCGGGAGCTTTATATTGTGGAGGGCGACTCCGCCCTTGGCGCCGTCAAGCAGGGACGCGACGCGTCCTTTCAGGCCATTATGCCGGTGCGCGGCAAAATTTTAAACTGCCTGAAAGCGGAGTACGACAAGATTTTTAAAAGTGAAATTATCATGGACCTGATCCGTGTCCTCGGCTGCGGGGTGGAGGTCAAGCACAAGGCCATGAAGGACATGGCCACCTTCAACCTGCAAAACCTGCGCTTCGGCAAGGTGATTATCTGCACCGATGCGGATGTGGACGGCTTCCAGATCCGCACGCTGATTCTCACCATGCTGTACCGGCTGACCCCCACCCTGATGAAGGAGGGACTGGTGTACATTGCAGAGTCCCCGCTGTATGAAATCACCGGTGCGGGCAACACCTACTTCGCCTACAACGAGACGGAGAAGGCGGCAATTTTAAAGGAGCTGGACGGAAAGAAGTATACCATCCAGCGCAGCAAGGGCCTTGGTGAGAATGAGCCGGACATGATGTGGGCCACCACCATGAACCCGCAGACACGCCGCCTAATCAAAGTCCTTCCGGAGGATGCGGAACGCACGGCCCGGATGTTTGATGTGCTGCTGGGCGACGACCTTGCAGGCAGAAAAGATTTTATCGCCGAGTTCGGGGGCAACTACCTCGAGCTGGCGGACATCAGTTAAGGAGGAAACGGCATGCCGCCGAGAAAGAAAAAAACAACCGGGAGCACCAACCGCAATCCCTCCAATGTGAAGGTGGAGAACGCGGGCCTTGTACTGGAGCAGCCCATCACTGAGACGCTGGAGACAAACTACATGCCCTACGCCATGAGCGTGATTGTCTCCCGCGCCATCCCGGAGATTGACGGTTTTAAGCCCTCCCACCGCAAGCTGCTGTACACCATGTACAAAATGGGGCTGCTCAGCGGCGCGCGGGTAAAGTCCGCCAACGCCGTGGGCGCCACCATGAAGCTGAACCCCCACGGCGACGCTGCCATCTATGAGACCATGGTCCGCATGGCCCGCAGCAACGAGTCGCTGCTGGTCCCCTACGTGGACAGCAAGGGGAACTTCGGCAAGGTCTACTCCCGCGACATGGCGTATGCCGCCTCCCGCTACACGGAGGTGAAGCTGGAGAAAATCTGCGCCGAGCTGTTTAAGGACATTGACAAGGACACGGTGGACTTTCAGGACAACTACGACAACACCATGAAGGAACCCACCCTGCTGCCCACCACCTTCCCGGCGGTGCTGGTCAACGCCAACACCGGTATCGCCGTGGGTATGGCAAGCTCCATCTGCCCGTTTAACTTAAAGGAGGTGTGCGAGACAGCCGTCGCCTTTTTGAAGGACGAGGACTGCGACCTGTTCGACACCCTGCACGGCCCGGACTTCCCGGGCGGCGGCCTGCTGCTGTATGACGAGCGGGCACTGCGCACCGTGTATGAGACGGGCCGGGGCTCCTTAAAGGTCCGGGCCAAATACAGCTATGAAAAAAAGGAAAACCGCATAGAAATCACGGAAATCCCCTATACCACCACCATTGAGGCAATCATCGACAAGGTGGTGGACCTTATTAAAAGCGGCAAGGCAAGGGAAGTTTCCGACATCCGGGATGAGAGCGACTTAAACGGGCTGAAAATTGCCATCGACTTAAAACGCGGCGTGGACGGCGACCTGCTGATGCAGAAGCTGTTCCGCATGACGCCCCTGCAGGACAGCTTTGCCTGCAACTTTAACGTGCTGATTGCCGGCACGCCCAGGGTCATGGGCGTCAAGGAGCTGCTGAGCGAGTGGACTGCGTTCCGTACAGAATGTATAAAACGCGGTATTTATTACGATTTGTGTAAGAAAAAGGAGAAGCTGCACCTTTTAAAGGGGCTTCAGAAGATTTTGCTGGACATTGACAAGGCGGTGCGCATCGTCCGGGACACTGAGGAGGACAGGGAGGTTATCCCCAACCTGATGGTGGGCTTCGGCATTGATGAAATTCAGGCGGAGTTTGTGGCCGACATCAAGCTGCGGCACCTGAACAAGGAATACATCCTCAACCGCACGTCGGAGCTGTCCGCGCTTAAGGACGAGATTGCCGACATGCAGGATATTCTGGAGCGGCCCGCCCGCGTCAGAAAGCTGATGATAGAGGACTTGAAGCGGGTGGCCGCGACCTACGGGAAGGAGCGGCGGACCGAAATCCTTGACGCGTCGGAGGCGGAGGAGGCGCAGGTCGTGCTGGATGAGACGCCGGACTACCCGGTGCATCTGTTCTTTACGGAGGAGGGGTACTTCAAAAAAATCACCCCGGCCTCCCTGCGTATGTCGGGCGAGCACAAGCTGAAGGAGGGCGACCGAATCAGCATGGAGGTGGAGGCCACCAACCGGACTGAGCTTATCTTTTTGACGAACCTGGGCCAGGCCTACAAGACAAAGGCCAGTGAATTTGACGATACCAAGGCCAGCGTCATGGGCGACTACATCCCCGCAAAGCTCGGTATGGACACCGAGCACGGGGAACGGGCGGTGTTTATGATTGCCACAGCGGATTACAAGGGCAACGTGGTGCTGTTCTTTGAAAATGGCAAGGCGGCCCGCTTCCCCTTAAGCCTGTATGAGACAAAGACGAACCGCAAAAAGCTGGTGGGCGCGCTGAGCGTGGAAAGCCCGCTGGTGGCGGGCTTCGTGGAGACGGAGCCGAAGGAGCTGTGCATGATTAGCTCCTCCTTAAAGCTGCTGATTGTCAACACGGCGCTGATTTCCTTAAAGCAGACAAAGGCCACCAAGGGGGTGCAGCTGATGACCCTGAGGAAAAAGGCCATAATCACCGATGTGCTGGAGAAGGAACACGTGCAGCTGGACAACGAGCACCGCTACCGCTCCAAAAACCTGCCCGCCGCCGGGGCAACCATCTCGGAGGAGGATTTGGGCCGGCAGCTGAGCCTGGTGGAATAAAGCAGAAAAAGGGGGCGGAGTGCCCCCTTTTTTACAAAAAACAACCGGGCAGCCTGATGGCTGCCCGGCAAAGACATCGCCGCACAAACGCTTTTTTGAATAACGGAGATGTCTTACCACTAGTATGCCGCACCGGTTTTCTTTCATGCGCCGGCTGCACAAATTTTTCTGCATTTTTATGAATTTATGAAAATGCTTGCAATGACGGGAAAACTGTGATAGAATAACAAGGCTAAGAAAAAATAGAGGTAACAACCTTAGTACGGAGGTTTTTTGACATGAACGTCCTTGAAATTATCAGCGGCATTCTGCTGCTTATATCCTGTGTGGTCATCATTCTGGTGGTGATGTTCCAGGAGCCCAAGACACAGATGTCCAGCGCAGTGGCGGGCGGCAACTCCGACAGCTACTTCAGCGGAAACAAAAGCCGGACAAGAGCGGGCATGCTTGCGAAGCTGACAAAAATTTCAGCGTTTGTCCTGTTTGTCGTTACGCTGATTGTCAATATCGCCAATATCTGGATGTAATGAAAGCACCCCCGTGCCCCGGCACGGGGGCTTGTTATTGAGAGAAGAAATGAGGGAACAACCATAGAAGCGAGTAAAGTTTTGGAGAAAATCCTGTCTGCCGGCCGGAAGGGCCTAAGCTATCAGAAGCTGGCGGTGGGCAAGGATGCCAGGAAAGAGCTGGACGGCATTTTAAAACAGTTGAGAAATGAGGGGCAGATTGTTGCCAGGGGGGAACAGCTTACCGCTGTAAAGGCGTTGGGCTTTGTACCCGCCACCATCACCCGCGTCAGCGGGCGGTTTGGCTTTGCCGAGGATGACAAGGGCGGCGAGATTTTTATCCCCGGCCGTTTTCTGGAGGGTGCTCTGGTAGGGGACAGGGTTATTGTCAAGCTGCTGGGCACCATGGGCAAGAACCCGGACGGGCGGGTGCTGAAGATTGCCTCCTACGGGGACAGCACCATCACCGGCCGCATTGAAAGCGGCAGCGACGGGCTGTATGTGGTGCCGACGGGCCGCAACGGCATCCCCATGCGCGTGGCCCGCGGGCAGACCATGAAGGCAAAGGAAAACGACCTGGTGCTGGCGGAGGTTGTCTCCCGCGGGGACCGGCATGCCAGCCACAAGGTGGCAGTACGTAAAATTTACGGATCAGCCGACACCTCGGCGGCCTGCGTGCGTTCCCTTGTGGAAGCAAGCGGCCTGCCCACCGCTTTTGGCAGCGATGTGCTGGCGGAGGCGCAGAAGCTGCAACTGCGCGGCCTGCGTAAGGAGGACTTAAAGGGGCGGCTGGATCTGCGGAAAAAGCCGATTTTGACCATTGACTCTGCAGACAGCAAGGATCTGGACGACGCCATCTCTGTGGAGAAGAAGGGCACAGACTACATCCTCGGCGTGCACATTGCGGACGTGTCCCACTTTGTCACCCCCGGCAGCCTTCTGGATAAGGAGGCGTTTCAGCGCGGCACCTCCACCTATTTTGGGGACACGGTCATCCCCATGCTGCCCAAGCAGCTGTCCAACGGCCTTTGCTCCTTAAACGAGGGGCAGGACACCCTGACGTTTTCCTGCATCGCCCGGATTAACAAGAAGGGCGAAATCAAGGAATACACTCTGAAAAAGTCGGTCATCTGCTCCCGCGTGAAGGGCGTCTACAGCGAGGTCAACGCCATTTTGGACGGGACGGCGGGCGACAAGCTGAAAAAGAAATATAAGGACGTGCTGGAGACGCTGACGCTTGCAGAGGAGCTTAGCTCCATTTTAAACAAGAAGAAGCGTGGCCGCGGCGCGCCGGAGCTGGAGACGGTGGAAAGCAAATTCATTTTTGACGACAAGCGGCGTGTCGTGGACATCAAACCCCGCGGCCGCGGCCGCAGCGAGGAGATGATTGAGGACCTTATGCTGTGCGCCAACGAGTGTGCGGCCCGTTTCGGCAAGGAGAACGAGCTGCCCTTTGTCTACCGCGTGCACGAGGCGCCCACGGACGAAAAAATCGACGTCCTAAAGAAGATGCTGGAGGGATTCGGCATTCCGGCGGGCAAGGTGAAAAGCGGTATGGAGCCGAAGGTGCTGGCGGCCATTGCACAGGCGGCCAAACCGGAGAAGTACGGCGTCGCCGTAAACTATCAGGTGCTGCGCACCATGCAGAAGGCCCAGTACAGCAGCGACCCCAAGGGCCACTATGGGCTGGCGCTGAAGGACTACGCCCACTTCACCTCCCCCATCAGACGGTATGCGGATTTAACCATTCACCGTATCATGGGTGACTTTTTCGCCGGGGAGAACGCCCGAAAGAAATACCGCGCGTTTGCCGCCAAGGCGGCGGAGCAGGCCACGGCGACGGAACTGCGCGCCATGACGCTGGAACGGGACTGCGAGGATGTATACCGGGCGGAATACATCTCCGGCTTCATCGGGCAGAAGTTCCTCGGCCGTATCACCAGCATTGCGCCCCACGGTATTTATGTTCAGCTGGACAACACGGTGGAGGGGCTGGTGCGCATTGTGGACGACAAGCTGAAAAACGGCGACTTTACGGTGGAGTACACCGACCGGGACGGCAACCACTACATGGTGGGGGACATGGTGACCATTAAGGTCGTGGGCGCCAGCGTGTCTGCCGGGCAGGTGGACTTTGAATTCGTATAAAAACGGCTTTTTTAGCGGGCCGCACGGTTTTATACCGTGCGGCCCGCTGTTTTTGTATAGACCGGGTCTAAACCGTCCATGCTATTCATAACAATAGAAAGGAAGGCAGGGTTGCAAATATGGAAATGGTTTTAAAACTGCTTCAGCGCAGCAAGGTGAAGGAACCCACACAAATGGAACTAGCGCTGCGCGGCCTGGGGGAAGTGCAGCGGGAGCTGAAAAAAATCAAGCGGGAGCGGGAGAATATTTTAAGCCAGTTCAACCTGTGCGCTGACCCGGCCGCAGTGGACTCCATCATCTATGAGCTGGGCGCCATCGATGCGCGGTTGGACTACCTGCTAAAGAAGGCAAAACTGGCAGATAAAGAAGTGAGGAGGGCTTCCCTTGGATCCGAGACTGATTGTGATGGGATTTCTGATACTCGTGCTCACGGTGCTTACGGCGGCGGCCTTTCGTGTGAAGGAACGCCTTAAAAGCTTTGGTGTGTCCGCGCTGTGCGGCCTTGCCACACTCGGCCTTGCAGGTTTCGGCCTGTCCCAGCTTGGCATCGGTCTTGGCATTCATCCGGTGTCGGTGGCCTCGGCTGTGCTGCTGGGCCCGGCGGGAATCATCGGGATGCTGTTCATGCGCCTGATTTGACATTCGCCTTCCCTTTCGCTAAACTGATAGCGAGGTGAAGGGAAGATGAAAGCAGTCTGGTCGGAAAAGGGAAAGCCCCTGCAGGAAGGGTTGGCCCTGCGCAGGGAAGTGTTTATGGATGAACAGCACTTCTCCTATGACGAGGATGAGCTGGACGCCGTCAGCTGGCATCTGGTTTTAAAGGAGGACGACGGCACAGCGGTGGGGGCGGCCCGCCTGTATGTGGAACAGGGGACACACGCCCACCTTGGCCGCATTGTCATTAAAGCGGACTGCCGCGGCAGGGGCCTCGGCCTTGTCCTGCTGAAAGAGCTGGAAAACAAGGCGCGTGAGTTGGGCCTTACGACGCTGGTGCTGGGCGGACAGACGCGCGCTGCGGGCTTCTACGAAAAGGCGGGCTTTGAACGCTTTGGGGAGGAGTTCTATGACGAGTACTGCCCCCACATTATGATGCAAAAAAAACTGTAAACAAAAAGGACCGTATCCCCTGATACGGTCCTTTTGCTTTCCTTGTACGAGTAGGCCTGTAAGCCGAGTTCTGTCGTGGATGACAATCTATCTTGGACACCCGTCGCCGGATGCCTCCAGCCACTGTCAGGGGACGCCGAGCGCAGCGCCTTGTTCCCTTGTGTTGCTTCAGGTAGGGTTTACAGGGCCGCCCTGTCTCCAGAACGCCGGTGAGCTCTTACCTCGCCTTTCCATCCTTACCCCGAAAAGGGGCGGTTTCTTTCTGTTGCACTTTCCCTAGAGTCGCCTCCGGCTGCCGTTAGCAGCTACCCCGCTCGTCGAAGCTCGGACTTTCCTCATCCCGGAAGGGACGCTGCCATCCAGCCTACTCGCCCGTTCAGTATATCAGATAAACCGGTTTTTTTCAAGGGCCCTATTTTTGTAGAAAAAATAGAAAATGCAAGTTGGAGGGCTTCAAGTTGCATTTTTTTGCAAAAAGCCCGTTGATTTAAATCATGAAAGCGGGTATAATTTTATCATCTTGTGGAAGGAGGCTGAGACAAATGGAGTTTCAGAATCAGTACCTGAAAGACGTCTATGAGACGGTGAAGAAACGCAACGCGGGTGAGCCTGAGTTTTTGCAGGCTGTCGGAGAGGTTCTTGAAAGCCTGGAGCCCGTTGTGGCAGTCAGAAAAGATTTTGTGGAGGAGGGCGTTATCGACCGCATCGTCGAACCGGAGCGGATGATCACCTTCCGTGTGTCCTGGGTGGACGACAACGGCAAGGTTCAGGTGAACCGGGGCTACCGTGTGCAGTTCAACTCTGCCATTGGCCCGTACAAGGGCGGCCTGCGGCTGCATCCGTCCGTCAACGCGTCGGTCATTAAGTTCCTCGGCTTTGAGCAGATTTTCAAAAACAGCCTGACCGGGCTGCCCATGGGCGGCGGCAAGGGCGGCAGCGACTTTGATCCCAAGGGCAAAAGCGACCGGGAGATCATGCGTTTCTGCCAAAGCTTTATGACAGAGCTTTGCAAGCACATCGGCCCTGACACCGACGTGCCCGCAGGCGACATCGGCGTCGGCGCCCGTGAAATCGGCTACCTGTTTGGCCAGTACAAGCGCCTGCGCAACGAGTTTACGGGCGTGCTGACCGGCAAGGGCCTCACCTACGGCGGCTCCCTCGTCAGAACGGAGGCCACCGGCTACGGCCTGTGCTACTTCACGGAAGAAATGCTGAAGGTCATGAAGAATGACAGCTTTAAGGGCAAAACCGTGGTAATTTCCGGCAGCGGCAACGTGGCCATCTACGCTGCGGAGAAAGCGACCGAGCTTGGCGGCAAGGTCATCGCCCTTTCCGACTCCAACGGCTACATCTGCGACAAGGACGGCATTAAGCTGGACATCGTCAAGGATATCAAAGAGGTAAAGCGCGGCCGCATCAAGGAGTATGCCGAGCGTGTGCCCGGCGCCGTCTACACAGAGGGCTGCAAGGGCATCTGGACCATTCCGTGCGACATCGCCCTGCCCTGCGCCACCCAGAACGAGCTGGATGCCGAGGGTGCCGAGGCGTTAATTAAGAACGGCGTCATGGTGGTGGCGGAAGGCGCCAACATGCCCTCCACCCCGGAGGCGATTGCCGCCCTGCAGAAGGCCGGCGTGCTGTTTGGCCCGGCGAAGGCGGCCAACGCCGGCGGCGTTGCCACCTCCGGCCTGGAGATGAGCCAGAACTCCATGCGGTACAGCTGGACGTTTGAAGAGGTGGACAAAAAGCTGCACGACATCATGGTGGGCATTTTCCACAGCGCGTTTGACGCAGCGAAGACCTACGGCCATGAGGGGAACCTTGTCATGGGCGCAAACATCGCAGGATTCTTAAAAGTGGCGGAGGCCATGAAGGCGCAGGGTATCGCCTACTAATTGCCGAATGGAAAAGGAGCGGGCCCCGCGGGGCCCGCTTTCTGTTGCAAACAGCGGGGATTGTGCTATAATTAGCACAGAACCGGAACCGGCGGGTTCCCGTCTGACCCGGCCGGAAGACGAAAAGGAAGGAGTTTTTCAGTTGGCGAATATTAAATTTGAAAAAGCGGCCACCCTGAAGGCAAAACCCGCGAAAGACGCGGAGCTGGGCTTCGGCCGTATCTTCACAGACTACATGTTTTTAATGGACTATGACAAGGGCCAGGGCTGGCACGATGCACGCATTGTCCCTTACGGCCCGCTTTCTGTGGATCCTGCTGCCATGGTGCTGCACTATGGCCAGGAGGTGTTCGAGGGGCTGAAGGCCTACAAGGGTGAAAACGGCGAGGTCATGCTGTTCCGCCCGGACGAGAACATGAAGCGCCTCAACCGCTCTAACGCCCGGATGTGCATCCCCCAGTTTGACGAGCAGCTGGTGCTGGAGGGCCTGAAAGAGCTGGTCCGTGTGGAGAAGGACTGGATCCCCGACGCGCCCGGCACCTCCCTGTACATCCGTCCGTTTATCATCGCCATGGATCCGTTCCTCGGCGTGCATCCGTCCAGCAAGTACCTGTTCTGCATCATCCTCTGCCCGGTTGCCTCCTATTATAAGGAGGGGCTGAGCCCGGTGAAGATCTATGTGGAGACAAAGTATGTGCGTGCGGTACGCGGCGGCACCGGCGAGGCCAAGACCGGCGCAAACTACGCTGTGTCCTTAAAGGCCCAGGACGAGGCGGAGCAGCAGCAGTACAGCCAGGTGCTGTGGCTCGACGGCGTGGAGCGTAAGTATATCGAGGAAGTCGGCGCCATGAACATCATGTTCAAAATTGACGGCACGGTGGTTACTCCCTCTCTGGAAGGGACCATCCTGCCCGGTATCACCAGAAAGACCTGCATCCAGCTGCTGAAGGAGTGGGGCATGCCGGTTGAGGAGAGAAAGATCTCCATCGACGAGCTGTACGCCGCGTATGAGGCGGGCAAGCTGGAGGAGGCTTTCGGCACCGGTACGGCTGCGGTCATCTCCCCGGTGGGCGAGCTGAAGTGGGGCGACAAGGTCATGACCATCAACAACGGGGAAATCGGCCCCGTTGCCCAGAAGCTGTACGACACCATCACCGGCATCCAGTCCGGTAAGGTGAAGGACACCCACGGTTGGATTTTTACCCTGTAAAGAAAACGAAAAAGTGAAATGCCGCCGGGAGATTTCCCTCCCGGCGGCATTTTTTATGAAGATGCCTTATGCTTTTTTCTTTTTCAGCACAGCCAGACTGGCGGCGGAAAGAAGGATGCAGACGGCAAAGGCAGGGACAAGGGTTCTGTCGCCGGTCTGCGGTGCGTCGCTGGCGTCGGCCTGCTTAACAAAGCTGACGGCGGCAATTCCCTCCGTGTCCGCGGCTTCAAACAGCAGGTACCCGCCGTTGACGGTTGCAGCAACCGCCTCTCCGTCACCCAGCGACACGTAGAAGGTGCCGTCGGTGCTTCCGGATAAGGAGGCAGGCAGTTCGGACAGCGCAATCTGATACAGATACTTGCTGTTGTAGTTGAAAAGCCCCTCCTTCAATTTGTAGGTAAAGAACGCGGTGTTGGCGGCAGTCATGCTGCTGTCCTTCGCAGTCAGCTCCGCCTGGCGAACCGCCTCCGGATCCGTCTGTGCGATGTCGGCGCTGGAAATTAACAGGATGCGTCCCTGGCCGTAGGGATTGCTGTATTTTTCCGGAACCACGCCGCCCAGGGCCTCCTTCAGATAGGCGGTCACAAGGTCGATGTCGATAATTGTGTTCTCCTTGCCGGTAATCAGCTTGCAGCCCTTGAACATGGTCATCCCGTCGCCATCCCTTAAGTAATAGTAGTTGTTGATGACGATGGTATACTCCTTATCAAGGTCAATGGGCTCCCCGCCGATCATGACATCCTGCACACGATAATCCCCGTTTTCATAGGTGCCGTTTACGGACTGGAACAGGCCCTGTCCGTCGGTTACAACCTTGCTTTGCTTGTTCATGTTAATGACATAGCTCAGGCCGCTGCCATGCACAAAGCCGCCGCATTCCGCAGGCTCCAGCCGGGCGCCCATCTCAAGGAAGTCCAGAATCTGCTGGCCGGTCGCCACAATTTCCGCCATGTCGGATTTCCAGGGAAGCACGGTCAGCACATTGCTGTAGGTGATGTCGCCGGGGTCGATGTCTGCCCGGACGCCGCCGCCGTAGGTAAAGGCGACATCGGCGGGAACAAATCCGTCTTTCGCCCCCTGTGCACTTCCGGAATACCACATGTAGGCGTCCGAAATGAAGTTGGCCATGTTGGTGTCGGTGTTACGGATACGGCGCGTCCCGGTCACCGGGTCGTTGATATACAGCCCGTTGTCCGTCCGGCCGATCACCTCAACAAGATACTCGTACTGCTGCTCAACACTTTTGACTTTGGCAGCCATGTCGGTGTAGGCGGTGCTGGCCTTCTCCTCATCAGACAGGGTATTGATAAGGTAGGATTTTGCAGCGGAAACCTTTCCGGAACCGTCCACCGTCAGCTTCAGGCAGCCGATGTTCTCCAGCTTGGTGCCGGTGGAGGTGAGAAGAACGTTCTGTCCGGACTTGTTTTGGACGTTTGTCCCTTCAATCACGCTGTGGGCGTGACCGTCCAAGAACACGTCAATGCCGGTGGTGTTCGCAATAATTTCGTAGGAGGACCAGCCGGGCATTACGCCCTGATCGCCGGTATGCCCCATCACAACAATGTATTCGGCGCCTGCGCCTCTGGCGGCGTCCACGCTGTCCTGAACCGTTTTGTAGAATGCCGCCGGGCTGTGCTCAAGCCCGTCAAAGGTGTACTTATAATTTCCATCAGGTGTCTGGAAATTGGACGGGGTCCCCTTAGAGATGGACTCCGGCGTGTCGATTCCAACAAAGCCGATTTTGACCTTGTTGCCGCCGACGGTGTACTCTTTAATCTCGTAGCCTTTTCCGATCACAAGGCCGCCCAGGGCAGGGGTCCCGTCCGGATCGGTAATTTCATAGAAGTTAGCGCAGAGGTAGGTCAGCCCACTGTTTTTCACGATGTCGAGGAAGGCGTCCATGCCGTAGTCAAACTCGTGGTTGCCGGGCACCAGCAGATCGTATCCGACCTCTTTCATCAGGTTTACAACATCCATTCCTTCCGACTCTGTGGTGACGACAGAGCCCTGAATGGCATCCCCGATATCCACGAGGGTGACGCCCGCGGCAGTTTTTTCCGCCTGTGCTTTCACAGCAGCAAGCCCCGCGTAGCCGAGGGACTTGGACGAGCCGGACAGCGCCTGATTGTCGCTGATGCCGCCGTGCACATCGTTTGTATAAAGCACAACGATGCTGTTGCCGTCCGCGCCGACGTCGCCAAAGGTGATGTCCCCGTCTGCTGCAAAGGCCGTCAGCCCAAGACAGGAAACCGCCATGGTCAGCGCAAGCACTGCCGCCAAAATGCGTTTGACTGTTTTCATAATAGTACCTCCCGTTTTTTAAAATTCAGGGAAGTTCGGTCTTATGGACATGGGGCAGGGTTTTCTTTCGTAAAGACAAGCTCCCCTGGTTTGTGACTAAAGTATAACGCAGGTGCGTTCACAAAACAATGATAACTTTACATAAATTTTACATAGAATACTTGTACAACTTGCACTATCAAAGGCAAAATTTAAGGAAAGAAAGGCGATAAAAGAAAAGTGAAGGCCGTCCGGACCGAAAAGAAGGAGAGGAATGTTTAAATTTCATCCCTCTCCTTCTTTTCTATATAATGCCGGCAGGCAGGCGCCGCCGCCGCGCGCGGCTTGATGCGCGGATGGCAGCAGTGGCCGTAAACCGTCAGGATGTAGTCCCGGCCGGCCCGGGTATAATGCGGGAAAAAATGGACACAGGTCCCGCAGGCCGCTTTTTCCATCAGGCACACCTCTTTTCCTCGGCTTCAGGAATTACTTCGATATTTTTCGACCAAATTATAGCACACAAACGGCGGCCTGTCTTGCTTTTCCGGGCAAAGGGGTGTAGAATAGCATTCACTGCCGGAATCTGTTTTTTAGGAGGCCCACTGTGCGCGTACTGCATTTTCTCATCCCGTCGGACGAAGCCGGAAAAACTGTGGAGGCGGTGCTGCGCCGCCGCGGCATCTCCTCCCGCCTCATGACGGATTTGAAAAAATATCCGGAGGGCCTGCAGAAAAACGGCGCGCACATCCGCACCTGTGACACAGTCGCCGCAGGGGACACCCTGACCCTGGTAATCAGGGAGCTGGCGGCGACCGACATCCCGCCGAGCAGCGTGCCCGTCCCCGTGCTGTACGAAAGCGAGGATGCCGTTGTGTTTAACAAGCCGCCCCACATGCCGGTGCACCGGTCAAAAAACCATCAGCTGGACACACTGGAAAATGTATTTGCGGCCCGGTATCCCGGCTTGGTGTTCCGTGCGGTGAACCGGCTGGACCGGGACACCTCCGGCTGTGTTGTGGTCGCGAAAAACCCTTTTGCGGCAAAGGCGCTGACCGGCGGGGTGACGAAATGCTACCTCGCAGTGGTGGAGGGCAGGCTGACGCCTGTGTGCGGCACTGCAGAGCTGCCGGTGTGGCGCCCCGACCCGCACCGGACGGAGCGGACGGTAGACAGCAGGGGACAGTACGCCCGCACCGACTGGCAGGTGCTGAAAGCGGGGAAGCGGCACAGTTTTGTGCGCTGCACCCTGTTCACCGGGCGGACCCACCAGATCCGTGTGCACATGGCCCATCTCGGCCATCCCCTTGCAGGGGACGACATGTACGGGGGCAGCAGGGAACAAATCGGCAGGCAGGCGCTGCACTGTGCCGTGGTGGAATTTTGTGACCCGGCGGACGCCTCTGCGGTGCGCCTGTGCGCGCCCATGCCGGAAGATATGCAGAAAATGATTAAATATTATCTGTAAATGAATATTTATTCGCTGTCAATTTGTAAATATTCAATAATCTCCAAAATTATTTGAATTTTTATTCAAAAACCCCTTGATTTTTTCGAAATAGGGTGTATAATCATGTACATACCGAATGTGAAAGGAAGAAATGACAATGAAAGCATTGAAAAAATTAGCACTGCTTCTGGCAGTCGTTATGGTAGCCGCCCTGGCGCTGACCGCCTGCGGCGGGGAGAGCGGTTCCTCCGGATCGGATTCTGCTTCCGATGATGCCAGCGGTTCCACCGCAACAAACGGCCAGCTTGTTATGGCGACGGAGGCGGGCTTTGCACCGTACGAGTATTATGGCGAGGGCAACGAGATTGTCGGCGTGGACGTGGACATCGCCAACGAAATTGCCAAGGCCATGGGCAAGGAGCTGGTCATCAGCGACATGAACTTTGACGCCATCCTCAGCGCGGTTTCCTCCGGCAAAGCGGACTTCGGCGCAGCGGGCCTGTCCATCACGGAAGAGCGCCTGAAGGAAGTGGACTTCACCATTGAGTATGCTACCAGCAAGCAGGTTATCATCGTCAAAGAGGGCAGCGACATTACGTCCGGTGACGACCTTGCGGGTAAGACCGTGGGCGTGCAGACCGGCACCACGGCCGACCTCTACATCTCTGATGAGATGCCCGACACCTCTGTGCAGCAGTACACGAAATATATGGAAGCGGCCAGCGACCTGCTCAACGGCAGAATTGACGCCATCGTCATGGACAGCCTTCCCGCCGACGAACTGGTTAAGGCGAACGCAGGCCTTGTCATCCTTGAGAAGGAGCTGTTCACGGACAAATACGGCATGGCAGTTAAGAAGGGCAACACCGAACTGCTCAATCAGCTGAACGAAGTTCTGCAGAAGCTGATGGACGAGGGCAAGATTGAGGAGTACACCATCAATCACTTAAGCTAGTAGTCTTAGCCGGGACGAATACCCTAACAAAGGATCCCATGCAGCAGAGGTGAGTGCCTCTGCTGCTTTTGGGCTTTTCAAGCCCCGCTGCCTTTAACGCGGCACGGGAAAAAACAACCCGCATTGCGGGACAGAACGGGAGTTGCGCCTATGCAGCAATTTTTGGACTGGCTGAACGGGCATTTTGCCGCCTTTGGCCAAAGCTTTTATGACAATCTGATTCGGGACGACCGCTGGAAACTGATTTTAGAAGGCTTCGGCAACACGCTGTTTATTGCGGCGGTGGCCACGCTGATCGGCATCCTGCTGGGCGTTGTGGTGGGGATTATCCGTGTCAGCCACGCGCAGTCCGGCAAATATAAAATCCTCAACGCGATTTGCGGCGTCTATCTGACGGTAATCCGCGGCACACCGGTTGTGGTGCAGCTGATGATTTTGTATTACATTGTTTTTGCCTCCGCCCCACTGGAGGCGAGCATCTATGTCGCGGCGCTGTCCTTCGGCATTAACTCCGGAGCCTATGTGGCGGAAATTATCCGTGCGGGCATCCTGTCCATCGACCGCGGCCAGACGGAGGCGGGCCGTTCCCTCGGACTCAGCCAGGGGCAGACCATGCGAAAAATTGTGCTGCCGCAGGCCATCAAAAACATTCTGCCCGCCCTGTTTAATGAATTTATCGTGCTGTTAAAGGAGACCTCCGTGGCAGGCTACGTCGGCATCCGTGATTTGACCAAGGCGTCGGACATCATCCGTTCCCGCACCTGGTCCGCCTTTTTCCCGCTGCTGACCATTGCACTGATCTACCTTGTGGTGGTGGTGGGCCTGACCAAGGTACAGAAGATTATTGAGAGGAGGCTGTCGCAGAGTGATAACCGTTAAAAACCTCGTCAAGGATTTTGGCGGAAAGCGCGCGCTGGACGGGGTGGACGCCACCATCCACGAGGGGGAGAAGGTTGTCGTAATCGGCCCCTCCGGCAGTGGAAAATCCACATTTTTAAGGTGCCTAAACCTGCTTGAAAAGCCCACCTCCGGCACCGTGAATTTCGAGGGGACCGATATCACCGACCCCAGCGTGGACATTGACAAGCTGCGCCAGAAAATGGGTATGGTGTTCCAGCAGTTCAACCTGTTCCCGCATTTAAGCGTGATGGAGAACATCACACTGGCCCCCGTCATGCTGGGCAAGATGGATAAACAGCAGGCGGAGGAAAAGGCAAAGACCCTGCTTTCCCGCATCGGCCTGCTGGACAAGGCGCAGTCGTATCCCAAGCAGCTTTCCGGCGGCCAGCAGCAGCGGATTGCCATTGTGCGCGCCCTTGCCATGGATCCGGACGTTATGCTGTTTGACGAGCCCACCTCCGCCCTTGACCCGGAGATGGTGGGCGAAGTACTGGAACTGATGAAGGAACTTGCAAAAGAGGGGATGACCATGGTGGTGGTCACCCATGAAATGGGCTTCGCCCGCGAGGTTGCCACCCGCGTCATCTTTATGGACGAGGGGAAAATCCTTGAGGAGAACGAGCCGCGCGCCTTTTTCAGCGAGCCGCGCTGCGACAGGCTGAAAGACTTTCTGTCCAAGGTTTTATAAGGATAAAAACACAGGAAAGGACATCCCGCAGGGGATGTCCTTTTTTTGTAAAAAAATGTAAATGTTACAAAAGGGTTGCAATTTTGCGGCGGAGAGCGTATACTAGGAATAACCTTGTTACAGATTTGTAATAATTTCGAGTGGTGATAGATATGAAAGCACATCTGAAGAAGGGCTTCAGACGCGCGGGCGGTGCCGCATTGCGTGGACTGAAACGGCTGGGGAAGCCGTTCCGCCCGGTCTATACCTGGTGCTATAACCGGTGCTACAGCATTGGGCTGTACACAGTGAAAGGAATAACGGCGGTCGTCTCGGCAATGGAGAAGCTGTTCGGCCCGCCCTGCCGGTTCATCGGCTCACATGTATGCGAGTTGACAAACAACGTGCTGGACTTCATGCAGCGCGTGGCGGACTGGACGGACCGCAGCTTTGTGCTGGTGGGCCGTGCGGCAAAAAAACTTGGACATGCTTTTTGGTCCGGCTTCCGCTCCGGCGGAATTATTGAGGCTTTCCACGCCACACGCGCCGCATGGCGCGAGGGCAGGCAGCACAACCAGCGCGCCGTCTGGCTGACGAAGATGGTGGTTCTGCCGCTGATTCCTCTGGTGGCGCTGACAGCGTTTATCAATGTGTTTACCGGGCTGAACTTCGCCCTTTCCGTCAATGTGGAAGGGCAGACCATCGGCTACATCTCGTCGGAGGAGGTATATAACTCCGCCGACAAGCTGATGCAGCAGCGCATCGTCTATGTGGACGGACAGCAGCCGGTGCAGATTCAGCCGACTTATAACCTGAGCATTGTGGGACAGGATGACATCCTGACCGATACGGAGCTGTGCGACAACCTGATTGTCGCCTCCGGCGCCAAAGTCAGCGAGGCGGCCGGCGTTTTTGTGGACGGCACGCTGCTGGGCGCCACCGAGGACACACAGGCCATTAAGGATTTCCTCGCTTCCAAGCTGGAGCCGTATGAGACGGAAAACCCGGGCGCAACCGTCAGCTTTACAAGGGACGTAAGCGTGCAGGAAGGACTGTACCTGACGGAGTCCATTGTCTCTGAAGAGGAGCTGGAGGCCGCGCTGAACGGCAAGACCCAGGAGAAGCAGGAGTATGTGGTGGTCTCGGGCGATACGCCGATTGCCATTGCGGCCAAATTCGGCCTGAGCGTGTCGGAGCTGAACGCCATGAACCCCGACAAAATGGATAACCTGTATGTGGGCACGGTGCTGACCGTGGCGAACGAGCAGAACTATCTGGGTGTTCAGGTGACGAAGCAGATTACCTATGAAGAGGATATCCCGTATGAGACGGTGAAGGAAAACAGCAGCCAGTACACCGTTGGCACCCAGCGTGTAACGGTGAAGGGGCAGAACGGCACGGCAAACGTCACGGCAAACGTCACCTATGTGGACGGCATTGAAGTGTCGCGGGAAATTGTCAGCAGTGAGACGATTAAAGAGCCGGTGACGGAAAAAATCCTTGTGGGTACGAAGCCCAAGACCAGCTCGTCCAGCGGCGGCAGCCTGTGGGGCGGCAGCAGCTCGGTGGTGGGCAGCGGCAACCTGTACTGGCCTGTTCCCGCAAGAACCAGAATTACCTGCGGCTGGTACGGCTACGCCGGACACCGCGCCATTGACATCGGCGCACCCACCGGCACCGCCATCCATGCGGCGGACTCCGGCACGGTAACCTATGCCGGCTGGTACTATAACTACGGCTACTGCACGATTATCAACCATGGCAACGGCATGCAGACCCTGTACGCCCATCAGAGCGCAATTTTGGTCAGCGTCGGGCAGACGGTGTCCCGCGGACAGCAGATTGGACGTGTGGGCGCCACAGGCAAGGCGTACGGTTCCCACCTGCATTTTGAAGTTATTGTCAACGGGGTGAAGGTAAACCCCACCTATTATCTTTGATAACCAGTTACCTCTTAATTGTTTTTCTCTGGAATTTGCCGGGCGGAAATTTTTCCGCCCGGCAAATTTGTTTTCCGGAATAGATTGCTTCCCCCGGCCCACAATAGAAGAGGAGAAAGAAATCACTTTACATTCTCCTCATAAATGGTATAATAATAAAAGTGTATTTGCATTTTTTCTCGGGCGGGTGCACATCCCTACACCGTCGGAGTTTTTCTTTTACAGCCGGTTCTGTTGCAGGCCGGACGGAATACGGGGCGTCTTTGCGGACTGCTTCAGAGGGGGTACAGATTTGGAAAAGTTTCTGGTCGAGGGAGGACACCGGCTTTCCGGTGAGGTTACCATCAGCGGCGCCAAAAATGCTGCGGTGGCCATTCTCCCGGCAACGATTTTGTGTGAGGACGTCTGCGTAATTGAGAACATCCCGAACATCAGCGATGTAACCATCATCCTGCAAATGCTGCAGGACATGGGCGCATCCGTCCGCCTGGTGAACAAAACCACGGTGGAAATTGACACCCGCGGGGTGTTCACCAACATGGTGCCGGCCGAGCAGGCGCGGCATTTTCGTGCGTCCTACTATTTTCTGGGCGTGCTGCTTGGCCGCTTTAAAGAGGCGCGCAGCCCCCTGCCCGGCGGCTGCGACTTTGGCGACCGCCCCATTGACCAGCACCTGAAGGGCTTTTCCGCCCTCGGAGCAGAGCATGAAATTGAACACGGCGGAATCATCCGTGTCGCGGCGGACAGGCTGATTGGCAACCAGATTTATTTTGACGTGGTGTCCGTCGGTGCCACCATGAACGTGATGCTGGCCGCCGTGAAGGCGGAAGGGATGACCATCCTCGAAAACTGCGCAAGGGAACCGCACATTGTGGACCTGGCCAACTTCTTAAATTCCATGGGGGCGGACATCCGCGGCGCCGGAACCGACGTCATCAAAATCCGCGGCGTCAAGGAACTGCACGGCGCCAACTACTCCATCATTCCCGACCAGATTGAGGCGGGCACCTACATGGTCATGGCTGCGGCCACCGGGGGCGACATCCTTGTAAAAAATATTATCCCCAAACATCTGGAATCTATTTCGCAGAAGCTGGAACTGGTGGGCTGCAACATCACGGAATATGACGAGGCGGTACGTGTTGTATCCAGCGGCATCATCCGGAAGGCCAACATTAAGACCATGCCCCATCCCGGTTTCCCCACGGACATGCAGCCCCAGATTACGGCGCTGCTGTGCATGGCGGACGGCACCAGCATTGTAACGGAAAGCGTGTGGGATCACCGCTTTAAATATGTGGATGAGCTGCGCCGCATGGGCGCGGACATTGTGGTGGACGGCAAGGTGGCCGTCATTGAAGGGGTGGAAAGCCTCAAGGGTGCGCCCGTCAAGGCGACGGATTTGCGCGCAGGCGCTGCCATGGTGATTGCCGGCCTGATGGCGGAGGGCGTCACAGAAATTGAGGATGTCCGCCACATTGAGCGGGGCTATGAAAACATTTTGTTTAAAATGAGCATGCTGGGCGCCCGCATTAAGAAAATGGAAATGCTGCCGCAGCAGGTGGTAACTGCGCTGTAGCAGGAGGGCACCTTTCGGGTGCCTTTTTCTTTGCAGGAAAGGAAGGTGGAACGTTTGGCCAAACTTGTGCCGCTGTACAGCGGCAGCAGCGGCAACTGCACGTTTGCGGGCAGCGGCGGCCGCGGGGTGCTGATTGACGTGGGGAAAAGCTGCAAGCAGACACTGCTTGCCATGGATGCCGCCGGCATTCCGCCGGAGGGAATCGGCGCCATCTTCATCACCCACGAGCATATCGACCACGTCCGGGGCCTGTCGGTGCTGGCGAGGAAGCTGCAGGTCCCAGTCTACCTGTCGGAAGGGACAAGGCGGGCACTGCAGCAGGGCGGCTTAGCGGACGAACGTGTGCAGTTACATACCATCAACGGGCCGGTGCAGGTGTTCGACATGCAGCTGACCCCTTTCCATTCCCCTCACGACAGTGCGGAGTGCATTGGCTTCCGTATCGGCTGGGAGAACGGGAAAACTGCCGCTGTGGCCACCGACCTCGGTTTTGTCAGTGAGGAGGTACGCATGGCGCTGGAGGGCTGCGGCTGTGTCATGCTGGAATCCAACTACGATGTGCGCATGCTGGAAGCGGGCCCCTACCCCTATTACCTGAAGCAGCGCATTAAAGGCGACAAAGGCCATCTCAGCAACGACGGATGCGCTGAAACCCTGCGACAGCTGGTGCGGGGCGGAACCATGCGTTTTGTGCTGGCCCACCTCAGCCGTGAGAACAACCTGCCGGAACTGGCGGGCATGACGGCGCGCTGTGCACTGCAGGACGAGGGATTAAAAGAGCGGGTGGATTTTGTTGTCGCTGTGGCCAACAGAAACGAGCCCACGGCTCCCGTGGTGTTTTAAGGGGGAGAAGCCATGATTGGCATTCATCTGATTGCGGTGGGAAACCTGAAGGAAGCCTATCTGCGCGCCGGCGCGGCGGAGTATCAAAAGCGGCTGGGCGGGCTGTGCGCCTGCACCGTGACGGAGGTGCCGGAGGCCCGTCTGCCCAGAAACCCGTCCGAGCGGGAGATTGCCGCGGCACTTGCGGCGGAGGGCCAGCGGATTTTGTCCGCAGTGCCGAAGGGCGCTTTCCTTGTCCCGCTGTGTGTCGAGGGCGTTCAAATCACCAGCGAACAGCTGGCACAGCGGCTGGAGACGGCCGCCCTTTCCGGGAAGCACCAGGCCGCCTTTGTCATTGGCAGCTCCTTCGGCCTGTCGCCGGAGGTGAAGGTCGCCGGGGATTTCCGGCTGTCCATGTCCCGCATGACGCTGCCCCACCAGCTGTGCCGACTGGTTTTGCTTGAGCAGTTGTACCGGGCGGGCACAATTCTGACCGGAAGAAAATATCATAAATAGCACCGCCGCCGGCAAAATGCCGGCGGCGTCCTGTTTCAGGCGGTTAAAGCAGGGCTTTCAGCCCCTGCGGATCGAGAATTTTGAAGCTGTCACGGTAGGTTTCAAGCAGCCCCATGGCGCGCAGGCGCGACAGCTCTCTGGACAGGGCGCTGCGCTCGCAGTTCAGGTACCGCGCCAGCTGGGCCCGGTTCATCCCGCAGGAGAAGGTGGCGCTGCCGCCGCGCTTCATGGACTCCAGCAAAAACAGGCAGATTTTTTTGCGCAGGCTTTTTACAATCAGCAGATCCACCCGGTCGCTGAGCTGGAAATACTTTTCCGAAAGGGTGGAAATCAGGTTGCGCAGCAGCTGCTGATGGGCGCTGTGCAGCATGGCACAGGGACTCAGCAGTTTTTCATGGGGGATGAACAGCGCCCGGCAGCCGGTTCTGGCCGTGATGGTAACCGGGCTTTTGCTGCCGGAGGCGGCCAAAATGTCCCCGAACACACCGCCGGGGCCCATGACGGTGATGGTGATCTCTGCGCCGCCCGCCGTGGTTTTCACCGCCTCAATTTCCCCGTCCAGCACAATGCCCAAATCCACGTCTGCAAAGCCTGCCAGCAGCACAATCTCCCCTGCCGCATAGGCGCGCACCACCGGGGCGAAGCAGGCAAGCAGCTCCTGAATCCCTTTATCCTCCATGCCGGAGAACAGGGAGGTTTTCTTTAAAATTGGGAGAAATTCGGTATAATTTTTCATGCTTTCCTCCGGTTTGTTGCCATGGCAACATCGTTTTGCTTGTTATTATAGTATCATAGTTTCAGAAAATCAACCGAAAGGACCTGATAAAGTGAAAAAGACAAACATTGTGTGGATTGCCGAAACGGCGATCTTCCTGGCGCTGCTGATTGTGCTGCAGGCGGTTACCGCCTCTCTCGGCCAGTTCGTCACAGGCAGTGCGGTCAACTTTGTGCTGGTGGCGGCAGCGGTTATCGGCGGCCTGTGGAGCGGCATCGTTGTGGCGGCTGTCTCCCCGTTCCTTGCATTTCTGCTGGGAATCGGGCCGAAGCTGATTGCCATTGTACCCTTTATTGCGGTGGGGAACATTGTGCTGGTGCTGGTGTACGCGCTGGTGATGAAATGCCTTGGAAGCAAACCGCTGGTCGCATGGCCTGTGGGGGTTGTGGCTGCCGCAGTGCTGAAGTTTGCTGCGCTGTACTGCTGCATTGTCCTGATTGTTCTGCCCTCCCTCGGCCTGCCGGATCCGCAGGTGGCGACCATGTCCGCCATGTTCAGCTGGCCGCAGCTGGTAACGGCGCTTATCGGCGGCGTGCTGGCGGCGCTGGTGGTGCCCCCTGTGAAAAAGGCGCTGAAATTAGGCAAATAACGCCCTCGTTTGGCATTCATAACCGGCAGTACCGCGAAGGGGAACCCTTCGCGGTACTGCTGTTTTTGACAGAAAACAGGGCGTCGGCAGTGGGTTTTTGTAGAAAAAGGAAAAAAACAAAAAAAGGCGGAACAGCTAGTGAAAACGGGCCGGAATTGTGGTAGAATAGAAAAAATTTAAATTTGAGGGGGAGACGGGATGGTTTACAATCAGTACAAGAAAACTTTAGAGGCCTCCTTGGGAAAAGCACCTGCTGACCTTGTGTTAAAAGGCGGACAGGTGCTTAATGTTTTTTCCGGCGAAATTCTTGCCTGCGATGTGGCAATAACGGGGGACCGCATTGTGGGACTCGGGCAGGGATACGAGGGTAAGCAGGAGGTTGACGTAACGGGAAAATTTCTGGCTCCTGGTTTTATCGACGCGCACATGCATATTGAGTCCAGCATGATGACGCCGGAACACCTTTCCACCATGGTGGTTCCGTGGGGCACCACCACCCTGATTGCCGACCCGCATGAGATTGCCAATGTGCTGGGGGCAAAGGGCGTGGAATACATTTTGGAGCACACGGAGAACCTGCCTGTCAATGTGTTTGTCATGCTGCCGTCCTGCGTGCCCTCCACAGAGTTTGAGACGAACGGCGCCACTCTCAGCGCCGCCGAGATGAAGAAGCTGAGAGGCCACAAGCGGGTGCTGGGCCTCGGTGAAGTGATGGACTATGTCTCGGTGGTGGGCGGCTCCCGGCAGATGTACGACAAGCTGCAGCTGTTTGGCGACCGGATGATTGACGGGCATGCCCCCAAGCTGTCCGGGAAGGAGCTGCAGGCCTACCGGCTGGCGGGGGTGCGCAGCGACCATGAGTGCCGCGACTACAAAGAAGGGCTTGAAAAAATCCGTGCCGGGCTGTGGATTTTAGTCCGGGAGGGCTCCGCCGCACGTAACCTGGACGACCTTATCAGCGGCTTTTTACGGGACAATGTGGATCTGTCGCGCTGCATGTTCTGCACGGACGACAAGTCCATTGAGGATATCTATAAATTCGGCCACATCAGCTACAACATCCGCCGCAGCATTGAGCTGGGCGTGCCGCCGGTAACGGCGTACAAAATGGCCACGCTGAACCCGGCGCTGTGCTACGGCTTCCGGGACATCGGCGCCATCGGCCCCGGCTACAGGGCGGACATTGTGGTGCTGGATGATTTTGAGACGGTGCAGGTGGACAGCGTGTGGCACAGCGGCAAGCTGGTCAGCAGCAAAAGCGTGCCGGTGGAAATCCCTGTCAACCCCAGCGGTATCGACGTGACCGGCACCATCAAAATCCCGAAGCTGACAAAGGACGACCTTGCCATCCGGCTGAAAACCCCCACGGTACCGGTTATCCAGCTGGTGGATTACCAGATTCTGACGAAGCGGGTCACCGCCACCGTCAAGACGGACGAAAGCGGCTGCTTCGTACCGGACCGCCGCTACCAGAAGCTGGCCGTTATCGAGCGCCACCATGAGACGGGCAACATCGGCCTTGGCATTATCGAGGGGTTCAACCTCACAAACTGCGCCATTGCCGCAACAGTGGCCCACGACTCCCACAACCTGATTGTGGTGGGCGACAACGACCGGGACATGCTGGCCGCCTGTAAGGAGTTGAAGCGGTGCGGCGGGGGCTATACCATTGTCTCGGACGGGAAACCCATTGCCACACTGGAACTGCCCCTGGCGGGCATGATGTCCCGACTGCACCCGAAGGACATTCAGGAGAAATTCAGTTATATGATTTCCACAGCCCGCAGCTTTGGCGTGCCGGTCACGGTGGAGCCGTACATGACCCTTTCGTTTATGGCGCTGCCCGTTATTCCGGAACTGCGTGTGACGGACATGGGCCTGTTCGACGTGACGGAATTCCGTTTCCTCGACTGGAAATAAGACGCCGTATCCTTTTCCAAGACATGGGAAAAGCGGCGGAAACACCTGCCACGGCCGGCGAAAGGAGCGGCATCCGCCGCTCCTTTCGCTTTTCCTTGACAAACCCGGGGAAATTCCGCATAATAGAAAGGTATTGACAGCCTGAAAAGGAGAGGACCCGCTATGCAGCTGGACAAGCAGTACGACCCCAAAGCGGTCGAAAATAAAACCTATGATTTCTGGATGAAGAAGGGCTATTTCCATGCCGAGGTCAACCCGGACAAAACGCCCTACACCATTGTGATTCCGCCGCCCAACATCACGGGGCAGCTGCACCTTGGCCATGCGCTGGACGAGACGCTGCAGGACACCCTGATCCGCTGGCGCCGCATGCAGGGGTACGAGGCGCTGTGGCTGCCGGGCACCGACCATGCCTCCATCGCCACGGAGGCGAAGATTGTGGAGGCCATGAAGAAGGAGGGCCTGACCAAGGAGAACATCGGCCGCGAAAAATTTCTTGAGCGGGCGTGGGCCTGGAAGAAGCAGTACGGCGACCGGATCATTTCCCAGTTGAAAAAACTGGGCAGCTCCTGCGATTGGGAGCGTGAGCGCTTCACACTGGACGAGGGCTGCTCCCGTGCAGTGCGCGAGGTGTTCGTAAAGCTGTATGAAAAGGGCCTGATCTATAAAGGGGAGCGGATTATCAACTGGTGCCCCCACTGCAAGACCTCCCTGTCCGATGCGGAGGTGGAGTATGAGGAGCAGGCCGGGCATTTCTGGCACATCCGCTACCCGTTGACCGACGGCTCCGGCTACCTGGAGGTGGCCACCACCCGGCCGGAGACCATGCTTGGCGACACGGCGCTGGCCGTGCACCCGGACGACGAGAGATACCGGGACCTGGTGGGCAAGACGGTTATCCTGCCGCTGGTGAACAAGGAAATCCCCGTGGTGGCGGACAGCTATGTGGAGATGGACTTCGGCACCGGCGTGGTAAAGATTACCCCTGCGCACGACCCCAACGACTTTGAGGTGGGAAAACGCCACGACCTGGAAATTATCAATATTCTCACAGAGGATGGCCATATCAATGAAAACGGCGGGCAGTACGCGGGCCTTGACCGGTATGAGGCGAGAAAGCGCATTGTGGCCGACCTGGAGGAGCAGGGCTATCTTTTAGAGGTGGAGGATTACAGCCACAACGTGGGTACCTGCTACCGCTGCGGGACCACGGTGGAGCCGTACGTGTCCACCCAGTGGTTTGTTAAGATGGAGCCGCTTGCCGCCCCGGCCATCCAGGCCGTGAAGGAGGGCAAAACAAAATTTGTGCCCGAGCGGTTTGATAAAATCTATTTCGGCTGGATGGAGAACATCAAGGACTGGTGCATCTCCCGCCAGCTGTGGTGGGGCCACCGGATTCCCGCCTTCTACTGTGACGACTGCGGCGAGATGACCGTCACCACGGCCGACAGGGTGGAGACCTGCCCCAAGTGCGGCGGAACCCACATCCATCAGGATGAGGATACGCTGGACACCTGGTTCTCCTCCGCGCTGTGGCCCTTTTCCACACTGGGCTGGCCGGACAAAACGCCGGAACTCGACTATTTCTATCCCACCAACACGCTGGTCACCGGATATGACATTATCTTCTTCTGGGTGGCCCGGATGATTTTCTCCGGCATTGAGCAGATGGGACAGGTACCCTTTGACACGGTGTACATCCACGGCATTGTGCGGGACGCGCAGGGCCGCAAGATGTCCAAGTCGCTGGGCAACGGAATTGACCCCCTTGAGATTATTGACAAGTACGGGGCGGATGCACTGCGCTTTGCGCTGACCACCGGCACCTCGCCCGGAAACGACATGCGTTTCTCAGAGGAGAAGATTCTGGCCAGCCGCAACTTCACCAACAAGCTGTGGAACGCGGCCAGATTTATCCTGATGAACCTTCCGGAGGACACGGACTGCGAGGGCCTGCCGGAGCGGCTGACCGTCACGGATCAGTGGATTCTCAGCCAGTATAACACGCTGGTAAAGGAAGTAAACGACAATCTGGAGCGGTTCGAGCTGGGCCTTGCGCTGGGCAAAATCTACACCTTCCTGTGGGATGTGTTCTGCGACTGGTATATTGAGCTTGCCAAACCCCGCCTGCAGTCTGAGGACAGGGCGGATGTATGCAAGGTGCTGGTCAGCGTCATGTCCGGCTCCATGAAGCTGCTGCACCCCTTCATGCCCTTCATCACGGAGGAGCTGTGGCAGGCACTGCCCCACACCGGGGAAAGCATTATGATTTCCCCGTTCCCCGAGTACCGGGAGGAGCTGTGCTTCTCCGAGCAGGAGCAGGAGTTCCAAAAGGTCATCGCCTTTATTAAGGAAGTGCGCAATATCCGCGCCGCTATGAACGTGCCCACCGGAAAGAAGGCGGCGTTGACCATTGTCACCGAAAGCACCGACATTTTCACGGAAAGCATCCCGTATATTGAGAAGCTGGCTTTCGCATCCCCTGTTACCGTGGCTGCCTCGGCGGATATCCCGGGCGCAGTGCGGGTCATCACCCCGTCGGCCGTGGGCCTTATCCCCATGGATGAACTGGTGGACCGGGAGAAGGAGCTTGCACGGCTTCACAAGGAGAAGGAGAACTGCCTGAAAGAGATTGCCGTGGTGGAGGGAAAGCTGAAAAATGAGGGCTTCCTTTCCAAGGCGCCGGAAAAGGTGGTTCAGGCGGAACGGGACAAACTGAAAAAAGCGCAGGACAAGCTGCGCAGGGTGGAGGAGAGCCTCGCCGCTTTCCAGTAACCGTATGAAGAAAGGGCCGGCAGTTCGCCGGCCCTTTTTAAAACGAGGAGGGGGTTCGCTTGGACGAAGCCTATCAAAAGGCCCTTACTTATATTAATACCCGCGGCCGGGGGGAGCACCCCGCCGGCCTTGACACCATGCGTGAGCTGTGCCGCCGCCTCGGCGATCCGCAGCGCGGCTGTTCGTTCATCCACGTGGCGGGCACCAACGGGAAGGGAAGTATTACCGCCATGCTCGCACAGGTGTTTTCTGCCGCAGGCTACAAAACCGGGCGGTACATCTCCCCCTATGTGACGCAGTTCCAGGAACGTATCAGTGTGGACGGGGTGCAGGTTTCAAAGCAGCAGGTCGTCCGGCTGGCAGACGCAGTCCGCGAGGCCGCCGGTGGGCTGAACCCCTCCTTTTTTGAGGTTCTGACTGCTATGGCATTCCTGCACTTTCAGCAGCAGGGCTGCGACATTGTGTGCCTTGAGACGGGCCTTGGCGGGCGGCTGGACGCAACCAATGTTATCGACTGCCCGGTGTGCAGCGTGCTGACGCTAATCGGCATGGATCACGAGGATCTTCTCGGCCACAGTATTGAGAAAATTGCAGCTGAGAAGTGCGGGATTATCAAACCGGACGGTACGGTGGTGTGCTACCCCCTTCAGCGGGAAGAGGCGTTGGGCGTCATCTTTGAAAAGGCGGCGCAGATGAATGCGTCCGTGGTGCTTCCCGCAGCCGGCGCGGCAAACGTGCTGGAAAGCACGTTGACGGGCAACACGGTGGAACTGGACGGCGTGCCCTACACCGTGCCCCTCGGGGGCCGCCATCAGGCCTACAACCTTTTAACCGCCCTGTCCGTCCTTGATGTCGCGGCGCGGGCGGGATTTCCCACAAGCCGCCGGGACCGGCAGCAGGGCCTTGCGGCAGTCCGTTTCCCGGCCCGGCTGGAGGTGTTGAAGCGGCACCCGCTTGTCCTGCTGGACGGCGCCCATAATGAGGACGGCGCGACTTCCCTGCGGGAGGCGTTGGCGCTGCTGCCGGCGGGCACCCGCCTGGTGGGGGTGGCGGGCATGCTGAGGGACAAGGAGTATAGCCGGTGCATGGCACTGCTGGCTCCGCTGTTTTCCCGCCTGTTTCTGACGGCGCCGGACAACCCGCGGGCTCTGCCCGCGCAGGAGCTGTGCGCTGCCGCGGCCCCTTACTGCCCCGGGTGCGAGGCGGTGCCGGGTCCTGCCCGGCTGGCGGTGGAGCGGGCTTTGGCGGAAACGGGGCCGGACGATGTGCTGGTGCTGTTCGGCTCCCTTTACCTCGCAGGGGAGGTACGCCCCCTGTTTCTAAAATAGTGCCTTTCGACCGGGCGCGACAAATTTTTTAAGCGGAGAGAGCTATTCTGTTATTCGGAATAGCTCTCTTTTTTTGTTAGGAGGTTTCAAAATGGCAGTCAGGCTAAATTTTGAGGATGGCGTGCTGCGCGCTGTGCTGGACGGTGAAATTGATCACCACTCGGTTCAGCAGATGCGCCGCGAGATTGACGACGCCATTGTGCGGACAAGCCCCAAAACCCTGGTTTTGGATGTCCGGCGTGTCAGCTTCATGGACAGCTCCGGAATCGGCCTTGTCATGGGCCGTTACCGCCTGCTTCACGGCATGGGCGGGAAAATCGTCATTTCGGGGGCGGCGGGTAAGCTGGAAAAAATCCTGCGGATCGGCGGCCTTGAAAAAATTGCAAGCTTTGAAAAGGAGGGGAAAGAATGAACAGACAAAACCGGCTGCGCCTGGCTTTCCCGGCGCTGAGCGAGAACGAGGCCTTTGCCCGTGTGGCGGTATGCGCGTTTCTGGCGCCTCTCGACCCCACGGTGGAGGAAATCGGCGATATGAAAACCGCCGTCAGCGAGGCGGTGACCAACTGCGTTGTCCACGCCTACAAGCAGCAGAAGGGTATGGTTTACATACAGGTGGGGCTTTTAAAAAACGGGCGGGTACAGATTAAAATCCGTGACACCGGCTGCGGCATAGAGGACGTAAAAAAGGCGATGGAGCCCATGTATTCCGGATCTGACAGCCCGGAGCGTGCAGGCCTTGGCTTCTCCTTGATGGAGACATTTATGGACAAGGTGCGCGTGCGTTCCGCCGTGGGGAAGGGCACCACCGTAACCCTGGAAAAAAAGCTGTCCGGCAAAGCGGGATGACGGGCCGGGACAAGCGGATTGAGGACAACCTCCGGCTGGTACACGCCTGTGCGAACCGGTTCCGGGGCCGCGGGATTGAGTATGAGGACCTTTTTCAGGCGGGGTGCATGGGCCTTGTAAAGGCGGTGGACGGCTTTGAAGAAAACAGGGGCGTCAAGCTGTCCACCTATGCCGTCCCGGTTATCCTGGGGGAGATTAAGCGCCTGTTCCGGGACGGCGGCGCAGTGAAGGTCAGCCGCAGCGTCAAGGAGCTGGGTCTGCGGATTTCGAAAATCAGCGCCGCCCTGCAAGTGCGCCTCGGCAGGGAGCCGGCCCTGAGCGAGGTGGCGGCCGCGGCGGGCGTGACAGAGGCCGATGCGGTGTATGCCATGGCGGCCATGCAGCCAACCCTGTCGCTGACAGTGGGGGAGGAGGACGCCGACCCCGGCCGGGAGCTTCAGCTGAGCGTGCCCGGTGTGGAGGAGGAATTCTGCGAAAGCCTGTCCCTTGAAAGCGCGGTCCAGTGTTTGGAGGAGAAGGACAGAAAGCTGATTAAGCTGCGCTATTACGAGGGGAAAACCCAGGTGGAGACGGCGAAAGTCCTTGATATGACACAGGTCCAGGTATCAAGACGGGAGAAAAAAATCCTGTTTTTCCTCAAGGAACAGCTGCGTGGCAGCGGTTGAAAAAAGAAAGCGGATGCGCCCACTTCGGCGCATCCGCTTTCCTCGTTTTCTGTTGTGTGCCGGGCGCCGTTCTATTCCTGCGCTGCACGAAGCACCGCCTGCACCAGTTCCCCCGGCAGGCTGGGGAAGGGCTGGATAGGCTTCGGCTGCGCGTCATAGGGGGCAATTTGCTTTTCATAAAGGGCCACATCGCGCCACTGCCCGCACTTGAAGCCTGTGTTGTGGTAGGTACCCGTGCGCTGGAAGCCCATCCGCTGGTGAAGCCGTTCACTTCTGTCGTTCGGCATGGTGACAACACCGTACACATTTTTGATTCCCTGAAGGCGCAGCAACTCCATCAACGTGCGGTAAAGCCTGCTGCCGCAGCCCCGTGCGATGGATGTGTGGTCAAGATAGATGGACAGCTCTGCATTCCACTGGTAGGCGGCCCGTTCCATCTGCCGGTGGGCGTAGGCATACCCGACGGCCCGGCCGCCCTCCTCCAGCACAAGATACGGGTACATCCGAACAACCCCTGCAATGCGCTCCGCAAACTCCTTCTGCGTCGGCAGCTCATACTCGAATGTCACGGAGGTGCCGATGTACTGGCTGTAAATGGCAAGCAGCCTGTCGCTGTCCTGCGGTGTTGCCAGACGAATTTTCATAACCACCATTCTCCCCTCAAAGGCCTGTCTTTTCTAGAAATAAGTGTAGCACGCGGCGCACGGTTCATCAAGCTTCTCGTACAAAAAACAACGGTTGCTTTTTCCAGGGTGTTACGATATAATCATCTAAGACGTTATCAAACGAAGGAGGAGCATACATGACAAGATACGATAAAATTTTAGGCGGCCTGTTGGGCGCGGCCGTGGGCGACGCCATGGGCGCAGCAACGGAAACCCGCCCCGCCTCCGCCATTAAGGAATATTTCGGCGGCTGGGTGCGCGACATCATTCCCTCTCCGGAGGATGTGTTCGCAAGGGGCTGCCCGGCCGGCTTTGTCACGGACGATTTCAGCATTGCTTACTACACTGCAAAGGAAATTGCGGCGCGTAAGGGCGTCATTGACAAGCAGACGGCAGAAGGGGCGCTGTTAAACTGGTTCGAGTCGCCGTATACCTACATGGCGGGCCCCACCACCTGCGGCGCCATCATGGCCCTGAAGGGCGAGCCGCCGACCCCCACCTACCCCTTTTTAAGCTATGACAACTCGAAGGGCACCAATGGCTCGGCTATGAAAATCGGTCCTGTGGGCCTTGTGAACGCAGGCAATCCCGACAAGGCAATTGAGGATGCCGTTATCATCTGTGCCCCCACCCACGACAACAACGTGGCCCTGTCCGGCGGCTGTGCTGTGGCTGCCTCCGTGGCGGTGGCCATGCAGGATGGCGCCACCGTCTACGATCTGGTAGAGGCGGGCTTGAAGGGCGCTGAAAAAGGCGATAAAGCCGGCCGCGAGCGGTACAAGACCATCTGCGGCCCCAGCATCGTTAAGCGCATTAACTTAGCGGTGGAGATCGCACTGCGCTGCGGTGATGTGGAAAAGACCATGTTTGAACTGGCGGACATCATCGGCGCCAGCGTACAGGCGGCGGACGCCGTCCCCTGCGCCTACGGCCTGATGGTCGCTGCAAAGGGCGACGCGTTCGAGTCCATTGTGGGCGGTGTCAACATCGGTAACGATACGGATACCATCGCCACTATTGTCGGCTCCATGACCGGCACCCTGAACGGCTATTTCGACCGGAAGTACATCGACCTTATCAACAAGGCGAACAATTTCGATCTGGAGGCCCTCGCCAAGGATCTGGACGCCTGCTATTAAAAGAAAACGGACAAACGCCCGTGGGTTTTCCCACGGGCGTTTGTTTATCACGGCATATATTATCCTTCTTCTGTTCCCCGGTTGACCTCCGGCAGGCTGGACAGGTCGTAGGGTGTCTCCTGATACAGGAAGTAGTTCAGCCAGTTGGAAAACAGCAGGTTGGCGTGCGCCCGCCAGGAGTGGACGGGCGTCTGGGTGGGATCATCATGCGGGAAGTAGTGACGCGGCATCTCAATGGCCAGCCCCTTGTCAAGATCCCGCCGGTACTCATCACGCAGGGTGTACCGGTCATATTCCGAATGGCCGGTGACAAAAATCCGCCGGCAGTTCTTGTTGCATATCAGATAGACCCCCGCCTCCGGCGAGGAGGCCAGGATATCCAGTTTCGGGCAGTCGGCCACATCCTTTTCAAGAATTTCCGTGTGGCGGGAGTGGGGCGCCAGGAACCGGTCGTCGAACCCCCGCATCAGTGGATGCTGCGGGATAAGATTGTAATGCTCAAAAACGCCGAACATCTTGCTGCTTAACGGGTGCTTCTCAATCCCATAATAGTAGTGAAGCGCGGCCTGTGCCCCCCAGCAGATATACAGGGTGGAATAGACATTGGTTTTCGTCCACTCAAAAATTTTGCACAGTTCCTCCCAGTAGTCCACCTCCTCGAAGGGCAGGTGCTCCACCGGTGCCCCGGTGATGATCATGCCGTCATACCGGTTGTCCTTCAGCTCGTCAAAGGTGCTGTAGAATTTAAGCAGATGTTCAGCCGGTGTGTTTTTGGACTGATGGCTGTCCATGTGCATCAGATCCATCTCCAGCTGAAGCGGGGTATTGGAAAGCACACGCAGCAGCTGGGTCTCCGTCTCGATCTTTTTGGGCATTAAATTCAGTATCACAATGCGAAGCGGGCGGATGTCCTGTGTCTTTGCCCGCTGTTCCTTCATTAAAAAGATGTTTTCCTTTCGAAGTGCGTCCGCAGCAGGCAACCTCTCTGGTATTGTGATGGGCATTTTGTATCACCTCTGCTCCCGATTATAACATTCCGGCCGCGCTGCTGCAAGAATCAGCGTCCGCGAAACCGGTAGAATCAATACAGTTTGTATAATAAAAAGTCGAATTTGAAAATTGGATAAAAAAACCTTTAAAAAAAAGAAAAAAAGGCGTTGACAAACGGGAGGTGGTTTGGTAATATATATAAGCGCCCTGTGAGCGGGAAGCCGCTGACAGGGCGTAGGAACACCTTAAGGACCTTGAAAATTGAACG
>CAJFUF010000017.1 GCA_904420175.1 Candidatus Schneewindia gallinarum
CGCCCCTCTTCTGCTGCGTCCATTACTGCTCCAGGGCGGAGCTGACTTTTTCAATAATGGCCTGATCCTCGCTTACTAATTTTACCGGTGCGGACAAATCAAGCGCCAGCATTCCAAGGATTGACTTGGCGTCGGCAATTTTGCCTTCAGCGTCGTGGACGCCGATATCATTGGCACAAGTGGATGCCATGGCTACCACCTGCTGAACTTGCCGGATGTTTTTGATAGTAACCTCTTTCACCATACTGCGTCTTCCTTTCTGTACACTGCTGCATGTTGAAGCATCAATCGCTTCTATCCGTGCCCTATTATAGCACAGCAAAAAATTTTTGTGTAAGGTCGGATGAACAAAAAAGCCGTTTTTTCGTAAGTTCAGCGGAGCTGACAATTTGCACAGAAATCAAACTATGTTATTGTGCAAAATGCCAAAATAAAAAGGTAGGAAATCCTCGGTTTGCCCTTGACTTTACGAGCAATTTCTTTTATACTTAATTGAAAGGTATTATAACGTTATAGAAAGGGAGAAAAAGATGGATTATCTCTGCTCCGGACATGTGATGATCGACACGGTACAGCTTCCGGATGGCAGTACCCGCACCAGCATGGGAGGGCCCGTGGTGTTTGCCCTGGCCGGGGCGGCCTTTTTCTCGGACAGCGTCCTGATGGTAAGCCGGGTGGGGGAAGATTTCCCACAGTATTTCCAGCGCTGGTTTGAGGACAATGGGTTTTCTTTAGAGGGGGCCAACATCTGTTCGGATTACTGCAACCACCATCTAATCACCCACCATCCCGACGGGACATACACGGAAATAAGCAAATATGGCCAGCGGCTGGGGGACCGGAACCTGGGCTTTTTAACTCCGGCGCCTTCGGATCTCGCGCCCTTTACCGACGGGGTGAAAGCGGCCTACCTGTGCTTTGGGCTGGAAAACATGGTGACCTGGCGCGGAATTAAAAAATTAAAAGAGGAGAAGGGCTTTCGCATCATGTGGGAAATCCCCACCCTTCAGGCCGTGCCGGAAAACATGGAAAAAATTAAGGAAGTTCTGTCCTTTTCCGACTACTTCTCCCTAAACCATCATGAGGCCAAGACCCTGTTTGGCACCACGGACGGTGACCGGTGCATCAGCCTTCTGCTGGAGCTTGGGGTTCCCACCTATTACCGGGTGGGCCGCCGCGGGGGGTATGTCTTGAAGGACGGCCGGGCCGTGTTCTGCCCTTCCTATATTACAGAGCATGAGCCGGATCCCACCGGCTGCGGCAACTGTTCGACTGCGGCGGTCATGGTGGGCCTGTGCGAGGGGCGCACCCCTGAGGAGTGCGGGGCCATGGGCAGCATTGCAGCCAGCCTGAATGCCCGCCAGTTTGGGTTGTACCCCAAAATTGACGGCGCTGTCAAGGAGGAAGCACGGCGCCTGGTGGAGGAATTGAAAGGAGCGTGCACCGAATGAAATACATGGCCGTGGGAAGCGCCATGATTAACGACATCTACTATGCAGACGGAGGAAAGCTGCTGGGGCAGCTGGGGGGCGGCGGCCTTTACGGCACCTTTGGCCTGCGTCTGTGGGACGACGAGGTAAAGTTTACAGCCAGTGCAGGCCGCGACTTTAAAACCTACTTCGGCCCGTGGTTTGCCCGCAACAATCTGACCACTGCGGGCGTCCGGGAAAAGCTGGAATACAGCACCTATTTCAAGGTGGAATACCACCCGGACGGACGGTACGACGAGACGCCGGTAAACGGCAATTTTGCCGACTTTGGCTATCTCTCCGTCACGCCGGAGGAAATCAGCCGGGCCGCCGGGGAGGATACCAAGGGAATTTATCTTATCATGGATACCGATCTTGTCCGGTGGGAGGAAATCCTTACCTATAAAAAACGGCAGGGCTTTCAAATCATGTGGGAGATTAACACCAACCGCTGCATCCCGGAAAACCGGAAGCGGATTGAGACCATCGCCCCGCAGGTGGAGTTTTTCTCCATCAACCTGCCGGAAACGAAATCCGTTTTTGGGGTGCAGACAGAGGAGGAGGCCCTGCAGGCGCTGATTGGCCTTCATATCAACGTCCTGTTCCGCGTGGGGAAGAAGGGCCTGTATGTGATAATGGACGGACAGGCAAAGTTTTACCCCACCATCACCGGAGAGCACGAGATGGACCCCACCGGCTGCGGCAACAGCAGTACCGCCGCCGCACTGTATGCATACTGTGAAGGGGGCGACCGGGACATGATAGGTACGGTTGCCAACGTCACCTCCGCCATCAATGTACAGTTTCAGGGGCTGTGCCAGGACATCACCCCTGCACTGCGGGATAAGGCGAAGGAAATGGTTCGGCACTATTACAAGCTTTTTCAGGCATAGGGGAGGAAGAATCTCATGCGTTTTATTGCGGCAGGTTTCCTTGTGGTGGACGACCTTTATTATGCCGATGGCAGAACCATTCTGGGTCAGCCGGGCGGCGCTGCCATCTATGCGGTGGAAGGGTTCAAGCTGATTGACGACGACGTGCTTCTGGTTACCGGCGTGGGCGAAGACTTTGACACGTTTTACGGCAAGTGGATGGACGACAACCAGCTCTCCCGCGAGGGGCTGGAACTGCGGCAGAAGCACTGCCTGCGTATTGGCATCCGGTATGAGCCGGACGGACGCTGGCACCCCCTCAGCCATACGCCGGAGGAGGAAATGGCCCGCATGGGCAATCACATTGAACATATCAGGAAGTTTTTGCCGGGCTGCGGCGGCTTCTATGCCACCCATGACCCCGACAGGGCTTTCTGGCAGGAGGTTCTTGACCTGCGGGAAAAGCACGGCTTCAAAATTGGCTGGGAGCTGCCCACCCGCTGCATTCTTCCCGAACTGGAAAAGGACAATTTCTGGCTTATCAGGCAGGTGGACTACTACTCGGTCAACCGGCCGGAGTCCTTTGTCCTGTTCGGCGTTGAGACAGAGGAGGCGGCCATTGAAAAAATGCAGCAGATTGGCGTGCCCTGTTTCTACCGTGTGGGTAAGCGCGGCGCCTACTTCATTAAAGACGGGCAGGTTGCGTTTGAGCCCAGCGTGGAGCTGGGGCCGCAGGTGGATCCGACAGGGTGCGGA
>CAJFUF010000018.1 GCA_904420175.1 Candidatus Schneewindia gallinarum
ACCATGCGCTCCTGGCTCAATGGGTACGGCGCGTCTGAAAACACCGGCGGCGACAGCGGGTATGATTATACGAGCGATAATTTTATCGGCACAGCCTTTTCGGAGAAAGAGCAGGCGGCCATCGCAGATACAGAGGTTGTCAATGACGATAACCCGGATTATGGCACAGAGGGCGGCAACACCACCACCGATAAAATCTTTCTTTTGTCGATTGCAGAAGCAAACGATAGCAGCTACTTTGCCGATAACAGCAGCCGTATTTCGACCAATACCGCCTATGTAGCAGGCGGCGGCAAGATCGGTGTCTATATGTACGGTGTCGGCGTAGCCGACATCTGGTGGCTGCGCTCCCCCGGCGACAATGATAACATTGCTGCCGTCGTGTATAGTGATGGCTATGTCTTCTACATTGAGTCCCTTGTCGACCTAGCGTTTCATGTTCGTCCCGCTTTTCATTTAGATCTGAACTCTGTCCTCTTCACCTCTGCCGCAGTCGGCGGCAAGGCGGGCGACGGCGAACTGACAGCCGTGGGGGATTATATCGGAAGCGAGTGGAAGCTGACGCTGTTAGACAAAACCCGCAATTTTGCCGTAACGGAAACGGAAGTCAGCGGGGCCCCGGGCGGTACCGTTACGCTGAATTACTCCGGTGCGATCACCGGGGAAAATGAATATATCTCTGTCATTATTGCGGATAACAGCGGCGCACAGTATTACGGCAGAGTGGTGCAGCCGACCGGCGCAGACGGAAAAATCCGAATTAAAATACCGGCTGCTCTCGCAGCGGGAACCTATACCCTTTATGCGTTCAGCGAGCAGTATAATGGCGATTATAAAACCGACTACGCCAGCGCCTTGCAGGAAATTTCGCTGAATGTCCTGTCAAAGGAAACAACGCCCCGGGCGGTCTTTACCGCAGCGGGCGATAACAGCGGCACATTGTCTAATGTGGACGCTTCCATGAAATACAGCACGGACGGCGGCGAAAGCTGGACGGATATTACCGGCACAACGGCGGAGATCACCGGCGTAACAGCCGATAAGGATATTCAAGTCGTCAAAAAAGGCGACGGCACAGCGACAGCGGATTCCGACGCGCAGATCATTGCTGTGACGCAGGCGGCACAGCCTGCGGGAATCGGCAAGACAGACTGCACCACCGCCGCTCAGAACGACGGTACCATCACAGGTGTGGACAGTACAATGGAATATAAGCTGTCCGCGGCTTCTGAATGGACTTCGATCAGCACAAATACAGTCGCAGGGCTTGCAAACGGCACTTATGAAGTCCGTGTAAAGGCAAACGGAACCGTCCTTGCCTCTGCCGCGGTAACGGTTATCATCGGTGAGCATACCTGCGTGGCACAGGGCGACTGGCAGCACGACGAAAACGAGCACTGGAAGCTTTGCGCCTGCAGTGCCGAAGTCGACAGCGCCGCCCACACCGGCGGCACAGCGACCTGCACGGAAAAGGCAGTCTGCGAAATCTGCGGGAACTCCTATGGGGCAACGGATCCTGGTAACCATACCGGCGAAATCGTATGGGCAAAGACAGCGACTGCCCACTCCAGCAAATATAGCTGCTGCGATGCGGTTGTCGTAGCAGAAGAACCGCACGAATGGGAAAACGGTGTATGCGCTGAATGCGGATATGAATGTCAGCACACCGGCGGCAGGGCGACCTGCGCAGAAAAAGCGGTCTGCGAAATCTGCGGGAGCTCCTATGGGTCAACGGATCCTGATAACCATACCGGCGAAATCGTATGGGCAAAGACAGCGACTGCCCACTCCAGCAAATATAGCTGCTGCGATGCGGTTGTCGTGGCAGAAGAGCCGCACGAATGGGAAAACGGCGTATGCGCTGAATGCGGCTATGCATGTCAGCACACCGGCGGCACACCGACCTGTGCCGACAAGGCGGTCTGCAATATCTGCGGTGCAGCATACGGCGAAGTAAACGCCGCAAGCCACACAAACCTTGTGAAAACCGAAGACAAAGCCGCCACCCATATGACCGAGGGCAACATCGAATACTGGACCTGCGACGGCTGTGATAAGTATTTCAGCGATGAAGCCGGTACGCAGGAGATCGCACTTGCGGATACGGTGATACCGAAGCTGACGGAGCATACCGCCGACGGCAGCGGCTGGCATTCCGATGAAACCGGCCATTGGAACACCTGTGAATGCGGCGAGAAGCTGAACGAAGCGGCTCATACTTTTGAGTGGGTAACCGACAAAGAGGCAACCGCAACCGAGGCAGGCTCCAAGCATGAGGAATGCACCGTCTGCGGATATGCGAAAGCAGCAGTTGAAATTCCGGCAACCGGAGATAATACCCAATCACCGCAGACCGGTGACAGCAGCAATATGATGCTGTGGATTACCCTGCTGTTTGTATCGAGTGGGATACTCAGTGCGGTGACATACAGGAAGAAAAAACAGGCAAAGTAAATATTTAATAATATAAAAGGGCGGCAACAGGCTAATTTAGCCTGTTGCCGTCGTTCTGATCAAAAAAGACTGTGCCGGTTCAAGTTCCACAACAAAATAAAGCATGGCATCTTTTTTAGTCCATATTTCCATGTCGGAGCAAGCTTCGTATCGCTTGCTCCGACTTTTTTAAAGCCAGAGCACGCTCGTCCCGCTGCTCCTCCTCTCAAAATTGAATCCTTTTCGTTAAGCTTCAATTTTGTTTTGCTTGAATTCATAGGTGCAAATGCGACAAGAACACCCACACCAGATGAACAGAGGCCGGAATTTAAAGCTCAAAACAGGGCTTGTAAATTTCCGCCTCCTTTTCTATACTGCAATCCCTATATTTCAGAAATTTATTAAGTCCTACTTTTATTTGGCGGAAGGCAAATCTTTTTAAGGAAATTGAAAGCAAAAGATTCCGTCCGCATTCGGGAAAGGCTCTGTCTTTAAAGGCGTATATGCCGGATAACGAGAAATTTCTGCTTACGTAAGGAGAAGGTGCTATGGATATCAATGATGTTGCACGAAATATCAACGCGGCAAAGGGAATAGGTACCATCCGGCTTGGCTTCTGGCTGAACAAAAAGCCGGACAAAACACCCGGTGAAAAAGCAGCGGCAAAAGCGTTCCTGAAAACGTTCTGGGGAACGTTGGGCATTACCCTGATGTTTGTTGCCGCTCTTTTTATACTAACGGGATATGTGATGTCCGGCACAAAATCAGGATATGACGGGGACTGTGCGGAGTCCCGTACCGGGAGAATGGAAAATGGGCAGGTCCGTTATGTTAAAAATGAGCTTTACTATGTTGATCCGGAAACAATAGGGTTACCGGCAGGGCTTCCTGACGGCACAAACGTTAACTTGTATTTTGATGAAAACGGCGTCGTTCTTGCCGGCGAAAATGCGGATGAGCTGAATGCCATTGTAGAAAGCAGAGTCATCCTGACCATGGCGGCTATGGTGGCAATGGTTCTTGTACTGATTGTTTTTGCCGTTGTTGCGAAAAAGACCTTTGGAAAACCATGGTTTCAGTGGTTGCAAGCAATAAGAGGCGCCCGTTAGAGCGCTGTTTCAATGAAATAGGGCCTGAAAATTTCAAGTCCAAAATAAGGGGCAATTGGGCGGCAAGCTCTTGCAGCAGCGTGGTTTGGTCTCAGGCCCCATGGTAAAGCGGCCTGTTTCGGACAAAAGGCGTTTTCTTCACACGGTGCTTCCCGTTTTTACATTTTCAGGGTTGCACCGCGTGAAAAAATACCGGATAATAAGAAAAGAAATAAAAAGGAGGGCCGGGATGGAACAGGTTATTTCTATGCAGGACATCAGCCTTGCCTTTCGTGGAAGGCCAGCACTGCAGAGGCTGAGCTTTGCAGTAAACAAAGGGGAAATTTTCGGGTTCCTGGGGCCCAGCGGCGCGGGGAAAACCACAACCATTAAACTGCTGACGCGGCAGCTGCGGCCGGACAGCGGCAAGCTGTCCATCCTTGGCCGGGAGGTGGACACACTTCATACAGACGCCTTTGCCCGGATTGGAATTTTAACAGATAACAGCGGCCTGTATGAACGGCTGAGCGTATATGAAAACCTCAGGCTGTTTGCCGATCTCAGGGGGTTGCCCGGCAGTGCTGTCGACAACGTGCTGGAGCACGTCGGCCTGGCACAGGAGAGGAAAAAGCCCGGCAAGGCCCTGTCCCGCGGCATGAAACAACGGCTGATGCTGGCGCGGGCAGTGCTGCACCAGCCGGAACTGCTGTTCCTTGACGAGCCAACCGCTGCGCTGGATCCTGCCACCACCCGGGAAATTCACCGACTGCTGACGGAGTTAAACCGGCAGGGCACCACCATTTTCCTAACCACCCACAACATGGAGGAGGCCGACCGGCTGTGCAGCCGTGTGGCGTTTTTGGACCATGGCACCATTGTGGAGTGCGGGCCGCCGGACCAGTTGAAACTGAAGTATGCGAAAGACGAGCTGATTGCCCTGACGGGCGGCGGAGAAACCCTGTGCGTGCCAAAAACGGCGGAAGGGCTGCGGCAGCTGGCGGGACAGCTGGAAGGGAAAAACCTGCTGACCCTCCATTCCACTGAGCCCAATCTGGAGGAAATTTTTTTACAGCTGACGGGGAGGGGGTTACTATGAACCATCTTCGTACCATCCGCGCGCTGTTTAAAAAGGACATCAAGGACACCGGTAAAAATGCCAATGTTCTGATTTTACTGCTGCTTCCTGTCTTTTTCTGCGTGCTGTACAATCTGCTTGACTTCGGTGGGGAGGTTTTGCCCCCTGAATTTGTGTTGCAGCTGTCCGTACTGATGAGCCTTTGCCTTATCCCCACCTCTTTTCTTGCTTCCATCATTGCTGAGGAAAAAGAAAAGAACACCCTGCGCACCTTAACACTGTCCGGTGTCACCGGCGGGGAGTTTCTGTGCAGCAAAGCCCTTGTGACCTTTTTATATATGCAGGGCGTGAATCTTGTCATCTTTTTTGTCACCGGGCAGCCTGTGGACAGGCTTCTATGGTTTTTTGTGTGCACGACGTTGACCTCGGTGTGCATGATTTTTGTGGGGGCCTTTGCAGGGCTGCTTAGCAAGGATCAGATGTCCACCAGCATGATTGTGGTTCCCTTTATGCTGGTGTTCCTCATTCCGCCCATGTTCTCCGGCGCCAATGACGTGCTTGGCACCATTGCAAAATTCCTTCCCACCGCCGCCATGATCCGGCTGTATTTTCAGCCTGACAGGGATTTTGCGCTGAATTTCACGGTTATTCTGGGCTGGGCGTTAGCGGCCCTGGCCGTTTTTCTCCTCATTTTCCGGAAAAGAAAGCTGGACAACTAAACAACAAAGGACGGGGCTGCCTGGTTTTCGGCAGCCCCGTCCCTCTTGTTTTCTATTCCCGCTCAGTAAGGGGGAAAGGTAAAAAAATCTCTCCGGTTCCGTGGCAGAAGCCGCGGTGTTTCCAAAATCATGTACATTGCCGTTCTCCCGGCTTCCTTGTATTGTTTTTCAGTGTAAAACTTTAAAGGCCGGATTTGCACCCACGCCGTTTTGTGTTACAATAAAGGACGGTAAAAACAAAGGGGGCGCATGAAATGCCGATTACAGTAAGGGCCTATGCACCGGCGGACATTCCTGCCATGACGGCCATTTGGAACCAGGTTGTGGAGGAGGGGAATGCCTTCCCGCAGCTGGAGACGCTTCGTCCGGACGAGGCGGAAAAATTTTTTGCTTCCCAGTCGTTCTGCGGCGTGGCAGAGGGGCAGGACGGTATTGCCGGGATGTACATCCTGCATCCCAACAACGTGGGGCGCTGCGGCCATCTTTCCAACGCCTCCTACGCTGTGGACAAACACTGCAGGGGCGGCGGCGTGGGGGAACTGCTTGTCCGCCACTCCATTCAGGCTGCGGCGGGGCTGGGTTTCCGGGTGCTGCAGTTCAATGCAGTGGTTGCGGCCAACCTTCCTGCCATCCGGCTGTATGAAAAGCTGGGTTTTCAGCGGCTTGGAACCATACCGGGCGGTTTTTTAAGAAAAGACGGCGGTTATGAGGACATCCTTCTGTTTTATCTCCCGCTGGTATGAGGGCATCCCGGTGCTTTCGTCCGCCTTGGCGTGCACCGGGCCCTGGCAAAAACACCTAAAAAAGTCCTGTGAGGAACTTATTCCCCACAGGACTTTTCTTTTTTAACCTTTCAGCCCCCGCTCCTGGCGGTCCATATCCTCCACCACAATGTCGAAAATTTCGCCTAAGGAAGCGCAGTATTCCAGCACCTTCCACGGTTCATTGGTATGGAAGTGAATTTTAATCAGGTTCTCATCTCCTACGCTCAGCAGGCAGTCCCCTTTAAAATGCTCCACAAAGTAATCGTTAATTGCATCCTCGTCAAGACCCTCCCCCTCAATCAGCAGCTGGGTGTCGTAACGAAATTCCAACATGGCTTTTTTCTCCTTTCAGAAACATCTTTTTTATTCATGCAGCCCGGAAAACAGCGTTTCGCTGACAAAGCTGTCAATTCCCACAACCGTCAGCACATCCGTAAAGGTTTTTTCCTCCACTACCTTTCTGTACAGGTAGGACATGGTGTCCGGCCGAACCATCACGATCTGGCCGTAGTGCTCCGTCAGGTAGGGTAAAATCTGCCAGCCGTATTCGTCTGCAATCAGCAGCAGGCTGTCCCCTTCCCTGCCCGTGGTCACCTCCATGGCGCTGACACCGGAGACCAACGCCGACGGCTGCCGTCTGCGGTCATACAGGCCGGACAGGAAAGTATCGCTGCGATCCTTATAATAAATGTGCGAATAAATGTCCCTGTTCCTTGGCGACACCACACCGACAATATCAGGTTCCAGCCGATAGAAATGAATCTGCTTACTGAGATCCCCGTAGTAATCGGTGGAGAGGATATCCACATCATAGCTGTCAAGAGTCGGGGTGGAAAGGCCCGTCCTTGCCGCGAAGGCCTTGTAAAGATAGTAGCCGCCGCGATAGGTGAGCCCCTCCTGCGTCCGGTACAGTACATACTCGTTTTTTACAGAGGACAGCGCCGTGACCCCTTCGATTCCGATTAGTTTCCCCTGCAGACGGTTGTAGATGTCCGTCTCTGCCGCTTTGGCAGAGAAAAAGTCGCTTGCAAAGGAGGCCGGCCCGCCGTACAGCTGGGTGTTGTCCGGCACCAGCATGAGATAACGCGATTCGGCCTGCGGATAAAATGTTTCAAGAAAGCTGCAGTTGTGTTCCACCGCATTGTTATCCACGACGGAGGGGTGCACCAGCAGCCGCCCATCGCCGATACGGACATTCCCCACATTGCGCCTGCCGGCAAGGAAGTTGATGGTGGTAATGAACGTCAGGATATCTTCCTTGGATTTTATCCCGTCCGTCAGTTCCTCCTCCACAGAGAAGGCAGAGCCAATAAGCCTGTGCCCGTCGTTCTCGGAAAACACGCCGGAAAACAGCAGGCTGCACGCCAGGCAGACAACCAGCGCCGCCAGCAGGCTTAGCCACAGCAGTAAACGTTTCCTGTTCATCCCTACACCCCCTGCCACAGCACAAAAAACGGATTTGTTTCGCTGCTTAACAGGTTAAACAGCGAATAGACAAACAACAGCAGAACCACTGCCCATGCCACGGCGCGGTACGCCTTCACGGCAGGGCCGCTGCCCGCGTCCGCCCTTGTTAAAGAAAATTTGGGGATGAGCCCCACCGTACCCAGTACCAGCGGCAGGATGTATTGGGTAACGGCAAAAACCGCCTTGGAGGAGGTAAACTGGAACCCCTGTAAAAAAGTGGCAGACAGCAGGTTACCGATATCCGAAAGGTGGAACAGGCCGAAAAACAGGGAGGTAAACATCAGCACCGGCACGGTGTACGCCGCACGGGCGGCACGCCACCCCTCCGGCAGCGGGGGCAGCGCCTGTTCAAGCAGGTACAGTGCGCCCACCAGCAGGCCCCAAATCAGAACGGCCGGGGTGGAAAAGTACTGCAAGGCGAAAAACAGAATACAGGCAACGCCGGTCTGCACCCTGCTTAGCTGAAACCCGGGCGCCACATAGCGCCGCACAAACAGGGCGGTCGCCCGGTTAAAGGAAGCGGCAACCGGTGCAAAGCCCGTAAAGATATCGGATCGCTCAAACGGGTGGAGGATCAGCATCCCTTGAAGCCTGCCAAGGCCCACGGCCACGTCCCCGATGCCTTTCAGCAGGTAGCTGACAGCGAAGCAGCAAAACACCACCCCCAGCAGAAAGGTGACAAGGTCAAGCCCCTCCGGCACGAAACCGATAACCCCGGAAAAGGCCTGCAGGCAGCCAAAGCCCACTGCCACGGATTTCACCGTGCCCTTGATAATACAGAACAGGCCCGCCAAAATTTCCTGCCTTCTCGGCTCCGTACGCAAAGCACAAAACTCCTCATAATTCATGCTGGGGCCGGAAAACAGCAGCGGCAGGCTGAATCCATAGGAGAAGTAGGCCAACGCATGCGGCTCCTTCTTTGCCCCTGCGGCCACCTCCACAAGATAGGAGCAGTTGAGCATGGCGCACACGGACAGCGCGCACAGCATGCCCACATTGACAATAACCGCGCCGGATGCCTCCATATTGGCTGCGGCCGCCACGCCCGCAAGGCTTTTCAACACCACCGTGCCGCCTGCGATGCACAGGATGGCAGCCGTTCCCGCCTTGGGCGACCGCTCGTAACGGCCGAACAGGTAGGCGGCCAACGTCATGAGCAGGCAGCCGAGAAAAACCGACACACTGAGCCCCAGCAGAAACAGGGCGTTTAGTACCATAAGAATGGTTTGCCGGAGCCTGCCCCGGAAGGACACCACAACCAACAGATAGGCAGGCAGAAACAGGACAAGAAAGCTTAGCGTTGTAAAGCTCATGTTCCGTGTTCCTCCTCCCTTAGTGATTCCACTGCCCTGCGGTACTCCTGCCTTGTATACAGCGTGTTGATAGCGGGCAACATGCGCGACACGCTCAGCCGTGCGGGCAGGCCCAGCCTTTGTAACAGCCTGCGTCGCCGGTCCGCACTGCCTGCGCCGCCCATCAGGCCATCTTCATACAGGTCCTCTCTGGTGACCGGCTCGGCAGGCGCGGGGGCGTCCGTACCGCTTACGGCGCCGATGGCATTGAAAATCAGCTGTTTATCCACACCCTCTACACCCAGCTTCCCTTCTTTCGAGGGGGCTGCTTTGCGTTTTTCTTTCCCATACACATCGGGAATATATGCATGGCGGAAGCGTACGCGGCCTGCAAGCCGCTGTGCAAGATAGGCCCGGATGCGGAACCCCGCCGCATCACTGTCCGTGAAGATAATTACGCCCCTTTTTTCACCCATGCGGATGATATAGCGGAGCTTTTCCTCATCGTGAAAGATGGAGAAACCGTCCGTCTCCACAATAACGGCATCAAACAGGCTGTCCAGCTTGCACTTGTCATAGCGGCCTTCCACCACCAGTACTTCGTCCAGCTTAATCCGGCCACTCATCGTCTGCTCAGGGCGGCATACAGCCGCATGACGCAGGTCTCCAGCATCATGCCGGCATCGCCCTTGCCCCCCTTCATCTCTCTGTCCGTCTCCACAAGGATGTGCAGGGCACCCTCCACCGTGCCGGGTTTCAGCCTGGCTGCATCGCGGTAGGCGTTTTTCACCTTAAACTGCACCCGCTCCGGATAGCCGAAAGCCTTCGCCGTCTCCTGCGCGGTTTTACGGTATTTCCGCCCCAACTGGGCGCGGTACAGGTCGATAAAGGCGCCGCTCAGCACAGACAAAATCCGGATGGGATCCTCCCTGTTCCCCAGCAGTATCCGCACCTTTTGCAATGCCCCGGGCAGGTCGCCCGCCAGCAGGCAGGAGGCGATTTTAAACACGCTTGCCTCCGGGTTTTCGGTAACGATCGCCTCGATATCCTCCTCATGGATGGGGCGGCCGTCGGTAAACGCGCACAGCTTATCCGTCTCCTGACGCAGCTGGTTTAAATCCTCTCCCACGCGGTTTACCAGCATCTGACACAGCCTGCGGTCAATGGTGCCGCCGTTCTCCTTCACCCGGCGCTCCACAAACAATACGGGGCCCTCCCCCGCCAGCTTTTGAAATTTTACCACTGCGCCCAGCTTCGACATGGCTGCCAGCAGCTGTTTTGCAGCAGTGCGGCGCTCGTCCACGGCGGCCGTACGCAGTTCGAAGATGACGGTGCCGCCATCCGGCCAGTTATCCAGCAGTTCCAGCAATTTTTTCTGCTCCGCCTCCGGCAGGTCGAGCGGATTCACATCGTGTACCATCACGGCCTTTTCCCCGCCGGTGAAGGAGGGGGTGCGCAGCACGTCGTACAGCTCCTGCACAGAGAAGTTCCGGTCGTTGTAATCCGTCCAGTCCCCCTCATCCACCTGCTCGCGCAGGCTGCTGCGCAGCCGTTCGGCATATTCCGCCACCAGCACGTTTTCCGCGCCGTATAAAAAATACAGAGGGAACCGTTTCTTTTGACAGATGGCCTCCGCCAGTTGTTTTTCATTCAAGATCATAAACGTTCCCTCCTTCCAATTGCGGCGTCCCGTCCCGCAGGGTCAGGGAGACCGGGCAGCCGTCCGTCAGCTGGTACAGGTTGTCCCCCTGTCCGTCTCCGCCCTCCGACACGATGCAGAGTGCCGCGCCGTCCCAGGCGGCGGCTTCTTTTCCTATTATAACATCTTTTTTCGTGAAGTACCGCACCAATTCACCCGGAGAGGAGGAAAGATAGCAGAAACGGGTTTCCCCCTGTGTCCATTCCGCCAGTATCCCTTGTTTCCCCTTGACGAAGGACAGGGTTTTCTCCCCGAAACGGACGGGTGTAAACGCGCTGACAGGCTGTGCATCCGCAAAAGCGGGGCTGTCCGTCACCACCTGCCCGGCCGGAAAGGCTTCAAGCAGCCGCTCGGCCTGTCCCTCCGGGCGGATGGTGTCGCTTAGCAGTACCAGGGCACTCAGCCGGGTGACGCCCCGCTGACGGAGAGCACTAATCAGTGTACGTACCGGATACTCTGAAAGCGTACTTGCCACAACCACCCACTCCCCCTCCGACTGCATGGCCAGCAGGGGCGGCTGATTCCGCTGGCTGACAAGCAGCACATCTTCCGTTGGTATCCAGCTTCCGCACACCGGAAGCAAAAGAAGGATGGCCGCCAGCGCCGCCGCGACGGCACGCCGCATCTGTTTCCGGTTTCTTTCCCGGAAGAGGAAAAACAGACACAGTATCCCACACGCGCCCAGCGCCAGTACCCGCACAACCGGGTAATCCAGACTGAAGGAGGCGAACGGCAGGGCGGAAAGCCATTTTGCCACAGCGGTGAAGGCACTTCCAAGCAGGCCCACGGGGACAGCCAGCACCTTGCCGAGGGAAAAGCAAAACGGCAATGGCAGCATTCCGACCAGCCCGGCAAGCAAAGTACAGCCCACATAGACCGAACTGAGAGGGACAATCAGCAGATTCGCCAGCAGGGTGTAGGGCGAGATGGTCCCACCGAACATGGCACTGACCGGAAGCATTGTCAGGACAGCGCCCAGGCTGACTGAAATTGAGGACAGGACCCCGGACAGAAACCGGCCTTTCGCGTGGGTCCAGGCCAAAAATGCCCTGCGGATCGGTGGGCCCAGGCCCACAACGCCCGCACTGGCAGACACGGAGTACAGAAAGCCCGCATCCAGTGCGGCGGACGGGTTCCACAAAACCACCAGCAGCACTGCAAGGCCAAGGGAATTTAAGCTGTCGTTGTGCCTGCCCACCATGTCCGCCCCGGTCAGCACACACAGCATGACGAATGCCCGGACCGCCGATAGAAGGAAGCCCACCATGCACAAAAACAGGCCGGTGACAAGCAGGGCGGCGACAGCCGCAGGACGCCTGCCGGCAACAGGGGACAAAACGGCCAGCACCAGGGAGAACAGCAGCGTCATGTGAAGGCCGGATACAGAAAACATGTGTCCCACACCCACGGTGGTAAAAGCGTCCTCCGTTTCCGCGCTTAATCCCGATTTGTCGGAAAACAGCGTTGCCATGGCAAGGCTGCCCCGTTCCCCAGGGAGAAGAAGGGCAAACCGTTCGCGGAATGCCGTCTGAAAAGCGTACAGGTAATCCAGCGGCCGCTTTTCCCCTTCCGTGACCTGCGGCTGCGAGGCGGAACCATACAGGAACACGCCGGAGGAGGCCATATAGGGGCTGAAGGGAAACAGGCCGTCTCGGGACAGGCGCGGGGTAACGGTGGCACGCAGGGTGTCGCCGGCAGACAGATCCTCCACCGGGGCGGACAGCCGGATCAGCGTGCCTGGGCCCAGCGTTTCCGCCTCCTGTACCTCCAGTGTGAAATGGGCTGTTCCGTCGCCCTGCTCCACCGCGGAAACGACCCGGCCGGCTATGGTTTGCCTGGACCCTGCCCCGGCTGCGGCCGGGGCATACCGGAACTGCCAAAACAACAGCACGCACAAAAGCGTTACGGCAGCGGCTGTGAAAACCGTTATAAGCAGTGCCCCTGCCGCCGGCAGCTTTTTCCGCAGCACGAACAGCACGCCTGCAGCGGCCAACAGCAGAAGTCCGCAGACCGGCAGTGCCGGAATGGGCAGCAAAAAAGCGGCCAGACCGGACACAAGACAGGTTATGCCTGCCGTCCAGAGTGGTCGCTTCATTGTGTTCACCTCAGTTTCTTACTTCAAAAACAGGGGAAGCTTCTCAAGATAGATGATGTCTTTCCTGTCGGCCGCGTCACCCTCCGCAAGGACGAAGGCCTTACCGACAATATTGGCGCCGGTCCTGTTTGCCAGTCCTTCCAGCGCATCCAAAGAGCCGCCGGTGCTGACCACGTCGTCCACAATCAGCAGGCGCTTGCCTTTCATCATGTCCGCCTCGTGCTGATCCAAGAACAGGGTCTGCACCCGGGCGGTGGTGATGGATTTTACAGAAATCTCCATCGGGTTTTTCATATATAACTTGGACATCTTCCGGGCCAGAACGTAGTTTTTCCCGCTTTGCTTTGCCATTTCGTACGCCAGCGGGATACCCTTGGACTCCGCCGTCAGAATCAGGTCGAACTCAGGCACTTTCTGAAGCAGGGCCTTGGCGCATTCCACCGTCATCTCCACATCGGAGAACATGACGAACGCCGCAATGGACAGGGTATCGTCCACTTTGCAAATGGGAAGCTCCCTTGTGAGGCCTGCTACGTGAAGGGTATAAAACTGGTTTTCCTGCATGAACTTATTCACTCCATTTTCAAATTTGGGGTACGCTGGGATTAGCCCGGAGGCCAGCCGAGATTTCTTCCTGCAAGGACGTGGAAGTGCAGATGGGGCACTGTCTGCCCGGCCGCAGCGCCGATATTGGTCACCACGCGGTAGCCGTCCGTCAGCCCAAGCTCCTTCGCAAGGATGGCAATCCGCTCAAAAATCCGGGCCACCACCTGGCTGTTGTCCGCGTTAATTTCCGACACGGAACCAATGTGCTGTTTGGGGATGACAAGAAAATGCACCGGAGCCTGCGGATCGATGTCGTAAAACGCCGTCATCCACTGATCCTCGTACAATTTGTTGGACGGAATTTCGCCGGCTGCAATCTTGCAAAACAGGCAGTCCATTTCAACCACACCTCACATTCCTATTTCATCATGGGGCCGGGGCCCTGTGGGTACCGGCTGCGGCAGGCGCACGCCTGCCACAGGGCCCCTGACCCGCGCATATTATACCATGTTTTTTAGCTGTTTACCATATCTTTTAAAATATTTTCCGTCTGTGCCAGCGCCGCTTCCAGTTTTGCGGGGTCGCCGACACCCGCCATGGCGGAGTCCGGCTTGCCGCCGCCGTTGCCGCCGGTCAGCTGTGCCACGGCCTTGACAATTTTGCCTGCATGGTAGCCCGCGGCCACAGCCTCCTTGCCGCACACGCACAGCAGATTGTATTTCCCCGCATCCTCACAGGCGAGGACCGCAATGGCCTTGGGCCTTGTATCCTTAATTTTGTCGCCCGCTGTCCGCAATGCCGCCACAGTGGTGTTTTTAAAGATGGCCGTGAAATAGAATACTTGCCCAATCCCGATGAGGTCATCGTCCAGACTGCCCAGTTTCAAATCCGTAATCTGGCTGCTCAGGGCTGCAACCTCATGGGTCTTTTCCTTCAGTTCATTCAAAACATTTGTCAGTTTCTGGTGCAGTTCCAGCGGGTTGGCCACCTTCAGCAGCGCCGCAATTCCGCCAAGCTGTCTGCTCTGCTCGTCAAACAGTTCCAGCACGCCGAAGCCGGTGGTGCCTTCAATCCGGCGCACACCTGCCGCCACAGAGGACTCGGAAATAATTTTAAATAAGCCGAGCTTCGCGGTGTTGTCCACGTGGGTGCCGCCGCAGAACTCCTTAGAGAAGTCGCCGATGGTGCACACCCGTACACGATCGCCGTACTTCTCGCTGAACAGGGCCATGGCGCCGGTCTTTTTCGCCTCGTCAAGGCTCATGACCTGTGCTGTCATGGGGATACCCTCCAGAATCTTCTCGTTGACGATTTGCTCCACCTTGTGCAGTTCTTCAGCGGAAAGGGCGGAAAAATGGGTGAAGTCGAAGCGCACCCGGTGTGCGTCCACATAAGAACCCGCCTGATGCACATGGTCACCCAGCACCTGCCGCAGCGCCGCCTGAAGCAGGTGGGCCGCGGTATGGTTGCGCATGGTGGCCGTCCGTTTCGCCTTATCCACACTTGCGGTGATCTGATCCCCTTTGTGCAGGACGCCTTCCTTCATCTCGCAAATGTGCACGGTCAATCCGTTGACTTTCTTGGTGTCCAGCACCAGCGCTTTCATGCCGGGGCCGCTGAGCACACCGGTATCGCCCACCTGGCCGCCGCTCTCCGCGTAGAAGGGGGTGCGGTCAAGCAGGACGCTGGCCGTCTCGCCGGTGCCCACGGCATCCTCGCCGCCGTCCGTCAGCACCGCCAGCACGGTGGCCTGCTCCGTCAGGCTGTCGTACCCCGTAAAGGTGATATCCTCCGGGCTGATACCGGTGATGGCCTCCTCATTCCAGCCGACGGTTTCAAGATTCTGCCTGGCAGCGCGCGCACGCTCGCGCTGCTCGTCCATCAGCTTTACAAACTGCTTTTCATCAAGGCCGATAGCTTTCTCCGCCAGAATTTCCTTAATCAAATCCAGCGGGAAGCCGAAGGTGTCGTACAGGCGGAACGCCTCCGCCCCGTCCAGCATACGCTTGCCCTGCTCCGTCATGTTCCGAATCATGCGGCCCAGCAGCTCCATGCCGCCCACAATGGTCTTGTCGAAGCGCTCTTCCTCCATCAGAATCACCTTCTGGATGTAGTCCTGCTTCTCCACAAGTTCCGGATAGGCTGTGGCATTTTCATGGATGACCGTCTCCGCCACCTGGTAGAGGAACGGCCCCTCAATGCCCAACAGCCGGCCGTGCCGTGCCGCACGGCGCAGCAGGCGGCGCAGCACATAACCGCGGCCCTCGTTGGTGGGAAGCACGCCGTCTCCCACCATGAACACGGTGCTGCGGATGTGGTCGGTGATCACGCGCAGGGACACGTCTGTCTTTTCATCCTGCTTGTACTGCACGCCTGCAAGGCGCATAATGTGCTTCATGATGTTCTGCACGGTGTCGATTTCAAACAGGTTGTCCACGCCCTGTACCAGGCAGGCCAGCCGCTCCAGCCCCATGCCCGTGTCGATGTTCGGATGGGCCAGACGCTCATAATTGCCCTCGCCGTCCGAGTCGAACTGGGTGAACACCAGGTTCCAAAATTCCATATACCGGTCGCAGTCGCAGCCGACACCGCAGTCCGGCTTTCCGCAGCCGTACTCCTCACCGCGGTCATAGTAGATTTCGCTGCACGGGCCGCAGGGGCCGGTGCCAATCTCCCAGAAGTTGTCCTCCTTGCCCATGCGGACAATACGGTCCGCCGGGACGCCCACATCCTTCGTCCATATTTCAAATGCCTCGTCGTCATCCTCGTAGATGGTGACCCACAGCCTGTCCTCCGGGATGCGGATCACCTTGGTGACAAATTCCCACGCCCACGGGATTACTTCCTTTTTGAAGTAGTCGCCAAAGCTGAAGTTGCCCAGCATTTCAAAATAGGTGCCGTGACGGGCCGTTTTGCCCACGTTTTCAATGTCCGGTGTGCGGATGCACTTCTGGCAGGTGGTAACCCGCTTGCGCGGCGGCGTCACCTGGCCCATGAAATATTTTTTCATGGGCGCCATGCCGGAGTTAATCAGCAGCAGGCTGTTGTCATCGGCCGGAACCAGCGGAAAGCTGGGCAGGCGCAAGTGCCCCTTCGATTCAAAAAAGCTTAAGAATTGCTCGCGCAGGTCGTTGACTGAGGTCCATTCCATGTGTTTCAAACTCCTTTTTCTGCAAAAAGATAAGGCCTTCCCTCCCATACTGGGACGAAAGGCCTGTTTCCGCGGTACCACCCAATTTACACCGGCTGCCCGGTGTCTCTCACTTTCCCTGTAACGCAGGGGTGCGGCACGGCTCGTCACCGGCGGCTCGGGGTTGGCCCTTGAAACCGTGTCCGGCCCGCTTTCACTGTCCGGGTCCTCGCTGCATGGGGGCTTCAATTCTTCCCGTCATTGCCTTTACAAGTTATTCCTTCGTTATTATACGGGCTTCCCGCGTGTTTGTCAAGCGGGCTCCAGCTCGGCAATGCCGTCCGCGATGGTTTTAAAGATAGGCGCGGCCACATTTCCGCCGAAGCCGCCCCCTTCGACCAGCACGGTGATTCCGTACCGTCCGTCCTGCCACTCGTAAAAGCCGCCGAACCATGCGTGGACAATCTCATTCCCGTTTTCATCGTACTGGCCTGTCTGGGCGGAGCCGGTCTTTCCACCTGCTGTTCCCCGTTCCGGCTTGGCGAGGATGCCGCTGCCGTGTTCTATGGAGGCAATCAGCAGCTCGCGCAGCTGGGCCGCCGTTCCCTCGTCAAAACAGCGTACCGTGGTCCGCTGCGCCTCGCCCACCTGTGTGGTAACGCCGTCTTCCATCACGGATTTTACCAGTGTGGGGGTGATGAAGGTGCCCCCGGTGCCGCAGGCAGAAAACAGGTTGCCTATCTGCACCGGCGTGGCCAGCAGGCTGCCCTGTCCGAACACCACGTTTGCCACCTGCGCGGCGCCCGGCAGCTCCGAAGGAAGCGGGAGATTGCCCTCCGCAGAGGACAGGCCGGGCGCAAACTCCGTACCCTGGCCAAAGCCCAGCGCGCGGGCCATGGCGTATACCTTGTCGTAGCCCACCTTCAGGCCGAGGTCGATGAAATAGGTGTTGCAGGAGTGCTCCACCGCCTCCAGCATGGTGATTGTACCATGTCCGTTTTTTTCAAGGCAGTTGTATACCTGTCCGTCCACGTCGATGGATCCGGTGCAGGTATAGGCGTAGGAGGGGTCGATGCCGGACTGGAGGGCTGCCGCTGCCACCACGATTTTAAAGGTGGAACCCACATTAAACCCGGAGAACGCCCGGTTAACGAAGGGCTTGTCCTCATCCGTCAGGCTTTCCCAAAGCGCATTCGGGTCAAATACCGGTTTGCTGACCACTGCCAGCAGCTCCCCCGTTGTCAGGTCGCTGACGATTACGGCGCCTTTGTCGACGTCCTTCATGGTCCGTTCCGCTATCTGCTGAATGCGCTTGTCCAGTGTCAGGGTGACGCTTGCCTGCCCCTGCCGTTCCTCCACCTGCGGCGGACGGCCCTCTATCACGGTACCCATGCCGGACACCTGCATGGACACGGTGGCGGTGTACCCGCCCTCCGCCAGCAGGGAGTCATAGGCCTTCTCAATGCCGGAAACGCCCTTTCCCCCGTTCAGGTAGCCCACAATGTGTGCGGCGGACTGGTTATCCTCATACCGGCTGTAGTCCACAAAATGCAATAAGCTGTCGTCCTTCAGCCGCCGGGACAGGGACAGGACAAAAGGTTTCGTCCCCTGCATGCCCGCTTCCAGTGCATCCGTACTGTCCACTTCATCCTTCAGCAGGATATAATTTTGCAAGGCCTGTTCCGGTGTCAGCACCACTTTGTATGCCGGGGCGACGTTTACCAGTTTCTCCCCATTGCGGTCAAAAATATCTCCTCGGCCGCTGACCGCCGTCAGGCTGACACTTCCCTGGCTGCCCGCCGCCTCTTTCAGCTGCGGGCTGGTTGCAAGGGCGAAAACACGGAAATAGCAAACGCTGCACAGGAACAGAAACGCCGCAAACACACCGATCAGCCGTCTGCTCAACGCTGTCCACACTCCTTTTCGTTTCTTTTTAGGATGTGCAGAAAAAGGCCCGGTATCCTTTCGGATACCGGGCCTTTCGTACAGGTTCGATTAATACATGCCGCCCATGCCGCCTGCAGGCATGCCTGCCGCATGCTCCGGCTCAGGCAGGTTGGCCACAAGGGACTCGGTGGTTAACACGGTAGCCGCCACGGAAACTGCATTCTCCAGCGCGGAACGGGTCACCTTGGTGGGGTCGACGATGCCGATTTTCAGCATGTCGCCGTAGGTCTCATTGCTGGCGTCAAAGCCATAGCCGACTTTGCCCTCCGCCATAATCTTCTCGATGATAACGGAGCCCTCCAGACCGGCATTCAGGGCGATCTGACGGATCGGCTCCTCCAGCGCCTTGACAACAATCTTCGCTCCGGTCTTTTCATCCCCTTCCAGGCCGTCAACAACGGACTGGACCGCAGGAATGACATTCAGCAGCGCCGTGCCGCCGCCGGCAACAATGCCCTCTTCCACAGCTGCTTTGGTGGCGGACAGGGCGTCCTCAATGCGCAGCTTCTTCTCCTTCATCTCCACCTCAGTGGCAGCACCGACCTTGATCACTGCAACGCCGCCGGCCAGCTTGGCCAGACGCTCCTGCAGCTTCTCACGGTCGAAGTCGGAGGTGGTGTTCTCAATCTGGGCCCTAATCTGATTCACGCGGTTCTTGATGTCCTCGCTCTTGCCGGCGCCGTCCACGATGATGGTGTTCTCCTTACCAATCTTCACCTGGCGCGCTCTGCCCAGTACGGATACGTCTGCGTTCTTCAGTTCAAGTCCGATGTCGTCGCTGACAACGGTACCGCCCGTCAGGATGGCGATATCCTGCAGCATCTCTTTCCTTCTGTCACCGAAGCCGGGGGCCTTTGTGCCCACAACTGTCAGCGTGCCCTTCAGTTTGTTCAGCAGAAGGGTGGTCAGGGCCTCGCCCTCGATATCCTCTGCGATGATGACCAGCTTTCTGCCCATGTTCATAATCTGCTCCAGCAGCGGCAGCAGATCCTGGATGACGGAAATTTTCTTGTCCGTAATCAGAATCATGGCGTCGTCAATGACGGCTTCCATCTTCTCGGTGTCTGTGACCATGTAGGGGGAGATGTAACCGCGGTCAAACTGCATGCCCTCTACCACTTCAGAGTAGGTCTCCGCCGTTTTGGACTCCTCCACGGTGATAACGCCGTCGGCTGTGACTTTCTCCATGGCGTCTGCAATCAGCTTGCCGACAACCTCGTCGGAGGAGGAGACGGTGGCAACTCTCGCAATGTCGTCCGTTCCGTCAACCTTCTTGGAATTCTTGATGATGCCGTCCACCGCAGCGGTAGCGGCAGCCTTCATACCCTTGCGCAGTGCCATGGGGTTGGCGCCCGCGGCCACGTTCTTCATACCCTCTCTGACCAGTGCCTGCGCAAGCAGGGTGGCAGTGGTGGTACCGTCGCCTGCGGCGTCGTTGGTCTTGACGGCAACCTCCTTAATCAGCTGGGCGCCCATGTTCTCGAACTTATCCTCCAGCTCAACCTCTTTGGCGATGGTTACGCCGTCGTTCGTAATAAGCGGTGCGCCGAACTGCTTGTCAAGCACCACGTTACGGCCCTTGGGGCCCAGGGTAATTTTCACTGTGTTGGCCAGCTTATCAATACCGGCCTGCAGGGACTTTCTGGCGTCCTCGCCATAAATAATATCTTTTGCCATGACTGTGTTTCCTCCTCAGTGTAAATTATTCTACAATCGCAAGAACATCGCCCTGACGGCAGATGGAGTAATCCTCGCCATCCAGCTTCAGCTCTGTGGCGGTGTATTTCCCAATAACCACCTTGTCGCCGACCTTCAGGTACATCTTCACTTCATTTCCGTCTACCATGCCGCCGGGGCCCACGGCCACAACCTCCGCCACCTGAGGTTTCTCCTGTGCAGAGCTTGCAAGAATAATGCCGCTCTTTGTGGTTTCCTCCGCCTCAACGAATTTGACTACAACCCGGTCTGCCAACGGTTTTAAAGTCATGTCATGTTCCTCCTTTTATGATAAGTAGATTTGAAACAAAAGAGTTAGCACTCTTTGTTCCTGAGTGCTAACTCTATTTTACCGCATTTTCTAAAAAATGCAAGCCCTTCTTTCAATGTTTAAAAAAATTTCATATTTGGCAGCGGATGGATCGGCAGGCTGCTGAAATTCCCTAGGCTGTTTCCGGCGGCTGATAGCCTGTAATGTCGCTGCCCTCCGGCAGGCAAAAGGACAGCCCTCCGGGGACGATCCCCGCCGTCAGCACACTGACGGTGCTGCATTCCCCGTCCATGCACACGGGAACAGGCTTTTTCATCACCAGTTCCAGGCTTTTTGCCCGGCGATAGGTCACAAGTTCAGCAAAATCTGCATCATCTATAAACGAGCCGTTTTTAAACCGACTGATAAAACGCAGCAGGCGCAGGCGGGAAACATTTTTAATGGCAACCACGTCGATGAGCCCATCGTCAATCCGTGCTTTGGGAGCGCCGTAGTAGCCGCCGCCATAGCATACGCCGCCGGCCACCACAGTGATAATGTTCTTCCCTTCCAGCTCCTCCCCGTCCACAACCATGTGGGTGTGCCAGCCAAGCTTACTGAGGACAGAGTAGGGAAGCGCCAGGTTGTACGCCATGGGGCCGCTGACCCCCGGCAGGCCCTTAAACTTCATGAAATTCCTTCCCACCTTGGCGTCCAGGCCGAGGCTGCAAATATTTAAGCAGGCGCCGATATTGGTTTCAATGTAATCAATAGGCGTCGACACCGCCTGCTGCTGGCGGCGGATGTCCAGAAAATACTCCGGGTGAGTGAAATTTTTGACAAAATCATTTCCGGAGCCACAGGGTACAAGCCCCAGTTCTACCTCCTTCAAAGATTTGATGCCGTTTACCACCTCATTGAGGGTTCCGTCACCCCCGCAGGCAAAAATGCGGTATGTTGCGTCCTTTTTCATGCCGGACAGAAACTGAAAGGCATCCCCGGGTCCCTTTGTTGTGTATATCCCGTAGGGGATGCCGCTTCCCTCATACACCTGCCGGATTTCCTCCACCAGCGGCTGGTAATGGCTTCCATCACCCGCAGCCGGATTTATGACATAAATATGCTTCATTCTTTCACTATTCCCCTATCCTGTACTAATCTTTCATCAGTGTACAGGAAAAGGAAGGAAAAAGCAACAAAAAGAAGCAGCGGGAACCCGCTGCTTCTTTTTGTTGCTTTTACGAAATATAGTTAGGGCCGGAAGGAATCGGCAAAGGCCGCCTGTTCTTCAGATGACTGGCCAAAGGCAGTGCTGACTTTAATCTTACCATCCGCCACGTCCTGCTTTAT
>CAJFUF010000019.1 GCA_904420175.1 Candidatus Schneewindia gallinarum
CTGCGGCTTCTACAAGGGCAGAGAAGTCATTAAGAAGGACGCCTAGGAAAGCAACAGGCAGGGGAGGAGTTTCCTCCCCTGTTTTTTTCTGCCCTTGAAAAGGGCAAAACCAGCGAGAAGGAGGCGACGGCATGGCAGTAAGTATCCGCACGGTGGAAAAACACAGCCCTGCGGCAAAGGCCGGGCTGCAAGGCGGCGACACACTGCTGACAATCAACGGCCAGACGGTGGAGGATGTGCTGGACTACCGCTTTTTGATGACGGACGAAGTGTTGGAGCTGTCCCTTGAGCGGGCCGGCCGGCCCTTTCAGTGCACAGTGGAAAAGGAGGAGTATGAGGAGCTGGGCCTTGTTTTCGACAGCTATCTGATGGACAGCCAGAGAAGCTGCCGGAACCAGTGCATCTTCTGCTTCATTGACCAGATGCCGAAGGGTATGCGCGAATCGCTTTATTTTAAGGATGACGACGCACGCCTGTCCTTTCTGTTGGGCAATTACATCACCATGACCAACCTGTCCCGGCACGACATCGACCGTATCAAGCGTATGCACATCAGCCCTGTGAACGTGTCCGTCCACACCACCAACCCGGAGCTGCGCTGCAAAATGATGAACAACCGGTTCGCAGGAAACTGCCTCGACATCATGCGGGAGTTTGGCGAAGCGGGCATCAAGATGAACTGCCAGCTGGTGCTGTGCCCCGGTATCAACGACGGGGAGGAGCTGGAGCGTTCCATGCGGGAACTGGCGGAGCTGTGGCCTGCGGTGGAGAGCGTGTCTGCTGTGCCGGTGGGCGTGACCAAGTACCGGGAGGGGCTTTACCCGCTGCAGCCGTATACAAATAAGGAGGCGGAGGATGTGGTGCGCCGCATCGGCCGCTTTGGCGATGCTTTTTTACAAGCGCACGGCGTGCGGCTCATCTACCCGTCGGACGAGTTTTTCTTAAAGGCGGAGCTGCCCCTGCCGGAGGAGGAGTACTACGACGGGTTCCCCCAGCTGGACAACGGGGTGGGCATGCTGAGGCTGTTTGAGACGGAGTTTATGGAGGAGTTTTCCTCCAGGCGTGCGGACAGAAGGCACCGCAGGCTCAGCGTGGCAACCGGTGCGGCGGCATATCCCTTTATACAGGGTCTGGTTGACCGGATGAAGGAAAAATGGCATAATACCGAGTGTACGGTCTATAGGATAGAAAATGAGTTTTTTGGGAAGGATGTGACTGTCAGCGGGCTGGTCACCGGCGGGGATATCATTGCCCAGCTGGGTGGAAAGGACCTTGGCAGCAAACTGATTATTCCTTCCTCCATGCTGCGCTTCGAGGGGGACTTGTTCCTTGACAGCGTGTCCGTGGATGAGGTGCAGGCAGCGCTGAAAACCCCGATTGTTCCTAATGAGAACCACGGAGACGCTTTTTTGCGCGCGCTGCTGGAAAGGTGAGTGAGGACATGGGAAAACCGATGGTTGCCATTGTGGGCAGGCCCAATGTGGGCAAATCCACACTGTTTAACAAGCTGGTGGGGAAACGTGTCGCCATTGTGGACGACACCCCCGGCGTGACAAGGGACCGCATTTTTGGCGAGTGCGAGTGGGACGGTCGCAAGTTCGGCGTGGTGGACACCGGCGGAATCGAACCGTTTTCCAACGACGTGATTTTGTCTCAGATGCGTATTCAGGCGAACCTTGCCATCCGCCAGGCGGATGTGATTGTGCTGGTGACGGATGTGCGCAGCGGCGTTACCGCAACCGACAGCGAGGTGGCGGGCATGCTGCTGAAAAGCGGGAAGCCCATCGTCCTGTGCGTCAACAAGTGTGACCGGGTCGGCGAGACGCCCCCCGATTTTTATGAGTTTTACAATCTCGGGCTGGGGGATCCGGTGGCCGTCTCCTCCGTCCACGGCCACGGCACGGGCGAGCTGCTGGACGAGGTATGCCGCCTTCTGCCGGAGGAGACGGAGGACGAGGAGGAGCAGGGCGTCATCCATGTGGCGGTCATCGGCAAGCCCAATGTGGGCAAATCCTCCCTTATTAACTACATCGCCGGGGAAAAGCGCGTCATTGTCTCGGACATTGCGGGTACCACACGGGATGCGGTGGACACCACCGTGGAAAATCAGTTCGGGAAATACGTCTTTATCGACACCGCAGGCCTGCGCAGGCAAAGCAAGGTGGAGGAGGACATTGAAAAATACAGCGTGCTTCGGGCCGTTATGGCCATCGAGCGGGCGGATGTGTGCGTGATTATGATTGACGCCACCGTCGGCTTCACCGACCAGGACAGCAAGGTGGCGGGCCTCGCCCACGAGCAGGGCAAGGGCTGCATCGTGGCGGTGAACAAGTGGGACGCAGTGGAAAAGAACGACAAAACCATGCAGGAGTTCCGCAAAAAGCTGGAAGTGGACTTTTCCTTCATGTCCTATGCGCCGTTCCTTTTCCTGTCCGCCAAGACGGGCCAGCGGATCGACCGCTTGTTTGAGCTTATCAACTACGTGGCAGAACAGAACGCCATGCGGATCCGCACCGGTGTGCTGAACGACATTCTGGCGGATGCCACCGCAAGGGTTCAGCCGCCCACAGACAAGGGCAGAAGGCTGAAAATATTCTATATGACGCAGGCTTCCACCAAGCCGCCGACCTTCGTGGCTTTTGTAAACGACAGGCAGCTGTTTCACTTCTCCTACCAGCGGTATATTGAGAACTGCATCCGGGAGACCTTCGGGCTGGAGGGGACGCCCATCCGTATTGTCGTCAGAGAGAGAGGGGAAAAATAAGCATGGAATTTCTGATTTTGCCCGCCCTGCTGGTTGTCGGCTACCTGCTCGGCAGCATGAGCTTTTCCATCATGATTGTGGACCGGTTTTTCCGCAAGGACATCCGCGACTACGGCAGCGGCAATGCGGGGATGACCAACGTCCTGCGCAATTTCGGCAAGTGGCCGGCCGTCTTTACCTTTGTATTCGACTTTTTAAAGGGGGCGGTCTCCGCTGCCCTGGGCCTGCTGCTTTGTACATATGTGTTCCCGGCTGTCCCGGCCATGCTGGGCGCTTACGCCGGGGGAATCGGCGCAGTGGCGGGCCATCTGTACCCTGCTTACTACCACTTTAAGGGGGGCAAGGGCGTCACCACATCCATCGCGGTCATTCTGGTCATTTCACCGCTTGCAGCGGCGGCAGTTTTCGCCGCATTTCTTGTGGTGTTCCTGTGCACCAAAATGGTCTCCGCCGCCTCCATTGCCGGTGCGGTGATGTTCCCGCTGTTTATGCTGTGCTACCATGTCCTGTACCGGGGCGACCCGTGGTGGACGGCGGCATTGGCGCTTGTCATGGGGGTAACGGTCATTATCAAGCACCGCGCCAACATTGTGCGCATTGCCACAGGGCAGGAGTACCGCTTCGGCCAGAAGAAAAAGGCGTAGCGGTGCGGCAGCAAGGCCGCATAGCGTGTGTGCGGCATGAAAACAGAAAAAGACGGGAAGCGGGCGAATTTTCGCCCGCTTTTTTATTTTGCTGAAAGCCGGAAAACCAGAGCGAAGTCCCGACCCACCTCTCACCGCGTAGCTCAAAAAAAGGATTGTTTTTCCAATCTGTTTATGGTATATTAGTGACAGAAAGGTATACATTTTATAACTTCCTCTACACCAAAAGCGAATGGATGCTTTTGGTGTATTTTTTTGTACACTGCGCCCCAAAAAACGTAACGAAAAAGGAGGAAATTTCGGCAAATAGTAGTTTCCAAAAAATGTATAGCTATTTGTGTTTCCAATGGTTATTCCTTTCCCATTTTTTTCATAGGATGTGTATAGATAACCAAAGTTTTACAAAACTAAAAAGTACAAAGGCAAAAAAATGAAGGAGGGAAACACAATGGTAAAAAAATCACTTTCCATTCTGCTTACAATTGTCATGCTGGCAATGCCTTTTGCCGGGACAGCCTCTGCGACGGGCCCAGTGCTCAGTGCGCCGAAAGCTGGACAGGCACCGGGCTTTTCCTGGGATGAGGCGAGTAAAACCCTAACCATCACAGCCAGCACGGGGGACTACACCAGCGCCTACACCGGCAGGCCCTATCAGCAGTATCAAAACCAGGCGGAAAAGATTGTGGTTGACGGGGACGAGAACACCCGTATCGGCGACCGCGCTTTCAATTCTTTTTCAAAGGTCAAAAGCGTGGAAATCATCAACTGCGGCAGCATCGGCGACCGCGCGTTCGGGCAGTGCTCTGCCCTGACGGAATTAACGGTGCGGTCCTGCGGGGATATTGACGTTTACGCGTTCCAAAACTGCTCGAAGCTGAAAACGGTGGATATGGGCACCTGCGGGAATATTGCGGCAAATGCTTTCAGCGGGTGCGGCGGACTTGAAGAAATCAGCATAACATCCTGCGGGGACATCGCGGCAAGCGTGTTTTCCGGTAAGTCGTCCCTGACAGATGTGTCCATCGGTACCTGTGGGGACATCGGCGCGTCTGCGTTCCAGAACTGCACGTCGCTGACCAGCATCACGCTGAACTGCGGCAACATCGGGAACAGGGCGTTTTACGGCTGCACCGGCCTGAAAGAAGTGGACATTGTGAAGTGCGGGAACATCGGCCAGAGTGCATTCGGCAGCTCCGGGCTGGAGACGCTTCACATTACGGAGTGCGGGGATATTGAAGGCTACGCGTTTGTGGACAATGCCAACGTGTTTGCAGACAAACCGCTGAAAACGGTAGAAATCATTTCCTGCGGCACCATCGGCGGCAGCGCCTTTACAAATGCAAAAAATCTGGAAAGCCTGAAAATCGGCAGCTGCACCGCCATTGGAAACAGCGCATTCGGTTTTACTTCCGGACTGAAAACGGTGGAAATTGCCGACTGCCCGGAAATTGGGAAATACGCGTTCCGCAACACCGGCGCCCCGGTTGAAACCCTGACGCTTGACAACTGCACCATTGCGGACGGCGCATTTTATATGGCCAAAATTACAACGCTGTCCCTTGAGGACATCGACAGCATTGCGGACGGCGCGTTTGAAAGCTCGTCCATTACGAACCTCACCCTGTCGAACATCACAACCCTTGGCGAGCGCGTCTTTGCGGGCTGCAAGGGGCTGACCAACCTGACCATTGAAAACGTGGCCTCCATTTCAGAGGACACCTTTAAAATTTACGACACAACGCTGGGCAACAATGTCCAGACATTAATGCTGAAAAACGTCGGTTATATCGGCAACTACGCCTTTTACGGCTTTAACAGCCTGACAAGCGTCGTCATCGACGGCACCTGTGGGTATGTGGGCGCCCACGCGTTTTCCGGCTGCGATTCCTTAAACAAAGACGGGGCCATCACCATCCAGGACGGGACAAAACTTGGCTACAGCAATTCTCTTGTGTACCAGTCCGCCGTTCTGGAGAGGGTAACGGCCATCCTGAAAGACAGGTTCCACCTGCAGGGCTCCGGGACGCCGATTGAGGAAATTGCCCCGGAGGGCTGGACCTCGGTAAAAACGGGAGAAAACAATGCGACAAGCCGGCCCGGCGACACCCAGCTGACCAAGGAGGCCAAATGGAACGACGGGGAAAAGACCGTGGCGGACGTTTTACTGAAGGCCTATTACACCGCGGTCCGGCAGATGGATATTATCTTCGTGGCGGACTGCTCCAACTCCATGTCCGGCTTCGGCAGCCCGGAGGCCATGAACTCCAACTTCTACAACATGCAGTCCAAGCTTATGGACGTAACGGAGGAACTGCTGAACGATGGGCAGCTGGACACACGGGTTGCCTTCTCCACCTTTGGGCAAAGCGAGGGTGCGGTGTCCCGCTTCTTTGAAAAAGGGGAGGCGGATCTTGCCACAGACTATATCTGGAATGAAATTGTCAACTACGAGTCGGACACCAACTACAGCACTGGCCTTGCCGGCGCGCTGGAGCTTGTAAAACAGAACGCGGGAAGGAACACGGTTGTCGTGTTTATCTCCGACGGGCAGCCCTACTGCAGCACCGGAGAAGTGCCTGAGGAGTATTACGGCGTGGCCGAGGCACAGGCGATCCGGGCGGCGGGCGTCCAGATCATCAGCGTGCTTCAGCAGGTCCCTGAAAATGAGCTGGCTTCCTCACAGGAGAACATGGAGAACATTGCGGACATGGTTTTCTCCTCCACCGATTTGAAGGGCTTCAGCGCAGCGGTGAATGACGCTGTCGACTACGCCTATACCACCTATACGCTGACGGATACGGTGGATCCCGCCTTTGTGCTGGATGAGTCCAGCATCCGCGCCTCCGCCGGAAAGGTGTCGCTCAGCACGGATGAAAACGGAAACACCGTCCTTATCTGGACCCTCAGCGGGGTACCCTTTACGGAACACACCCTGTCCTTCCAGGAGAAACTGAAGGCGGATGAAAGGGGAATTCATCCCACGGGCGAGCTGGACACCAATGAGGGCAAAGCGGTGCTGAACGGCGGCGGAAGCGACGTGAATGCAGTGGAGACCCCGGTGCTGTCCCGGGGCGAAAGCCTGACGGTTCACAAGGAGTGGAAGGGCGACAGCGAGGCGGTGCGCCCGGACAGCATCCGCGTAACGCTTTTGCGCGGCGGCGAAGCGTTTGAAACGGTTGAGCTGACGGCGGCGCAGGGCTGGAGCTACACCTGGCCGGCGCTGGACGAAGCATATGAGTGGAGCGTTGCGGAGACGCAGGTCCCTGAACATTACACCGCGTCTGTAAGCGGCACCCAGGGGAACGTTGTCATTACAAACAGCTACACCGCCCCCACCCATCCCGGGACCGGCGACAGCAGCAGGCTGGGCCTTTGGACGGGGATGCTGGCGCTGGCTGGCGCAGCTGCCGGAACCACTTTGTATGTAAGAAGGAAAAGAAGCCGGTAAGGATATTGACAGCACATCGCACAGACATGATTAGACGGTAGAAAAGCCGGGAGGGTAAACCCTCCCGGCTTTTCTACTGTATTGGAACGGTACGCCCTTAACCCAGCGTCCGGATGGACTCTGTCAGCAGGGCCACAAAGCGGTCGCTGTCCACATCGGTTACCACGTGGCAGTTGTCCGGCTTGTCGGCTGCGCCGTTCAGCTTCTTTGTCGCCTTGTCCCGCAGGTCCGCAACCGTTCGCCCGCGGGTGAACTGGCCGCACAAATCCACTTCCACATGGGTAAGCACAGTGGTAAAGATACTGGGGTCGATAAGATAGGCAATGGCGTGCGCGTCACAGATGCGGTAAAATTTGGAGCCGATTTTCTTTGGATAGATGGTGTAAATCTCCATCATCTCATCGGCAAATTTTCCAGCCTTGTTGTGAAAGCTGCGCCATTGCTCAATGTCCTTGTCGGAAACCTTCCCAAGATGGACGGAATTGATGCTGTGCATGACAATGGGGATGCCGGACTGGAACACCACCTGCGCCGACTCCGGATCCACGTAGATGTTGTACTCCGCCCCGGGGGTCACGTTGCCCCAGAAGGTGTTGCCGCCCATCATGGAAATCATCTCGATACGGTCCAGCAGCTCCGGGTAGCTTAACACAAACGCCGCGATGTTGCACAGCGGGCCCAGCGGCGCCAGAACCACTTTCTGCTCGCTCTCCTTTACCACTTTGGCTATCAGGTCCACTGCGTTCATGTCCACCGGCTTCGCCTGAAGCGGGGGGAAGACCGGCCCCTCAAGGCCGGATTCACCGTGCACGCGCTTGCCGCCGTTCCGGTCCAGTTTTCCCAGCATCGGATCCCCGCGGCCCATGGCCACCGGGATGTCGGTTCGGTCAAACAGGGAAAGGATGTTGAGGGCGTTTTTTGTGGTGTTTTCCACCGTGGAGTTGCCGCACACTGTGGTGACAGCCTTCACCTCCAGTTTATCGCTGGCCAGCGCCATCATGATGGCGAATGCGTCGTCGTGGCCGGGGTCCGTGTCGATAATAACCGGGATTCTGCTCATGGTCGTCCTCTCCTTTCTCTAGTGGCAGTAGTGGCGGAACATCTCGCGGAACAGCGCAAAGTAGCGCTGCGGATTTGTGCTCATGGCCACCCGCACCTTGTTCGGTGCATCCTCGTCGGCAAAGAACTGCTTGGATTTCATCATGTCGACAACCGTCATCCCCTCTGAGATGGGGCTGCGGGTCTCGATGTCCACACCAAGCTCCTGAAACTCTGCAAATTCCTCATCCAGCAGGGACGCCACCGTAATGGCGTCGCACAGGGGAATCCCCCGCCGGAACTCCGCAAGGTTCAGGCAGACCCGCCTTACCTCCGGATTGAGGTCATCCGGCATCAGCTCCTCCATCTGTTCCTTCGTCATCCGGCAGGGTGCAATCACGTTAAGCCCAACCATGGTGACAGGCACGCCGCAGGAAAAGACGATGGAGGCCGCATGGGGGTCGTGGGCGATGTTGGCCTCCCCAAAGGGGGTCATGTTGCCGATGCCGGTGCTGCCACCCATGACGGTGATCTGCTTAATCATTCCGGGCAGCTCCGGGTATTTGAAAAAGGCGATGCCAAGGTTGGTCAGCGGCCCGACCGCCACAATTTCCAGCTGGCCCTGCGCCTTGACCGCTTCCTCATACAGCACATCCCATGCGTGCTTTTTGTCAAGCCTGTCCTTGTCCCCCTCCAGCTCCAGCGTGCCAAGGCCGGTGGGTCCGTGCACATCGCACAGCTCCAGCGGGCGCAGCATGTGCCGGGGCGAGCCCGCGGCAATCCGCACGCTGTCCGGGGTGTGGAACAGCCTGGCAATGCCAAGGGCGTTGCGGGTCACCACATCCAGCGTGGCGTTGCCCGGCACCGTGGTGACGGCCTTCAGCTCAAACTGGTCGGCCCCCTGCAGCAGCATCCACGCGAAAAAATCGTCGACGCCGGGGTCGGAATCAAACAATACCGGTCGTTTGCTCATAGGATACACCTCCATAGTTTTGGTTCGGCCCCTGTCCAGTGGGCCTCTTATGCTCACTATAGCGAAAGAAACCCGCACAGGCAAGGACATTTGTCCTGTCTGTGCGGGTTTCAGCGGTCAGTTTTGCTGAAAGATAAGCTCGATCGATGCATTGCTTGTAAAAGCGGACAGGCTGTAGGGCAGGGAGGGATCCTCCTTCAGGTGGGCAATGCTGTTGTTTCCGTGGCTGGTGCCGCTGGAAACGCTGTATTGGGCGCTGTTGCCCAGCACCGTGCCGCCGATATTTCCATTGCTGGTGTTTAAGGAAATCTGCCGCGCCGCCAATTCCTGCACCTGAATCGCGGCGTTGCTGGTGGCAGCGTCAAGTTTTTCCGCATCCAGGCCATGAAGTTCAATGCTGCCGTTGCTGGTCGCAATGCCTGCTTCGCCCTGTACGGAGACGCCGTTTAAAACAACCGCAGCATTGCTGGACTGGGCCGACAGCGTCTGGCAGTGAACTTCGTTTAATTCCAGCCTGCCGTTGGAGGTAACGATCTCGGCAGTGTCGAGCCCGACGGACTGGACGCCGACCCACGCGTTGGAAGAATGCAGATAAAGCGAGGGAAGCAGCGAGCGGGGAATCTCTACTACGGCGGTAAAATCCCCTTTTCTTAGGCCGTGGAACATGCCGCTTGTCAGCTGCTTCCAGAGATTGTCGAAATTGAAACTGCCGGAACGGTCCTTCAGGCTTAACACGCCGTTTTCCTCTGTAACAGTGACACGCTGCGTCTCGTTATCGAGGTAATGCAGTGTGACGCGCTCCGCGTCGGTGGGCACAACTTTGACCTTCATGTTGTTTAGTTCCACCCGAATTTCACGGATGTCCACAGACTGTGCGGTATAGGTTTTTTCCACATACTCGCCGTCCAGATCCAGCCTGTAGTAATCCCAGTCCAGCATAAACATACCGGTGATCATCATGATGAGGCCCAAAGCCGTCAGAACAGACGCGAGAATCATTGCAATTCGTTTTGCCAGCTTCATTTACGCAGCCTCCTTTCCGAAAACATAGCTGTACAGCCGAAAAATACTTTTCATGGCAAACATGCTGAACCGTTTGAAGTAAATGGAACCGAAAAACAAAAAGATGCCAAGCCCGGCGCAGAACAGGCATACGCCGATTTGAAAAACGCCCACGCCGGTGCTGACGGCAAAAACCGGCACACTGAATACGATGTAGAAAAGCCCCGCCAACACCATCGCCACCGACACGGCAAACAGACTAAACACCAGCGCAAATAATGTCACCGCCACGGCAAATACCACTGGGCTAAGCAGCACAAGGCCGGTGCGTGAAAGTGCCAATCCAACAGGGTTCCGGCGGCTTTGTGCACCCGGATAGTCCGCTAAAATGGTGGCCTTCAGCCCGTCGATTCCGCCGAACTCGGCAATGATTTCCTCCTCGGTTTTACCCTCCTCCAGCTTGTCGTCGAACAGCTCGCCGTAGTAATCAAGCAGGCGCTTCCGTTCATCCTGTTCAATCCCTCTCAGCCCATGCCCGAGGGCTTTCAGAAAATTACTCCTTGTCATCCTGTACCTCCGCAATAAATGAGTAAATTTTTTTGATCTGTGCCCAGTCGTCCAAAAACTCCCCAATCCGCGTTTTCCCCGCAGGCGTAATACGGTAATATTTGCGCAGCCGGCCGTTATGCTCCTCCGAGTAAGAGGTGAGGCACCCGGACGCCTCCAGCCGCTTAAGGATGGGGTAAAGGGTGGATTCGGAAAGCTCCACATGGGGCGACAAGTCGTTGATGATTTTGTAGCCATAGCTGTCCGCGCCGTACAGTGCCTTGAGTACGCACACCTCCAGCAGGCCTTTTTTCAGCTGTATGTCCATGACAAACCTCCCTTTGCGTAATATTATATAATGCATAGTATTGACTGTCAAGCCCCCTGTGAAAAAACGGGCGGGGTGGGGCAACCGGCGTCAGGACAAAGAAAAAGAGCCGATCAAAATTGATCGGCTCTTATCGTTCGGCTACCTAAATTTAGATGGCGCGGGTCACTTTACCGGACCGTAAGCAACGGGTGCAGGCGTAGATACGCTTGGGGGATCCGTCCACAATCGCTTTTACGCGCTTCACATTGGGTTTCCATGTTCTGTTGGATCTTCTGTGGGAATGGGAAACCTTGATTCCAAAAGTAACGCCTTTTCCGCAGATATCACACTTTGCCATACTCTGCACCTCCTTAGCTTGGCTTAACGTTGTTATTTTAGCAGGTTTTCGGACGAAATGCAAGGCCTTTTTCCATCTGCGCCGAAAATTCATAGAAAGTTCAACCATGGCGGCGGTTTTGTGATATAATATGCAAAGACACTCAAAACAGCCCGGCTGTTTTGAAACGGGTTTTCAGGCCCCGTCCGCACGCCCTTGTTGCGGTGTGCAGCCTGAAAAAGGCCTGCCGCCAACGCGCAGCGCCGCACTGTATCTGCTAGGAAAAAGGAGGGCCCCTGTTGCCGTACTTTAATATTCAAGATATCCTCATCAGCTGTATCGCCGCACTGATCATCCTGCCCATTCATGAATGGGCGCACGCTTACACCGCGCACAAGCTGGGGGACAACACCGCCTATTACAGCGGACGCATGACCATGAACCCGCTGGCCCACCTTGACCCCATCGGCTTCATCTGCCTTGTGGTGGCGGGCTTCGGCTGGGCCAAGCCGGTGCCGGTCAACCCGCTGAATTTTAAAAACTCCCAGAAGGGAATGGCCATTACGGCGGCCGCAGGCCCCATCAGCAACTTTATTTTGGCCTACCTTGTGTTAATTGTCTATAAGCTGTTCTATTATCTCGTGGGCGGCGCCGCGGCGATTATGACCAACACGGCCCTGTGGGCGGTGGGGCAGATTCTGGCCGCCATCGTTTCCATCAGCGTGGGCCTCGGTGTGTTTAACCTGATCCCCATCCCGCCGCTGGACGGGTCCAAAATCATTGCGCCGCTGCTGCCCCGGCGGTGGATCTATTATCTTGACCGGTATCAGATGTATATCAGCCTCGGCCTGATGATTCTGCTTATCTCCGGCGCGTTGAGTTATCCGCTGTCCTATGTGCGGAGCTGGGTGCTGGACGGGCTGTATTTCCTCAGCGGTTTTGTGGACATGATATTTATGGCGTTTTAAGGTGAGAGATGAATTCGCTGACTTTTAAAATCGAGACGTTCGAGGGCCCGCTGGACCTGTTGCTGCATCTTATCAGCAAGCACAAACTGAATATTTACGACATCCCCATCGCGAAACTGCTGGAGCAGTATCTCGATTATATGGAGCAGGCGAAGCACGCAGATATGGAGCTTGCCAGTGAATTTGTGGAGATGGCCGCGCGGCTTGTGCACATCAAGTCGGTCATGCTGCTGCCCCGCCAGAACGAGGCGGAGGACCTGCGCCGGGAGCTGACGGGGGAACTGATTGAGTACGACTTGTGCAAACGCGCCGCCCAGCAGCTGGCGCAGCAGTATCTTGGCAGTGTTCTGTTCGTGCGGCAGCCCGCGCCGGTGGAGATTGACCCCACTTACCATAAGCACCACCTGCCTGGGGAGCTGTACAGTGCCTATGCCGCGGCCATGCTGCGTGCAGAGCGCAAGCTTCCCCCCAAGCGGGAGACGTTTACCCCGCTGGTAGAGCGGAAAATGGTCAGCGTTGGCAGCCGGGTTATCCGGATTTTGCGCCTGCTGCGGCAGACGGGCCGGTCGGCTTACGGGCGGCTGTTTTCCTCTGCCAAGGACCGGCCGGAAGTGGTGGCGACCTTTCTCGCCCTGCTGGAGCTTGTCAAGGCCGGCCGGGTGGACGTGAAGGGCCGCCAGGGTGAAGTCAGCCTTGTGAAAAAAGGGGAGAAATAGGACATGGAAATCAAAGCCATTGAGGCCGCATTGGAGGCGGTGCTGTTTGCCTCCGGCGATCCCATCAGGGAGGACAGGCTGGCGGAGGCGCTGCAGGTGGACAAGCCCACGGTGGGCAAGGTGCTTGGCCAGCTGATCGCCCGTTACGACGGGCCGGAACACGGCGTGCAGATTGTCCGCCTGGACGGCAGCGTGCAGATGGTCACCAAGGCGGAGCAGGCCGCTGTGGTCAAAAGGGCGCTGGAAATCACACGGGACACCCCGCTGTCCAGCGCCGCAATGGAGGTGCTGTCCATCATTGCCTACAACCAGCCGGTTACCCGCAGCTTTATCGAGCAGGTCCGCGGGATTGACAGCTCCGGTGTGGTAAGCAGCCTTGTCGGAAAGGGCCTGATTGAGGAGTGCGGCCGTCTGGAATTGCCGGGCCGCCCGATCGCCTACCGCACAACGGACAATTTCCTGCGCTGTTTCGGGCTGCAAAATCTGTCGCAGCTGCCGGCGCTGCCCAAAAACGGGCCGGAGCCGCGGCCCGATACCTTCCCGGAGGAGGAAGAGGCCCTGCCCGCGCAGGAGGAATAATGCCGGAGGGGGCGATGAAACATGCCGACATGGTTATGGATTGTGGGCGGGATTCTGCTGTTTTTTGTACTGCTGCTTTCCGCCAGCGTCCGGGTTTTTATCCTCGCGGACAATGGAAAGGTAACGCTGAGGATACGGTACCTGTTTTTGTCTTTTAACCCGCTGAAGCAGCGCAAACAGAAAAAGGAAAAGAAGCAAAAGCAGCCAAAGCCGCCGGAAAACGCGCCGGAACAGCCGCCTGAAGGCAAGCTGAAGCAGTTTAAGCAGCAGCTGTCCCAGGTCATGCAGCTGTTGGAACCACTTGCCGACGCGGTAAAAAAGTTGCTGCGGGGTGTGCGTGTCCGGCATTTTGTGTTATACTTAGAAGTAGGGAAGGAGGACGCGGCTGCCACCGCTGTGGAATACGGCAAGCTGTGTGCACTGGTGTACGGCGCATATGGCACATTGGGCAACGTGTTTTATATTCCGGATCCGGATATCCGAATTAGTACCAATTATACAGAGCAGTGCTTCCGGTGGCATTTCAGCGTCAAAGTGAAAGCGCGCTTGTTCCTGCTGCTGCGTATCGGCGTCCGGTTTTTAATGGATTTGGCAAAAACAAAACTTTCAAAGGAAAATGAAGGCGGTGTAAATTATGAGCGAGACACAGTTAAACGGCGTCATGAACACGACCATGGCAAAAATCAAGGAAATGATTGACGTGGACACCATCATCGGCAAGCCGATTGAAACGGCGGGTGGTGTAACCATTATCCCCGTCAGTAAGGTGTCCTTTGGCTTTGCCTCCGGCGGAAGCGATTTCCAGTCCAAAAAGGTGGATAAAACGAACTTCGGCGGCGGCGCCGGCGCGGGTGTTACCCTGAACCCCATCGGTTTTCTGGTGATCAGCGGCGACAAGGTGAAGCTGTTGCAGATGCAGCCTGCCGATACCACCGTGGACCACATTGTCAATACCGTACCGGATGTTATCGATCAGATTAGCGCACTTGTGAATAAAAAGAAGGAAAAGGAAGCCAAGTGAAAAAAGCGGAGGATACTTCCTCCGCTTTTCCTTTGTGTAAAATATTTACAGACAGCCTGCTTCCAATAGAAAGCATCTTGTATTTTCAGCTCGTTTATGGTATACTGATACAAGAAAAGTATATGTTTTGACGAAAAGTGAATTTATGAAAATAGTCCGCCTGTTATGACGCATTTTTAAGTGGAAATAAACAAAAAAATACATCAAAAGCACAGGTTTGCTTTCGATGTAATACGGTCAAGAAATATATACTTTTTTTCTTTGAAGAGGGACTTGCTCCCGGATGGGAGAGAAATAAAAAGAAAGGTGAAAAGCATGAAAAGAAAATCAGTTTTCAGCAAACTTGCAGTTCTGCTGCTTGCTGCCGTCATGGTGGTAAGCCTGCTGCCCGCCGCGGCTTTGGCAGCAGATCCCATGTATTTTGAGGTCGTCATTGACGGTGCAACAACCCAGTATGCCACTGCGGGCGAAGCGTATGCGGCGGTAGAGGCTGCCCTGCCCAGCGGCGGAAAGGCGACCATTAAATTACTGGACGACTATACCGGCGAAGGATTAGTAATAACAGCAGATAAAAATTTGGACTTAACGTTTGAATTAAACACACACACCTGGACGGTTACCAAGTTGGTAGGTTCTGCCGGAACAGAGACCAATGCTTTCCAGCTGAACAAAGGAAATAAGGTTACCTTCCAAAACGGTGCGGTTACCTCTTCCCTGGCACGGATTGGCTTCCAGAGCTACTGCGACCTGATCGTGGACAATGTGGATGTCACCCTGACCACAACAACCCTTGGCAGCTATGCCATGTCCAACAACAACGCCTCTACCGTTGTGAAGGGCGGCAGCGTTATCGAGGTTACGACAGAGGGAAACTTTGCAATGGATTCCTTCAATTTCGGCTCCACCTACACCGGCGGAAATGTGACCATTGAGGACGCGGAAATTAAGGGCAATGTGGAAATTGCCAACGGCGGCAAACTGAAGCTGGACGGCGGCACCATTGAAGGCGACGTGTCCGTTTACAGCTACAGATATGACGACAACGTCAACAAACCGTCCTCCTTCACAATGGAGAGCGGCACGGTAACCGGCAACGTGGCCACATCGGAAATTGGTTCAACCACCATCAACGGCGGTGAGGTTATCGGTGAGGTCACCCTTGACACAACCAAAGATGCTGCGGCCGGCTCTGCAGAGACAGCTGCTGCAACCGTAACCGGCGGTATTTTCGGCTCACTGGGCGACAATGTCGCAGTGAACGCGGCGGATACGGCGGTTATAACGTCCGGCGGAGACACCAAAACACTGGTCGGCCTGCCCAGCATCAATGAGGCGCTGGAGACCGCAGGACAGGGCGATACCATCCGGATCACAAAGGCGGCTGAGGGCTCCGAAATTTCTGCCCCTGTCGGCGTTCTGGTTGAGAACCAGTCTGATCATGCGATCCTCGTAAATGGCGAGGCACTGGAGAAAAACGCCTCCGTGGTTGTCGAGGACAAGACGAACGAGACCCCGGAAACCCCTGAGAATGACAAGCCCGGGACAGATGCGCCCGCAACAGGCGACCCCCGCAATATGGTGCTGTGGGCGGCGCTGGCTCTGTTCGCAGCCTGCGGCCTGGCCGGAACGGCAGTTATTGTCAAGAAAAGAGCCCGCTAAGTTTTTTTGAAACAAAAGAAAAGGGAGCAAAGCTGTTTAAGCTTTGCTCCCTTTTATCATATACGAAAAGAAAAAACGCTTTTTCTAATTCCTTTGTCTTTTGCATACCATTTTGACAGAGGTTTTTTCGAAGGGGGAGAATAGGGATGAGACACAGGCTCCTGTGCCTGATACTCTGTGCCGGTATACTGCTGTGGGTGCTTCCGGTGGTATCCGCCTCTGCACTGATGGTGGAGACAAATGCGAAAGCGGGAATTTTGTACGAACCAGTCACAGGCAGGGTGCTGGTGGAAAATAACAAGGATTCCCGCCTGCCAATGGCCAGCACCACCAAGATCATGACCACCCTGCTTGCCATTGAGCACGGCGATTTGGACACCCCTTTTCTTGTGGGAGAGGAGGCCAATGTGGAAGGTTCTTCCATGGGCCTAAAGGTGGATGACACAGTAACCCTGCGGGACCTGTTGTACGGCATGCTGCTGGAATCCGGAAACGACGCCGCCAATGTGGCCGCCGTGCGGGTGGCGGGCAGCGTGGAGGCATTTGCGGAACTGATGAATCAGCGCGCGGCACAAATCGGCATGACAAACACCCATTTTGTCACCCCCTCCGGGCTGGATGACGAGCAGCACTATTCCACTGCGTACGATATGGCCCTGCTGGCAGCGGAGGCACTTGATAACGAGCTGTTCAGGGAGATCTGCGCAAGCACAAAAAAGACGCTCTGCTTTGGAAACCCGCCGTATGAGCGCACACTGTACGGCCACAATAAGCTGCTGACCAGCTACGAGGGGGCCATCGGTGTCAAAACGGGCTACACGAAAACGGCGCGCCGCTGTCTTGTGTCCGCCGCCGAGCGGGACGGGGTGCTGCTAATTGCCGTCACGCTGAACTGCACGGACGACTGGAATGTGCACAGGGAGCTGCTGGACTACGGCTTTTCCAAAATTTCCATGCGGGCGGTCCCTTTGACACAGGGCGACTTTGAGGTGCCGGTGGGCGGAGGGCAAAGCCCCTCCGTCACGGCACGTGTCATGGGGGATTTGTATGTGCCCATTATGGAGGGGGAGGAGCAGGAGCTGAAGGTGGAGATCCATCTGCCGCATTTTCTTATCGGCGCAGTGGAAAAGGGGCGGACGGTGGGCTATGCAAAAGTGATTTTCCATGATAAAATAATAACAGAATTTCCAATTGTAACGCAGGACAGCGTGGCGCTGTCGGAGGAAAAACCAAGCCTGCTGACACGGTTTTTCAGGCTGTTTCTTTAAGGTGGATGGAGGACATATGGAAAAAAAGACAAGGATACACAAAGTGATGGCCGCCGCAGGCGTCGGCAGCTTGCGCGCATGTGAGAAGCTGGTGGCGGAAGGCCGCGTTACCGTTAACGGCCGTCCGGCGGCCATCGGCCAGCCGGTTACACCCGGCAGGGATCTTATCGCTGTCGATGGGGAAAAGGTCTATGTGGACACCCGCAGGAAAAAGCGGTACATCATGCTGAACAAGCCAAGGGGGTACATCACCACGGCCAGTGACGAGCTGGGCCGCAGAACGGTGTTTGACCTGTTAGACGGCGTGCAGGAACGGGTGTTCCCTGTGGGCCGGCTTGACCGCAATTCGGAGGGGCTGCTGCTGTTCACCAACGATGGGGAGCTGGCAAACAAAATTATGCATCCCAGCACCCACATCGATAAGAAATACCGCGTTACCGTCACCCCGGACATAGACGATTTGACGCTGGTCACCCTCAGCGAAGGGGTGGAAATTGACGGCAAAAAGACGGCCCCTGCCATTGTCCGTGTCCTGACGAAGGAGCCGGGCCGTGTGGTGCTGGAAATGACCATTCACGAGGGGCGCAACCGTCAGATTCGTAAAATGATGGAGGCGGTCAACCTGACGGTGGCACGTCTGAAGCGCGTTTCAGAGGGGCCAATCCGCCTGGGAATGCTGCAGCCGGGCCGCTGGCGGGATCTGACCCCGCAGGAGGTTGCCGCGCTGAAAAATGCCGCTGCCAAGGCGCAAAGGAGGAAACTGCATGCTTAGTATGTTGCCCCTTGACGGACAGGAGAAGCAGCGCCGCGGCTTTGCGGAAAATGCCCTGGTTTTTACCGCGGTGGAGCGCGGACAGGAACTGGGCCTGGCCGCAGCAGAACTGAAGGACGGGATCCTTTCCCTGGACACCCTGTCATTTCCAGAGGGGGATTCTGCCGTGGCAGACGGGCTGGTGCGCGCGGTGCTGAACGCCGCTATGGAGCGGGACGTGCTGTACGCGGTGCTGAACGCACCGGTGGAGCCCGCTGTCCGAACTGCCCTGTATGGGGATTTCCCCATTGACGCGCCGTTTTCCATCGGCTTGTTTTTTGCACAGCTGAAGCATTGCAAGGGCTGCTGATACGGCACGCCCTTTCGTCAAATTGCCCAAAAATCAAGCGAAAATTTCGGGGACCAAAAACACAAAAAGAAAGAATGAAGTTACCATTTGATAGTGCGCCCTGATATAATGAAGGTAGAGCAGGATACCTGCCAATGTTCAAAAATAAAATAGAATTTTTCCTATTCTCCAAAACGTGTTACGCGGCGGGTATCCGGCTCTGTTTTTAGGGCGGAGGGAAGACAAAAGGCTATGCTGAACCGTGAATGACAACAGCATGGCCCTCTTTATTTCTCCGGATGGCCGGCCGCCTGTTTTTAAAAATCCGGCAGGAGGGAAATGACATGAAAAAAATTTTGGTTATCCGGGGCGGCGGCCGCCCGCACGGCAACACCGCCCAGCTTGTGGACGCCTTTGTCCGCGGCGCCCGGGATGCGGGGAAGCGGGTGGAAGTGGTCAACCTTTCAAAAATTGAGGTGAAGGGCTGCACCGGTTGCAACGCCTGCCGCTACGGAAAGCCCTGCGTCCAAAGGGACGGGTTTGGGGAGCTTGTACCGGAACTGTTTGCAGCCGATACCCTGGTCTTTGTCTCTCCGCTGTACTTTTGGACCATCTCCTCCAAGCTCAAGGCGTTCATCGAGCGGTTCTACTGCCTCGCCCGCGAGGATCCGTCGCCGCCCCTCGGTCGTTATGAGAAGTATCCGGAAAAGGACTGCGCGCTGCTGATGACTTCGGCGGACGACTACTTCTGGACGTTTGAGCAGGCAGTGTCCTACTACCGGTTTGCGCTTGTCAATTACATTGGCTTCCACGACGTGGGCATGGTGCTGGCCGGTGGCTGCGGAAGCACGGACGGCGCCCCGCAGATTGGGGAAACCGGCCATCTGGAACGCGCTTACGAGTTTGGCAAAACCATCTAGCAGGGCCAAAGTGCGGTGCAAAAAAGTTTCGCAGCCTCTCTTTTTTTGTAGGATTTCCCTAAAAATCGACTTTTTCACTTTTTCGATGCACTGCTTTACCATGGTTATGTTATAATAGAAAAAACTGGAAGGGAGATGGCTATGCAGACTGAGAAAGAGTGGATGGAACGGATACTACAGGTTGCACAGCAGGATGAGCGTGTGCGCGCGGTCGGTCTGAACGGCTCCCGGGTAAATCCGGAGCTGAAGCCGGACTGCTTTTCCGACTTTGATGTGGCTTATCTGGTCACGGATGTGGGCGCTTTTACCGCGGACCACAGCTGGGTGGACGTGTTTGGCAAACGGCTGATTCTGCAGACGCCGAATCTGATGGTTGGGGCGAAACCCAGGGAGGACGGCTGGTTCCCGTACCTTATGCTGTTTACAGACGGGGTGCGGGTGGATTTGACGCTGGTGCCGGTCTCCGGCGCGCAGGCATACCTTGCGGCGGACAGCCTGACCAAAATCCTTCTTGATAAGGACGGCCTGTTTCCCAACCCGCCGGAACCGGATGAAAGCAGCCACTACATTCAGCCGCCCACCTTTGCGCAGTTTGACAGCAGCTGTAACGAGTTTTGGTGGGTCGCCCCTTATGTGATGAAGGGATTGCTGCGGGGCGAGCTGATGTATGCCACATGGTATATTAACCATGTCCTCCGGGACGAATTGCTGAAAATGTATGCGTGGAAGGTGGGGACGGAGTCGGACTTCAGTGTCAACCTTGGCAGCGCCTACCGTTTTCTGCCCACCTACATGACCGAGCGGGAGTATGAGCGTCTGCTCTGCACCTATCGGATGGAGTCGCCCACAGCCTGTATGCAGGCTTTCAACCAGTGCTGCGGCCTGTTCCGTCTGGCCTCCCACGCGGTGGCGCTGTGCATGGACTTCCCCTATCCGGACTATGACGAGAAGGTCTCATCCTATTTAAGAGGGCTGTAAAGAAAAAGCGTCCCCGTACTGCGGGGACGCTGGTTTTGTTTTATCCGTTCTTTTTCAGCGCGGCCACGGCATCCGGCCAGCGCATAATTTCCTTTGGGTCGGCAGGGTACACGGTGATGATACCGCTTTTTCTTGGGATTTCGAAATACTTGCCCACGCTGCACGGCATGTGCTGAATGGAACTAAGCGGGTAGTGTTCCGACCGGCCTTCCACTGTGATGGTGATCCCCTCCCGGTCAAGCTGTGCCGTGCCGGGCAGGCTCTCCTGCGGGAAGTGGATTTTCCCCCGGGTAACCAGCCGGAAATCCGGCGCAGCGCAAAGGCGGGCGGTCTGCTCTGCCTGAAAGCGGTGCCACTGGTACAGGGTGGGGAACACCTTGTCCTCCGGCCCGGCAGGCGCAGGCAGGCCGTGTGCGTCCAGCACACCGGTGTTGCCGCACCCGGTGCAGAAAAAACGGTCCCCCTGTGCACGGTAGGTGCCCTGGGCGCCGCATTTGGGGCACAGGTACAGCGCATTTTCCAACCCCTCGGCCCGGGCCTTTCCTTTAGGCCTGCGGTTATGGGCCAGGGCGTAGGCCGCATCGTCGTAGAACAGGGCCTCCCGCAGAATGCCGTCCAGCTGGGCGGCGGAATACTGCTTCACCTGCTCGGCACTCAGCAGATTGCTGACGGTCATGTCAAGCGGGCAGCGGCGTTTGCGCTTTCCCCACTTGGGTTTGACAAGGGCACCCCCGTCCGCGTGGCACAGCACCACCGGCACGCCGAGGTTTTTTAAAAGCTTTCCGATGCCGGAGGGGAAAAATTCGTCGCTTCGGCCATAGGTGGCCACCTGCCCCTCCGGGAACAGGCCCACGGCGCGGCCGCTTCTTACCGCGCCCATGATGGCTTTAATAGAGCCGATATCCGGCACAAACTGCAGCTTTGGGATAACGCCCATGAACCGCAGCAGCCTGCCCAGCAGCTTCCCCTGGAAGAAGTAGGCGGCGGCCACAAAGTTAATGCGCCTGGGGTACAGCGCCAGCGCAATGGTGATGAAATCGTAAAAGGTGACATGGTTGCCCACAATGACAAAAGCCCCTTCCGGCCGTGTAAACCCTTTCTTGTGGATTTTAACGTGCCAGCACAGCTTCATGTACGGCCACAGGACAAGGATGGCCAGAAAGTAAAGTATTCCGTTCGGCTTTTTTGGTTTCATGCCGCTCCCCCTAAGTAAAACAGAACGGCCCACGCCACGGCGCGGGCTGTTTTAACATTGTACCACAGGACGGGAGAAATTGCCATACACACAAATGAAAACCGCCAGGCGGGGGGGCCTGGCGGTTTTCACAGGGGAAAAAATGAAAAATGAAAAAGACTTTGTTCGTTAAGAGGGGCTTTCTCTTAACTGCTTTTATTATAGGGGGGAAATGTATCGATTCTATAATAGGAAAATGAACAATCAGTGAACTTTTCCTAGCTTGTCTGGACTCCCGTAAGGTAGTAGTTGTCCCCCTGCACAAGAAAGGTGTAGGTGCGCTGGGGCAGCTTTGCGGCAAGGACCTCCACCTGTGCGTCGGGCAGGGTGTAGCTGCCGTCCTCCGCAATGGGCACCGTCCCAAGCTTCAGGCCGTTTTCATCGTAGTAGGCCATGGTCTCGAGATCTTCCTCCTCAAAGCGCAGCAGCACCACCTGCGCGGTGATTTCGTCCCCTTTCTGCTGGCACTTGAGGAAATACGGCGTGTAGGAGGCAGGTACGCCTGTGGCGGCCATCACATAGCAGCCGTCCTGCTCGTAGTAGTTCACGTCAAAGTTGTCGTAGTCCGACGGGGTGCTGTGGCGCACAGTGGCGTCCGGCCCGCATACGGAGCGCACCAGCTCCTCCACGGTTGTCTCAAGGATAACGGCCTTGCCCGGATATTTTTCCTGCAGGGCGGTTTTATCCGTACCGTTGGAGTTTTCAACCAGCGCGGCGGAGAACAGCAGCTCCATTGTGGGCACCACCGCGCTCATATCCGTCTGGTTTTTCAGCCCTGCGCCGAATACGCTGACCGCGTAGGACATCTGCCTTGTGTACGGCACCGTAACGGCCTCCTCCTCGGGCAGGCTGCTCTGCCCACCATCGGAGATGCTGGCGCTTTCACTTTCACTTCCTGTACTGCCCGTGCCGGCACAGGCCGCCAGCGGCAGCATAAGCGCCAGACACAGCAGGATACACAACAGTCGTTTCATGTCTCGTTCTCCTTTTAAGATTATTACAGGATGGCGCCGCCTTTCCACAGGGCGTCCACCTCCGCACGAAGGGCGGGGTGCGCCTTCAGCGCCGGATCGCGCCGCAGCAGCTCCGCCGCGTCCTCGCTGACAGTGCGCACTACGTCCATGTCGGTGACAAGGCTTGCCAGCTTCAGCTCCGGCAGACCGTGCTGCTCCGTCCCGAAGAAGCTGCCGGGGCCGCGCTGCTTCAAATCCTCATCTGCAATAAGGAAGCCGTCCCGGCTGCGGCACAGCACCTTCAACCGGTCCAGCGCGGCGGCGTTTTCACTCAGCAGCAGGCAGTAGCTGCGCCTGCTGCCACGGCCCACCCGGCCGCGCAGCTGGTGCAGGGCGGACAGGCCGAACCGCTCGGCGTTTTCTACCACCATGATGGTGGCGTTTTTTACATCCACCCCCACCTCAATTACGGTGGTGGACACAAGCAGCGGAGTTTCCCCGCTGGCAAAACCGGCCATGACCCTGTCCTTGTCCGCCGGCTTCAGCTTCCCGTGCAAAATGCCGCAGGGCACGTCCCGCAGGGGCGTTTTCTTCAGCGCCTCCACATAGCCGGTCACATTTTTCAGGTCGTTCTCCTCGTTTTCCTCAATCTGCGGGCACACGATGTAGACCTGCTCGCCTGTGTCGATATGTCGCTTTAAAAAGGCGTACATGTCCGCCCGTTTGTATTCGGGAATCAGGTGGGTGGTCAGTTCCGCCCTGCCGGGGGGCAGCTCGTCCAGAATGCTGATGTCCAAATCGCCGTAGAAAATCAGTGCAAGCGTGCGGGGGATGGGGGTGGCGCTCATTACCAGCAAATGCCCGCAGCCGAATTTTTCATTCAGCCGGCGGCGCTGCTCCACCCCGAAGCGGTGCTGCTCATCAATGACGGCCATGCCCGGTGCGCAAAACTGTACGTCGTCGCTTAACAGCGCATGGGTGCCGATGAGGACCTGAAGGCTTCCATCCCCCAGCGCCTTTAACAGGGCCGTGCGCTCCTTCGCCTTGGTGCTGCCTGTCAGCAGGCCGCAGCGAATGCCCAGCCGTTCAAACAGGGGGGACAGCCCCTCATAATGCTGGACGGCTAAAATTTCCGTGGGCGCCATCAGCGCCCCCTGGAATCCGTTTTTTGCCGCAAGGACCAATGCGGCGGCGGCCACCATGGTCTTGCCGCTGCCCACGTCGCCCTGAAGCAGGCGGTTCATGGGCCGGCCGCTGGCCGTGTCCTGCTTGATGGTGTCGATGGCGCGGCGCTGGGCCCCCGTCAGGGCAAAGGGCAGGGCGGCTTCAAACTCTTCCGTACAGGACAGATGGAACACCGGCGCCGAACAGGCGGCTGCTTCGGTCTTAAGCAGTGAAAGGCCGAGACGCACCTGAAACAGCTCCTCATAAATCAGGCGCTTTCTGGCTGCGGCCAGCTGGTGAAAGTCGGCAGGGAAGTGGATCCCTCTCAGCGCCGTATACAGGTCCGGCAGGCCGTGCCGGGCAGTTAGCTCCGGCGGAAGGGGATCCGGCAGGCCGTCCACTGCCGCAAAGGCAGCCTTAACCGCCGCGGTGACCAGGTTCTGTGTCAGTCCCGCTGTCAGCGGGTAGACGGGCACAAGGCCCCGGTTGGCCGCGGAAAAAATTTGTGGGGAGTTCATCTCCTTTTTCAGCAGGTTGCCTGTCACCCGGCCGTACAGCACGGTCTCCTGCCCGATTTCCAGCCGGTCGTAGGCGTAAGGCGTGTTGTAAAAAGTGACGGTGAAGTCCTCCTTCCCGTCGCTTGCCCGCAGCTTGTACAGCGTCAGCCCGCCGCGGATGCGTGCAGGCGCCTGCTTGCCCACAATGATGCAGCTGACGGCATGGGGCGTCCCGTCGCCGTAAGGGGGCAGCCCGCCCGGCGCGCGCAGGTCGAGGTAGTCGCGCGGATACAGGCGCAGCAGGTCGTAAATGGAAAAAACGCGCAGCTTTGAAAAAAGTGCCGCACGTTTTTCCCCGATCCCTTTTAAATAGCGAATCGAACTGTTCTTATCCATTGTCCTATTCGGCGCTCAGCAGGAAGTGGTACACCGGCTGCCCGCCGCGGAACACGTTGTATTCGATGCTGCTGCCAAGCCGTTCCTGAATGGCGTCGGCAATCTCGTGCGCCTGCTCGTCGGTTACGTCCTCACCGTAGATGATGGTCATGAAGGAGGTGTTTTTCCCGGCAATTCTGGCAGCCAGCTTTACCACGGCCTTCTTCAGGTCCCTCTCCACATAGATAAGCTTGCTGCCCACCATGGCCAGCATTTCGCCCTCTTTAATTCTGTGACCGTCAAACTCGCTGTCGCGGGCGGCATAGGTGACCTGCCCGGTGGTAACCCCTTCCACCGCCTTCAGCATGGTCATCTGGTTCTGTTCCGCGTTTTCCGACGGGTCAAAGCTGAGCATGGCGCTCAGCCCCTCCGGGATGGTGCGGGTGGGCAGGACAATGACGTTGCGGTCGGCAAGGCGCACAGCCTGCTCCGCCGCCATGATGATGTTTTTGTTGTTGGGCAGCACAAACACTGTGCGTGCCGGAATGCTGTGAATGGCGGCCACAATGTCGTCGGTGGAAGGGTTCATGGTCTGTCCGCCGGACACCACTGCGTTGACGCCCAGATCCTGAAAAACCTCCTTCAGCCCGTCGCCCGCGCTGACGGCCACAAAGCCGAAGGGCGTCTCCGGATCCACCGGCACATAGGCAAACTTTTCAGAGGAGTTTTCCGCCGCTTTCTCGGCAATCCTCTTTGCGCTGCGCTTGCTGACCTGCTCCAGCATGTTGTCGATTTTGATGTTGATAAGCGAGCCGTACTTAAGGCCCGCCTCGATGGCTTCGCCCGGGTGCTTGGTGTGCACATGCACCTTGATGATGCCGTCGTCGTTGACAAAAACAACGCTGTTGCCGATGCTTTCAAGATAGGGGCGGAGATCCGCAGCCATCTCCTGAGCATCCGCCTTTTTCACAATAAACTCCGTGCAGTAGGGGAACTCCACATCCACAACCTCGCCGTTCAGCGTCATGGCGGGTCCCTCCGCCTGCGCCGCATCCTTTTTGTCGTTGGGCTCAATCATAACGCCGTCTTTAATGACGCTGAGCATCCCCTCGTAAATTTTCACAAGGCCCATGCCGCCGCTGTCCACCACGCCGGCTTTTTTCAGCACCGGCAGCAGGTTGGGCGTGTTCTCAAGGGAGGTTTTCGCCGCATCCACAAATTTCTGGAACACGGCCGCCTCGTCCTGCGTCCCCTTGGCAGCGGCCTCCGCAACGTCGCTGGCCTCTCTCGCCACGGTCAGCATGGTGCCCTCCGTCGGCTTCATCACTGCGCGGTACGCCGCGCGCACCCCTTTTGCAAGGGCGGCGGACAGCTCTGTGATATCCGCCTCTTTTTTTCCTGCAAGGCCTTTGGCAAAACCGCGGAACAGCAGCGAAAGAATTACGCCGGAATTTCCGCGGGCCCCGCGCAGCAGGGCGGATGCGCACACGTTTGCCACTTCGCCGATGTCGGCGCCGTCCAGCAGCGACAGCTCGTCGCGGGCGGCGGTAATGGTCATGCCCATGTTGGTTCCCGTGTCGCCGTCAGGCACGGGGAACACATTCAGCGAGTCCACATAGGCGCGGTTGTTGTTCAGGTTGTTCGCGCCCGAAATCACGGCGTCGCGAAGAAGGTTTCCATTCATCAATCTATCACCTCAAAATAGGGAGCAGTCGGTACCTCGCCTTTGCTACTCCGCTTTCACTTCGTCCACAAAGACGTTGACTTTGACAACCTCAAGCCCGGTTGCCTGCTCCACCGTAAAGGTCACCTTGTTCACGATGCTTTTCACGATGGCGCTGATGTTCATGCCGTAGGTCACGGCGATGTGCAAATCAATAATCAGCTTGTTCCCCGCGTGCCGGATGCGGACCGCGTCGCCGCCGGTCAGCCTGGCGAGATATTTGCCGACCCCCTTAAGGGCCAACCCCCTGACGCCGTAGCAGTCGGAAACCACATGGCTGACAAGGGCCTTGAAATAGTCGTCGGAAATCTGAATCAGGCCGAGGGGTGTCTCATGGATGATCATGGTTATTTCACTCCTTTGTTAAGAAGAATACCGTCCTATCTTTATAACTATACTATTTTTTGCGAAAAAAGTAAATAGTGTATGCTTTTAAGCCTTGTAGATTCTGGAAAATGTCTCGACCTGCCCGGCACGGCCCGTCTTTTCGTCAAATGTCACACAGGCGCCGCACACCAGCACGTCGCCCGCAGCGTTGCAGAAGCGGACCGGCTGCCCGGTTTTCATGCGTTCAATGGCAAGGGCGGGCGCCACCCCCAGCACGGACAGGAACGGGCCGCACATGCCCGCATCGCTGAGATATGCCGTGCCGCCGGGCAGAATCTGCGCGTCTGCCGTCTGCACATGGGTGTGGGTGCCGAACAGCGCTGTAACCCGTCCGTCCAGGTAGAAGCCCATGGCCTTTTTCTCCCCGGTGGACTCGCCGTGAAAGTCAATAAACACATTATGGCAGCCCACCTGATCCAGCAGCGCGTCCACCATTTGAAAGGGGTTTTCCAGCGGGTCGGGCAAAAACGCCTTGCCCATGAGGTTGAGCACCGCCAGCTGCGTGCGGCCGAAGTCCAGCACGCACACACCGGTGCCGTGGCACCCCGGGCCGTAGTTCTCCGGCCGCAGCAGGTAGCCGTTCGTGTCCAGCATGTCGTAAATTTCCTTTCGGTGAAACACGTGGTTTCCCGTGGTGATTACGTCTGCGCCTGCGTCGAACAGCATCCTCGCGCTTTTTATGGTAATCCCGTTGCCCTCGGCAGAGTTTTCCCCGTTAACCACGCATACGTCTGCGCCGAACTCCGCCTTCAGCTTCCGTAGTTGCGTCTGAAGGACGGTGCAGCCGGACAGACCCACCACATCCCCGAAAAATAACAGCTTCATTCCTGAGTATACCCCCGTTTCTTCTATGTGTAGTGTACCATGCCCCGCCCATATTATCAAGGGAGGATGCGCCGCTTGAAAACGGACGCCGAAACCTGTATACTGAAACAGTCGGACAAAAGGAAAAGGGAAGGACGTGAGTAAATGAAGGTTGTCATTTGGGACTGGAACGGCACGCTGCTGGATGATGTGGATGTGTCCATCGACATCGGCAACAAAATCCTTGCAAAGCGCGGCCTGCCAAGGCTGGAGAAGGAGTGGTACAAACAGCACTTTGTGTTCCCGACGGAGGCGTTTTACGGATCTCTCGGGTTTGACTTTGAAAAGGATTCCTTTAAAAAGCTGTCGCGGGAATTTGCCGTGCGCTATCTGCCGTCCACCCTGCGCCTGCATCTGCATGAGGGGACGCAGGGTACTTTGGAGAAGTTGAGGCAGATGGGCCTTCGGCAGCTGATTCTGTCCGCCTCGGAAAAGCACCTGCTGCGTTTTCAGGTCAGGCATTTTAAAATCAGGGATTATTTTGAGGAGATCCTCGGAGTGGACGATAATCTGGGCGCCGGGAAGGAGGAGATTGCCCGGCGTTGGCTTGCCGCGGCGGATGTCCCCCCGGACGAGGTGGTCTTTATCGGCGACAGCACCCACGATAAGGAAATTGCGGACATCATCGGCTGCCGCTGCATTCTGATTCCGCAGGGGCACATGGCAAAGGAGCGCCTCGCCGCCACCGGCGCCCAGGTCTGCGACTGCATCGGGGAGGTACCGGAAATGCTGCGCCGCATGGAAGGGCAGGATCGATGAGGGGGAACCGCCCACTCTCAAAGCTGACACTGACGGCCCTCATCGCCGCGCTGTATACGGCGCTGTGCTTTACCGTGCCGTTTTTAAGCTTCGGCCCCATGCAGTTCCGCTTAAGCGAGGCACTGTGTGTGCTGCCCCTGTTCTATCCGCCCGCCGTGGGCGGGCTGACGCTGGGGTGCTTTGTCAGTAATCTTGTGGGCTTTTTGACAGGGTTGAATCCGGTGGGCCTTGTGGACAGCGCCGTGGGCACACTGGCAACCCTGCTTGCCACACTTGCCACATGGTACATCGGCCGCAGGCTGCGGGGAAAGTGGCCGCGGCTGCTTGTCGGCCTTGTGCCGCCGGTGGTGTCCAACGCCCTGATTGTCGGGGCAGAGCTGACCGTGCTGTTTTATGGCGGCGCACCCGGCTGGTTTGTCCCCAATCTCCTGTGGGTGGCCTTGGGGGAGGCTGTGGTGTGCTACGGCCTCGGCCTGCCGCTGGGCCTTGTGCTTTCGAGGGGAAATACTGCACAGCGGCTTTTTGAAGGGAAATAAAAAGGGAAGGGGCGGCTGATGATGCCGCCCCTTCCCTTACAGGAGAAAAAATGAAAAAGATGAAAAAAGATGTTGTGGTTGTCTGTGGGACCGTTGCCGTCCCTTTCCGACAAGACAGAGTATACAGGGGAAATGTTACAGAGATATGAAGGAACTATCAAACTTTGTAAAAAAATAAAAAAGAAACAAAGAACAAAAAAACACCGTTTACCCTCTTAAAACAGGCCGCCTTTTGCGCATATGCCGGGATTGATTGAAGACGAAAAGAATTTATAGTATAATTTTTTACTGACAGATGCTACACAGGCGGCAGCTGCCCTGTACATACCATAAAAGGTGGTGAGAGTATGCTTTGCATGATATGCGACGATCAGAAAGACGAACTGGAAACGGTAGCAAAAATCGTTTCAGAATACGCCGGGGAGCATCCGGATCTATTCCTTACGACCCAATGCTTTACGAACCCTTTCGATATGCTGGACGAAATGGACAGAAGCGGCGCTCCGGATATTGCGGTGCTGGATATCTGCATGCCCGGTGTGCTGGGGACTGAAGTCGCACGGGAAATTCAGCGCAAAAGCCAAGATACCGCCGACATTATTTTTTGACCACCAGCACCGAGTTTGCGGTGGAGGCTTTTGCTTTGCATGCAAACGATTACCTCACAAAGCCCTATACGAAAGAGCGGCTGATCGGCACACTTGACCGGATAATTGAAAAAAGGCACCGGCACCGGTATATTCTTATTCCATGCGGGAATGAAATTCATCGGATTGATCTCTACTCCGTTGTATACGCGGAAGCCAGAAATCACAGCTTGGAGCTCCACCTGCGATCGGGAAACTGCCTGAAAACGCGCATGACGCTGTCGGAACTGAAAGAATGGTTTCAGGGACTCAGCGGCTTTATGGCAGTCGGTGCTTCGTATATTGTGAATCTACGCTGTGTGCAAAAAGTACTTCCGACCGCACTGGAAATGACAAACGGAGAGGCAATCCCTGTCCCAAGACGGCTGCGCAGCGAAGTCAAACAGCAGTATTTTGATTTTTATACACAGGAGGCGACAGGGCAATGACAGGCAGTGATATGATCCATTTGACCGCCACAATGGTTATCCTTGTCCTGACGCATATCATCTGCCTCGCCGCCATGACCGAGCGGAGATATTCCGTCCGGAAAACCGTGTTGCTCTATGGGGTGTTCGGCGTTTTTTTCATCGGCCTGACGCTGGCGGTTTCCGTGTTGTTTGGCAGCGGTTCTGCAATTACGGCATTCGTCAGCTTTACCGGCACGGCCTTGATGGCCTTCTTCGTTTTTGTCCTGGCCTCTGCCGATGCCTTTTGCAAGAAGTCGTTTTTGTTTATCAGCTATTCTATTTTGTTTTGCATATTCTTTTGCATTGCCATCCTGTTGTGCAATATGCTGTTTCCCGGGCTGTCCGAGACGGGAACGCTGTATGCGAGAAATCTTGTAAGAACGCTGCTATACCTGCCTGCCGTGCTGGGATACCTGAAGTATCTGCGCCCCTATGTGCGTATGGTGCCAGGGGCAAAGAAAAGGACCTGGTATTCCATTTCCCTGGTTTCAATGCTGTTTTTAGTGGTCTTTATATCGTTTGTCATATTTCTCTATGCAGGCTACGGGCACAAACACGAAACGATTTTTCTGTTCGCAGCGGTTGTGCTGATTTACAGCTCGGTGCTGTGGGTACTCTTCGGAACAATTCGGTCTATGAACGATGAGAGCAAAATGGAACTCATCAGCAAGAATGCGGAATATCTGCAAGGGCAGCTGGAGCTTGCAAAAGAGAACGAGCGAACCGCCAAAACCATCCGCCACGATTTCCGGCACCATAACCAGAACATTGCGGCGCTGCTGCAAAAGGGGGACATCAAAGAAGCCATTCGCTATATAGAGCAGTATGACGAAAGCCTGGATGCGGCAAAGCCGAAGGAATTTTGCCCCCACGCCACCGTCAACGCCATCCTGAGCGGCTTTTATCTGAGGGCGCAAAAGGACGGTGTTTCCGTTTCGGTGTCCGCCGATACGCCTGAGGAGACGCCTGTTGCAGACATGGATTTTGTCGCCATTCTTTCCAATCTTCTGGAGAACGCTTTCAACGGCTGTAAGGAATGCGGATCCCATGGAGAGCTCCGGGTAGATATCCGCTCGGTTGCGGACAAGATTGTTATCGTGTGCAGCAACCCTTGTAAACCCGGTTTGGTGATTGAGAACGGAATGCTCCGCAGCAGGGGCACGGGGATCGAAAGCGTCGTCCTTGCCGCCAGAAAATATGACGGGGACATCCGCTATGAGCTGAAAGACGGGTGCTTAGCCGTGTGCGTTATCCTCAACGCCTGACCAATTACGACACAAAACTGACCAAATACGACAAAGCCATCCATAAAGGATGGCTTTGTCGTATTTTTAAAAAGAACGTTTAATAAGCGGAGAGAAAGCGAGGAAATAAGATGAAAGGAATAAAAAGGATATGCGCATTGGCGTTATGCTTCTTAATGGTGGTTGCGCTCATACCGACTACGGCGTTGGCGGCAGAGCCTGGGATTACGAACCTTAGCGCCGCACCGGAAGTGTATGACCTGTGGGTAAACGGCACACAGGTTACGTCGGACAATGCGGCCAATGTGCTTAGCGACGGAACGGTGTCCTACGATGCAGGGACAAAAACACTTACGCTGAACGGCGCCAATCTGACAAATGCGGGACATACGGGTTATAGTGTGACTGCTGCCGTTTTTGCGGACAGCAGCATTGGCACGCTAACAGTCAACTCTATGGGGCAGAATACCATCAGCGTCACGGATGACGGAATTACTGCCGGCATCTACGGATATGGCGATATCATCTTTACAGGGGCGGGAAGTCTGACCGTGACCGGAAGCAGCACCGGCAGTGAGGGAAACGCAATCTATGCCCACACCGGTAACGTCATTATCAACAGCGGTACATACCATTTCACCGGACAAAGTGCGAACACGACCGGCTGGGGCATTTTCCCCAATAACAACAGCGGAACCGTTACGGTGAATGGAGGAACTTCTACTTTCGTCGGGCAGGGCGATGAAACATCCGTGGCTTTTGGCGGAACGCTGGATGTAAGCAGCTATACCGGCTGCTCCATTGTGGCCAGCAGGTATTCCGACGGAAGCGACCCTGAGGACTACAACGCGAGCGAATCACCCTCCTACAAATACATCCGTATCTGGCATCCCGAGGACGAGGAGTACGACGAAAACGGTTTTGAGATTGGTGGCCCCGGCTATCAGCCTGCCGAGCTGGTGGACGACGTGTACCAGATCAAAAATGCCGGAAACCTTTTCTGGTTTGCTGAGCAGGTTAAGGACAGCACATTTGGCGAAGCGCTTAACGCGAAGCTGACGAACAATATTGTGATTCCCGACGGCAGGACGTGGAAGCCGATCGCACTTGCAGACAACTCTTTTTACACGGGCACATTTGACGGCGATGGGTATACTGTCAGCGGTATAAGGACCAACGGCAGCTATGGCGGCTTGTTTAGAGGAATCACAGCGAACAGCACTGTAAAAAATCTGGGCATCATCAACAGTGTGATCGACAGCGGTGAATATTACTGAGATGTTACGTTGGCACCAAACCATGTAAACACCCATAAACACTGGATTCTTGCGGCGTTTTCAGAGAAGTTTATCTCTGGGGAAAGGCTGAAATGAGAGTCCTTTTTTGGCGCTTTCTGGGAAATCGTTAGGATTGGGTACCTTTATCCCCCCCACGTTTTTCCGAAAGGACGGTGCAGGGAAATCCTTCCTAAAAATAGCGTTGGCGGAAGTAATAAAAAGCCCCATACGGAATTTGTGACATTGGAGGCGTATGGGAAGAGGGATTATATGGTGCCGAAGAATTACGAGCACATCAGAGACAATATCTATGCGGTTGTCAAGGACAGGCTTATTATGGAGCACAAGAAAATCGTGCTCCAGAGTGGCCAATATGTATGGCTTGACTGCGAAGCAGAAGAGATCATGAAATGAAGCGGCAGTGAATCTACCGGAATGGTACGGTTCGCTGCCGCTTTGTTTTTTCCCTTGGACAATATGGGCAGTAAGGCATTTTGCGTCTGACCCGATCCTGTATGACGCTTTGATATTCAGTCCCACAGTTCTGGCAGATAAACCAGGCCATTTTGTGGAC
>CAJFUF010000020.1 GCA_904420175.1 Candidatus Schneewindia gallinarum
AAGCCCGGCTTGTCGTACTGGGGCTCGTTGGCGGGGTCCTCCAGGTCCAATCCCTCATGGGACAGGTGCCACAGGTTCTTGTCCTTGGAGTAGTTGGTCTCCCTTGTGATTTTCAGCGGGACCTGGTGCTTCTCAGCGTAGTCGATCTCCTCGTCCCGGCTTTTGATGTCCCACACCCGCCACGGGGCGATAATGGGCATGTTCGGGGCAAAAGCCTTAATCGTCAGCTCAAACCGGACCTGGTCATTGCCCTTGCCGGTGCAGCCGTGGCAGATGGCGTCCGCCCCCTCCGCCTTTGCAATCTCCACCAGCTTTTTGGCGATGACCGGCCGCGCAAACGAGGTGCCCAGCAGGTAATCCTGCTCGTACACTGCGCCCGCCTTCAGGGTGGGGAACACGTAATCGTTGACAAACTCTTCCTTTAAATCGGCAATATACAGCTTGCTGGCGCCGGTTTTAATGGCCTTTTCCTCCAGCCCGTCCAGCTCGCTCTGCTGGCCCACGTCGCCCGCAACGGCGATGACCTCGCAGTTGTCGTAATTCTCCTTTAACCACGGAATGATGATGGACGTATCCAGACCGCCCGAATATGCTAAAACGACCTTCTTAATTTTTCCCATTGTTGTCCGCTTCCTCTCAATCATTGATGATGGTTATAATTATACACCACAATTTCGATTTTGCAAGGATTATTCGAATATTTATTCAAATTTTTCATTTTTATGCAAGTTCAGATGAATATTTAACCGCTTTTTGGTTGTTTTTACAGCGGGGAGGGTTCCTTGCGGGCATACAGGGCCTTAATGGGCACGTCCTCGGCGGAAAACATGCGCTCATGCTCCGTCTCGATGTTGTCCACCCCTGTTTCCGCATGTAAGTCCCGGGTGAGGAACGTGACGGTAAAACCGCACTGCCGGAAGTAGCCGAGGCTGCTTTCAAACAGGTCCGCGTCGTCTGTTTTAAAGCGGATTTCGCCCCCGTTCTTTAAAAACGCGCGGTAGTTCATCAGCTGCCGGGGGTGGGTCAGACGTTTTTTCCAGTGCTTCGGTTTGGGCCATGGGTTGCAGAAATTGATGTAGATGCGCTGCACCGCGTCCTGCTCCGAGAGGATGAGACCCACCCGCTCAATATCGTGGCTGCACAGAAGCAGGTTATCCACCGGGCGGTTTTCCCCCTCATACGCGGCCTCGATGGTCCTTCTGCCCACGCCGAGGATGTCGGTAATTTTGTCCACGCACAAAAGGTTTACATCCGGGTGGCGCAGGCTGTGCACGGCGGCAAAGCCGCATTTTCCGGCGCCCAGCTCCACATACAGCGGCTGTTCCGGCCGGGGAAACGCCTGCCGCCACACGCCGCGGTTGTGCTCCGGCTGCTCAATGTAATAGGGGCAGGTGCTCAGCTCCGGTACCGCCCACTTGTGTTTGCGCATGCGCATGAAAGGACACGCTCCTTCTATACAGAATGAAGGGAAAGACCCTGCCGGGCCTTTCCCTTAAATGGGCTGCGGCGCCGTCCGTCAGCGGCCGCAGCACTTTTTATACTTTAATCCGCTTCCGCAGGGGCACGGGTCGTTCCGGCCCACCTTGGCATGCGCCTTGACCGGCTGCTTCTTCTCCTCCGACTGGGGCTCCACCGGTTTTGCCACCTGCTCGCGCTCCGGGGCCTTCTCCTTGTTTACCTTCACTGTCAGCACCATTTTGGCGGTATCCTCCTTAATGGCGTTGACCATCTGGTCGAACATCTCAAAGCCCTCCACCCGGTATTCCACCACCGGGTCGTGCTGGCCGTAGCTGCGCAGGTACATGCCCTTGCGCAACTCGTCCATGGCGTCGATGTGGTCCATCCATTTCAGGTCCACGTTGCGCAGCAGTACCACACGCTCCACCTCGCGCATGATGGGCGGGGTCAGCTCCTCCTCCCGGCGGCGGTACAGCTCTGTGGCGCGCTGCTGCAGCAGATCCACAATCTCCTGCCTTGTCATGTCCTCCAGCTGCTGCGGGGTGTAGCGGAAGTCGTCCTCCGTGGTCAGCAGGCCCATGTAGTGCTCGCGAAGGCCCACAAGGTTCCAGTCCTCGTGCGCGTCCGTGTCGCTGACATAGGTGTAAACGGTGTTCTCCACGCTTTCCGCCAGCATCTGCTTCACATAGTCGCTGACATCTTCGCCGTCCAGCACCTTGTCGCGCTGGGAGTAGATGATTTCACGCTGCTTGTTCATGACGTCGTCAAACTGCAGCACGTTTTTACGGATTTGGAAGTTGCGTCCCTCCACCTTGCGCTGGGCGTTTTCAATGATGCCGGACAGCATCTTCGCCTCAATGGGCATATCCTCGTCCGCGCGCATGAAGTTCATCATGTTCTGCACCCGCTCGCCGCCGAACAGCCGCATCAGGTCATCTTCAAGGGACAGGAAGAACTGGCTGGCGCCCGGGTCCCCCTGACGGCCGGAACGGCCGCGCAGCTGGTTGTCAATCCGGCGGGACTCGTGCCGCTCGGTGCCGAGGATAAACAGGCCGCCCGCGGCAATGACCTTTTCCGCCTCCGCCTGGATGCTCACGTTATGCTTTTCCTTCAGTGCCTGGTAGGTTTTTCTGGCCTCCAGAATTTTTTCGTCCGTCGTCTCCCCGAAGGAGGTGGCCTCCTCAATCAGCTCCTCCTCATAGCCCTGCTTGCGCATGTCCGCCTTGGCGAGGAAGTCCGCGTTGCCGCCGAGGATGATGTCGGTGCCGCGGCCCGCCATGTTGGTGGCGATGGTCACCGCGCCGTATTTACCGGCCTGCGCGACAATCTCCGCCTCCTTCTCGTGGAACTTGGCATTCAGCACCTCGTGCTTGACGCCGCGCTTTTTCAGCATCCGGCTGAACAGCTCGCTTTTATCAATGGTGACGGTGCCCACCAGCACCGGCTGGCCCTTTTCATGGCACTCCACAATTTTGTCGATGACGGCGTTGTACTTCGCCTGCTCCGTCTTATAGATGACGTCGGGGTAGTCCTGGCGGATCATGGGCTTGTTCGTAGGGACCTCCACGATGTCAAGGGAGTAGATCTCCTGAAACTCGTCCTCCTCCGTCAGGGCCGTACCGGTCATACCGGACAGTTTCTGATACATTCTGAAGTAGTTCTGGAACGTGATGGTGGCGAGGGTACGGCTCTCCCGTTCCACCCGGACGCCCTCCTTCGCCTCAATGGCCTGGTGCAGCCCCTCGTTATAGCGGCGGCCGATCATCAACCGGCCCGTGAACTCATCCACGATGACCACCTTGCCGTCCTTCACGATGTAGTCCACATCCCGCTGCATGACGCCGTGGGCCTTTACAGCCTGGTTGATGTGGTGCAGCAGGGTCATCTGCTCCGCCCCCATGAGATTGTCCACATGGAAGTATGCCTCGGCCTTTCTTGTGCCGCGGGGGGTCAGCGTGGCGGTTTTGGCCTTCTCGTCCACGATGTAGTCGCCGTCGATGTCGTCCTGCTCCTCTTTGGCGTCCACCTCTGCCACCTTAATCATTTTCAGCGTTCTCGCAAACCGGTCCGCCTGCTTGTACAGGTCGGTGGACTTGTCGCCCTGCCCGGAGATAATCAGCGGGGTGCGCGCCTCGTCAATGAGGATGGAGTCCACCTCGTCCACGATGGCGAAGCTGTGCCCGCGCTGCACCTTATCCTTTTTATAGATGACCATGTTGTCCCGCAGGTAGTCGAAGCCCAGCTCATTATTCGTACCGTAGGTGATGTCGCAGGCATACTGCTGCTTGCGCTGCTGCGGGTCAAGCCCGGCCACCACAAGGCCCACCGACAGGCCCAGGAAGCGGTACAGCTTGCCCATCCATTCGCTGTCGCGGCGGGCCAGGTAGTCGTTGACGGTGACGATGTGGACGCCTTTGCCCGCAAGGGCGTTCAGGTAGGCGGGCAGCGTGGCCACCAGCGTTTTACCCTCGCCCGTTTTCATCTCGGCAATGCGCCCCTCGTGCAGGACGATGCCGCCGATGACCTGGACGGGGAAGTGCTTCATGCCGAGGATGCGCCACGACGCCTCCCGGCAGACGGCAAATGCCTCCGGCAGCAGGTCGTCCAGCGTTTCCCCTTTTTGCAGGCGCTCCTTAAATTTGGGGGTCATCTCCTGCAGCTGTTGATCCGTATACTTTTCAAAGGTGGGTTCCAGTTCCAGCACCTTGTCCGCGATAGGCTTAATTTTTTTCAGTTCCCGTTCGGAATAGGTTCCGAACAGTTTGCGAAACAGGCTCATTCTCTTCCCTCCAATACAATGCGTTGACACTTCTGTTGATACTTCTTTTTTATCCTCCCTATCATACTGTAGCACATGCGTTTTGTCAAATCCGGGCGGAGTAAAAGGCCTGTGTTTTTTCCTGCGCGGGCGGCGGAGAAAAACTTGCCCTGCGCACGATTTTCCCCTTGCAGTTTGTGGATTTTCCCTTTATAATAAGGTACGGGTAGGCATGGACAGGCCGCCTGCCTGTCCCCAAAAAGACGATTTCTGGCCGCCACGGGCGGAGTCAGACAGAAAACGCAAATTGAAAGGAGTAACCGAAATGAACGTTTCTCATGAGGTTGAGAGAATGTGTCCCCTGACCAAGGGACCCAAACACGGCCCTGCTCCCATCCCGGAAGAGGGAAGATGGGTCAAGGCGTACGAAGTAACAGACATCTCCGGTCTTTCCCACGGTGTGGGCTGGTGCGCACCCCAGCAGGGCGCCTGCAAGCTGACGCTGAACGTGAAGAACGGTATTATTGAGGAGGCGCTGGTGGAGACGCTGGGCTGCTCCGGCATGACCCACTCCGCTGCCATGGCGGGTGAAATCCTGCCCGGCAAGACCATTCTTGAGGCGCTGAACACCGACCTTGTGTGCGACGCCATCAACGTTGCAATGAGAGAAATTTTCAAACAGCTGGTTTACGGTAGAAGCCAGACCGCCTTCTCTGAGGACGGCCTGCCCATCGGCGCCAGCCTGGAGGATCTGGGCAAGGGCCTGAGAAGCCAGGTCGGCACCATTTTCAGCACCGGCTTAAAGGGCGTGCGCTATCTGGAGCTGGCGGAGGGTTACATCCTTTCCGTTGCGGTGGACGATAACGGCGAGGCCATCGGCTACAAGTTCCTGCGTGTGGGCAAAATGCTGGAGGATATCCGCCACGGCGTGGATCCGAAGGAAGCCTACGAGAAGAACATCGGCACCTACGGTCGGTATGCGGACGCTCCCAAATACATCGACCCCCGTGAAGAATAAGAGAGGAGGAACTGAACATGCCGCAATTTGAAGGTAAAGAGAGAAGAATGGCGAAAATCGACGCCTGCCTGAAAGAATATGGGTTCTCCACACTGGAGGAGGCCAGGGACCTGTGCCTCTCCAAGGGTATCGACGTGGAGGCCATCGTCAAGGGCGTGCAGCCCATCGCGTTTGAAAACGCCGTGTGGGCCTACACCCTCGGCACTGCGGTTGCGCTGAAAAAGGGCGCGGCCTCCGCTCCTGACGCGGCGGAAGCCATCGGCATCGGCCTGCAGGCGTTCTGCATCCCCGGCTCCGTGGCGGAGCAGCGGAACGTGGGCCTCGGCCACGGCAACCTCGGCGCCATGCTGTTAAGAGATGAGACCAACTGCTTCTGCTTCCTTGCAGGACATGAGTCTTTCGCTGCTGCGGAGGGCGCCATCGGTATCGCAAGAACCGCCAACAAGGCAAGGAAGAAACCCCTGCGGGTTATCTTAAACGGCCTTGGCAAGGACGCGGCCTACATCATCTCCCGTATCAACGGCTTCACCTATGTGGAGACGGACTTTGACTTCGCCACCGGCGAGCTGAAGGTTGTCCGTGAGGTTCCCTTCTCCGACGGAGAGCGCGCTGCGGTCAAGTGCTACGGCGCCAACGACGTGCTGGAGGGCGTGGCCATCATGAAGAAGGAGAAGGTGGACGTGTCCATTACCGGCAACTCCACCAACCCCACAAGGTTCCAGCACCTGGTTGCGGGCACCTACAAGAAGTGGAGCTATGAGAACGGCGTGAAGTACTTCTCCGTCGCTTCCGGCGGCGGCACCGGCCGTACCCTGCATCCCGACAACATGGCGGCGGGCCCGGCTTCCTACGGCCTGACCGACTCCATGGGCCGTATGCACGGCGACGCGCAGTTTGCGGGTTCCTCCTCCGTTCCTGCCCACGTGGAAATGATGGGCCTTATCGGAATGGGCAACAACCCCATGGTCGGCGCGACGGTTGCCTGCGCTGTGGCCGCTTACGAGGCGAATAAGTAAACCTTTTTAACACCCAAGATATGTGAAGGGCGGCAAACATCATGTTTTGTCGCCCTTTTTCTATAGAAACGGAAGGAATGATAGAATTGCCAGGCAGGCACGTCCCCGGTCCGGTGTGCCCTTCCCGTGTGCAGAGCCGTTCTTTTGTTCCGTCCAAAACCTGCTGAAAGGAGCCGTTACAATGAGTGAGGAGAAAAGAAAGCTGATTATCGACACGGACACCGCTTCCGACGACGCGGTTGCCATTATCATGGCCCTTCGGGAGCCCTCGGTGGAGGTACTGGCGCTGACGGTGGTCAACGGCAATATCCCCCTGAAGCTTGCAACGCGCAACTGCCTTATCGCCGTGGAGCAGGCGGGCACCTACACCCCGCCGGTCTATGTGGGCCACGACCGGCCCCTCATGCGGGAGGCAGTCACTGCGGAGGCGTGCCACGGACAGGACGGCCTTGGCGATGTGGGCTACCCCGATCCCAAGCTGACAACCGAGAAGGAGCACGCGGTGGACGCCATCATCCGGATTCTTGAGGAGAACCCTGCCGGCACCATCGAGCTTGTGACGCTGGGCCCGCTGACCAACATCGCAGCCGCCTTCATGCGTGCGCCCGAGACCATGAAAAAGCTAAAGCAGATTATCATCATGGGCGGGCAGCTGTACCAGCCCGGCAACTGGAGCGTCACCAGTGAATTCAACATTTTTGTGGATGCGGAGGCGTGCGACGTGGTCCTGCGCGGCGGGGTGCCGTTCCTCATCTCCCCGGTGGAGCTGTGCTACGGCGACTGCGGCTTTGACCCGCAGGAGCGCGCGGAGATTGCCGCCCTGTCCCCCACCGGCAAATTTGCCATTGACTGCAACCGTGCAGTGGTGGAGTTTGTCAAAACCCGCTACGGCCGCAACAACCTGCAGCTGGCCGACCCCTCCGCCATGGGCGTGGCCTTGTGGCCCGACATCCGCAAGGAAGTGACCGAGTGCTTCATCGCGGTGGAGCTGGGCGGCAAATACTGCTACGGCCAGATGATTTTCGACTATAAGAACCACCTGAAACTGCCTGCCAACGGCGCCGTCTGCCTTTCCATCGACGTGCCGCTGTATAAAAAACGTTTAAAGGAGATTTTGAAGTAATGGACAAGAAACGCAACATCATCATCGACACGGACACCGCTTCCGACGACGCGGTTGCCATTATTATGGCCCTTCGCGACCCCTCCGTCAACGTGCTGGGCATCACCTGCGTGGCAGGCAACCTGTACGTGGACCAGTGCGTGCGCAACGCGCTGATCTCCATTGACTATGCAGGCACCTACGCCCCGCCCGTTTACCGCGGCATGGAGAAGCCCATGATTCGGGAGAAAATGGTCACGGCCCACGCCACCCACGGGCAGGACGGCCTTGGCGATGTGGGCTACCCCGACCCGAAGGGCAAGCCCCAGCCGGAGCATGCGGTGGACGCCATGGCGCGCATGGTAACGGAGTACGAGGGGGACGACCTTGAAATTGTCACGCTGGGCCCGTTGTCCAACGTGGCCATGGCCATCCTCAAGGCGCCGGAGGCCTTTAAAAAGGTGAAGATGATCACCATGATGGGCTCTGCCGGCCTTGGCCCCGGCAACTGCACCCCTGTGGCGGAATTCAACATCTGGGCCGACGCGGAGGCTGCGCAGATTGTCATGCAGTCCGGCGTGCCCTTCACCGTCGTGGGCTGGGACGCCTGCCTCGGCAAGGCAATTTTAACGGTGGAGGAAATTGACGCGCTGATGGCGGACAACCCCAGCGAGCTTGTGAAGTTCTGCATCGAGTGCAACCGCTGCTTAAGGAACCTCAACGTCAAACGCTTCGGCTCTGCGCTTATCGACTTTGCGGATCCGGTGGCCATGGCGGTCGCCATCCATCCGGAGTGCGTCGCCAAGATGATCGACGCCTACTGCTTCACCGAGTACAAGAGCGAGAGCACCTATGGCCAGGTGGTTATCGACTACAACGGTGTGGCGGGCAAGCCCTTCAACGGCCGTGTGTGCACCGAGCTTGACGCGGATGAGTTCAAGCGTTACCTGTACAGCCTCATTAAGGGATAGCCTTTTGATTATAAAAGGGAGGGAAGCTTCGCGCTTCCCTCCCTTTTTTGCCGTTTTGCACGGCAGTCCTATTCCCCTTTGGCCTTTGTCAGCACGTCCACAATCCACGACAGGAACAGTTCCCGGTCGGCGCCAAAGGCAAACTCGCAGTTGGGCTCCGGCGCAGACTCGCCGCGGCGCCGGTCAAGAATGGTCTGCCCGTAGGCATGGCCGCCCGAGATATCCACATGGCAGCAGGCGGCCTTTCTTTTCAGCACCTGCGGATAGCGCACGCTGCACAGGGCCAGCGCGTCGTGGATGGGGATGTGCGTCTCCCCCTCCGGGTCAATCCCCTTGAGCATGGAGGCCGTGCCGTATTTTAAAATAAGATCCGCCAGCATATCCGCCTGCGGCGTGCCCACTGCACGGATCCTCTCCGCATCCGATGGGGTGATATAGGCGGAAAACGTCGCATCCAGCGGCACCAGCGTCGTCTTGAAGCCCGCCTGCAAAACAATCTCCAGCGCCTCCGGGTCGACCCACGCGTTAAACTCGGCGCACATGGAGTTGCTGCCCGCATACTGCTCGGCGCCGCCCATAATCACCAGTTCCTTCACCTTCGGAACAATCCGCGGGTCGGCGCGGACGGCAAGGGCGATGTTGGTCAGCGGCCCCACCGCCACCAGCGTAATCTCCCCATCCCCGGCGGCGCGCAGCGTGTGAATCAGCCACACAACCGCGCAGTCGTCCTGCTCCTTGATGGTGAACTTCGGTGTGGGGATGTGCGCGGCATGGTGCAGGCCCTCCGGCACGGAGACGCCCTCCCTGCGGGGAAGGGGCAGCTGCGACTGGGCCGTGGTGGGCAGCAGGGTGGAGACAAGGGGCAAATCTGCGCCGCGGTAGACGCCCACACGGTCCTGCTTTTCGCAGAACTCCACCATGCGAAGCGTGTTCTCCGTCGTCAGTTTTACTTCCAGATTCCCCCCCACGGACGTCACACCCAGCAAGTCGAAGGTGTCGTCCAGCATGGCAAGAATCAGCGCCACTGCGTCGTCCGACCCGGTGTCCACATCCATGATAATCTTGTGCTTATCAGCCATTCACATCAGCCCTTTCTTTTCAGGTGCACTGCGGCAGCCTTTTTTTCATTGTAGCACACCGCCCGTTTCCCGGCAAGGACGAACGGCGGCGCACACAGTTTCTTCCTGCGGCGTTTCCCCCTGTTTTTCTTGTTACCGGACTGTAACTGTGCTATAATTGGAAAGAAACTTTGTTGGACAAAGGAGCGTATTATGAAGCGAATCATTGCCACCGCCGTTGCCATGCTGCTTTGTGCGGCCCTGCTGCTGACCGGCTGCCAAAGCGCCGGGGAGACCGCTGATTTCCCAGTCAGCGTGGAAGGCGTCGTGCTGGAGACGCAGCCCCAGCGCATCGTCAGCCTGTCTCCGGTGCTCAGTGCCGCACTGATGGAGCTGAACGGGCTGGACGTTTTGGCCGGCGTCAGCGACTACTGCCATGATAAAGTGCCGGAGACCGGGGAAATTCCCGCCATGGGCTCCGCCCAGACGCCGGATGTCCAGGCCATCATCGATTCCGGCGCCGACACGGTGCTGTCCGTCTCCGCCATGAGTGCGGGCAACATCTCCGCGCTGGAGGCGGCGGGCATCCGGCTTATCATCCTGCCGCAGCCCACAAGCCTTGCGGAACTGGCCGTGCTGTACACGCAGGTGGGTACCGTGCTGAAGGGCGCGTCCACCGGGACGGAGCGGGGAGACAACCTGTCGCAGAACCTGACGGACCGGCTGGCCTTCCTTTCCGGGAAAATTGGGGAGGACAACACGGCAAGCTACCTCTATCTGCCCGACCTGTCCGGCGCGGCCGCCACGGGCGACACGCTGGAAAGCGAGGTGCTCGGGAAGCTGGGCCTGCAGAACACCGCCTCGGAACTGTCCGGCTACGCCCTCAGTGATGAGCAGCTGGCCGGAATGGATCCCGACTGGCTTATCTGTGACGACGGCATCACTGCGGAGGCGCTGGCTGCCTCCCGCTACGCCTCCCTCCCCGCTGTGCAGGAAGGCCGGGTGCTGTATGTGGACGGCGCCCCGTTTGAGCTGTGCAGCAGCCGCATGGCGGACACTGCCCTTGCCGTGGCGGAGGGCCTGTTCGGGACGGAGCTGTTTACTGTTTCCGGCGCAGCTGACCCTTCATAAAGCGCAGCTCTTTTAACGAGATACAGCCGCTTAGCCGCAGAAACACGAGGTATAAAAGGGCGCCTGCCCCCGCGCACAGGGCAGTCATCAGCAGGTTCCCTTCAAACAGGCGGCTGAGCCGCTCGGACAAAAAGACGGACAGCATGCTTGCAAGCAGCGGCTTGGTGACCCATCCCATAAGGTCCGGTTTCATATGCACAACTTTCAGCAACCTGCTTACCGTCAGCACGGCGGTCAGCAGGTTGCTTAGTATAATGACCACCATCAGGGCGGTGACGCCGCCCACCGGCAGGAAAAACCACACAAGCAGAATCCGCATGCTGCTGTCAAGCAGGTTGTACCGCAGGCTGGACAGCTGTTCCCCCAGGCTTTGCAGCATGCTCTGGCACACCATTTCAAGGTAGATGAACGGGCACAGGAAGGACAGGTTTTTTAAAATGGCACCCGCCTGTTCGCTTCTGAAAATATAGGCGCCGATTTCCCCGGAAAAGGCGAAAAACAGCGGGGACAGCAACAGGGAAAGCACAGAGGTATACTTGATGGCAAGCCGGATTTTGCGGTGCGCCTCCTCTTTTCTGCCCGCGGCCATACTGCCTGCAATCTCCGGCACCAGCAGCACCGCCACCGAGGTGATCACCGCAGACGGGAATGTCAGCAGCGGCATCACCATGCCTTTGACCACGCCGTACACACTGATGGCGTCCTCCTTCCCGGTGCCGTACTGCTGCAGCCGCAGCGGGATCAGCATGTTTTCCACCGCCCGGAAGCCGCTGATAATATAGGAGGTCAGCCCCATGGGCACCGACAGGCGCAGCAGCCTTGTCAGCATGCCGTTTTGCTTTCTCGGTTTCTCTCCTTTTTGTTTACTAATTGATTTTCTATACAATTTGTAAAGATAGATACAGGAAAATGCTTCTCCCAGCACCATGCTGACAGCAAGCACTGCCATGGTGATGCGGATTTCGTTGCCGTGATACCACTCCAGCACCGGGATAATGGCCGCCAGTTTGACCAGCTGCTCTACCAGCAGGGACAGGGCGGTCTTTTTTGCGCGGTTTGCCGCATACAGGTACCCCTTCAGGGCGGAGGACACGGCCATGAACGGGAAGGACAGCGAGATGAGAAAAATGCCCAGCGCCGCCTCCTTCTCGTCCACGAAATGCAGGGCCAGGGGCTTGGCCGTGATGGAAAACAGCAGGGACGCCGCACTGCCCATAAACAGGGACAGGGCGCCCGTCACCCGCATGAGCCGCCGCACCCCCGCCCGGTTGCCCAGGGCCAGCTCCTCCGCGGCAATTTTGCTTACTGCGGCAGAAATCCCTGCCGAGCCAAGGACGGACCCCAGTGTAAACAGCGACAGAATCAGGCTGTACACACCCATGCCATACTCCCCAATCCGGCCTGACAGGTAGATGCGCAGCACCATTCCCAACGCCCGGCTGAGCAGCGCGCCGCATGTCAGCACCACCACATTGCCCAACAGGCTTCCCTTTTTCAAATCCTGTCCCCTCCCTTCCCATCATTTATATGTGGGAAAAAGACGGGCTAGACTGAAAGGGCCGCCAGGCGAAAACCCGCCTGACGGCCCTTTTACCATTCGTTGCTCTTTTCTATAAAATGGGTGGGATACCGCTGCCAGTAGCCCATGTAGGTGCCTGTGCCGGGGACGAAATCCAGCTGATACATCCGGAAGGTGACGGGGATGTCCTTGGGCTGCCACTGCTCTATATAGGAATAGCGGTAGGTAAAGCCAAGTTTCCTCATGACCCGGCCGCTGGCGGGGTTGTTCACGTCATGGGTGGCAGTCAGCCGCGCCGCCCCGGAGGCACGCAGCCGCTCAACCACTGCCCGGGCCGCCTCCGTAACAAGGCCCTGGCCCCAGTACTCCCGCCGCAGGGCATATCCCAAATCGCGGCTGTCCCCCTCCCCCGCGTTGACGTAGCCTATGGGCACGCCCTGCGTCTTAAGGCAGATGGCGTAGCGGTAGGCGGAGGGCTTTTGATAAAAACTGAAAAACTGCTTCTCCAGGTGCTGCAGCGTCTGCTGCAGGGTCTGTACCGGGTACCAGGGCAGAAAGGTGTTTGTCGTAACATCCCCCAGCAGTTTGAGAAAGGCCGGGGCGTCCGCCGGGCATGCCCGGCGCAATAACAGCCTTCCGGTGACAAGGGTGGGGGTATTCTCTGCTGTGCGGTCTGTCATGGGCGCACCGTTCCTTTCCCCTACGCCGCCTTCCGTTTCTTTCGGATGCCGAGGTACACCCAGCCTGCGGTCATGCACAGCGCCACAATAGACAAGGTGCCGCCCAGCTTCAGTCCCGGCGTCATATAATCAAACACGATTTCGTTCTCCCCCGCTTCGCACCACACGGCCATGAAGCCCACGCTGACATTCTCCACCTGCGCGGGGCTGCCGTTGACGCTGGCGGACCAGCCCGCCTCATAGGGGACGCTGAAAAACACAAGGCCGGGCCGCTCCAGCGTAATGCTGGCCGTAAAACCGTGTCCCGAGGGGACGAAGCTGTCGCAGGAATTGTTTTGCAGACGCTGGACATCCTCCGCATAGGTGGCGGTGTTCAGCTGGAAGAACATCTCCTCCGGCAGGGGGATTAGCTTGTCGCCGTAGCGCTCCACCTGCTCGTCCGTCAGGACAATGGCTTTGTTTAGCAGGCGCGACCGCTCCGACTGCACCGTACTCATAAACTGGTCCTCCGTCACATAGTACAGGTAGGAGAAGCCCATGGATACAAAGTAGTCGTTTTTGTATATCGTCATGTCCTCCACCTGGCCCCACTGGGAGAAACCATAGCTTGGCTGGGCGCCTGATCCGTTTTTAATAAACTGCCATTTAACGCTCAGCAGCGCGCGCAGGCCGTACAGCTCTGCATCCGGCTTGGAGCTGACGTCCCGCTTGACGCCCACCAGCGGGTAAAATTCCATGATGGAATTGGGGATAATGCTGTGGAAGGCGTTGATGGTGGGCAGGCCCATAAACATCCCCTCATTGTCCGTGCACTCCAGCGTGTCAATGCGGGAGAACTGCTCCGACTCCGGCAGGTCCAGCTTATCCCTGATTTCAAGGGAGTTTTCAATATACCACGTCTCGCTGTGGTAGTTCATGCGCCCCACCGTCAGGTAGGTGAAGGAGGACAGCACGGCAATGACGCACACGCACACCACCGTGGCCCTGAAAAAGCGCTTGCCCTCCTTGCGGAATTCAATCAGCATGCACAGCAGCACCAGCCCGAGGAAGGCGATGCACACGCACACCCAAAACTGCTCCTTCTTGTCAATCAGGGCGAACCACTGCCACTCCCCATCCACCTGCACGGGCAGGATTCCCGTCAGGGCGATAATGCCGGTAATACAGGCTGTGAAGCCGAGGCCGCGGTACCAGGTGCGGGGCCGGAACCGCTCGAAGGCAAGTACGGTTGCAAGGCTCATCATCAGCACCGGCATGTAGAACCACCGGGCATAATAGCTGCTGTTGAACAGATAGAAAATGCTGTTTAAAAACGGCACCAGCGCCATCACAAGGCAGATTTTCAGCAGCCGGGAAAGCCAGCTGCGCTTGTTCCTCAGGCAGTAGGCCGTCACGCCCGCCATGGAGAACAGCGGCAGATACGCGTTTAAGCTGGTCCACTTGACGCCTGCATCCGGGAAAAATGCCGGGGCATAGGCGCTGTCCGGCGGAAAGAACAGGGACTGGAAGATGGCGGCGTAACGCTGGGTGCCGGAGTACAGCAGCAGGTCGTACCCGCTCAGCCGGTTGCTGACGCGTGGGTTGCCGATAACCGTCAGCACGCTTGGCAGTACAATCACCAGCGACATGCAGAAGCCCAGCACCGCCTCCAGCACAAGGCCCAAGAATTTTTTCACCGTCAGCTTGTACTCCCCGCTCCACAGACGCACGAAGAAGTACAGCACCACAAAGACCACTTGTCCCACAAAGAAGAAGTAGTTGACAAGGGCCATCAGCGCCACCGACAAAGCAAAATAACCCCGGCGGTCGTTCTGCATATATTCCTCCAGCCCAATCAGCATCAGGGGGAACAGGGCGATGACGTCATTAAAATGGTTGAAGAAAACATTATAGATGGTAAAGCCGGAAAAGGCGTACAGCAGGCCGCCCAGCAGCGCATAGCGCGTCTGCTTCACAAAACGGCCGATGAAGGCGCACGCCGTCACGCTGGAGACAGCAAACTTTAACACTAGCAGCGGGGCCATCAGGTACGGCACCCACGAGGTGGGGAACAGCAGCGTCAGCGCAAAGAAGGGGCTGCCGAACAGGTAGAAGGAGTAGGAGGCAATAAAATTGACGCCGAGGTCCGTGTTCCAGTTCCACAGGAAGTCGCCGCTGCGGATGGCCTCATGCGCCAGCTTGTAAAACGGGATCTGCTGTACGTTGAAGTCCCCGGCAAAGATGAAGTACCCGCCGCGGTAAAGCGACAGCGGCACAAACACAATCAGCGCCACCACGAGGCCATAGAAAAAGGCCCGCAGATACGTTTTTTTGTAGTCCTTTTGAAGCTCCATGCTCGCCTCCCCACTGCGCCTGCATTAGGGTGCGGGCGCCCGTTTTTTCATACTTTTGTATTATACCACGCCCACCCCCGCCCTTCAACCGCCGCTTTACACCCGCCTCCCTTCGTTGTATAATATGCGTACGTTTCCGACAAGGAGAGAGAAAACCATGGAAAAAAGCAATTTCTTCGCCCTGCTGTCCCGGATGAAGCTGGTGCAGCGCTGGGGGCTGATGCGCAACACCTACACAGAAAACCTGGCCGAGCACAGCTATGAGACCGCCACAATCGCCCACTGTCTTGGGCTTATTAACAATGCGTCCGGCGGCACGGTGGATGCGGCGCGGCTTGCGGTGATGGCGCTGTATCACGACTGCAGCGAAATTATCACCGGGGACATGCCCACCCCCATCAAATACCTTAACGGCAGCTTAAAGCACGCCTACAAGCAGGTGGAGGCCGAGGCGCAGGAGCTGCTGCTGTCCACCCTTCCCGACGAGCTGGAGGGGCGCTTCCGCGACGCCTTTCCCGGCCCGGACACCGACCCGTACGAAAAAAAGCTGCTGAAGGCGGCGGACAAGCTGTCCGCCTATCTCAAGTGCCTGGAGGAGCTGTCCCACGGCAACCATGAATTCCGCGACGCGGCGCAAAAGGGGCTTCAGGATTTAAACGCCATGGGCCTGCCGGAGGTGGAGTCCTTCCTCTCCTGCTTCCTCGACGGATACGGCCTAACGCTGGATCAGCTGAAAATAAAGTAAATTCTGAAAATTCCAGTTGCTTTTTTTGCCTGCGGTGATATAATCACAGCAGTACCAATGAAAAAGGAGCTTTGCAGTTTATGAATATCTTAATTGTGGGCTGTGGCAAGGTGGGCTCCAGGGTGGCCAGCGAGCTGAGCCGCATGGGGCACGACGTGGCGGTGGTGGATCGCTCTGAAAAGCGGTTTGCCATGCTGGATGAGGATTTTTCCGGGCTGACCGTGTGCGGCGTCCCCATTGATCAGGACGTGCTGAAGCTGGCCGGCGTGGAAAGCTGTGACGCGCTGGCGGCCCTGACGGAAAGCGACAATGTCAACATCACCGTCTCGGAGGTGGCGAAGGAGCTGTTCCACGTCCCCAACGTGCTTGCGCGGATCTACGATCCGCGGCGGGAGACGGTGTTTGCCCACTTCGGGCTGAACACGGTCTGTCCCACCAATTTGACGGAGGCCGCCGTCATCAGCACCCTGACCCAGGATTTCCGGCCGGAGTTCGTCTCCTTCGGGGAAAACACCATCTGTTTCTCCCTTGTGACCATTCCGGAGAAGTACGAGGGCGCCGCCTTCCGTGAGATTGAACTGGAGGATCAGGTGGTCTTGGGCATCTTAGACGAGTCCGGCGACCTGCACATGCCGGCGGACCCGCAGTTTATTCTGACCGGGAAATGCAAAATTCTTGTGGGCAACCGCATTGACTGAGGGAGGACGCAATGAAGATTCTAGTTGTAGGCGGCGGTAAGGTCGGGTTTTACCTTGTGAAAACCCTTGTGGAGCATGGGCATCAGCCCCATCTGGTGGAGATTGACGAGGAGCTCTGCAAAATGATTGCGGATCAGATGGACATCCCCGTGTTCCGCGGCGACGGAACCTCCATTGAGGTGCTGTCCAATGCAGGAATTGCCGAAGCGGATGCGGTGGTGGCCACCACCGGCCGGGACGAGGACAACCTGATTATCTGCCAGCTGGCCAAAAAACTGTTCGGCGTTGCCAAAACGGTGGGCCGTATCAACAACCCAAAAAACGCGGAGGCCATGACCAAGCTGGGTGTCGACATCCCGGTCAGTTCCACCCAGTACATTGTCCGTCTGCTGGAGAGGGAGGTCAATTTCGATTCGATAAAGATGCTGATGAGCGTGGGCCGCGGCGGCGACCTGTCCTTTATTGAGGTCACCATCCCCAAGGGCCACTGGATGAGCGGGAAAACCCTGTCCGAGCTGTCCCTGTCGGAGGACCTGGTCATCGTGGCCATCACGCGGGACGGGCAGTCCCTTATCCCCCGTGGTAACACCGCCATTTACGAGGGGGACCACCTTATTGTTATTGTGCGGGAAAATTCCCGCGTCAACATCGAAAAAACCTTTGGCCTTCACTGAGAGGGACAGAAAAAAAGAACAGACGCAGTGCGAAGCCCCGTTTTTTTGCACTGCGTCTGTTCTTTTATCCCGGTTGACAGGCGCCGTCCGGCGGGGCTATACTGGACAGGATTGGTTTTTCAGGGGGGAAAAGTGTGAAAACAGGACAAAACAAAACAGGCGGCTATCTTCGGGTTTTTCTATCCTACTACCGGCCGCATCTTAAACTATTTTTTCTTGATATGTTGTGTGCGCTGTGCATTTGTGTGGTGGATTTGCTGTTTCCCATTGTGTCGCGCTACTCCATGCAGACCCTTCTGCCGGACAACCTGTTCGGCACCTTCTTTCTTATCATGGCTGCACTGGCCGCCGCCTATGTGCTCAAAGGCGTCTTTTACTATATTGTCACCTATCAGGGGCACCTGCTGGGGGTCCTGATGGAGGCGGATATCCGCAGGGACCTGTTCTCCCACATGCAGGATTTGTCCTTCTCCTTCTACGACAAAAATCGCACCGGCCAGCTGATGAGCCGTGTCACCGGCGACCTGTTTGAAATTACCGAACTTGCCCATCACGGGCCGGAGGACCTGTTCATCTCCACCGTGACCATTCTGGGCGCGTTCTGTATTATGCTGACCATCCAGTGGCAGCTGGCGCTGGTGGTGTTCGCGGTTATCCCGCTGTTCATCCTGTTTACCGCCCTGAGCCGCAGACGCATGATGAAGGCCTCTACCGAAGTAAAGGTCCGGCTTGCAGGCATTAACAGCGAGGTGGAGTCCTCCATTTCCGGCATGCGCACCGCCAAGGCCTTCGCAAACGAAGCGGCGGAAAGCAGAAAATTCGACGCGGCCAACGACCAGTTCCGCGGGGCAAAGCGCGGGTATTACCGGGCCATGGCCTTCTATCAGTCCGGCATGGAGTTTTTCATGGGCATTCTGTCCGTGCTGGTTATCGCCTTCGGCGGCTTTCTCATCATGCGCAGGCAGATGGATTTTATCGACCTGACCACCTTTACGCTGTATGTCACCACCTTCATCACCCCGGTGCGCAAGCTGTCCGCCTTTGTGGAACAGTTCATGCAGGGGATGGCAGGCTTTAAACGGTTTGTGGAACTGATGCGGGTGGAGCCGGACGTGAAGGACGCGCCCGGCGCAGCGGTGCTGACGGGCGTGAAAGGCGACATCCTTGTGGACGATGTGACCTTCCGGTACGAGCCCGGCGCAGAACCGGTGCTAAAGCACATTTCCCTCCATGTCCATCCGGGTGAGACCGTGGCCGTGGTGGGCCCCTCCGGCAGCGGCAAGTCCACCCTGTGCCAGCTTATCCCCCGTTTCTACGATGTAAGCGAGGGGCACGTGCTGGTGGACGGGCAGGATGTCCGTATGCTGACGCAGCGCTCCCTGCGGGAGCAGATCGGGATTGTGCAGCAGGACGTGTTCCTGTTTGCAGGCACCATCCGGGACAACATCCGTTACGGCCGGCCGGACGCCACCGAGGCGGAAATTATTGAGGCTGCACGCCGGGCAGAAATTTACGGCGACATTCTGGATATGCCGGACGGCCTTGACACCCAGGTCGGCGAGCGCGGCGTCCTGCTTTCCGGCGGACAGAAGCAGCGGATTTCCATCGCCCGCATCTTTTTAAAAAACCCGCCGATTCTCATCCTGGATGAGGCCACTTCGGCGCTGGACTCCATGACGGAGGCGCGGATCCAGTCCGCTTTTGACGAGCTGGCCCGCGGGCGTACCACCCTTATCATTGCACACCGTCTTTCCACCATCCGCTCTGCAGGCCGGATCATTGTTATTGACGGCAGCGACATTGCCGAGCAGGGCACCCACGAGCAGCTGATGGCGCTGGACGGCGAGTATGCGCGGCTGTACCGGACGCAACAGGCCGGTCTGTAAAAAAAGCGCTGGGGCGCAGGCAAAAGCCTGCGCCCCTTTTTTACAGCCTTCCTTCATTTACAACGAAAACATTGTCAACAATGTCAATCACCGCATAGGATGGAGGGAACCCCCTTCCGAGGGAGCCGGGGTTGACGATGGTCAGCCCGTCCTCCACATGGAAAAAGGGCGTGTGGGTATGGCCGAACAGGACGAGGTCCGCCTGCCGGTTTTTCCCCGCCCTGACAAGGCGGTCCAGCCCGTGTTTTACCCCAAAGGTGTGTCCGTGACACAAAAACAGGCGTTTGCCGCCGATGATCAGCTCCTTTGTCTCCGGCTCAGCACTGGACCAGTCGCCGTTGCCGCGTACGCACACAATCCGCCGGTCCGGGTAGAACAGCTGCAGCTCGTGCGCCTCGGCCACGCCGTCCCCCAGATGCACCAGCAAATCGCAGTCCCTGACGCGCTCCGCCACCCGCTCCAGCGGCGACAGACGGCCGTGGGTATCGGAAACCGCAACAATCCTAACCATCTTGTTCCTCCTTCTAAAGCGCACCCGCGCTACATAAAATTGAGTACCATTATTTTACCGTTCCTGAAAGGGGTTATGCTCCATGGCAAACAACATGAACCTGTCCGATCCGAAAACCAAGGCCCTTATGGGCGAGGTCGCAGGCAAGCTCGGCATCTCGGAAGCGGAGCTGCGTGACAAGCTGCAAAAGAAAGACCTGGAAGGCCTGCTTGGCAAGGACGGCGCAAGCAAGGTGGGCAAAGTGCTCAGCGACAAAAACCTGACCCAGCGCATCCTCCAGTCCAAGGAGGCCATGTCCATTATGAAAAAACTATCGAAAGAGTGATGCCACATGGATGATCTCAGCGAGAAGATCTCCTCCCTGTTAAGCGACGAAGAGACCGTCAAGGAATTGAAAACACTGGCGGACTCGCTGGGCTTTGACACCTCCAATTTCGGCCCGCCGAAGCCGCAGGAAAAGCAGGAGAAAGAGGAGAAAACGGGCGACGACCCGCTGTCCTCGCTGGGGCTCGATCCCGCCATGCTGCTGAAGATCACCTCCGCCCTGAAGGGCGGAGGCAAGGATGAGGATACCGCGCTTCTGACCGCACTGAAGCCCCACCTGTCCCAGGAAAAGCGCAAGCGGGTGGATGAAGCGCTGAAAATCATCCGGTTGTTAAACCTGCTGCCGCTGCTGAAGGAGCTGAACCTGTTCGGAGGCGGTGAGGAGGATGGCTAACCAGTCCGGCTACACCGACGGCGAGCTGATGAAGATGCAGCAGGACGCCGTGCGCCGCGTCAGGGAGATGCAGCGGCGCACACAGGCCTATGCCGAGGCCTCCTCCCGTCCCGCCCCGCAGCAGGCGCACCGTCCGGGCGGCAGGCTGCAATTCCAGCCAAAGGGGCAGCCCACACCGCGGCAGGGCCGCCCGGCCCCAAACCAGAGCCGCAGCCGGCCCCATCCGGACCGGCCGCAGGACCGCCATGCCGCACCGCAAAACGGCGGGGGCGGCCGGCAGGAGGAGGGGACCCTTAACCCCGGGCGCGCCATCAGCCGCCTGCTGAACGGGATCCAGTTTGACAGCGATACCATCATTATCCTGGGTCTCGCCTGGCTGCTGTTTAAAAACGGCGGCAGCTACAAGCTGATTTTAGCCCTGCTCTACATCCTGCTGTGAGCGTTCCAGCAGCGCCCTGTAGACCGCGCTTTTTGAAAAACCCGTCTGGGCGGCCGCCTCTCTGGCTGCGGCAGACGGGCTTTTCCCTTCTGCACAAAGCGACTGCGCCAGCTCTGCCGCCTGTTCCAGCGTAAGGGACGGCTCCTTCGTTTTTGGACAGCCCTCCACCACCAGCACAAACTCCCCTTTGGGCGGGGTTGCCTCAAAGTAGGCGATGGCCTGCTGTAAGTCGCACAGCAGCACCTGCTCATAGATCTTCGTCAGCTCCCGGACGACGGAAATCCGCCGGTTCCCAAGGGTGTCGTAAAGATCCCGCAGCGTGTTTTTCAGCTTGTGCGGCGCCTCATAAAAAATCATGGTGTGGCGCACATCCCGGATTTCCTCCAAATGTTCCCGCCGGGCCTTCTTGCTGACGGATAAAAACCCTTCAAAGCTGAAGCGGGAGGTGGGCAGCCCGGAGACCGCCAGCGCCGTCACGGCGGCACTGGGGCCAGGCACCGCCCGCAGCGGCACCTGCCGGCGGTGGCACTCCTCCACCAGCACCTCCCCCGGGTCGCTGATGCAGGGCATCCCCGCATCCGTCACCACCGCACAGCTCTCCCCGTTCAGCACCCGGTCAATCACCATCAGCGAGCGCTCGCGGATATTGTGCTCGTAACAGCTGACCAGCGGCTTTTTGATGCCGAAATGGTTCAGCAGGCGAAGCGTCACCCGGGTGTCCTCCGCCGCAATAAAATCCACCGTGCGCAGCGTCTCCACCGCACGGGGGCTCATATCCTGCAAGTTTCCAATGGGTGTGCCCACAATGTAAACCGTTCCCGTCATTGTCTCTCTCCTTCATACAGCGCACGGTATTCGGCGCTGTGCTCCTGTCCGTCCATCACGGTAAAAAGCGGCTCCACCGTCAGCTGCCTGCCGCCGCCTTTCACGGCCTCCACAAGAAACAGCCACGGCTGCCGGTGCCTGTCGTACGCCGCAAAGCGCAGGCGCTTCGGTTCCAGTCCGTATTGCCGGAGCAGCTGAAAGCAGTCGGGCAGGCGGGCCGGACGTTGGCACAGTGCAAGCCGGCCGCCCTGACGAAGCAGGCGGGCGGCACAGCGGACGGCATCCTCCAGCGTGCAGGCCGTCTCCCCCCGGGCGGCTGCCCGGGCGCGGTCGGCAGAGTGCTTTGCGGCGTGCGCCTCCCTGAAGGGCGGGTTGCAGGTTACCAAATCCGCTGCCCCCGTTTTCAGCGGCAGCGTTGTTTTAATGTCCCCCACCAGTACGGACAGCCTGTCCTCCAGGCCGTTTTCCGTGCCCGTCCGGCGAAGCAGGGCCGCCGCTTCCGGCTGCAGTTCCACCCCGGTAACCGTCCGGGCGCCGCCGCGAAACAGCAGCCCCAGCGCCACCGCACCGCAGCCGCAGCACAAATCCACTGCCTGCGCTGCCTGCCTGCCCGCGGAGGCAAACGCTGCCAGCAGCACCGCGTCCATACTGAACGTATGCGTTTCCGACACATAGATGCCGTACGGCCCCATGGGCAGTTTGCGTTCCATTGCCTCTCCCTCCGTTTCCCCTATTGTAGCACAAACCCCTCCCCTTGGGTACCATTCTTCCGGCACTAGTACCAAGTTTTGCCCGCACTTTTTGTTGGTTTCCACAGTGGAAGCGGCACCCCATCATCCTGTATAATGAAAAACAATGGGAGGGAAGCGTCATGATTACCATTACCACCTTGTTTGAAAACACCGCCGCAGACGGCCCGCTGGAGGCCGGGATGGGCCTCAGCTTCTTTTTGCAGGGCCGCGGCACCTCCATTTTGTTTGACACGGGCTCCGGTCCGGGGCTTGTGCGCAATGCGGCCGCGCTGGGCGTGGATCTGTCCGAGACGGAGTTCTGCGTGCTCAGTCACAGCCACTATGACCATACAAGGGGCTACCTCAGCTTTCTGGAGGCCTTCGGCACCGGGCACACCCTTGTGCTGCACGACCACTTTTTTGTCAAAAAGTACTGGCTGCATGAGGAGGGGTATACCGAGTATGTGGGCATCCCCTTCACGGAGGAGGAGCTGATGGCGCGGGATGTGCACCCCATCCTGCTGCACGAGCCGGTGACGGAAATTAAAGAGGGGACCGGCATCTACATCATGGGGGACATCCTGTCCCTGTGTGATTTTGAGCCTGTGGACCCCTGCCAGGGGATGTGGAAAAACGGGGATTATGTGCACGACCCCTTTGATGAGGAAATCTGCCTTGTCATCCCCTCGGACGAGGGGGCAACCGTAATTTCCGGTTGCAGCCACCGCGGCACCGTCAACACGTGCGAGACGGTGAAACGGCGTTTCAACATGCCGGTGCGCGCCTTTATCGGCGGCACTCACCTTGTGGCGGCGGATGAAAGCCGCATTGCCAAAACCATCCGCTACTTTGAGACGGAAAACATTAAATTTGCAGGCGTCTGCCACTGTACAGGCGAGGAAGGGCTGGCCGCTTTCCGGGAGCACTGCGGCTGCTACAGCCCCGTGCGGTGCGGCAGCGTTATCCATGTTGCGGAATAGAAAGGAAGGGACAAACAGTATGAGAAGATTTATCATTGACACGGACACCGCCTCCGATGACGCGGTGGCGCTGATGGCCGCCCTGCGGGAGCCGTCCGTCCATGTGGAGCTGATTACCGTGGTGGCAGGCAACGTGCCGCTGCCGCAGGCTGTTATCAACGCGAAGCAGAGCGTGCTGGCCGCAGGCACCTACCGGCCGCCCATTTACGCGGGCATGGGGATCCCCCTTATCCGGGACCTGGTCACCGGGGAGAAGGTGCACGGGGAGGACGGCATGGGCGACATGTTTTTGCCGGAGCCGGACATCCCCACCCAGCCCGGCCATGCGGTAAACGCCATGCTGGACATGGTGCGCCGCTTTTCCGGGGAGATTGAGCTGATTGCCCTGGGGCCCCTGACCAACGTGGCTATGGCCATCATGCAGGATCCGGAAACCATGAAGGGGGTCCGGCACCTGACCATTATGGGCGGCGCAAAAATGGGCGCCAGCTCCTGGCACCCGGTGGCGGAGTACAACATCTATGCCGATGCGGAGGCCGCGGATGTGGTGCTTCGCAGCGGCATCCCCATGACGCTGGTGGGGCTGGACGTGTGCCTGGACGAGACGGCCTTCACCGCCGAGGATATTGAGAAGTGGAACAGCTCCGGCAGTGATGCGGCCCGGTTCTGCATCCGCTGCAACCAGTCCCTTTTGGACTTCTACATCAAAACCTTCAACCGGCCCGTCATCACCCTGCCCGACCCCACGGCAGTGGTGGCCGCCATCAATGAAAGCTGCATTGCACAGCAGTACGACGCCTATGCCTTTGTGGAGACAAAATCCCCCCAGTGCTACGGCCAGCTGGTGATTGACAGAAACGGCGTGGCGGGAAAGCCGAAAAATGTGCGTGTGTGTGAAAAGCTGGACGCGGAGGCCTTTAAGGACTACCTGTTTAAGCTGATGACAAACTGAAAGGAAAAAGAGGGTGCTTCCACACAAGGAAGCACCCTCTTTTGTTCGTTCTAGCTGGTTTCCAGAATGGTGTTGATGTCCACGGTTACGCCTGCGCCCACCACATTTTTGCGGTAGACCCGGAATGTCACCTGCTGGCCCGGCTTCAGTTCCTCCAGCCGGTCGAAAAACTCCGTCAGCGTCGTCACGCTTTGCCCGCCAATCTCGGTGATGACGTCGCCCACCATGGCGCCTGCCTTGTAAAAGCTGCCCGTCTCGTCAATGTCCGTAATCTGGATTCCGGCCACCAGGCCGTAGCGGGAGGCGGTCAGGCTGCTGATCTGCCGGACGGTGACGCCGAGGGACACCCGGTTTTTCACATAGCCATACTCCAGAATGTCGTTGATAATCGGCTCGGCATATTTGGAGGGGATGGCAAAGCCGATTCCCTCATATTCCACATTGGCGATTTTGCTGGAGTTGATGCCCACCACCTGGCCGGCCATGTTCACCAGCGCCCCGCCTGAGTTGCCAGGGTTGATGGCTGCAGAGGTCTGGATACACTTGATGGTCAGCGTGGTCCCGTTTCCAACAGGGCGGTCCACGCCGGACACGATCCCTTCCGTCAGGCTGCCCGCCAGCGTCAGTCCGCCGGGGTTGCCAATGGCAAGGACCACGTCGCCCACCTCCAGCTGGGAGGAATCGCCGAACTCCGCCGCGCGCAGCCCGGTGGCGTCCACCTTCAGCACGGCAAGGTCGGTTCGCGTGTCGGTTCCCACAATCTGGGCCTTCATCTCATTCCCGTCGTTGAATACCACCTTAATCATGCCGGTCGCACCTGACACCACATGTTCATTGGTGACAATGTAGCCGTCCGACTGGATGATGATGCCGCTTCCCTGCGAGCTGACGGTCAAATTTTCGTCGCTTGTGTAGGCCACAATGCCCACCACAGACGGGCTGACCTTCTTGTAAATGGCAGAGTAGGACTGGGCGGAGCCGGTGGACTGCTCCCCTTCTACGCCGGGGGTGTCGCTGATGGTGACCTTCTCCTCCGTGGTGAGAGAGCTTTCAGACGAGGAGGAGTCGGAGCTGTCCCCGCTGCCAAGCAGGCCCCCGCCGGTGAACGCCTCGTACACGCCGTAGGCCGCAAAGCCCAGCAGCAGCACGGCAAGCACCCCGGCCACCAGGGTGATAAACACCTGAAGGCCCCGGTTCTTTTTCCCGGACGGGTCCGGCGGCAGGGAGTTTTCATACTCCTCAAAATTCCAGCGGTACTCGCCCGTGTCGCCCTGGGGCGGCATGTCCTGCTGTTCCCTGTCCGGATGTTCTCTGTTGTTCCTTTCGTCCATCCCGATCACTCCTTCGGCCTATCTGCCGGTTCCTGCTGTTTCTTTTCCTTCCGGTCCGGCTTCGCCAGATCAAGGGAAAATACAAACTCACAGTATTCGCCTTTCTGGCTTTTGACAATGATGTCGCCGCCGTGCAGGTTGACAACTGATTTCACAATATATAGTCCGAGGCCGACGCCCTCTTTATTCATGCTGCGGGAACGGTCGGTCTTGTAAAACCGGTCGAACACGCGGGAAATTTCTTCCTTTACAATGCCGTCGCCCGTGTTGCGTACAGAGATGTAGGCCTTTCCACCCTCCGCATGGACGGAGAAGGAGATGGTTCCGCCGTCGTTAGCAAACTTGACCGCATTGTCCACCAGGTTGTACACCACCTGATGGATCAGCTCCTTGTCGGCGCGGACATAGCATTTGTCCATGTCCAGCCCCTCCACCTGCAGGTGCTTTTCCTCAATACGCTTCTCAAAGCTGAACACCGTCTCCATCACAAGGCCGGTGATCTCCACCTGGGCGAGGTTCAGTTTCATCTCCCCCGCCTCCATGCGGGAGATGGCAAGCATGGAGGTGATAAGCCTGGAAAGGCGCTTCACCTCGCCGGAGACAATGGTCAGATAGTGGCGCTCGTGCTCCCGGTCGATGGTGCCGTCCAAAATACCGTCAACAAAACCGCCGATGATGGTCATGGGGGTTTTCAGCTCATGGGAAACATTGGCCGTAAAACTGCGGCGGGTTGTCTCCATCTCCGCAAGGCTGGCGGCCATGTTGTTGATGGAGGCTGACAGTTCACTGATTTCATCGTTTCCCGTCACCTCAAGCCGGGCGGAAAAGTCCCCTTTTGCAAAGCTGTTCATGGCTGCTGACATCTGCCGCAGGGGACGCACCATGTCCAGTGTGACAAAGTAGATAACCACAAAGGCAAAGATCAGCACCGCCGCGGCGGAGATGAGGAACATGGTGGCCACATTGCCGAGGTAGGACGTGAGGCTGTCCGCGCTGCTGGAGGCGAACAGCACCCCGTAGATGGTTCCATCCTCCAGCTGCAGCGTCCTTGACACAGTGTAATAGCGGCTTTCATACAGGTCATCCAGGTCGCCCTGCTCGCTGATTCCGTCCTCCAGCGCCTGCGCCATCACTTCCTCCGTCAGCACCGCGTCTGTGTGTGCGCAGGGCTGTGTTTCGCTGCACAGCAGCACCTGCCCGTTGACATCGGTCAAAAACACAAAGGCATCCGCAGCGCGGCTGACCAGCTCATACCCGACTTTCAGTATCTGGGCATTTTCAAACGTGTTGGTCTGCTCGTCAAAGCTGGCCCTGCTAATCAGCGCCGCCTCATCCAGCAGGCTGCGCAGGCCGCGCTGCTTCTCGTCCCCGAAGTAGCGGGCGGAAAACAGCAGCAGCATCATGCCGAGAAAGGTAACACTGATGAGGATCACGGCTGCGCAGATACTGAAATACCGTACAAACAGATTTTTGCGCATGATTCCTTACTCTTTCGTCTCGAATTTATAGCCGACGCCCCAAACTGTTTTCAGCGTCCACTGATCGGAGACGTTTTCCAGTTTTTCACGCAGGCGCTTGATATGTACGTCCACCGTGCGCGAGTCGCCGTAGTACTCGAAGCCCCACACCTCGTCCAACAGCTGGTCGCGGGTAAACACCCGGTTGGGGTTGCTGGCCAGGTGGTACAGCAGTTCCAGCTCCTTGGGCGGGGTGTCCACCACCTTGCCGTCCACCTTCAGCTCGTAGGTGGTCAAATTGACGCTCAGTTTGTCGTAAGTAACCTCCTTTACGGCCGGTTCCTTCTTTTCCTGCACGGAGGTACGGCGCAACACCGCCTTGATACGGGCCACAACCTCCTTTGTGTCGAAGGGCTTGACGATGTAATCGTCCGCCCCAAGCTCCAGCCCGAGCACCTTGTCGAACACCTCGCCCTTGGCTGTCAGCATGATAATGGGGCATTCGGAGGTTTTGCGCACCTCCCTGAGCACCTGCCAGCCGTCCAGCTGGGGCATCATGATGTCCAGCAGCATGATGTCCGGCGGGTCCTTTTGGAACTGTTCCACCGCCTGCACCCCGTCGGCAGCCAATGTTACGGCAAAGCCCTCCTTCTCAAGGTACAGACGCAGCAGTTCGCAGATGTTGCTGTCGTCGTCCGCTACCAAAACTCTGTTCATGTTCTTTCCCCCTGTTTCCATACATTGCGTCTATTCTGATAGTATACCATACAGCCGCGTATTTTCGTTAAGAAACATTGAATAAAATGCGGAAAACCTGTAAAACTTCTTGTTTCCCGCCCCTTTTCCGGCTATAATGAAGAAAGCATTTTACAGGAAGAAACGGAGATAGCAACTATGAAACTTGGAATCGTCGGGCTGCCCAACGTGGGGAAAAGCACCCTGTTTAACGCCATTACGGGCGCCGGGGCAGACGCACAGAACTACCCCTTCTGCACCATTGAGCCCAACGTGGGCATGGTGGCGGTGCCGGACCGGCGGCTGGATGCGCTTGCGGAGCTGTACCATCCCCGCAAGGTCACCCCCGCTGTCATCGAATTTGTGGATATTGCAGGGCTTGTCAAAGGCGCCTCCAAAGGCGAGGGGCTGGGCAACAAGTTTTTGTCCCACATCAGGGAGGTGGACGCCATCGTCCACGTGGTGCGCTGCTTTGAAAGCGACGACATCATCCATGTGGAGGGCTCTGTCGATCCCATCCGGGATATTGAGACCATCAACTACGAGCTGATTTTATCCGACTTGGATATTCTGGACCGGCGCATTGACCGGACCAAAAAACTGTTGAAGGGTGATAAAAAGCTGGCGGGGGAAGTGGACACGCTGGAGCGGCTGCGCAGCTTCCTGTCCGAGGGGGGCTCTGCCCGCGGCTTCCAGTTTACTGAGGACGAGGCGGAGCTGCGGGACAGCCTTCCCCTATTGTCCTTAAAGCCGGTCATCTATGCTGCAAACCTGTCGGAGGACGATGTGCTGGGCGGGTACGGCGACAACCCCCACTACCGGAAGGTGGCGGAGTATGCCGCGGCAGAGCATGCGGGCGTGCTGCCCATCTGCGCAAAAATGGAGGAGGAGCTGGCCCCCATGGAGCCGGAGGAGAAGAAGGCCTTCCTTTCCGAGCTGGGGCTGGAGGAGTCCGGCCTTGACCGGCTGATCCGCGAGGGATACGCTCTGCTGGGGCTTATCTCCTTCTTAACCGCGGGCGAGCCGGAGGTGCGCGCATGGACCATCCGGGAGGGGACGAAGGCCCCTGCCGCGGCAGGGAAAATCCACACGGATATTGAGCGCGGCTTTATCCGGGCGGAGACCATCTCCTTTGACGACCTGATGGCCTGCGGCAGCATGGCCGCCGCAAAGGAGAAGGGACTTATCCGGCTGGAGGGTAAGGAGTATGTTGTAAAGGACGGGGACGTTATTTATTTCCGTTTCAACGTGTAGGCCTGTGGGAGGGGTGCTTACAGCGCCCCTCCCTTTTTTCCGTCCCCGCAGGCAGGGGGTGGTTTTTATTGCACGGCAGCCGGGAATATGATAGACTACTGTTATCAATACCGAAGGGTGGTCCGTTTTGGAATCCATACTGATTATTTTCCTGCTGCTTTTGTTTTCCGCCTATTTTTCTGCGTCGGAAATGGCCTTTTCCACCGCCAACCGCCTGCGGCTGAAAAATGCCGCAAACGAGGGGAACGGCAAGGCAAAAATGGCCCTGCAGCTTATCGGTGACTTTGACCGCACGCTGTCCACCATCCTGGTAGGCAACAACATTGTCAACATCCTGTCCTCCTCCATTGCTACGGCGGCCTTTACGGTGCTGTTCGGCAGTGCGGGCGTGGGGGTTGCCACCGTGGTCATGACGGTCATCATCCTCATCTGCGGCGAAATCCTTCCCAAAAGCTACGCCAAGCTGCACGCGGATAAGCTGGCGCTGTCCATGGCGGCCTCCCTGCGCTTCATTAAGCTGATTCTGACGCCGGTGGTCTTTTTCTTCAGCCTGTTTAACAAAATTATCCGCACCCCGCGGGAGGAGCAGCCGCCCATGACCGAGGACGAACTGCGCTTCATGATTGACGAAATTGCGGACGAGGGCGTTATCCCGGAAGAAAACAGCGAGCTGATGCAGTCCGCCATTGATTTCGACCGCATCTCCGTCCGGCAGATTATCACCCCAAGGGTGGATGTGGACTTCATCGACATCGACGACAGCCCGGCGGAAATCCGCGCCTTTATGGAGACGACCCGCCACTCCCGTCTGCCCGTCTACCGCGAGTCGGTGGACAACATCATCGGCGTACTGTATAAAAGCGAATACTTCCTCACAGCCGCCTCCGGGAAGGAGTTCACGGTGGAGTCGCTGCTGCGGAAGGCCCTGTTTATTCCGGCCAGCTTAAAAATTTCCGCTGTCCTGCGGCGTCTGCAAAAGGAAAAAATCCACCTTGCCGTCGTCACGGACGAGCATGGCGGCACCCTTGGCGTGGTAACGATGGAGGACATCCTGGAGGAGCTGGTGGGTGAAATCTGGGACGAGTCGGATGAGGTGGAATACCCCATCCTCCGCAGGGACGCGCACACCTTTGTGGCAGAGGGGGACGCGGAGCTGTCCGAGGTGGCCGATTTCATCGGCCTTGATTATGATCAGATGGAGACCGACGCCATGACCGTGGGCGGTTTCCTGCTGGAGCAGTTCTCCAGAATCCCGGATGAGGGGGAGAGCTGCACCTTCGGTGATTTTTTGTTTACGGTGCTTGCCATTAAGGATAACCGGATTCTCACGGTACAGATAACGGATCAAAGGACAAAGGATGAAAACGAACGCTGACAACAGAATGTACCCCGTGCCAAAGCCTGTCTATGACGTGTTGGACAGGCTTTGTTCCTCTGGGTATGAGGCATACCTGGTGGGTGGCTGTGTCCGCGATCTGCTGCTGGGGCAGGTTCCCCACGACTTTGACGTGACCACCAGCGCACCGCCGCAGGCAGTTCAGCACCTGTTTGAGGGCCGCGCCCTCTCCACTGCCGGGCTCCGCTTTGGCACGGTGGGGGTGCGCACGGCCCGCGGGCTGGTGGAAATTACCACCTACCGGGGCGAAGGGGGGTATTCCGACGCGCGGCACCCGGACAGGGTGCGCTTCGGCGTGACGCTGGAGGACGACCTTGTACGCCGCGACTTCCTTATGAATGCCGTATGCATGACAAAGGACGGCCGTGTGGTGGATCCGTTAGGCGGCCGGGCGGACATCCGCCGCGGCCTGATCACCGCCTGCGGCGACGCGGACGCGCGCTTTCGCGAGGATGCGCTGCGGGCGCTGCGCGGCGTGCGCTTTGCCTGCCGTCTGGGCTTTCAGATTGCGCCTGCCACCCTTGCCGCCATGAAGCGGGCGGCGGGGGCCCTGTCGTCCCTTCCCATGGAACGCGTCAGCGCCGAGCTCTGCGGGATTTTGTGCTCCCCCGATCCGGCCCGGCTGTTCTCCGAATTCTCCTGGTGCCTTCACGCACTGTTTCCCCGCTTTGCCCCGGCCGGGGCCGCGGGGTTAAACCGGCTTCCCGCCTCCCTCGCCCTGCGTCTGCTGCCCCTTTCCCCACTGGAGGGCAGTCTGCTTTTGCCAAGGCAGGAGCGGGCGCGCCTTATTAGGCTGCGGCAGGTTTGGGACAGGCTGCCCGTGCCGGACGGACGTGCCGCCCGGCAGCTGCTGTGCCTGCAGGAGCCAGCCGTTGTCCGTGAGGCGCTGCACTGCTACGACCTTGTTTTCGGCACTGCCCAGTCCGCCCTGCTGTCCGAAAACGACGCCCTGCGCCTGTCTGCCCTGCCCCGCGGCGGGCAGCTGCGCGACATGGGCTTTGCGGGAAGGGAAATCCGTCTTGTTCTGGACAGGCTCCGCCTGTTGGCGCTGGAGGAGGACACGCCCCCTGACGCCTCCTGGCGTAAGCGGCAGATGCATCTGTTAAATGACACCGGGGCGGTACTTCGCCTGATGCCTCCCACGCTGCGGGACCTGTGCGGGCTGGCCCCCTTCTCCGACCGGCTGCTGCCGGTGCGCAGCCGGGCCCGCCTGCCGGAAAAGGCCGAAAGCGTCATCCTGTTCGCCCTTCCCTACTACTCCGCCGCCGCTGGGGGCGGCAACCTGTCCAAATATGCGGCGGTACCGGACTACCACCTTGTGGTGCCCGCCCTGCTGCAGCCGGTGGCAGACCGGCTAAAGCAGGCATTCCCTGACCATTCGTTTCAGGTCTTTACCGACAGTTCGCCCAACCGGGAGGTGGCGCTGGCTGTGCAGGCGGGGCTTGGCGTGCGGGGCGACAACGGGCTTTTGCTGCACCCGGCCTATGGTTCCTTTGTGTTCATTGGGGAGATTGTCACCGACCTGCCGCTGTTCTTTTTTGCACAGCCGGGCGGGGAATGCCTCCACTGCGGGCAGTGCAGGGCCGCCTGCCCGGTGGGGCTTGATAAAAGCCGCTGCGTTTCTGCCCTGACACAGAAAAAGGGCGTATTGACAGAGGAGGAGCAGGCACTGGTCAGGGCGGGCGGCCTGATTTGGGGCTGCGACCGCTGTCAGGACTGCTGCCCCTATAACCGGAATCTCCCGGACACGCCCCTTGTGGAATTTAAGCGGGACGTCCTGCCCCGGCTTGACCGGAGTCAGGTGGAGGCGCTTGTGCCCACGCGGGCCTTCGGCTTTCGCGGGCCCGGTCCGCTGCTTCGCAATCTCGCCCTGCTGGAACAGGAGGAACCTTCATGAGTATCAGACAACTTGCCGGACAGTACCGGGACGGGGGCGCCGCCCGGTTCCACACGCCCGGGCACAAGGGGCGCCCCATCCCCCGTCTGCCGGACTTCGAGCATTTTCTTCCCCACGACATCACAGAGCTGCCCTTCACCGGGTCGCTGTACGACGGGGACGGCCCCATTGCCGCAGCGGAGGCGGAGGTGGCCCGCGTGTACGGTGCGGCGGACTGCCTGTTTTCTGCCGGCGGCTCCACTTTGTGCATTCAGACCATGCTGGCCATGACGGTGGGCATGGGCGGCACGGTGATAGCCGGACGCAACCTGCATCACAGCGCCGTCAACACCTTTGCCCTTATGGATATGACGCCGGTGTGGCTGTTCCCCGACAACCGGGATGGCCGCCTGCCCGTGGGCGTCTACCGGCCGGATCAGCTGGAGGCGCTGCTGCGCGCCCACCCGGAGGCACGCGCCGTGTATCTGACCTGCCCCGACTACTTCGGGACCCTGTCCGATTTGGCGGCGCTTGCGGCCGTGTGCCATGCCCACGGGGTACCGCTGCTGATAGACAATGCCCACGGGGCGCATCTCGGCCTGTTCTCCCCCTCCCTGCACCCCATGGCGCTGGGCGCCGACTTCTGCTGCGACAGCTTCCACAAAACGCTGCCCGCCCTGACGGGGGGCGCCGTGCTGCTGTGCCGGCAGCCGGTGGACCGTCGGGAGTGGAAGGCGGGCATGAGCCTGTTTGGCTCCACCAGCCCCAACTTTGCGATTCTGTCCAGCCTTGAGCAGTGCGGGCCCTACCTTGCCATGGAAGGCGCGCAGGAGTTTGCCGCTGCCGCAGGCGCCGTGGCGGAGTTGGAGCGGCTTTCCCGCGCACTCGGCTTCTTCCCGCTGGAAGGGAAAAAGGACCCGGCCCGGTTTACCGTCCAGCTCGGCGGATACTCAGAGGCGGAGCTGGAAAGCTATTTTAACGGGCAGGGCATTTTTTACGAGTTGTGCAGCGGGGACACCGTCGTCTTTATTGTCACCCCGCAAAACCTGCCGGCGGATACCGCGCGTCTTGCGGACGCACTGCGCAGGCTGCCCCGGCGTGCGGAGGGCTTCATCCCCTATCCGGCGCCCGGCATGGGCCCTGTGCGCATGGGCGTCCGGCAGGCCATGTTTGCCCCGGCGCGCCGCCTGCCGGTGGAGCAGGCATACGGCCGGGTGTGCAGCAGCCTGTATCTCTGCTGCCCGCCGGGTGTGCCGCTGTGTATCCCGGGGGAAGAATTGACGGAAAAAGAGGTTCAGCTGTTAAAAAACAATGGAATTCACGAGGTAAAAGTGGTAGAATAGGCATATAGATTGATTACACGCCTTTTTCCCGACAGAAATGGAGGTTTTCTTTATGAAACTGATTACAGCCATCGTCAACCACGACGACAGCAGCAAGGTATTAAGCGCGCTGACCAAGGGCGGGTTCTCCGTCACCAAGCTTGCCACCACCGGCGGCTTCCTGCTGGCGGGCAACACCACCTTCATCTGCGGCACCGAGGACGACAAGGTGGACGAGGCCATCGCCATCATCCGGGAGCATGCCAGCCGCCGCAGCCAGTTTGCGGCCCCCATGGGTAGCTCTGCAGACGCCATCGCTGTGCCTGTCCCCATTGAGGTGACGGTGGGCGGCGCCATCATCTTCGTCCAGGATGTTGAGCGCTTTGAGAGAGTGTAGCGCCCTGTGACGTTTTCCGACATTTGCGGAAACAGCGGCGCGGTTTCCTTTCTGCAGCGGCTGTTAAGCGGCGGGAAGGAGGCGGCAAGCCTGCTTTTGGAGGGGCCGGACGGCACCGGAAAACGGACGCTTGCCCGGCTGTACGCCATGGGGCTTGTATGCAAAAACGGCCCGCTGCCCTGCGGCCGGTGCGAAGCATGCCGTAAGGCGCAGCAGGACATCCATCCGGACGTCTTTACCCTGCGCCGTCCGCCGGACAAGCAGCAGATCCCTATCGAGCAGGTGCGCAGTATGCTGCACTTTTGCTCCATCCTCCCCAATGAGGCGGAGTATCGGGTCTGCATCATTGAAAATGCGCAGGAGCTTGGCCCGGGCGGCCAGAACGCACTGCTGAAAATCCTGGAGGAGCCGCCGGCCGGCGTCCGTTTTGTGCTGACGGTGCCCGGCCGCAGCACACTGCTGCCCACCATCGTCTCACGGACGCTGGTGGCCCGTGTCCAGCCCCTTTCTGTACAGGAATGTTTTTCCCTGGTTCGGCCCCGCATCCCTGCCGGTGATTTCCCGGATGGGGAACTATGGCGGCTTTGCCTTGTGTTCGGAGGATGCGCCGGTCAGGTGCTGGCCGCCGCAGGCGACCCGCAGACATCGGAAAGCTACCGGCGGGCGGTGCAGCTTTGCACTGCCGTGGCCTCCGGGGACGAGTGGTCGCTGGCAACCGGCCTTGCAGAATTGGAGGACAAAAGCAAGGATCTCTCCGGCTGCCTTCAGCTGATGATTCACCTGTTTCATCTGTCCCTGCTTTCCAAATCGGGCAGCCTGCCTGACTGGCAGCAGGACACCGACCCCTGCGGCCGGATGAGCACGGCCGCCCTGGCCCGCTGTATCCAGTGCTGCGAGACGCAGGCGCGTTACATCCAGGGCAACATGGCCCGGCCGCTTGCCGTTACGGCGCTTGCTGCGGGGCTTTCGGCACATTAGACCTAAGGAGGAATCTATGGCTCAGGTTATTGGGGTCCGCTTCAAGGACTCCGGCAAAATTTACTATTTCGATCCTCGCGGCCTCACTATTAAAGAGGGGGACGTGGTGATTGTGGAAACCGTCCGCGGCGTGGAATGCGGACAGGCCGCCATGGGTCCCAAAGAAGTGGCGGACGAACGGATTACCCATCCGCTGAAGGCGGTGGTCCGCCTTGCAAACGACAACGACAAAAAAACGATTGCTGCAAAAAAGGAGAAGGAGAAACGGGCCTTCGACTACTGCGTTGACAAAATTGCCCAGCACAAGCTGGACATGAAGCTGATTGACGTGGAGGCCACCTTCGACGGCAGCAAGATTTTATTTTATTTCACTTCGGAAGGGCGTGTGGATTTCCGCGAGCTTGTCAAGGATTTGGCCGGGATGTTTAAAACCCGTATCGAGCTCCGGCAGATCGGCGTCCGGGACGAGGCGCGCATGCTGGGCGGTCTCGGCGTGTGCGGCAAACCGTTTTGCTGCGCCACCTTTTTGGATGAATTCCAGCCCGTCTCCATCAAAATGGCAAAGGAGCAGGGCCTTTCCCTGAATCCGACGAAAATTTCCGGCACCTGCGGTCGGCTGATGTGCTGCTTAAAGTTCGAGCAGCCCGCCTATGAGGAACTGACGAAAATCACCCCGAAAAACGGCTCCTATGTGGAGACCCCGGACGGCCGCGGCAAGGTGGTGGAAGTCAACCTTATCACCGGAAACCTGCGGGTCATGCTGGAGGGCGGCGACATGCCGCGCACCTACCACCGCAGCGTGCTGAAGGTGCTGGAGCGTGACAAGCGGCCGGGCGGGAACGCCTCCGGCCAGCCGAAGGAGGGCGGCAGGGGCCGCGCCAAACGGTAAACGGCCGTCCGTTCCCCTTTTGTTATACGGGCCCGTCGGGCCCAGTAACCGTGGTTTATAGGCCGTCAGGCCTGTAAATAAATACAATGACAACACGAAGGAGGTGTCTTCATGGCTTACAAGATTTCTGACGACTGCATCAGCTGCGGCGCCTGCGAAAGCGAGTGCCCCGTGAATGCAATTTCCGCAGGCGACTCCAAGTACGAGATCGACGAGGCGACCTGCATCGAGTGCGGCGCTTGCGCGGGTGTTTGCCCGGTTGGGGCCCCTCAGGCTGAATAAGTCTTACTAACTTAATAAGCTTATTAAAACAAAAGACCCGAAGCGAATGCTTCGGGTCTTTTGCTGTATGTCTGTCAGTCCTCCAGTTTGTTCAGCTCCACCGCAAGCTTTGCGGCGACCTTCGCATTGTTGAAGGCCAGCTGGATGTTGGTCTTTAAGCTGACGCCCTCGGTCAGTTCCACAATTTTGGCCAGCAGGAACGGCGTGGTCTCCTTGCCCTTAATGCCCTTTTCCGCCGCCTCCTTCAGCGCGTCGTCAATGACCTTGTTCATCTCCCCACTGTCAAGCGCATAGGCATCCGGCACAGGGTTGCCCACAATGGCGCCGCCGTGAATGCCCAGATCCCACTTGATTTTCAGCATCTTTGCAAGGTCCGCCTCACTGTCGTAGCGCACGTCCACACCAAAGCCGCTCTCCTTGCAGTAGAAGGCCGGGAACTCGTCCGTACGCATGCCCACCACCGGCACGCCCATGGTCTCAAGGTACTCAAGGGTCAGCCCGATGTCCAGAAGGGATTTGGCGCCTGCGCACACCACCGCCACATCGGTGTGGGCCAGCTCCTGCAGGTCTGCGGAGATGTCAAAGGTCTCCGGTGCGCCGCGGTGCACGCCGCCGATGCCGCCGGTGGCGAACACGCGGATCCCCGCCAGGGCGGAGATAATCATGGTGGTGGCCACCGTGGTGGCGCCCGTTTTGCCGGATGCGAGAATGGCTGCAATGTCCCTGCGGCTGACCTTCTCCACCTTGGTGTGGTCGCTTAAGGCCTCCAACTCCTTCGGGCCGACGCCCACCTTCAGACGGCCGCCGATAATGGCCATGGTGGCGGGAACGGCCCCCTCGTTGCGGACCACGTCCTCCACCTGCTTTGCAAATTCCAGGTTCTGCGGGTAGGGCATGCCGTGGGAGATGATGGTGGATTCCAGGGCCACAATGGGCTGCTTCGCGTCAAGGGCCGCCTGCACCTCCGGGGAGATGTCCAAATACTCTCTGTAGTTCATTTTACACGCTCCTTCTTCATGGTTTCCGCAACCAGCTGGCTGCAGATGTTGGGGTTGATTGTTTTTTCATGGCATACGGTCAGATGGGCCGCAGCCATGGAAAACTCCAGTGTTTTTTGCAGGGGGAATCCATTGAGGTAGCTGTACACCAGCGCCGCCGTAACCGTGGTGCCCGCACCGTTGGTGTTTTTGACCGGCGCGCCGCTGTCCGTGGCCGGGGCGTAGGCTGTTGCCCCCTGCCTGCCGCGGTAAAAAATGCCGTGCCGGCCAAGGGTGATGTACACATGCTCCGCCCCCATGCCGGTGATGATCTCCGCCGCTTTCGCCGCATCCTCCTTTGAGGACACCTGCACGCCGGACAGGGTCTGCGCCTCCAGCCGGTTGGCGGTGATGGAAAAAATGTTCATGGAGGACCGGCGCACCACCTGCGCATAGGCGGTGGAGACGCTGTCCACAAAAATCGGCTTATCGCCGTAGGTGTTTAGAATGTAGTCGAAGGCCTCCTCCGACAGGCCGGGGTCGGTGACAATGACCTGCGCTCCCTTGATAATGCTGTGCTTCTGCTTGATGTAGTCGATGGAGAGATTTTTTAAAATGCTCATGTCGCTCATCCCCACCAGCAGCTCGCCCATCTCGTCAATTAAGGCGATGTAGGTGGAGGACTTTTTCCCGGGTGCCGCGGACACATGGGTCATGTCCATCCCGGCCGCAAGGCATTCCGTCATAATCTTCTCACCGTAGACATCGTCCCCAATACAGCTCAGCAGCTTGACCGGAACCCCCAGCCGTTGCAAATTCTCCCCAATATTACGGGACACGCCGCCCGCCGTAATGCCGATTCTGGAGGGGTTGCTCTCCCCCATGCGCACCGGGGCGGCGGCATAAGCAGTGATATCCGCATTGGCCGCGCCGATACACACCACATAGTTTTCCGCATCACTCAGGATATAGCCCTTTCCCCTGATGTAGCCCTTCTTCATCAGGTTGGTGATGTGCACCGCCACAGAGGGCCGCGCAATGTGCAGCGCCTGCGCAATCTCCTGCTGGCTTACCATCGGCCGCTCCCGGATGATGTCCAAAATTTCCTTTTCCCGCTGCGTCATGCCCCTCACCACCTAAACCTTTGATTACATTATAATCACTTGTTTATTCTCTGTCAACCACTGTTTATGAAAACACCCGCCGAAAAAGCGTGATATCCATAACGGAGAAATACCCAACTAACTGAATAGGATATCGAAGCCAGATTTCAGTTAAAATGACTGAAATCTGACTTATTGTCGCTTAAGCATGATAGACCCCTTTCAC
>CAJFUF010000021.1 GCA_904420175.1 Candidatus Schneewindia gallinarum
AAAAAGGAAGCCCGGCCGGGCTTCCTTTTTTCATTTATGTTTTCTTTTCTAATCCTCCGCCCAATTTTTTGCCCGGGACACCGCCTTGTGCCACATGGCCACAAGGTGCTCCCGCTCTCCGGCGGGCATCTGCGGTTCATACATGCGGTCAAGAATCCATCCGCGCTTAATTTCTTCTACAGAGTTCCACATGCCCACTGCAAGCCCGGCAAGATATGCCGCGCCGAGGGCCGTGGTCTCTCGTATCATGGGGCGCTGCACCTGCCCGCCAATAAGGTCCGCCTGAAACTGCATAAGGAAGTTGTTTGCGGACGCTCCGCCGTCCACCTTCAGCGTACTCAGACGGATTCCTGTGTCCTGCTGCATCGCCTCCAACACGTCGTACACCTGGTAGGCGATGGATTCCAGGGCGGCGCGAATAATGTGGCTGCGTCCACTGCCCCTCGTCAGGCCCAGGATGGCGCCCCGCGCATACATATCCCAGTGCGGTGCGCCGAGCCCTGTGAAAGCGGGCACCACATACACGCCGCCGTTATCCTTCACTTTGGTGGCAAAGTACTCACTGTCTGCCGACTCCTGAATAAAGCGCAGTTCATCCCGCACCCACTGGATAATCGCACCACCCACGAACACGCTTCCCTCCAGCGCATAGCGCACTGCCCCGTCTGCGCTGGCGGCAATGGTGGTCACAAGCCCGTTACGGCTTTCATACAGTTTTTCCCCCGTGTTCATCAGCAGGAAGCAACCGGTTCCATAGGTGTTTTTTGCCTCGCCCGGTTCAAAACACGTCTGACCGAACAGGGCGGCCTGCTGATCCCCGGCGATACCGGCAATGGGTATTTCTGCCCCGCCCACAGCCGTATATCCATAAATTTCGCTGCTGCTGCGCACCTGCGGCAGCATACACTCCGGGATGTCCAGCCGTTCCAGCAATTCCCTGTCCCAGCACAATTCCCTGATATTGTACAGCATGGTGCGGGAGGCGTTGGTGTAATCCGTTACATGGACGCGCCCCTCTGTCAATTTCCAGATAAGCCATGTGTCCACTGTACCGAACAGCAGTTCCCCCCTGCGCGCCCTGTCCCGCGCACCGGGCACATTGTCAAGCAGCCACTTAATTTTTGTGGCGGAAAAATAGGCGTCGATTAGCAGGCCCGTTTTACGGCGCACCGTGTCGGCAAGCCCCTCCGCCTTCAGCCGTTCGCACAGCTCCGCAGTCCGGCGGCACTGCCACACAATAGCGTTGTGAATGGGCCGCCCGGTGGCCTTATCCCAGACCACCGTGGTCTCCCGCTGGTTCGTAATACCAATGGCGGCCACTTCCTCCGGTGAGACGCCGCTTCTGGCCAGCGCTTCCGTCAGCACGCTGTACTGGGAGGCGTAGATTTCCATGGCGTCATGTTCCACCCAACCGGGCTTGGGGTAAATTTGTGTGAATTCCTTCTGGGCGGATCCCACCATGTGCTGCGCTTTATCAAATATAATGGCGCGGGAGCTGGTTGTTCCCTGATCCAGCGCCACAATATAATTTTTCTCCACTGCTATCCCTCCTTTAACGCATGCTTCTGGTTGCAACCAGACGGACGCCGGTGCCGAAAAAGTCCTCTGCAAGAACATCCCCCACACCCACGGGGCCATATGCCACAATATCGTTCAACGCTGCGGCCGCAGCCTGTATTCTGTCCTTTGGAATGGGGCCGTCGGTTTTCACGGGCAGCCGTTCCCCGTCCGCACCCACAAACCGCACGGTGGAGGTCAGCACCCTGACGGGGTTTATTAGCTCTGCCTTTGCATACTTCACGCCACGCTCGCAGCCGGCACCCTTTACCGAATTATCCGCCGCCTCGTCCACCTGCAGACGGCAGCCCTTGGGGCAAACGATACAGATTAACTCCGTCACGCTTCATCCTCCTTTACTGAAATGGTAATTTCCTTCTCCGCCTTTTCAAGCAGTACCTTCGGTAAAAGGATTCGCTCCATTTCGCCGGGGGCCATGTGTTCACGGCGGAAGGCTGCAAGACGGGTTTCACCGCTGTCCACCACAATCTGCGCGCTGCCGATGACATGGTTGACCCGGAAAAACACCTCGGCCGTTTTCTCCACACGGGACAGCCCAATCCGCTGCGGCACGGTGTAGGTCACCGAGGGGCCTGCGGTAACGGTGAGCGTCTTTCCAGGCGCGTCCTCCCCCTTCAGATACCGCGCGGCGGCGGCGCCGGCCCGCATGCTTTCCGCTGTGACAAAATCCACAAGGTCGTGCACATGCACCACATTGCCGCAGGCAAACACACCGGGGATAGAGGTCTCCATATTCTCCCACACCACGGGGCCGTTTGTGCGCGGGTCCAGCTGTACCCCGGCAGCGGCGGAAAGCTCGTTCTCCGGGATTAGGCCCACGCTTAACAGCACAGTGTCGCAGTCGAACGTCTGCTCCGTGCCCGGGATGGGCTGCCGGTTTTCATCCACCCTCGACACCGTGACCTGCTCCACCCTGCGCCTGCCCTTAATGTTCGTGATGGTGTGGCTTAGCAGCAGCGGAATGCCGTAGTCGTTTAAGCACTGCACAATGTTGCGGTTCAGGCCACCGGAATAGGGCTGCAGCTCAACGCAGCACAGCACCTTTGCCCCCTCCAGTGTCATACGCCGGGCCATGATTAGGCCAATGTCCCCCGACCCGAGAATCACCACCCGGCGGCCCACCATGTAGCCCTCAATATTCACGTAGCGCTGGGCCGCGCCTGCGGTAAACACGCCTGCGGGCCGGTCGCCCGGAATGCCGATGGCGCCGCGGGTGCGCTCCCTGCAGCCCATGGTGAGAATCAGTGCCTGTGCATGAAGGATTTGGTATCCCAGCGCTTTACTGACAGCGTGCACCGTCTTGTCCACAACGCTGAGTACCATGGTACCGGTGCGCACCTCAATCCCGGTATCTGCCAGCTGTTCTATGAACCGGGCGGCGTATTCCGGCCCGGTCAGCTCCTGCCGAAAGTGATGCAGGCCGACGCCGTTGTGAATGCACTGGTTAAGAATGCCGCCCAGCGTATCCGCCCGCTCCAAAAGCAGAATATCCCTTACGCCTTTCTCCCATGCAGACAGCGCCGCAGCAAGGCCCGCCGGGCCGCCGCCGACTATAATCAACTCATACTCGGTCTTCATTCCGCCCCGCCCCCTTCCTTTGTCCGCCCGCACACGAGCCAGCTTTCCGCCCTGTCCTGCGGCACCTTTTCCAGCGGGAGATCCAGCGTTTCAGCAATCAGGCGCTGAACCAGCGGTCCGCAGAAGCCGCCCTGGCAGCGTCCCATACCCGCGCCGCACCGGCGTTTGACCCCGTCCACCGAAACAGGCGGAATGGGGCTTTTGAAAGTGTCAAGAATCTCCCCCTCTGTAATGGTCTCGCACCGGCAGATAACCCGGCCGTAAGCGGGATTTTCCTGAATCAGTGCCGCACGCTGCTCCGGCGGCAGCTCCCGGAAGCGAATCCTTTTCCGCTGCACTGTAAACTGTGGCGAGGGATGGTAGGACAGCCCCGTCTTTTGCAGCAAGGTCACCAGATATTCCCCAATAGCAGGGGCGGAACTGAGCCCAGGCGACTTGATGGCTGCCGCGTCGAAAAACCCGGGGACGGCCTCTTCAATAATAAAGTCGTCCGTATCGGCAGTTGCACGCACCCCTGCAAAGTTGCGGATACTGTTGCGGAACACAAGGCCCGGGACGGATTTTACGGCTGTTTCCCGCACATAGGCAAGGCCGCGGGAGCTGGTGGAGACATCCTCCCCGTCGTCCACAGGCTGTGCATCCGGCCCGGCGAGCAGGTTTCCATCCACCGTGGGGGCCACCAGCACCCCTTTGCCCGCAGCCGACGGGCACTGAAAGATGATGTGTCCAACCTTTCCCCCCTCACATTTATCAAACAGATAATACTCCCCTTTGTTTGGCAGAATGGAGAAGCGATGGGGCGCGGCCATATCATGTACCACGCCGGAGTGCACGCCCGCTGCGTTGATGACAAAGCGGGCAGCAATCTGCTCTCCCCCGGCGGTGACGATGAATGTGCCGTCTGCCTGCCTGTCGATGGCTGTCACCTCCGTGTTCAACTTCAACTGCGCGCCGTTTTTTACCGCCGTCTCACACAGGGCTAGGCAAAACTCCCACGGGCAGACGATAGCCGCCGTGGGCGCATACAGCGCGCCTGTCACAGAGGGGGACAGCTCCGGTTCCATGGTTCGGGCCTGCGCCGCATCCAACAGCTGTAAGCCCGGCACGCCGTTTTCCAGCCCGCGTGCATACAGCACACGAAGGATATTCTTCTGCGTTTCGTTCAATGCCACAACCAGCGAGCCCACCTGCTTATACGGGACATCCAGTTTTGCGCACAGCTCCTTCGCCAGCATACTGCCGCGCACATTGAGCTTTGCCATCAGCGTGCCGGGCTGCGGGTCGTAGCCTGCGTGCAGGATGGCGCTGTTTGCACGGGTCGTCCCCGTCGCCACGTCATTTTCCCTGTCTGCCAGCACAACACGCAGATTTTTGTCCTTCGTAAGCTCATATGCCGCGCAGGCGCCCACAATGCCGCAGCCAACAATGAATACGTCGACCATGTCCTCTCCCCCTTTAAATGTCCATTTGATATTTCGTGAATTTACTTCAGTCTACCACACATTTATGAAATCTTCACCCAAATAATTGTCTTCTTTTTTTCAAAATTTTGTCAATGTTCTTTTTATATAGATATAACATAAATATGTACTACCTCTCTTTTTTCATGAAAAATTGTGAGAGACAGTTTCTTATAAGGAGGATATGAGACATGAAAAAGAAGACCATCCGCATCCTGCTGGCTGTCAGCCTGTGCATGGTGCTGATCGGTTCCATCGTCGGCGGGCTTATTCAAACCAGCTTCGGCACGGTCGATGTGCAGAAGGTCAGCTGGGTGACCGACGACGGCGCAACGCTCAGCGCACTGCTGTATGTTCCAAAGGGGGCTTCGGCGGAGGAGCCCCTGCCCGCTGTGGTCTCCTGCCACGGGTGGAACAACACCGCAGAAGTACAGGGCATGAACTGTATTGAGCTGAGCCGCCGCGGCTACGTGGTGATTGCGGTGGATGCCTATGGCCATGGTGATTCCACCTTCCCGGTGGGCACCATGACGGATGACGACATGGCCGACGGCGTGGAGGATGGGACAGTCGCCACCGGTGCGGACGGCTCCGCCCTGGTCGCAGACATGGGTGTGTATTCTGCGCTGCAGTATCTCGGCACCCTCCCCTTTGTTGACACGGAAAACATCGGTATGGTGGGCCATTCCATGGGCGGCGGAACCATTCAGTCCGCAGCGCTTCGGGCCTTCAAACTGCACGAGGAGGATCCGGACGTTATTGTTCCCAAAGCGGTTCTTCCCACTTCCCAGAGCTTCACGCTTGACGGTGATAAAGGCCTGCTGGAGGACTATCCGGTAAACATCGGCGCTGTATACGGCCGGTGGGACGAGTGGGCGCAGGCCATGTGGGGCGTTGCCAAGGGCCTTGACGTCAACAAGTCGGAAAGCACCGCTACTGTGTTTGGCTTCGATGTGAAAGACGGCATTACCTATGGCGCCTACTACGAATACGGCTTATCCGAGCCCATCGACCGCAGCGAGGCCGCCAAAGCCGCACAGGACGGCGCATTCCGTGTAATCTACCAGCCGCTGCGCACCCATCCCGGCGTACATAACGACAGTGCAGCAGCCTCCTATGTCGTGGACTTCTTCGGCATAACGCTGAAGGCGGGCGCGGAGGAGTCCATTGACGCGGGCAGCCAAATCTGGCTATGGAAGGATATTTTCGGCATGATCAGCCTGTTGGGCTTCTTCCTGTTTATGATGCCCATGGCCGCCATTCTGCTGCGCACCAAATTTTTCGGCTCCATCTGCCGCAGGCCCTATGAGGGCAGCGTGCTTACCGGTGCCAAAAGCAAGGTTGTCTATGCCCTCCTGTTCCTTGTGGGTATGGTGCCTGCCGCTCTGCTGTTCTATCCGCTGATGGGCTACCCCATCGCCATCAAGGCCACCGGCCGCTATGTGGGGATTCCCCTTCCGGTAAATGATTACTTCCAAATGCCCATCATGAACGGGCTTGTACTGTTCAACCTGGCCTGCGGGGCGGCCGCTTTGCTGCTGTTCTGGCTCGTCTACCGCTTCTATTCAAAGAAAAGCGGCATGGCCTCCGGTCCGGACACCTGGGGCATCCGTCTTCCTATAAAGGACATCGGCAAGGCATTTCTGTTGGGAGTCATTGTGTTCCTGTCCGCCTATATGCTGCTGGTGCTGGCCGACTTCTTCTTCGGAGTTGATTTCCGCTTCTTCACCCTGAGCATCAAACCGCTGACCCCGGCAAAATGGCTGATGTATCTGAAGTACCTGCCGTTCTTCGCTTTCTTCTATCTCATCAACAGCCTGACGCTGAATGTCTCCACCAGCCTTGCAGGAAAGCGCGAGTGGCTTAACTACACATTATGTGCGCTGTCCAACGTGGGCGGCGTGCTGGTGCTGCACATTCTCGACTACCTCTGCCTTTACATCACCGGGGTAAAGATGTTCTTAACCACCCCGTGGCCTGCAGAGCAAACCTCCGCACTGGCGGGCGTGCTGGCATGGGGCCTGCTGTTTATCCTTCCCATCGCGGGAATCATGGCGCGCTTCTTCTACAAGCGCTCCGGTAACATCTGGGTCGGCGGCTTCATCAATACCTTCGCCGTCACCCTGTTCGCCCTGTCCAACACCGCCGTTGGAATCGGCATGATTTGAATAAAAAGAGGGACGCTTTGGCGCCCCTCTTTTTATTTCTGTTCTGCGGCAATGCGGTAGATGTCCATGATCTCCTCTTTGCCGAGTTTGACAAAGTTTCCAATTGTACGCTTGCCGAAAAATGTGCACTTGACTGCCAGTTCCTCCAGCCGGTCCAGGTTGGGGATGCCAAGCTCGGCAAGGTTGATGGGCATACCGATGGAGCGGAAATAGGTCTTGCAACGCTCGATTCCCTCCACAGCGGTCTGTTTTTCCGTTTTTCCATCCGGGTTCACGCCCCAGACATTTACGGCAAACTGCACAAACCGGCCCACATCATGATCCATGACATAGGTTGCCCAGGCGGGGAAAATCACCGCAAGGCCTGCACCGTGGGCCACATCGTACATGCCGGACAGCTCCATCTCAATCTGGTGGGAGGCAAAGTCCTGCACCCCTCCGCATCCGGTCAACCCATTGTGCGACAGGCTGCCCGCCCACATGATGTTGGCCATGGCCGTATAATTCGTGGGGTTTTCCACCGCTACGCGCCCCTCTTTGATGACGGCGCGCATCAGCCCCTCAGCCAGTTCGTCCGTAACGGTCAGATCCTTCTCATTGGTAAAATACCGCTCAATCGTGTGCATCAGGATGTCCACCACACCGCAGGCAATCTGATACTTCGGCAGGGTGAAGGTCAGCTCCGGGTTCATCAGGGCAAATTTGGGCCGGGTTAAATCGTCGCTGTGCCCCTTTTTCAGATCCCCGTCTGTAAAATCATCGTTGTTGATTACGCTGGAGCTGCTCATCTCACTGCCGGCAGCAGAAATGGTCAGTACTGTGCCCACCGGCAGGGTTTTGACGGGCTGGAACTGGTTTTCATAGTAGTCCCACACGTCGGTATCCATGTAAAAGCCCACGGAGATGGCCTTGGCAGAATCGATAACGCTGCCGCCCCCCACAGCGAGGATGAAGTCCACCTTTTCTTTGCGGCACAGGGCAATCCCCTCCCTGACAAGGCTGAGCCGGGGGTTCGGCTTCACGCCGCCCAGCTCCACAAACGGCAGGCCCGCATCCGTCAGCTGCTGGCGGATGGCCGGAATCAGCCCGGATTTCACCGCGCTCTGTCCGCCGTAGTGCAGCAGCACCTTGCTTCCTCCAAAGGCGCGGATTTCCTTCGCCGCCTGCCCCTCGACGCCGCGGCCAAACAGCACCTTGGTGGGGGTATAATAGGTAAATCCAGTCATTAAAAAAGGCCCCTTTCTATGCATGATGATATTGGTTTTATTGTACAATAAATCCCGGATGGTTGCAACGCCTGTTAAGGCGGCCCGACACCCCCCTATTTTGACAAATTATGACTTTCTAAATTCTTAATATTTGTATGGTTTGACGTAATGGGAAATCTATGGTAAAATAGACGTAAATATTTCTAAAAAGGGGGCACCCGAATATGAAAAAGCGAGTGGTTGCGCTGCTGTTGGCAGTGCTGTTCATTGTGCCGATGCTTTCCGGCTGCGGAGGCAGCGGTGGAGACAGCATCGTTATCTACTCCTGTCTGGAGGAGTTCCGCAACGATGATCTGAAGCAAAAGCTCAGTGAGAAATTCCCGGACCTTAACATTGTCCTGCAGTATCAAAGCACGGGCAAACTGTCCGCCAAGCTGAAGGCGGAGGGGAAAAACACGGATGCAGACATCATTCTCGCCGTGGAACAGAGCCATATCGAAATGATTAAGGACAACCTTGCCACGCTGGACGGATATGACACCTCCCATTATCTGGACGGGTTGAACCCCAGCGACAAGAAGTACCTTATTTGGGAGCGCTTTGCCGGCGCCATCGTGGTCAACACCGATGTGTTAAAAGAAAAGGGCCTGCCGGAGCCGGAGACCTACGACGACCTGCTGAAGCCGGAATATCAGAATCTGATTGTGATGCCGGACCCCAAAACCTCCAGCACCGGTTACTTCTTCCTGCAGAACCTGATTAATTTAAAAGGCGAGGATGGGGCCTTTGCCTACTTTGACGAGCTTTCCACCAACATCAAGCAGTTTACAGAATCCAGCACCGGCCCGATTCAGTCCCTGGTGCAGGGTGAAGCGGCCATCGGCCTTGCGCTGATTTACCATGCCGTAAACGAGATTAACGACGGGGTGCCGCTGAAAATCATCGTTCCGCCGGACGGGGCGCCCTACTCCCTTGACGGGGTCGCCATGATTGACGGAAAGCAGACCGATGAGAAGGTCAAACAGGTATTTGACTACCTCGTAAACGAATACATCTACTATGATAAAGAGACCTTCTCCCCTGAAATTATTTTCAAGGATCAGAAAACCACCATTGAAAACTTCCCCGCCGATGTCACATATGCCGAAATGCAGGGCATGGAAAACTACGAGGAGAGAGAGCGCCTAATCGGCAAGTGGAAATACTAAGTTTGGGAGATATGCCTTGCTATGAAAGACCGACTGGAAATAAAAAATCTGAGTAAGCACTTTGGAGACAAGCTGGTTTTGGACAACCTGAGCTTCCATGTGAACAGCGGGGAGTTCTTGTCCATCCTCGGCCCCTCCGGCTGTGGAAAAACCACCCTGTTGCGCATTCTCATCGGGGTGGAAACATGCGACTCCGGGCTGATACTCAAAGACGGGCAGGACATTGCGCCCCTGACACCCATTGAGCGGGGCATGGGCATTGTGTTCCAGAATTATGCCCTGTTCCCCAACATGACCGTGCTGGGAAATGTGATGTACGCCCTAAAAAACAACAAAAAAACGCGGCCTAAGGCCAGAGAACGCGCCCTCGACATCATCGAGCGGGTCGGCCTGACTGAGCACATCAACAAACGGCCGCACAAGCTGTCCGGCGGGCAGCAGCAGCGTGTGGCAATTGCCAGGACCCTTGCTGTCAACCCGGATATCGTCCTGTTTGACGAACCCATGAGCGCGCTGGACGCCGCCAACCGCATTGCACTGCGTAAAGAGTTTAAGCAGATTCAGAAAGAATTTAACATCACCATGATTTACATCACCCACGACCAGGAGGAGGCTTTTGCCATGTCCGATCGGATCATGGTGATGAGTGAAGGGCACATTGAGCAGATCGATACCCCGCGGAACCTGTATCAGCACCCCTGCAACGAATATGTAGAGGAGTTTGTGGGTTGGCAGCTGAAAGAAAAAATTAAGTCCATTGCGGACACCACGGGGATGTTCGAATGAGCGGCGCGCTGATTCATCGGATCCGCACACACAATTATGCCCTTCCTCTGATTATCTGCCTGTTCTTTCTGATGACGGTGATTCTGCCCACCGGCTCCATGCTGACAAAAATCGACTGGAGTAAAATCGGCAGCTATGTCTCTACCGACCTGTTTCGGGAATCACTTATTAATTCCCTGATCGTATCCTCGATTTCCACAGTCATTACACTGATCCTGGCGACACTGATGGCTTTCTGTGTGCACAGGACGCGGATTAAATTCCGCTATGGCTTTTCCATTCTGTTTACGCTGCCCATGCTGATTCCGTCCATCTCTATCGGTATCGGTATGATTAACCTGTTTGGTGACAACGGCATTGTCAGCAAGCTGACCGGCCTTGTCCCCGGTATCTACGGGCCGCTGGGCATCATTTTGGGCAGCGTGCTGTACTGCATACCGGTTGCCTTTCTCATGATTGGCGACGTGCTGAAGTACACGGATTACGGCCCCTACGAGGCAGCAAAAATCCTTGGCATTTCACCCTTCAAGCAGTTCCTGTCCATCACGCTTCCCGGGCTGCGCGGCACACTGATTTCCGCGTGTTTTGCCGTGTTCACACTTTGCTTTACCGACTATGGCGTTCCGCTGGCAGTGGGCGGCCGTTTCAGCACCCTTCCGGTGTATCTTTACCGGGACGTTATCGGCCTGCTGGATTTTTCCAAAGGGGCGTTTGTCGGCACCATCCTGCTGCTGCCTGCTGTGGTTGCATTCATTATCGACCTTGCGCGCAGCCGTGAACAGACAACCAATTTTGTCAAAACTGCGTTTCGTGTCAGTAAGTCCAAGCTGCGTGACACGCTGGCATTTGTGTTCAGCTGTCTGAATGCCCTGTTTCTTGTACTGTTTGTGGGTTCCTTCGTGGTGATGAGTGTCATTACAAAATATCCGATTGATATGAGCTTCACCCTTGAGCATATTCAGGGCGTTTTCAACCGCGGACTGTTAAGCTACTTCGGTAATTCTTTATTTATCGCACTGATGACGGCAATATTCGGCACGGTTTTAACCTACCTTACCGCATTTTTTACCGCCCGGATTGAGTCAAAGGTGGTCGGCAAGGTTGCGCATTTAATTTCGATGCTGTCCCTTGCCATCCCCGGCATTGTGTTGGGCCTGTCCTACGTCATCCTGTTTAACGGTACGCCCATCTACGGCACGTTCATTATCCTGATTATGGTATGCATTATCCACTTCTTTGCGAACCCTTATCTGATGGCCTACAACGCATTTCAGAAATTTAACCGCAACTTTGAAATTGTGGGTAAAACTTTGGGTATCAGCAGCTTTAAAATTATGCTGCGGGTCTTTATCCCTTCAACGTTAAGTACCATTATCAAAATGGCGTCCTATTACTTCATGAACACCATGATCACCGTATCTGCGGTGGCCTTCCTGTTCAACGCCATGACAAAGCCCCTGTCCATGTTCATTGCCGACTTTACCGGGCAAATGATGTATGAAGCGGCCGCAGTGGTATCCATTATTATTTTCTTAACAAATGTAATTGTTCGTGCCTCCTCGGCGCTGACAGCAAAGATGTTAAAGAAAAAAGGTATTGGATAAAAATGAAAAGGCCCCTGGCTGTGCATGCTGCGCAGCCAGGGGGCCTTTTTTTGCATTTCTGTTACGGTACCAGGCTTTTGGCGAAGTCCAGCTCCGGGACGGTGCTGTCCGGCTGTAACAGGTAGTTATATACCGCCTGGAACACCGTCTTAATGTCGCTTGCCTGCAACGCCTTGCAGATGTAGA
>CAJFUF010000022.1 GCA_904420175.1 Candidatus Schneewindia gallinarum
AACACGACGATGTAGGGAACGCCGACCTGACGGGCAAGCAGCAGATGCTCCTTCGTCTGGGCCATGGGGCCGTCGGTGGCAGCGATGACCAGGATGGCGCCGTCCATCTGAGCTGCGCCGGTGATCATGTTCTTGATGTAGTCAGCATGGCCCGGGCAGTCCACGTGAGCATAGTGACGCTTTGCGGTCTCATACTCAACGTGAGCGGTGTTGATGGTGATGCCGCGCTCTCTCTCCTCGGGGGCCTTATCGATCATGTCGTAAGCCATGTACTCGGCTTCGCCCTTCAGACCCAGCACCTTGGTGATAGCGGCGGTCAGGGTGGTCTTACCATGGTCAACGTGGCCAATGGTACCAATGTTTACATGGGGCTTGGTTCTTTCGAATTTCTGCTTTGCCATTGTTGTATTTCCTCCTTTAAATAACTTCTTTTCTCAGGGGTGGTTCCAAAAAAACTACAGTCTAGCTGTATTGTAACAACAAACCGTGAAAATATCAAGTGTTTTCTGCCCTTAGTCCTTCTTTGCGCGGCTGGACATGATGTTCTCCGCAATGGACTTCGGAACCTCGATATAATGGCTGGGCTCCATGGAGTACTGGCCGCGGCCCTGCGTCTTGCTGCGCAGGTCTGTGGCGTAGCCGAACATCTCGGACAGCGGGACAAACGCGTTGATCATCTGCGCGCCGCCCACGGCCTCCATGCCCTGCACCTGTCCGCGGCGGGAGTTCAGGTCGCCGATAACGTCGCCCATGTACTCCTCCGGAACGGTGACAACCACTTTCATAATGGGCTCCAGAATGACGGGATCCGCCTTTCTCATGGCTTCCTTGAACGCCATGGAGCCGGCGATCTTAAACGCCATTTCAGAGGAGTCAACCTCGTGGAAGGAGCCGTCGTACAGTGTGACCTTGCAGTCCACAACGGGATAACCGGCAAGCACACCGGACTGCATGGCGCCCTGGATACCGGCGTCAACCGCGGGGATATACTCCTTCGGGATGGCGCCGCCCACAACGGCATTGATAAACTCGTAACCCTTGCCGCTCTCGTTGGGCTCCACCTTGATTTTAACATGGCCGTACTGGCCGCGTCCACCGGACTGGCGGGCGTACTTCATATCCACGTCGGCAAGGCGGCGCACCGTCTCCTTATAGGCGACCTGCGGGTTACCGATGTTGGCCTCCACCTTAAACTCACGCAGCAGTCTGTCCACGATGATTTCAAGGTGAAGCTCGCCCATACCGGCGATAATGGTCTGACCCGTCTCCTCATCCGTATAGGTCTTGAAGGTGGGGTCCTCCTCCGCCAGCTTGGACAGGGCAATGCCCATCTTCTCCTGGCCGGCCTTGGTCTTGGGTTCGATAGCAACACGGATAACCGGCTCCGGGAACTCCATCGACTCTAAGATGATGGGGTGCTTCGGATCGCACAGGCTGTCGCCCGTGGTGGTGTTCTTAAGGCCCACTGCGGCGGCAATATCGCCGGAGTAGCAGGTCTCAATATCCTGCCGGTGGTTGGCGTGCATCTGCAGAATACGGCCCATGCGCTCCGTGTCGTCCTTGGTGGCGTTGTACACGGAACTGCCCGCGTTGACCACGCCGGAATACACACGGAAGAAGCACAGCTTGCCCACATAGGGGTCGGTGGCGATTTTGAACGCCAGCGCCGCAAAGGGCTCGTCGTCGCCTGCGGGACGCTCCTCCTCCTCTTCCGTCTCAGGGTTGATACCCTTGATGGCGGGGATGTCGAGGGGGCTGGGCATGTAATCCACAACCGCGTCCAGCATGGGCTGTACGCCCTTGTTCTTGTAGGAAGTACCGCAGCAGACCGGGACCATCTCGTTGTCGATGGTGGCCTTGCGGATAACCTTCTTAATCTCCGGAACGGTGATTTCCTCACCCTCCAGATATTTTTCCATCAGCGTCTCATCCAGCTCGGCGACTGCTTCCAGAAGGGCGGTGTGGTACTCCTCCGCCTTTTCCTTCATGTCCTCGGGGATTTCCTCCTCGCGGATGTCCTTGCCGATATCATCGTAGTAGACCTCAGCCTTCATGGTCAGCAGGTCGATGATGCCGCGGAAACTGTCCTCACTGCCGATGGGCAGCTGGATAGGAACCGCGTTACATTTTAACCGCTCCTTCATCATGTCCACAACGCGGTAGAAGTCGGCGCCCATGATGTCCATCTTGTTGACGTACGCCATGCGCGGTACGCGGTACTTGTCGGCCTGGTGCCACACTGTCTCGGACTGGGGCTCAACGCCGCCCTTCGCACAGAACACAGTGACCGATCCGTCAAGCACGCGAAGCGAACGCTCGACCTCCACGGTGAAGTCCACGTGTCCGGGCGTATCGATAATATTGATTCTATGGCCCTTCCAGAAGGCGGTGGTGGCGGCGGAGGTGATGGTGATACCACGCTCCTGCTCCTGTGCCATCCAGTCCATCGTCGCAGCGCCCTCGTGAACCTCGCCAATCTTGTGGGTCTTACCCGTGTAGAACAGGATACGCTCGGTTGTGGTGGTCTTGCCCGCGTCGATGTGAGCCATAATGCCGATGTTACGTGTTAGTTCAAGTGATACGTCTCTTGGCATAATACCCTCCATTTCGTTTCGTGCGACCGGTCATCTGCTGTTCGTCCCGGCACCTGCCGCACAAGGGCAGGGACGCTGAAAATACGGGGGAAAGCAGACGTTCCGTTCCGCATTTAGTATCTGTAATGTGCAAACGCCTTGTTGGCCTCTGCCATCTTGTGGGTATCTTCCTTCTTTTTGACCGCACCGCCCTGTCCGTTGACAGCGTCCATGATTTCGCCTGCAAGGCGCTCTTTCATGGTTTTCTCACTGCGCGCGCGGGAGTAGGTCGTCAGCCAGCGCAGGCCCAGGGTCTCACGCCGCTCGGGACGGACCTCAATAGGAACCTGGTAGTTGGCGCCGCCGACACGGCGGGCCTTGACCTCCAGCACGGGCATGACAGCCTCCAGCGCCTCCTCGAACACTTCGAGGGGCTCTCTGCCGGTCTTTTCCTTGATAATGTCGAATGCACCGTACACAATCTTCTGGGCCACGCCCTTCTTGCCGTCCAGCATGATGTTGTTGACAAGACGGGTGACCATTTTCGAATTGTACAGGGGATCTGCCAAAACATCACGTTTTGCAATCTGTCCTCTTCTTGGCACTTCGCTTCCCTCCTTCACAAAAAATGAATTCTTCGGTACTCGAAAGTGACACAACCTTTCGTCAGCACCAATGCAGAAGACGATCTATAAAAACATGCTTCCGCATTGAATGTCCTTAAAAAGTCCTGCTACTTCGCCGCACCAGCCTTGGGCCTTTTCGCACCGTACTTGGAACGGGCCTGCTCCCTCTTGGCAACACCCTGCGCGTCAAGAGTACCGCGGATAATATGGTAACGCACACCGGGCAGGTCCTTTACACGGCCGCCGCGGATCAGCACCACGCTGTGCTCCTGCAGGTTGTGGCCAACGCCGGGAATGTAGGCGGTTACCTCGAGACCGTTGGAAAGACGGACCCTCGCCACCTTACGAAGTGCCGAGTTCGGCTTCTTCGGGGTCAGCGTTCTGACGGCTGTGCAGACGCCGCGCTTCTGGGGAGAATTCTGGTCGGTGTACTGGCGCTTTTTGGAGTTGTAGCTCTTTAACAGTGCCGGAGCCGTAGACTTCTTCTCGGAAACCTCTCTACCTTTTCTCACGAGCTGGTTGAATGTGGGCATATCACACCTCCTCACACAAATTTTTTCTATATTCAGGCCGAAAAACGGCCAGAATACCTTGCTTTTTGTGGCAGCCGCCACAATTAGTTATTTTATCATCTACTCCGCTTCGTTGTCAAGCGTTTCCGCCGGTTCTTCCGCTGTATTTTCGGTAAATTCCGCGTCAGCCTCTTCCTCCGACTCTGCGGCGTAGTTCTCCATCACCTCAGGCACGTATTTGTGCACTGAGACGGTTACGTCGCTGTAGGCGGCTGTACCCGTGCCTGCGGGAACCAGCTTGCCGATAATGACGTTTTCCTTTAAGCCCTGCAGCGGGTCGACCTTGCCCTTGATGGCGGCCTCGGTCAGCACACGGGTGGTCTCCTGGAAGGAGGCGGCGGACAGGAAGCTGTCCGTTGCAAGGGAAGCCTTCGTAATACCAAGCAGGATGGGGGTCGCCTTGGCGGGCTTCAGATCCTTCTCCCCTGCGCTGATGCGCTTTTCGATTTCCTCGTTGGCCAGCATCAGTTCCGTGCGGTCCACCAGCATGCCGGTGAACAGGTCGGTGTCGCCGGAATCCTCTACCCGCACCTTGCGGAGCATCTGCCGGACGATAACCTCGATGTGCTTGTCGTTGATGTCAACGCCCTGCATACGGTAGACCTTCTGGACCTCCGCAATCAGGTAGTTCTGCAAATCCTTCTCGCCCTTGACCTGCAGCACGTCGTGCGGGTTGACGCTGCCCTCCGTCAGCATGTCGCCCTTTTCCACCACGTCCCCGTCGGTGACGCGAAGCCGCGACCCGTAGGGGATCTGGTAGCTACGCTCCTCCAGCGTCTCGCTGTTGGTGACAATGATGTGGCGGTTCTTTTTGACCATCTCACTGCGCACCGTACCGTCGATTTCGCTGATGATGGCAAGGCTCTTCGGTTTTCTGGCTTCAAACAGCTCCTCAACACGGGGCAAACCCTGTGTAATATCCTCCGCACTGGCGATACCGCCGGTATGGAAGGTTCTCATGGTCAGCTGGGTGCCCGGCTCGCCGATGGACTGGGCGGCAATGATACCCACCGCCTCGCCGACGCCCACGGGCTTGCCGTTGGCAAGGTTGGCGCCGTAGCACTTGGAGCAGATGCCGTGCTTTGCATGGCAGTGCAGGATGGAACGGATCTTCACCTCGGTGATGCCCGCGTCCATGACCTTCTTCGCGTCCGCCGCATCCATCATCTTGTCCTTCGAAACCAGCAGCTCGCCCGTCTCGGGATGGACGATGTCCTGCGCCGGATACCGGCCGATAAGACGGTCGGACAAAGGCTCGATCATCTCGTTGCCCTCTTTGATGGCGTACACGGTGATGCCATCGGTGGTGCCGCAGTCGTCCTCACGGATGATGACGTCCTGGGACACGTCCACAAGGCGGCGGGTCAGGTAGCCGGAGTCCGCCGTACGAAGGGCGGTGTCCGCAAGGCCCTTTCTGGCGCCGCGGGAGGAGATGAAGTATTCCAGAATATTCAGTCCCTCACGGTAGTTGGAACGAATGGGGATTTCAATGGTTGCGCCGGAGGTGTTTGCAATCAGTCCGCGCATACCGGCCAGCTGGCGAATCTGGTTGATGGAACCACGGGCTCCGGAGTCCGCCATCATGTAGATGGGGTTGTAGTCGTCCAGGTTCTCCGTCAGTGCGTCGGACACCTTTTTCGTGGTTTCGTCCCAGGTGCTGATCACCATGTCGTACCGCTCCTCATTGCTGATGAGGCCGCGCTTGTACTGCTTTGTAATTTTGTCGATTTTCTCCTCCGCATCGGCAATCAGCTGCTTCTTCTGCGGGGGAATGACCGCGTCGCTGACGGACACGGTGATGGCGCCCTTCGTGGAGTATTTGAAGCCCTGCGCCTTAATCATGTCCAGCACCTCCGCCGTGCGGGCGGTGCCGTGCACATTGATGCACTTCTCAATAATCTGGCCGAGGCGCTTCTTGTCCACCTTGAAGTCCACTTCCAAGTCCAGCGCATGCTCCGGATCGCTTCTGTCCACGTAGCCGAGATCCTGGGGGATGGGGGTGTTGAAGATGATGCGCCCCACGGTGGTGTCGATCAGGCGGTGGGTCTTTTCCCCGTTCACAACGCCCTCCATACGCACCTTGATGGCGGCATGCAGGGTGACAACGCCCTCGCCGTAGGCCATCATGGCCTCGTCCACGCTGCGGAATACCTTGCCCTCGCCGGGCTCGCCCTGCTTCTTCAGCGTCAGGTAGTAGCTGCCGAGGACCATGTCCTGGGTGGGAACCACCACCGGGCGGCCGTCGGACGGCTTTAACAGGTTGTTGGCGGCAAGCATCAGGAAACGTGCTTCCGCCTGCGCCTCTGCGGACAGGGGGACGTGTACGGCCATCTGGTCGCCGTCGAAGTCCGCGTTGTAGGCCGTACAGGCCAGCGGGTGCAGCTTCAGGGCGCGGCCCTCCACCAGCACCGGCTCAAATGCCTGAATGCCGAGGCGGTGCAGCGTCGGCGCACGGTTTAACAGCACCGGATGGTCCTTGATGACGATTTCGAGGGAGTCCCAAACCTCCGGTTTGGCACGCTCCACCATTTTTCTTGCGCTTTTAATGTTGCCGGCAATGCCCAGCTCCACCAGGCGCTTCATGACAAAGGGCTTGAACAGCTCCAGCGCCATCTCCTTGGGCAGGCCGCACTGGTAGATTTTCAGCTCCGGCCCGACCACGATAACGGAACGGCCGGAGTAGTCGACACGCTTACCTAAAAGGTTCTGACGGAAGCGGCCCTGCTTGCCCTTGAGCATGTCGGACAGGCTTTTTAACGGACGGTTGTTGGGGCCTGTGACAGGGCGGCCGCGGCGGCCGTTGTCAATCAGGGCGTCCACCGCCTCCTGCAGCATACGCTTTTCGTTGCGCACAATGATGTCCGGGGCGTTCAGCTCAATCAGCCGTTTCAGACGGTTGTTGCGGTTGATGACCCGGCGGTACAGATCGTTTAAGTCGCTGGTGGCGAACCGGCCGCCGTCCAGCTGAACCATGGGGCGGATGTCCGGCGGGATGACCGGGATGACGTCCATAATCATCCACTCCGGCTTGTTGCCGGACAGGCGGAACGCCTCCACCACCTCAAGACGCTTTAACAGGCGGACCCGCTTCTGTCCGCTGGCAGTCTCCAGGTCCTCCTTCAGCTCCTTGCTTAATTTTTCAAGGTCCAGGTCCTCCAGCAGCTGCTTGATGGACTCGGCGCCCATGCCGGCCTTAAACTCGTCCTCGTACTTCTCGCGCATGTCCTGATACTCACGCTCGGTCAACAGCTGCTGCTTCTCCAGCGGCGTGAGGCCCGGGTCGGTGACGATGTAGGATGCGAAGTACAGCACCTTTTCAAGGTTGCGGGGGCTGATGTCCAGAATCAGGCCCATGCGGGAGGGGATGCCCTTAAAGTACCAGATGTGGGACACGGGGGCCGCCAGCTCGATATGGCCCATGCGCTCCCTTCTGACTTTGGCGCGGGTCACTTCCACGCCGCAGCGCTCGCAGATTTTGCCCTTGTAGCGCAGGCGCTTATACTTGCCGCAGTGGCACTCCCAGTCCTTGGTGGGGCCAAAAATCCTTTCGCAGAACAGGCCGTCCCGCTCCGGCTTCAGGGTTCTATAGTTGATGGTCTCCGGCTTTTTGACCTCGCCGTAGGACCACTCTCTGATTTGTTCGGGACTGGCAAGTCCGATTTTTATGGATTCGAAAACATTAAATTCCATCTGCTGTCCCTCTTTCTTTATTCTAATTCACCGTCGGGCGCTTCCGACAATTCATTGTCGGCTGCGTCGTCCTCATCAAGGCCAAGGTCGCCGAACAAATCGTCCCCGTCGTCGCCGCTGTCGGTAATGACGCCGCCCTCCAGCAGTTCGTCTGCGCTGGACACGTCAAAGCCGTCCATATCCTCGGCGTTCTCCACGCCCTTGAACAGCTCGTCGTCCGCCTCCATGCGGGGCAGGCCGATATCGTCGTCATCGTCGAAGTTCTGCTTAAGGTCGATTTCCTCATTATCCTTATCCAGCACCTTCACGTCGAGGCCGAGGCTCTGCAGTTCCTTAATCAGCACCTTAAAGGACTCCGGAATGCCGGGCTGCGGCACGTTCTGGCCTTTGACAATGGCCTCGTACGTCTTGACGCGACCCACCACATCGTCGCTCTTGACCGTCAGGATTTCCTGCAGGGTGTAGGCTGCGCCGTACGCCTCCAGCGCCCAGACCTCCATCTCGCCGAAGCGCTGGCCGCCGAACTGGGCTTTACCGCCGAGGGGCTGCTGCGTCACGAGGGAGTAGGGGCCGGTGGAACGGGCGTGAATTTTATCGTCAACCAGATGGTGCAGTTTTAAGAAGTATTTGTAGCCCACCGTGACCAGGTTGTCAAAGGGCTCGCCGGTGCGGCCGTCGTACAGCTGGGCCTTGCCGTCCTCGCGCTTGCCCGCTTCTCTCAGGCACTCGGTGATGTCCTCCTCGGACGCACCGTCAAAGACGGGGGTCATAATCTTCCAGCCGAGAGCCTGCGCCGCATAGCCGAGGTGCACCTCCAGCACCTGCCCGATGTTCATTCGGGACGGGACGCCCAGGGGGTTCAGCACCAGATCCAGCGGGGTGCCGTCCGCCAGGAACGGCATATCCTCCTGCGGGAGAATGCGGGAGACAACGCCCTTGTTTCCGTGGCGTCCGGCCATCTTGTCGCCCACGGAGATTTTCCGCTTCTGGGCGATGTAGCAGCGTACCACCATGTTGACGCCGGGCTTCAGCTCGTCACAGTTGGCGCGGGTGAACACCTTGACGTCCACAATCATGCCGCTTTCGCCGTGAGGCACACGAAGGGAGGTGTCCCTCACCTCGCGGGCCTTCTCGCCGAAGATGGCGCGCAGCAGCCGCTCCTCCGCGGTCAGCTCCGTCTCACCCTTGGGGGTGACCTTACCCACCAGGATGTCCCCGGCGCGCACCTCGGCGCCCACGCGGATAATGCCGCGCTCGTCCAGATCCTTCAGCGCATCCTCGCCCACGTTGGGGATGTCGCGGGTAATCTCCTCCGGGCCAAGCTTGGTGTCCCGGGCATCCATCTCATACTCCTCAATGTGGATGGAGGTGAACACGTCGTCGCGCACGACCTTCTCATTGATGAGGATGGCATCCTCGTAATTGTAGCCTTCCCACGTCATGTAGCCGACCAGCACGTTTTTGCCGAGGCTGATTTCGCCGCCCTTGGTGGCGGGGCCGTCCGCGATGACCTGTCCCTTTTCCACCCTCTCGCCCTTCTCCACAATGGGGCGCTGGTTAATGCAGGTGGACTGGTTGGAGCGCAAGAACTTAATCAGCTCATACGTCCGGTCCTCGCCCTGCTCGTTGGTGACGACAATCTCCCTGGCGTCCACCTTCTTGACGGTGCCGGACTCCTTCGCCACCACGGTGACGCCGCAGTCCACAGCCGCCTTGTACTCCATGCCGGTGCCGACAATGGGTGACTCGGTCTTTAACAGCGGCACCGCCTGACGCTGCATGTTGGCACCCATGAGGGCGCGGTTGGCGTCGTCGTTTTCAAGGAAGGGGATCATGGCGGTGGCGATGGACACAACCATCTTCGGGGAGACGTCCATGTAATCCACCTGCTCGCGGTCCACTTCCAAAATTTCAGACACGTGGCGGGCGTTGACGCGCTTACGTGCGAAGCGGCCCTTCTCGTCCAGCGGCTCGTTCGCCTGCGCCACCACATACTCGTCCTCCACGTCGGCGGTCATGTAGACCACCTCGTCGGTGACGACGCCGGTCTTTTTGTCCACCTTGCGGTAGGGCGCTTCGATAAAGCCGTACTCATTGATGCGCGCAAAGGACGCAAGGTAGGAGATAAGGCCGATGTTGGGGCCTTCCGGCGTCTCAATGGGGCACATGCGGCCGTAGTGGCTGTAGTGTACGTCACGCACCTCGAATCCGGCGCGGTCACGGGACAGGCCGCCGGGGCCGAGGGCGGACAGCCTTCTCTTGTGGGTCAGCTCCGCCAGCGGGTTGGTCTGATCCATGAACTGGCTTAACGGGGAGGAGCCGAAGAACTCCTTAATGGCCGCAACCACAGGGCGGATGTTGATCAGCGCCTGCGGGGTGGCCCCCTCCGCGTCCTGCGCCTGGATGGTCATCCGCTCGCGGATGACGCGCTCCATCCTGGCAAAGCCGATGCGGAACTGGTTCTGCAGCAGCTCGCCCACGGAACGGATACGGCGGTTGCCCAGATGGTCGATGTCGTCCGTGACGCCGATGCCGTGATCCAGCCCCGTCAGGTAGTTGATGGAGGCAAAGATATCGTCAATGGTGATGTGCTTCGGGATGAGGTCGAGGATCCGCTCCTGCACCTTCTGCTTAATCTGCGCTTCATCCTCCGTCTCGTCAAGGATTTCCTTTAAGACGCTGAAGCGCACCTTCTCCTTAATGCCCAGTTCCGTCGGGTCGAAGGAGACGAAGTCGGCAAGGTCCACCATGCCGTTGGAGATGATTTTAACCTCCCGCTCCCGGTCCTCGCCCGCCTGGACAAAGGCCACCGAGACGCCTGCGCGCTCAATCTGTGCGGCCTCCTCCTTTTTCAGCACATGCTCCGCCTCGAACAGCACCTCGCCGGTCATGGGGTCCACCACCGGACGGGACAGGGTGTGTCCGGACAGGCGCGCGCCGATGGCCAGTTTCTTGTTGTACTTGTAGCGGCCCACCTTGCTTAAATCGTACCGGCGCGGGTCAAAGAACAGCGCGTCGATGTGGCTGCGGGCGCTGTCCACCGTCGGCGGCTCGCCGGGGCGCAGCTTTTTGTACGCCTCAATCAGCGCCTCCTCCGTGTTTTTGGAGGGGTCCTTCTGAAGCGTGGCAATAATCTTGTCGTCCTCGCCGAAGAAATTCAAAATTTCCTCGTCGCTGGAAAGGCCCAGCGCACGGATGAACACCGTGACCGGGATTTTACGGTTTTTATCAATGCGGACGTTGAACACGTCGCTGGAATCGGTCTCATACTCAAGCCATGCGCCACGGTTCGGGATCACAGTGGTGGTGTACAGCTTTTTGCCGGTTTTGTCGCGGGTGCAGTCGTAATACACGCCGGGGGAACGCACCAGCTGGGAGACGATGACGCGCTCGGCGCCGTTGATGATAAAGGTGCCGGCCTCTGTCATCAGGGGGAAGTCGCCCATGAAGATTTCCTGCTCCTTGATTTCGCCGGTCTCCTTGTTGAACAGGCGGGTGGTCACCCTAAGCGCGGCGGAGTAGGTCGCATCCCGCTCCTTACACTCCATAACGGTGTACTTCGGGGTATCCTCCAGCCGATAGTCGGTAAACTCCAGCTCAAGGTTTCCATTGTAATCGGTGATGGGGGAGATGTCCTCAAACACCTCTTTCAGGCCCTCGTCCAAAAACCATTGATATGAATTCTTCTGCACCTCGATAAGGTTTGGCATTTCAAGAACTTCATTGATTTTGCTGAAGCTCATTCTGGTGTTCTTCCCAAGCTTTACGGGCTTCACATTCACCATCGACTGAACCACTCCATTCATCTATTTTTGGTTTCGTTTCCACTATTCCTTTGGGTCACGGGCTGTAAAATTAGGGCTTGCATTTCGCTAAAAATAGTGGTATGATTATCTATTCTTAGGCACACATACCCATTTTGATACAGTATACTATTATAGTATACCGGATGGCCAATGTCAAGATGGTCTTGCCAAATTAAGGCGGCCGCGAAAGAAATTTCTTTCGCGGCCGCCTTTCATCGCTACGCTTCTTCCCTTTTCAGGATGTCTGAGAGGTGCACGCCGCTCAGCCGGTCGCGCACCTGAAGGGAGATGCCGTCAAAAATCTTCCGCACCTCGCAGTATGCCTTGCGGCCTGCGGGGCAGTTGTAGTCCTCGCTCAGGCAGCGGGAAAGCCGGTATTCCCCCTCGATGGTGCTGATAATATCATACAGGGTGATGTCCGCAGGATCCTTCGCCAGTTCGTAGCCGCCCTTGACCCCTTTGAAAGACTGCACAAGCCCGCTGTTCACCAGCTTGCGCAGGATTTTCAGCGCAAAGCGCAGCGACACGACGGCCTCCTGTGAAATACTGCCCGCATCCATGCGCCCCGTGTTGGCTGCAAGGGCCAGCATGATGCGGATGGCATAATCCGCTTCCAGTGTGATATGCATGCGGAAAAATCCTCCTAATCCAAAAAGTCTTTCAGTTTCTTGCTGCGGCTGGGATGGCGCAGCTTGCGCAGGGCCTTTGCCTCAATCTGGCGGATGCGCTCGCGGGTGACGTCAAATTCCTTGCCCACTTCCTCCAGGGTGCGGCTGCGGCCGTCCTCCAGCCCGAAGCGCAGGCGCAGCACCTTCTCCTCCCTGGGGGTCAGGGTGGACAGCACGTCGCTCAGCTGTTCTTTAAGCAGCGTGTGGGAGGCGGCGTCCGCCGGGGCGGGCGCGTCCTCATCCTGGATGAAGTCGCCCAGATGGCTGTCCTCCTCCTCGCCGATCGGCGTCTCCAGGCTCACGGGCTCCTGCGCGACGCGCATAATCTCCCGCACCTTCTCCACTGGCATGTCGATCTCCTTTGAAATCTCCTCCGCCGTAGGCTCGTGCCCGTTTTTGTGCAGCAGCTGGCTGGACACCTTCTTTACCTTGTTGATGGTCTCCACCATATGGACCGGGATACGGATGGTGCGGGCCTGGTCCGCAATGGCGCGGGTGATGGCCTGCCGGATCCACCAGGTGGCATAGGTGGAGAACTTAAACCCCTTGGTGTAGTCGAACTTCTCCACCGCCTTAATCAGGCCGAGGTTCCCCTCCTGAATCAAATCAAGGAACTGCATGCCGCGGCCCACATACCGCTTCGCAATGGACACCACCAGGCGCAGGTTCGCCTCGGACAGGCGCTTTTTGGCCTCCACATCGCCCTCCGCCATCCGTTCTGCCAGCCTGACCTCCTCCTCGCTGGTCAAAAGCGGCACCCGGCCGATTTCCTTCAAGTAGACCTTCACCGGGTCGTCAATGTTGAAGTTCTCCGCAAGGGCGGTGGGGTCCACCTCCTCCGGGGCGGCCTCCTCGGCCACCTCCTCCAGGTCCTCGTCCAGCGGGATGTCGTCGCTGTCCTCGATGATCTCGATGTTGCTGCCGTCGATCATGTCATACAGCTTGTCCATCTGCTCCACATCGAAATCCAGTTCCTCCAGCACGTCGGTGATTTCCTTCGTCGTCAGCCGGCCGTTCTGTTTTCCCATTTCCAGCAGTTCGCTGATGTCCGTTTTCTTTCCCTGCATAAAATCCACACTCCCAATGTTTTCTGTTCTGTCTTGCGGTATTTCAGGACTTGCCTTTCATCAGCCTGTCCAGATACGTTTTATAGTCCTCCTCGGGCAGCTCCGCCACGGCGGCCCCGGACAGGGCTGCCTTCGCGTCCTTCATCCTCCCAAGAATCTCCATCGTCTCCTCAAGGGTGTAATTGATGTCCTGGTAGCGCGCCATCAGGCCGCCCACAAAGCCGGCCTCCTCCCTTGTCAGCTCGCCGCCTTTTTCGGTCAGCAGGGCCGACGGGTCCCGGCAGGACAGCAGCAGCCCGTACAGCCGCCTGCCCATGTCGGTGGCAAGGCTGCTTTCAGGAAGTGCCGCCTTCACCGGTTCCACAAAATCCGGGTTCTTCATCAGCGCGCACAGCAGCTGTTCCTCCGCAACGGCGGCAGACAGGTTGTTTCTGCGCTGGGGGTTCAGCCTGTTTAGCAGCTCCCCCCCGGCGCCCTGCCGGCTGAATGCCTTGCGGTCCTCCTGCTCGCGCCGCTTTCTTGTGCGCGCAAGGTAGCGGCGCAACGTCTCCTCAATACTCTGGCGGGAGACCTCCAGCTCCTTGGACAGGCGGGAGATGAACACGTCCCGCTCGATAGGGCTTTGCAGGCCGGCCAGCAGGCGGACCGACTCGTTCAGGTAGTCCACCCGGCCGGCGTCGGTGCTTAAATCGTACTTGCCCGCCGCGCTTTGCAGCTGGTATGCGGTGGAGTCCGCCGCATTTTTCACCACAAGGCGGAACCGCTCCACGCCGAACTTTTTAATAAACTCGTCCGGGTCCTTGGCCCCTTCGTACTGCAGCACCCGGACCCGCAGGCCCGCCTCCTTCAGCAGGCCGATGGCCTTTCTGGTGGCCTTCTGCCCCGCCTCGTCCGAGTCGTAGGACAGCGCCACCTCCGGCGTATAGCGTGCAAGCAGGCGCGCCTGCTCCCCCGTCAGGGCGGTGCCGCAGGTGGCCACCACGTTGTCAAACCCGGCGCAGGACACCGAGATGGCGTCCATGTACCCCTCACACAGGATGAAAAACCCGTCCTTGGCGGTCTTTGCATTGTTCAGGTTGTACAGCTGCGACGTCTTTTTATAGACCGGGGTGTCCGGGGAGTTGACGTACTTGCGGTCGTCCCCGCCCACGGTACGCCCGCCGAAGGCGATGATATTGCCACGAATATCCACAATAGGAAAGATAACCCTGTTTCTGAAGAATATGTATGGGCTGCCCCTCCTCGACAGGCCGCAGATGCCGCTTTGCAGCAGCTGTTCATCCGTGAAGCCCTGCCTGTGCAGGTGGTCGATGGCGCCGCTCCAGCTGTCGGGCGCGAAGCCCACCCAGTACCGGTCCAGCACATCGCGGCTTACGCCGCGCCGCAGCATGTAGTCGAGGCCCACCTTCCCCGCCGGGCTGCGCAATGCGCGGTAGAAGTAGCGCGCCGCCTCCCGGTTGATGGCAAGGGTGGTGGTTTTCACCCGGCCGGCACGGTCGTCCACCCCGTCCTCCGGCAGCTGCATGCCCGCCTTCTCTGCCAAAAACTTCACCGCCTCGATGTAGTCGAGGTGCTCGATATTCATAATAAAGGTGATGACGTCGCCGCCGTTTCCACAGCCAAAGCAGTAGTAGCTTTCCGTCTCCGGATACAGCACGAAAGAACCCGTCTTTTCCGAGTGGAAGGGGCACAGCCCCACGGCGTTTCTCCCCCGGTGCTTCAGGCTTACGTAGGAGGAGACGATGCTTTCAATGTCGTTGCGGCGTTTCAGCTCTTCGATAAAATCAGGGCTTAGCTGCATGGCCTCACTTCCTTTCCAAACGGCCTTTTTGCCTGCGGCCCGGCTTAGTCCTTCCAGCCCTTCGGGATGAACAGATCGCTGTACACGTTCATCACATAGCTGTCGCTCATGCTGGCGATGTAGTCGGTCACCGCCCGGTCAATCCCCTCTCGCTCTGCGGTAACATGATACTCCTCCGGCAGGTATTCCGGGTTGTCCTTTAAATACTGGTACAGGCTGATGATAATCTGCTCCGCCTTCTTTTCCTCTTTTTTGGCGGCGCTGTCCTGATAGACGTTCTGAAACAAAAAGCTGTACAGCGCATTGTAGGCGCCCCGCTGCTCCTTTCCCATGACAATATCCTCGTCCGAGTGGTCGATAACCGAGGTGACAAGGGTCGTGATACGCCGGGACTTGCCTGCGCCCAGCACCGCCGTGATTTCCGCGGGGATGTCCTCCTCTTTCAAAATTCCGGCGCGGATGGCGTCCTCAATGTCGTGGTTGACGTAGGCAATCCGGTCGGAGAACTGTACCACGCGCCCCTCCAGCGTCATGGCCTTCATGCCGAGGGAGGTGGTGTGGCACAAAATGCCGTTGCGCACCTCCACCGTCAAATTCAGGCCCTGTCCGTTTTTCTCGCACTGCTCCACCACGCGCACGCTGTGCTCGTTATGGTTGAAGTAGAAAGGGGACACCTTTCTAAGCGCCCGCTCCCCTGCGTGGCCGAAGGGGGTGTGCCCCAAGTCGTGCCCCAAGGCGATGGCCTCAATCAAATCCTCGTTTAAGCGCAGGGCCCGGCCGATGGTGCGGGCAATCTGGTTTACTTCCAGCGTGTGGGTCAGCCTTGTGCGGTAGTGGTCCCCCGTGGGAGACAGAAACACCTGCGTCTTGTGCTTCAGGCGGCGGAAGCTGCGGCAGTGGATAATGCGATCCCTGTCGCGCTGGTAGTCCGTCCGAAGGGGACACGGCTCCTCCGGGCGGTCGCGGCCAAGGGTGTTCTCCGACAGGGCCGCCCGCGGGGACAGGATCTGCCGCTCAATCTCCTGCGTCCGTTCTCTGACAGTCATGGCCGTCCTCCTTTCCTTAAAAAGCGCTCTATTATACTATACTTACAAAATCCAAAAAAACCTTTTTCTTTTTTCGAAAAAGGTTTTTTCTTCGTTTTCTCCCTATGCTTCGCCGTTCTCCGGCAGGCGGCGGAACGCCTTCCCCTGCTCCACCACCTCTGCGCTGCCCGCCGTCAGTTCCGTAACGGCGGCGGCAAAGTCCGGAAAGCGGTCTGCGCGCACTGCGGCCATCACCGCCACCTCGTCCGAGAATTCCCCGCTTCCCTGCAGCATGGGAAACCGCTCGCACAGCTTGCAGAACTTTCCATAAAAGCTGTAGTCCATGTGGACGCGGCACAGTACGCACTGAACCATCCGCACCGTCTCCGCCTGTGCGGCGGCCGCGGCGGCCGCCCCGCCGTAGGCACGCGTCAGCCCGCCCGTGCCCAGCAGTGTGCCGCCGAAATACCGCGTCACCACGCAGCACACGTCCGTCAGCCCCGCGCCCTCCAGCACGTTTAAAATCGGCTGGCCGCCGGTGCCCGACGGTTCCCCGTCGTCGGAGCAGCGGGTGATGTTCCCCTCCCTTGTCAGATAGGCAAAGCAGTGATGCCGTGCCTCATGATGCTTTTTGCGGATTTCCGCAAGAAATGCCTGCGCCTGCGCCTGCGTTTCCACGGGGGCCAGCGCCGCCAGAAAGCGGGAGCGCTTCTCCGTTAGCTCGGCAAAAGCGGGGGCGGCGATGGTGCAATATTCCTGCATGGCGATACCTCCAGACTGAACGTGAAAAAAGAAAGCGGTGCCGTAAGCACCGCTTTCCTTCTATCAAAGGTGAGAGACCTTACTTGTCCTGCATACCAAAACGCTTCTTGAAACGGTCCACACGTCCGCCGGTATCGACCAGCTTCTGCTTTCCGGTGTAGAAGGGATGGCACTTGGAGCAGATTTCAACACGGATGTTCTGCTTGGTGGAACGGGTTTTAATCACCTCGCCGCAGGCGCAGGTGATGGTGGTCTCCTCGTACTTCGGATGGATGCCCTCTTTCATAGTCTTGTCACCTCTTTCGCTAAACCATTAACAATAGAATACTATCATAACCGGGACAAAATTGCAACATCTTTTTTTCGCAGGCCCTCCGCTTTTTATTTTTTACCGGAAATTTATTGAAAAAACGCAGAAAAGCCACTATTATTAAAGTAATGTACAGGGGATGGGGTGAAAACATGCTCAGTGAGGTGCGCAGCTTCGGCGTCGCCGGGTGCGATGGGTATCCCGTGCGGATTGAGGCCGACGTGTATCAGGGCCTGCCCGCCTTTTCGGTGGTGGGTCTGCCCGACGCGTCCGTTATGGAGGCGAGGGACCGGGTCCGTGCCGCCATGAAGCAGGCGGGCTTTTCCTTTCCGGTGGGCCGGGTGGTGCTGAACCTTGCGCCTGCGGACCGTAAAAAGTCCGGCCCGCTGTATGACTTGCCCATTTTCATTGCGCTGTTAAAAGCCGTCGGCGGCCTTTCCGCCGAGACGGACGGCTGTGCCTTTGTGGGGGAGTTAAGCCTGTCCGGCGGGATCCGCCCGGTGCGGGGGCTGCTTCCCATGGCACTGTGCGCCAAGGAGCAGGGCGTCACCTCCCTGTTTGTCCCCCTGGAAAACGCGCAGGAGCTGCGCCTGGTGGAGGGGTTGTCCATCTACCCCGCAGGCCATGTGAACGAGGTGCTGGCCCACCTGAAGGGGGAGCGTCCGCTGGACGCACTGGTGCCGGACAAAAGCAGGCTTCTTCCCGGCAGCTTCCCCGTGGATTTTTCCGAGGTCAGGGGGCAGCAGGCCGCCAAACGGGCGCTGGAAATTGCGGCGGCGGGCGGCCATCACATCCTGATGATAGGCCCGCCCGGCGCAGGGAAAAGCATGCTGGCCGCCCGGATTCCCACCATCCTGCCGCCCATGGACGAGCAGGAGGTGCTGGAGGTGACCAAGCTGTACTCCGTCGCAGGGCTGTTAAAGGGCGGCGTGCAGGCGGTGCGTCCCTTCCGCAGCCCGCACCACACCATCTCCGCCGCAGGGCTTGCCGGCGGGGGCGCGGGGATTGCCGCCCCCGGCGAGCTGTCGCTGGCCCACCGGGGCGTGCTGTTTCTGGACGAGCTGCCGGAATTCGGCCGCCAGGTGACGGAGCTGCTGCGCCAGCCGCTGGAGACGGGCTCCATCACCCTGTCCCGGGCAGGCGGCACCGTGACCTATCCGTGCCGGTTCCTGCTGGCTGCGGCCATGAACCCCTGCCCCTGCGGATACTACGGCCATCCTGAGCGGGCGTGTACCTGTACGGACGGGCAGATTGCAAAATACCTGCACCGGGTCTCCGGGCCGCTGCTGGACCGGATCGATCTGCATGTGGAGGTGGCTCCGGTCCACTATACAAACCTTGCCGGACAGGAGAAGGAGGAATCCAGCGCCGCCATCCGCCAGCGGGTGATGGATGCGAGGGAGCGCCAGCGCAGGCGGTATGAGCAGGACGGTATCCGCCTGAATGCACAGCTGACCCCGGCGCTGCAAAAACGGTACTGCCGGCTGGACGGTACGGCGGACGCGGTGTTCCACCAGGCCTTTGACCGTCTGGGCCTGTCGGCCAGGGCCTACGGCCGGGTGCTGCGCGTGGCGCGCACCATTGCGGATTTGGACGGCGCACAGAACATCGGCCCCGCCCACATTCTGGAGGCGGTAGGATACCGCGACCTTGACAGGAAATACTGGAACAAGGCATAGCAAAAAAACACAGGGCTGGAAGGCCCTTCAGAGAGGATAGAGAAAACCATGAAACAACGGCTGCTGCTTGTCTCCTTTGACGCAGTGGGGGAAGGTGATGTCGATCGGCTGCTTTCCCTGCCCCATTTTGGCGCGCTTGCCGGGGCCGGATGCCTCGTGCGCGGCGTGCAGTCCTCCTTTATCAGCAACACCTACCCGGCGCACACTTCCATTGTTACCGGGTGCCATCCGAAGCACCACGGCGTGACGGAGAACACCTACCCCGTACCCGGCGACAACAACCCGGACTGGCGCTGGTACGAGAAGGTTATCCGGCGGCCCACCCTGTTCCAGAAGGCCGCGGCCGCGGGCCTCACCTGCGCGGCGGTGCTGTGGCCCGTGACGGCGGGAAGCCGCAGCATCCGCTACAACGTGCCGGAAATTTTTGCGAACCGCTGGTGGAAAAACCAGGCGCTGGTCTCCCTGACGGGCGGCAGCACCCTGCTGCAGCTGCGGGGTGTGCTGAAATACGGCAGGGAGATGAAGGGCGTTTCCCAGCCGCAGCTGGACCATTTTGCCCTGCTAATGATGGAGGACATCATCCTGCGCAAGCGGCCGGACGTGATGGCCCTGCACCTGACGGACGCGGATACCCACAAGCACCTGTACGGTGCCCACAGCACCGAGGCGCAGCACGCGGTGGAACGTCTTGACGCCCGGCTGGGGGTCCTGCTTGCCGCACTGGAAAAGGCCGGAATCCGGGAGGAGACGGCAGTGGTGGTGCTGGGCGACCACTATCAGAAGGACATCTTCTTCGAGTGGGACCCCAACGACCTTTTACTGGAAAAGGGCCTTCAGCAACGGGACAAGAACGGCAGGCTGACCTGCTGGCGCGCATGGGTCAAGTGCGCGGGCGGCACCGCATACCTGCACCTGAAGAACCCTGCGGACACACAGGCCGCACAGGCGGTGCGCGGGCTGTTTCAGGCCATGATTGACGAGGGCACGGGGCCCGTCGCACGTTTTTTAACGGATGAGGAGATGGATTTGTCCGGCTTTGCGCCGGAGTGCCCCCTCGGTATCGAGGCGGCGGACGGCACGGCCTTTGCCCACGAAGGCATGGGCTTTCCCCACAGGGGACAGCACGGCTACAGCCTGCGGCAGCCGGAATACACCACCTTTTACCTTGTGCAGGCGCCGGGCGTCGTTCCTGAAAAAACGGTTTACGGCGGCAGCATTCTGGACATTGCGCCGCTGTGCTTCTCCCTGCTGGGGCTGCCGGAGGAGAACACCGACGGGCACATCCATACGGGATTGTTTGCATGACAAGCGCCGGGGCGCGTGAAAGGCATGCGCCGCCCCGTTACAATAAAAACAGCCTGCCGCCGGGCAGGTATTCAGGAGGCAGTGTATGAAAAATAAATTTACGAAACTGGAAAAAAGCTGGATCACCTACGACTGGGCGAACTCGGTTTATGCCACCGTGGTGCTGGCGGCCATCTACCCCGTGTATTTCACCAGCGTGGCAGGCGCGGCAGGCGTGCCGGGCGACATGTGGTGGGGTTACGGCACATCGGCCGCCACGCTGGTCATGGCGGTGCTGGCGCCTGTCATCGGCGCTTTCGGCGACTTCAAGGGGATGAAAAAGCGGCTGTTCGCCCTGTTCCTCGCCGGGGGCTTGGTGTTTACCGCCCTGGGCATTTTCGCGGACGACTGGCGCTTGCTGCTGGTCTCCTATGCGCTCAGTCACGTGGGCTTTCTCGGCAGTTGTCTTTTGTATGACTCGTTTATCACCGACGTCACCACGCCGGAGCGGATGGATCGCGTGTCCAGCTGGGGCTACGGCATGGGCTACATCGGCGGAAGCACCATCCCCTTCTTGGTCTGTGTGGTGCTGGTCATGCTGGCCGACACCCTTGGCATCGGCGATGCAGGCGCCGTGAAATGGAGCCTTGTTATCACGGTGGTCTGGTGGGCGGCATTCAGCATCCCCATGCTGAAAAACGTCAAGCAGGTCTACTACAGCGAAAGCCGCCCCGCCCATCCGGGCAGGCAGGCCTTCCGCAACCTGTGGCATACCATGAAGGATATTGCCAAAAACAGGGCGGTGCTTCTGTTCCTTATCGCTTACTTCTTCTATATTGACGGGGTGAACACTGTTATCAACATGGCGACCACCTACGGCGCCACGCTGGGTTTGGACACCACCGGCATGATTTTGGCGCTGGTGGTTACGCAGGTGGTGGCGTTCCCCTGTGCCATCCTGTTTGGCAGGCTGTGTAAGAAAGTGGGCAGCATCAACATGATTATCACTGCCATCTGCGTGTATTTCGTCATCTGCGTGCTGGGCTTCTTCATGGGCTTCAGCACGGAGGAAAACCTGCTGACCAACAGCCAGGCACTGATTATCTTCTGGATTCTGGCGGTGCTGGTGGGCACCTGCCAGGGCGGTATTCAGGCCATCAGCCGCTCCTACTTCGGCAAGCTGATCCCGCGGGAGCGCAGCACCGAGTACTTCGGCTTCTATGACATCTTCGGCAAGTTTGCCGCCATCATGGGGCCTGTGCTGTATTCCATCACCAGGGGCCTTACCGGCCGCAGCAGCCTGTCCCTGCTGTCCCTTATCCTGCTGTTTGCTGTGGGCGGCGTGGTGCTTGTCACGAACAAGGGCCTGTTTAAAAAGGCCGAACAGGACGCGGCTGAAAAATAGGACAGCCCTTAAAAATCATGACGGATACGGCCGCTTGCCGGCGCTTGTGGTATCCGTATAAGCCTTTCGGTTTTAAATGAAGTAATTTTTGCGTGCAAGGCCGTCATCGTTGACGGCCTTGCTTTTTTTAGATGCCCGGCAGCAGCCTGCCACAGCAAAGTTTCTCCGCGCCGTATTTTCGCTTTGGGGGCGGCAAACGCCCATTTTCGGCTTAGCCGTTTGGCGAAGGACTCCACATCCGTCCCATCGCCGCCGCGCCGGCAAGACAGAGAAAACATATTCGGCATGAATTACATCAACCGGCTCTGACCGGGTTATACTTTATGATAGGGTGGTTTCCTGTTCAACTGGAAACCACATTGAAGCATACCGTCAACCCTGCGGCCGTCCGGGCCATGAAGAAGTTGTCCCGCCCCCTGAATTAAGCGAGGGCCATGCCGGCATACCTTCCCGCTTCCCCAGTGCTGCCGGTATGTGCCGGACGGCGCAGGCAGGAAGGGAGAAGCCGCGGTTGGCGGCTTCCAGAAAGCGGCGTTTGGCGGCCGTGCAGGGCAAGTCACAAAGGCCCCGGTATTTTTTAGGCGAAAACCACTTGACAAACGCGAAAAAACCGATATAATATTTACTGTTGACGCTGTGGATTTGTGTAAAGGTAGCACGACAGACTCTGACTCTGTTTGTCTGGGTTCGAATCCTAGATCCACAACCAGCAACGAATAGTACCAAAGCGTACCGCTTTGGTACTATTTCTATCGAGGTGTAGCTCAGCTTGGTAGAGCGCTACGTTCGGGACGTAGAAGCCACAGGTTCGAATCCTGCCACCTCGACCACGTCGGAACGAGTTACGCTCGTTCCGATTTTTTTGAAAAAATCAGTCGCCCGCTCCACGGTTCCTCCTTTTCCGCAAAAAGTCCGCTGCGCCTACGCTGCTCGCTTGTAAACGCGCTCTGGGCGCTCCGGCTTGCTATCAACTTTTTGCGGGTTCGAATCTATTTCAAAACTTTTCGCAGGCATCTTTTTCGCTATCTATTGACACCAGACTGGGTCTGGACGCAGTTCGCGTTCGGACTCTTTTCTTTTTATCCAGGCAGAGTGCTCGCGCTGAATCGGCAGCTAAAGTGTCCACGTCAAAAGCCTCGGCACGCAATTCGCGTGCAGGGCTTTTTTCTTTTTGTCCGGGCAAGGTGCCCACGCCGGAACAAAGCTCGCTTTGCTCCGGCTTATTTTTTGCCTGTGGCTGAAAACGGGTTTTGCATATGTCCTTTCGGCCGATTTCTGCATTTCAATACCCAAAAACAGCCCGGCCGAGGCGCGGAAATTTTCCGCACCCCGGCCGTTTTCTTTTACAGGCCGGAATCAGCAGCAGCTGTTTCTTCCGGAAGAAATTTTTGTAATGCAGGCAGCGGTAAGCTGCGGGGGCATACTCATGGTCATGATGCCGTTAAACCGGATACATACCTCATCCCCCGGGCAGAAGCGGTGCGGATGCGGCGTGTTTACCACCACCTCCTGTCCGGTGCAGTGGTCGCATACCAGCAGCGTGTTCTCCCGCACCTCTCTGACGGTTGCGTTCATTGTTTTCGTCAAGTGTTTTTCACCTCCTTCCCTGTTGGCGCTGTCCCATCCTATGTTCCGGCGGCCGGGCACGTGACGCCGGCGCTGGACTTCCCTTAAGAAAAAAGGTAGAATAGGACACAGCAAAACAAAGGGGGCCGTACTATGCCAAGTCCTTTTACCCTTCGCGTTTATGACGCCGTCCGCCGCATTCCGCAGGGACGGGTGGCCACCTACGGGCAGATTGCCTTTCTGGCGGGGAACCCCCGCGGCGCCCGCGGAGTGGGCTTCGCCCTGCACCATAATCCGGAACCGGGCGTGATCCCCTGCCACCGGGTGGTGTTTAAAGACGGGCGGCTGCCCAGCGGCTTTGCTTTCGGCGGGCCCGGCGTCCAGCGCGGGATGCTGGAAAAAGAAGGCGTTCAGTTCCTGCCGGACGGGCGCGTGGATATGGCCCGCTTTTTATGGGACAGCTTCACCCGTGAATAAGCCCGGGCAGAATATGGGGTGGTAAATCGTTATGGAAATAAGAGAGGTGGAGGAGCGTTCCCCGCTGCTGATAGGGCGCCTGCTGGCCGTATGGGAAAGCTCTGTAAAAGCGACCCACCTGTTTTTGTCTTCTGAAGAGATTTTAAAAATCAAACAGGTTGTCCCGCAGGCGCTGTACGACGTCGGCCATCTGGTGGTGGCGGAGGAAGAAGGGCGGCCTGCCGGGCTGATGGGTGTCACGGGGCAGCAGCTGGAACTGTTGTTTCTTGCACCTGAGCAGCGCGGAAAAGGGCTGGGAAGGCGCCTGCTTACCTATGGGATGGAACACTTTGGCGTCAACCGGCTGACAGTGAACGAGCAAAACCCGCTTGCCCGGGGCTCTTACGAGCACATGGGATTTCGTGTCTGCCGAAGAACGGAAACGGACGAACAGGGCGGCCCATACCCCATTTTATACATGGAACTGGAAGAAAATTCCGACGGTGGAAAAGGCGTTCCTTCCCGCGGGAACCAATGAAAAGAGGACGGAAGAATTACACTTCCGTCCTCCTTCTTTTTCGCTGCGTGGCGGGCAGGGCCCGCAGCGCTACTTTTCCTTTGTTCCACTCTTATCCCGCAGGACCTCAAAGGCGTTTTTAACCGCCTGCGGGATGGGCAGTCCCATCAGCCCCAGATTTTCCAGCACGCTTAGCCCATCATTCGCCGTAAAAAACAGAATGGTGGAGGTGCGGATGAAATCCGTGCCGGACAGGGCGTCCAGCTGGTAGGCCACCAGCACCGCCAGCAGAATACCCGCTTTACGGAAAAGCCCCTTGATGCTGGCTTTACTTTCGTATGCGCCGTCTGTGGTCTTGGGACTTTTCTTCCACACCAGCGCGCAGACAACCCCGGTCAGGTAGTCTGCTGCCATCATGATGCACAGCGTCTGCAAAGCGGCGTCCCACCCTCCTAACAGATTTGCGACGACGCTTCCCGCCGCGGACAGGGCTGCAAGCGTTCCGTAATAGGCCGCCTTTACATGGTTCACATCTAGGCGCCCCCTTCCGGCAGGCGCAGGGTCTGTCCGGGGAAAATAAGGTCCGGATTTTTAAGCCCGTTCAGCGCCGCCAGCACCTCCACTGTGGTCCCGTGGCTGATGGCAATCCCCCACAGGGTGTCGCCCTTTTTGACACTGTAAAGCACCTCCGGCTGCGCAGAGGGGCTTTGCGCCTGTTCCTGCTTGTTCCAGCCGTTCAGGCCGTTGTGGGCCATGATGGCCGGATAATTTTTGTATGCGGTGTCAAGATCCACCGCACCTGCAATGCCGGGCACGCTGCCGGAACTGGTGTACTGCCAGATTCCATGTGCATAACCGGTGGGGCGGCTGGTCCGCCATGCCGCCAGCCACACGTCCCACTGTTTCAGCCGGGCGGCCTCCAAACGGTTTTGCAGCCAGTCCGGGTTGGTGTATAGCATGGCAAAGTAGCCGTGCTGCTCAATCCTTGCAAGGGCTGCCGCCGCAATGTCTGTCAGCTGGGCGGCCGTCTTTCCGGTGTAGCGGTTTCCCTCGTCCTCCATATCAAACGCCACCGGATAGCCCAGCTGCTCGCCGCCAAGCTGGGAAAACAGCCAGTCGATTTCCTGCTCCGCCTCTGCCGGGGTGGTGGCAGTGGTAAAGTGGTAGATACCCACCTCCAGCCCGGCCGCCTTGGCCCCAGACAGATTGTCCTTAAACTTTGCGTCCAGCCCCTTGCCGTAGCTCGCCCGCAGCATGGCAAACTGCACGCCGGACGCCTTTACCTTGTTCCAGTCAATTCCGCCCTGCCAGCGGCTGACGTCAATTCCCCGATAGGTCGCCATTGATTCCCCTCCTTTTAATCGTCGTGGTACTGAATGATGACAAGGCATGCCGCCATGACCATGTCATCCGCGGTAAATCCGCTGCCGAAGGCCCGCACAACCCCGTTTGCCGTCAACGTCTGCATGGTCAGCTTACTGACCTTTTCGTACGCGGTGCCGCCAACAGGGCACAGGGTGGCAAGCCCCACGGTGGTGCGTACCCGCCGGCCGTCCGACGGGTAGGTTACCGTGGCGGACAACTCGGTGGCGGAGGTATATTCCAGGTAGGGCTTGCTGAGGACAAAGACCGTGTTCCCGAAATTCAGGCTTTGGATGTCTGCCACTGTCTGCTGAAGGGCCGCCAAATCTGTTGCCGAAGCGGCACCCACGTCTGCGGCGGTCAGGGTGATTTCCGGCCCTGTTTTGCCGTTGACGGTGGCGGGCGTTCCCGCAGGCCCCTGCGGCCCGGCGTCCCCCTTCTCACCCTGGGGACCGGTCTCACCCTGCGGGCCCTGGGGGCCGGTGTTGCCCTGTGGACCCTGGGGCCCCGGCTCTCCCTGGGGACCCGGTTCACCCTGGGGGCCGGTTTCTCCCGTGTCCCCCTTGGGGCCCTGAATGCGTCCCACATTCTGCCAGGCGGCGCCGTTCCACACCACAAGATCCCCGCCGACAAGATAGGCCTCCCCCTCTGTCCCGGTGGGATGGGCCGCCGACAAATCCTCCATACTGTCGTAGCTGCCGGACAGCGTCAGCCCTGTGCCGGTGTCGCCTTTGTCCCCTTTGGGGCCCGTGGGGCCGGTCTCCCCCTTATCCCCTTTTTCTCCCTGGGGGCCCGGATCCCCCTTGGGGCCCTGCGGGCCGGTATCACCCCTGTCCCCTTTGGGGCCTGTGGGGCCGGTCTCACCCTTTTCTCCCTGGGGCCCGGTATCCCCTTTTTCACCTTTGGGGCCCTGCGGGCCGGTCCCGCCGGCCGGGCCCGTCTCCCCGCGGGATGGCTTGCCGGTGGGCACGCCGTTTACCACCCAGTTCCCATCTTCGCCGATCTCCGGCGGGACAATGCTGTCCTTGATGGCCTGCGCGTCGGCAACCGCCTCAAGGCAGGCGGTTTTCGCCTGCTCAAAAACGGTGGGCGGGATGTCCGTCCCCTCCTCCTCGGCGTTCACCGAGGGTTCAATTAAAAAATAGTCCGTAAAGCTCTGCCAGACGGTTTCGTCCCCGCCGTCTACGGGCTTTGTAAAGCGCAGCTGAAGCTGAAGCGGGCCTGCGGAAAGGGTGTCCGCCCGCTTTAACAGGTAGGAGAGGCGCAGCCGCCCCTCCGGCGCAGCCTGCACTGCATCCAGCGGCCGGGTGTAGGCCGTACCGTCCGCCCGCCTAAGCAGCAGTGCGGGGGCGCAGCCTGACAAATCCGTTTCGTCCGGCTGTGCCGGTAAATCGAACACCAGCCGCAGGCTTTCATTGTCCCCTGCAGGGGACAGGGCACGCTCTGCCTCCGGGATGGAGAAGCGCCGCCCGTTTAGGTACAGCAGCCGTCCGTTTTGCACTGTCCTTCCCCCCATCACAGAAATTCCCTTCCGGTCACCCGGTACATGTAGTCCTTCCACTCCTGCAGGTCCTCCTTGCGCTTGCCCTTCTTTGCGCCGAGGGTCTTCCAGTCGTCAATGACATTCCACAGCTCGGTGCGTTCCGCCTTTGTCAGCTTGCCGTCGTTGTACAGCTGGTTGATATAGCTCTCTGCCGAGGCCTTGGACCCTCCGGAAGCCTTGTTGCGTCGGATGAGATCCAGCGCCTTGTCGTAGGCGTAGCTTTTTTCCGACGGGTCCTGGCGGTACTTCGGATTGGCCACCGCCGTCTGGCTGCTGCCGTTTGTGTACACGGTGGTGCGGCCGCTGCCGCTGCTTTTCCCACGGCTGCTGTACAGCGCCTTCAGCCGGGCCGTTTCCGCCTCCAGCTGCTTGTAGTAGGCGTCCTCCTCCGCCTCCCGCAGGCTGAGCAGGGTTTTTAAAAGGGTGTTGCGCTGGTTGTAGTTCTCATTAAACACATCCAGCGCCGCCTGCCGGTAGGTCTGCTGTGCCTGCGCCGCTTTGGCGGCGTAGTTGTCGCCCACCGCCTTCACCGCCCCCACCGCATAGGAGGAGGGCAGTCCTCCCGTGCGCTTGGCCAGCAACCCCAACGTGTTCTTCTTCTCCGTATCGCTCTGTGCAGCAAGCTGTGCCGCATAGGCCTGATAGGCCGTGTCCGTCTGCGGGTCGTAGGAGAATTTCATCTGCTGCAGCTCACCTATCAGCTTGTCAATTTCACTTTGATACTTACTTGTAAAAGCCGTCTAACTCCCCTCCGTTCTTATCCGTCTGCCTGCGTGCGGATTTCCAGCTGCCGCAGGATGTAGGTCAAATCCCGTTTCAAGGCGTCCAGCTCCTCCTCCAGCTGCCGCACCCGGACGGCCAGGTTCTCCTCGCCAGGTGTACGAGAGCTGGGAGTGAAGCGGACAATGGTGCTAGCCAATCTGCTCCGCCTCCTTTGCAAGGTCCATAAACAGCACATCTCCGGCTCCCGACACCGCAAGCCGCAGCCTGCTGCAGGGCGGCAGGCGCAGCGGCAGCTCCACCGTGCCGCTGCGAAGTATCGGGGCCGAATACAAAGTGCGCCATGGTCCGCCGTCCAGCGCAGCATGCACCGACAGGTGTGCTGTGCCCGTCACAGACAGGCGCAGCAGCACCCGGCGCAAAACATGCCTGAGCACAAAGGGGCTTTCATACAACAGCAGATCCCCCGTCTCAAGCCGGAAGGGGACAGCCCCCTCCCCCGCAAGCGCCTGAAGTGCAGGGGCGTCCATCCCCCCGCACAGGCTTACCAGCACCCCGCCCGCTGCCGCGGCAGGCCTTCCCCGGTAGGAAAACAGGCGCAGCATGCCGTCCGTCTGCTCTCGGTAGTACAGGCTGTTTTTGGGCCGGTAGGTGTACAGCCTGTCACCCTGCGCCTGCCTGCACAGCAGGTATAACATCTCCTCACCGGGGCACAGGCAGGCGTCCTGCGCACCGAGGTTTCCTAGCGCCCCGCTGACTGCGCCGGGTGTGCCGCCGGAAAAAGCGTACAGGCTTGTCCCGTCCGTGAAGTACAGCACCCCGTCCAGCTCGCACAGCCCATCCGGGCCGATGCAGCCCACATTGTGGATTTTCTGCGCGGTGTAGTTGCTTGGAACCGTGCCGTAAATCTGGTACATCTCATGCCCGGTGAAAAAATACACCGACCCCTTGTAGGCGCAGATGGCCGTAAAGTCGCTGTCTGTCACCACCGGGAAGTAAAACGCCCCCGCGTCTGTGCCGTCCGGGGTGAACACGGTGGGCTGGCCCAGTGCGGAAACAAACATCATGGGCACGCTGGCCCCCTGCTTGTCCCACTGCCTGCCGAAGCAGTACAGGTTGTTGTCAAAGGCACAGCCCCCGTACAGCACCACGTTGTCCAGTGTGGTGGCCGTGGGGGTGGGCGCATCCTCCCCATGGCCGTCCGCCACCGGCGCGCTGTACAGCACGCTTTTGGTGGGCCCCATCTCCAGGTCCTTGTCCGGGACGCTTGGGAACACCAGCGCCTGCCCCGCCATACCGGTCACCCGGGCGTATTGTTTAAAAAAGGTACTCAGCCCCTCCCCCGACAGGGAAATGCTTCCACCTGCGCTGCGGGCGGTGTCCGTGTGCACCTGCCAGAGGAAGCCTGCGTCCGTCTGCTCCAGCTGGAACTGGCCGCGTTCACTGCCGCACAGCACATCCCCGGCCGTGATCCAGCTTTCCGCCGGGCCCGTCTTGCCGTAGAAGTCAAAACGGGCCCGCGGCGCGCGCACCCGGACGTAGGGCGCCTCGCCGGCGGACAGGTTGTATCCGTCGGCCAGCTGGCCCTCCGCCCGGTTCTCCGGCAGATACAGGCCGAGAAAGCCCTTCAGCTTTGTCTGCTTTTTCTTTGTGTCGCGCAGTCCGGTCGGCAGCATGCCGTCCCCTCCTTTCAGTACAGGTTTTGAAAGCGCACGGGGCTGTCCGTCCGCCTTGTGTCAAACAGCTCCCTGCGGTACTCGCCAAGGCGGCTGTTGTACAGCGCCGCAAAATTGGCGTAGGCGGCAATGTTTCCGCCGTACAGCTCCGTCTCTGCGGACAGGTACGCGGTGTAGATGTCCGTCCACCGCCCGCTTAGCAGCAGCTGCCTTTCCTCCATGTCCTCCTCCGTAAAGGGAAGGAATTCCCCGGCAGACGGGGTCACGGCATACAGTTCGCCCTCCGCCCCGTTTAAAAAGCACAGCAGCTCCCCCATGGAGAAACTGCACGGCTTGATGGCCGTAAAAGCTTTCAGCTGTTCCGCTGCCGTCATGGCCGCACCCCCTTAGGAGCGCTGCAGCGACCGCTGCAGCAATGCTGCCCTGCGCTTCTGCGCCGCAGCGTCCTGCAGGGCCAGCACAACATACCGCGGCAGGCTGACCCGCGCGCCCCGCTCAATTAAGAAGGTGCGCCCGTCCACACAGCAGAACAGGTGGCTGTCCTCCCCGTCCACCAGCGGCGCAGTAAAGGGGACCCGTTCTGTCAGCCACCGCCTGTCGTTTCTCATCCGTGCCATGCCTACGCCTCCTCATCCATGGAGGAGCGGCTCTCCACACGTACCATAAAGGCGTCCGTTAAAATAACTGCGGCCTTCGCGGCTTTCCAGCCCACGGTGCTGCGCTGGTTTAACGGGTCGGCCGTACCGCCGCTGCCCCGCTGCTTCACAATGCTTTCCAGTCCGCCGCCGGACAGTTCCACATCACCGTAGGCGTTCTGTCCCAGAAACAGCGTGCTGTACACAAGGCCGCCGTCCGACGCGCCGCTGCCCTCATACAGTACCGCATCCTTCGGCGCGTCCGCAGTCGGGATGGGGTCATCCGTGTCGGACACCGTCAGCGTGCTGCTCTGTCCGCTGGTGGCGGAGGCGATGGTATACCGCTTGCCCGCAAGGTAAAAGGTCTTTCCGGCCAGCTCCGCCGCCTCCTGCTCGGTCAGCTGCTCCTTTAAGGTCAGGGTGCGGCCGGGGGCGGACAGGGCGGTGCCGACGCTCAGGGTGCGGTGCTCCCCGCACAGGGGATCCGCCCCGAACATCTTGGCCTCGGTGCTTTCCACAAAACGTACGCCGTACAGCCTGCCCAACTCCCCCTCGTACAGGTCCTTGGGGTCGTATTTCTTCACATCCTCCCACAGGGTGTTGCTCATCAGATCGTGGGCCACATTGGGATGGATAATCGCCACATAGCTGCCGGAAATTTTGGAGGCAAGACCGTTTTTCAGGGTGGTGACCGCCTTTTTCACATCCTGCTCCGTCAGGATGTCCTCCGCCGTCAGCGTCCCGCGGGACAGCTTTCCGCCTGCATACTGTACGTTGGTCCCGCTGTTCAGCACCTCCCTTGTGATGGTGTCAAGGGTTCGGCCCGCCTGGTCGCCCAGAATGTCCTGCGCCTCCACAATGTTGCGGTCCAGCGCAGTCAGCTCCAGCATGTCGGAGATGGCCACATAGTCGCCGTACTGGCTGAGTGTGGCACTGACAGTGGTGACATTCAGCTTCTTGCCGTCCGGGGTGACGCCCTCCGTCAGCGGGGTTAAGGCCTTGGGCAGGTTGTCATACCTGCGAAACTCCACCGTACGGCCGGAGTTCTTGGGCACCACCCGCTTCTGTCCGAACTGGGCGTGCACCAGATTGGGCTTTGCATTTTCAATCAGATTTCTGTCGTAATAGGCCCTCATCTCTGCGGACATGCCGCTGTCGCCGGTCACGTTGGTATTCAGATTGCTCATTGTGTTCCTCCTTGTCGTATTTTCTTTTGTTTTCTATACTATAAGTATATTTTGTCGAGGCATTTCACCGCTGCTCACAGGGTGATGTGCTCTCCCCGCAGGACCCGCCGCCGGATGTCCCGCAGCTCCTCTCTGGTCAGGCCCTCGATGTCGAGGGCGGCGCCCCCGGCGCCGGACGGGCGGGCGGCGCCCTCTGCCGGGCGCAGGCCTCTGGCCTCAATATCGCGCACCACATCCGCGCGGGCCTGCTGAAGCAGGCGCTCCTGTACCCGGCCGGGGTAAAGCACGCCGTAGGCCTCCTCAATGCTTAAGCCCGCGCCCAGCAGCTGTAAAAACCGGGGCTCGGAAAGCATGTGGTCTGCGTCAAGGTCCCTGTACAGCTCCGCGTCCCGTGCCTTCAGCCGCGTAAGCTCCGGCTCCACCGCCCGGCGAAACGCCTGCTCCGTGCCGACTTCCGTCTCCGGCTGTGCGGGGGCGCTGTCCTGCGCGGGGCCCGGTTCCGGCGCCTGCTTCCCAGCGGGCGGCTCAGGCGTCCTTACGCTGTCCTCCGGCAGCTGCGAAGCCGGTGCCGCTGCTTCCGGTTCCTGCATGCCGGCGGTTTCCACTACCTGTTCCTCCACTGTCCATTCCTCCTTTCCTTTTGTTTTACAGCAGCGTTTCCAGCATCCGCTCCTCCGCCGGGTCCTGCGGCAGCGTCTGCCCGTCCGCCGCCAAATTCTGCGGCGCCGGTTGTGCGGCGTTTTGCCGCACCGCCGCCAGCAGCGACTCCTTCCCGGGCAAAATCAGGCTGTCCAACAGGATGGCTGCCGCCTCGGCATTTTCGGGCTGGAACACCCCCAGCTGGTACAGCTGTATGCACAGCTGGTTGTGCTGAAGGGTGGAAAAGGGGTTCTGCTTCTGGGCCGAAATTTTGATGTCGAACACCGGCTTGCGGAACAGCCCGTCTCCGGTTTCTCCTGCCAGAGGATGCGGCCTCAGCCCCTCGTTGCCATAGCGGAGGTAGCTGACGGACCCATCCGGACCCAGAATGCGGAACACCCGCTGCTGTGAATAAAACTGGCGGATTAGCTCCACCGTCAGCTCCATCACCTGACGGAAGCTCTCATACGAGGCGGAGATTAAATCCCGCTCCAGCTTGTTGCCGCTTTCCTGAAGGGCGGCAATGGCGCTGTAGGCGGTTACCCCGCCGGTGACAGAGCCCTGCTGGAAATCCCGGTTCCCGAGAATTTCTTTTAATTCATCCGCCTTTTGCAGGCGCACCTGAAGCACGCCGGAGGGCAGTGCCGCCGCCTGGATGGGACGGACCGCCGTGTCGTCCACCGTGCTGTCCGCCTCCACCACGTCGTTGCGCATGTCAAGCAGGGCCCCCCGATCCACCCCCGCGGAACGCTTGAGCAGGAACCGGGGCCGGGCCGCCACCAGACTGTTTTTCTCAATCAGGTGATCCATGCGGTCAATGGAGCCCTGCATGGACTTGCCGATGTCGATAAGCCCCATGCCGTACAGGCTTTTTTCCACCGGCACCATCACGTCGATAACAAAGGGGTACATGCCGTGGTCGTACAGTCCGCTGTCCCGCAGCAGGGGATCGGTTTTTGTGCTGTACAGGATGACATCGCCGTACAGTTGGGTGAGATGCACCCGCATTCTGCCGTCCGCCCCGCGCACCCGCTCATAGCAGTCGAGAATCTGCACCGTGTCCTCCTCGTTTGGCTTCTCATGAAAATAGCCCTCTACCGGCTCGGCGGTGCGCTCAAAGTCCACCGCAGGAAAGCGCCGCTTGGCCTCTGCCTTGGGCATAAGGCTTGTCACAAACACGCAGCGGGACTGCTGGATGTCGGAAATCTGCGGCTCGGCATAAAAGCGCAGGCCGTCCACCGTGGTGATGCCGATGTCCCCAAGGCCGTTTTCCAGCGTCCGGTCCCAAAACACGAAGTAGACTGCAAAGCCGTTTTTTAACTTGCGCCACCACGCGTCCGAGTAGGTGCCGTAAAACCCCGTGCGCTCCAGAACCAGCGGCACAATTTTGGACAGGCGCTGTGCCTCCGCCCGGTCGCGCTCCTCCCTCTCAAGGAACAGGGGCTCCGGGTAATTGTCCATGGCGCCCGCATGCTTGTTCCACACTGCGTTAAACAGGTAGGGGGTTACCGGGCCATCCTCCCCGTTTGCCCCGGCCCGCTGCCACTGCCTGCCCTGCCACCAATCCTCATTTTCTCTGAGGCGTGCGTCCAGTCCGGCCTTCTCATTTTTGTACCGGCGGTACAGCGCATAAAGGCGCTTGCCCGTCTCATCCGTTTTTTTACCCCTCATACAAACCCTCCTGTCTTTCTGGGCAGTTTCCCGCCCCTTTTGGTCATTTTTATTTTCAAGCAATCCGTATTTTCCCTGCCCAATCCCCGGAAGCGTTGCATCCGCTTTTGTTAACTATCCCGTTTTCCCGTAAGGTGAAGGGAACGCCGCCCATTTTTATGTTTTCCTTCGTCCTTTTTCCAGCAAGCCCACTGAAAGCAGCGGGCTTACCGGCTTTTACAGCAAGTTCAGCGGGTCGTCCTGCGCCGGCCTGAAAACGGGTGCCGGGCTTCTTGGCATCTGCACCGGCAGCGCCATGCAGAGGTAGCGCAGCTCGTCATAGATGTGATCCTCCCCTGTGCTGTCCACATCCTCCGTGTCCCGGCGGTCGTACTGCAGTGCGGGCAGCGTGCGGATACAGTCGCGGCAGGTGGAAAAAACCTGCAGGCCGGGCACACCGTTTTCATCGAAACGAAGCCGGTTATGCACCTGCAATTTTCCGGGAATCCGCTTGTTGTCCCCCCGCTCAAAATAAATGCCCTCCTTGGCAAACAGGCTTGCCACACAGCCTTCGCTTCCCCTGCTTTCATCAAAAATGGACGGGTCCGCAATGCCGAAAATACGGTGTCCCCGCTCATAGGTGTCCTCGTATGCGGCAGCCAGGCGCGCCACCTCCCCCGGCGACAGGCGCAGGCCCTCGTTCGCCTCAATGGTCAGGCCCCTCTCGTCCTTTCTGGTGCCGTAAATTTCATGGTAGCGGATAATCATCCCGTCCCCGTCCACTGCATAATAACCGATGGAAAACGGCTTTGTGTAGCCCCAGTCCAGCGTGCGGTAACGCCGCCAGCCGTCCGGGATGGGGAACGGGTCGATCACATGGGTAAAGCGGCGGTCGGCATAGTGGGCCGGGTCGTTGCGCCACTCGCGGAACACCTGCCCCGCAAACACATCCCAGTCCCCGTCCAGCCATGCCCGGCGCAGGTCCTCCGGCAGACCGCGCAAAAAGTCCACATAGCCGCTGTCCTGCTCCATCAGTACCCGGTTGTCGTACACCCGCGCCGGAATGAACGTGTAGTCCGCCGGTTTTTCCCCGTCCCGGTAGCGCCGTTCAATAAACAGGCGCTTCACCCACGCGTGTCCCGGTCCGCCCGGATTGCACGTCAGATACATGCGCTTGGGGAAGGGGTTGGCCCCGCGGATACATGCCGTCAGGGCGCCGAACTGGTACTCGGTAAAGTGGGTGGCCTCATCCAGAAAAATCACGTCGAACTCCTGCCCCTGATACTGGTCCACGTCCCGCTCCCCATCGCAGTAGCCGAAGCGGATTCGGCTGCCGTTTGGGAAGGAAAACACCCGTTCCGTCTCTTTCCACTGGGCAATCCCCGCCAGATCGGCACGCATGGGCAGGATGTGGTTTTCCCGAAGCTCCGACAGGGTTCTGCGCAGGATCAGGATTTTTATTCCGCCGTACCGTAAGGCCAGCAGCTTCGCCTTCTGCCGCACTGCCCAGCTTTTCCCGCCGCCCCTGGCCCCGCCGTATCCCACGAACCGGGTATCTGCCAGAAAAAACCGGCGCTGCTTCTCATTGGGCTCCGGGATCACGCTAACCGGCATAGCGGTGTGCCTCCCCCTCCAGCACCACGCGAATCTCCTCCGCCGGGGCCGCGCCGCCCGCCTTGCCAAGGGCCCTGTCCAAAATGGTCCGGGCCGCGTCCGCCCGCTGGCTGTAGCTCAGGCTTTCGTCCCCCAACGCGCTGATAAAAAAATCCGCCGCACCCGCCGCCGCAGCCTGCAGGGCCTGTGCCGCACTTTTTCTTTTCACCGTCCGTTCCCCCCTCTGTTCCTGCCGTACGGCGGGTGCACACTTCCTACCTCTTCCGCCGCGGGCAGGCAAAGCACACAGTATTCGCACCCCACCAGCTGCAGTGTCTCGTCCGTATACACCGCGTCCTCACCGGAAAGCCGCCTGCCGCAGCGCGGGCACCGCAGTACGCCCGGGCTGCCGCCCGTCTCAACCGTCATGCTGCGGCGCCCCCTTTCCCCTGGGTTTTCGCCTCGGCTCCTTTCTAAACAGCGGACAATGGATAATCCGCCAGCTGATGTCCCCATCCTCCCAGATACGGGGAACCGCCGTCCAGCCGGGCACCGGGGTCAAATCCGCCGACCAGCTGCAGCCTCCGCAGGCCCTGCTGCAATCCCAGCAGGGCTGCTCCTCACTTTTCTTTTTCCGTCCCATTGCCTGCTCCTTTCCGGACTGTCCGTTTTTTGGGACAACCCATCTGCTATACTGTGTTTACAGGAAAATACTTCCTTTCACGGAAATCTTTTCTAAAAATATTCGTTTTGAGTATTTCTGTTCCTATAATATACCCAATACAGGTAAATGTCAAATTATTTTAAGAAGAAATTTTCTGTTTTGGGTAATCTTCCTCTTGACCGGAGGTGCCGGGCCGTGTATGATAAAGTCAAAGGAAGTGAGCCTTATGTTAAAGGAACGGTTGCCTGTCCTTCGGCGTTCGAAGGGCTGGACGATGAAACGAATGGCGGAGGAGCTGTGCATCCCCTACACCACCTATGTGGGATATGAAAAAGGGGTACGCGAGCCGCCGATGGAGCTGCTGGTGCGCATGGCGCGTCTGTTCGGCGTGTCGGTGGACACGTTGCTTGGCCGCGAGGACAGCCCTGCCCTCGGGGATGAGGACATCAAATTTGCGCTGTTTGGCAACCGCGCCGGTGAAATCACGGACGAAATGTACGAGCAGGTCAAAAACTTCGCCGCCTTTTTAGAGAAAAAATATCAGCAAAAGGACTAGGTGACGTGTGTTGAATTTGCTTAACCTGTACCGCACGGCAGAGCGCAGGAACGTTGCGGTGGAGTGCTTCCGCCTGGAGGGCACGCCGGCCTGCTCGGTGGAGTTGAACGGCAGGTGCTTTGTGGGGATTGATCCGTTCCAGCTGGAAAGCACCGCGGACGAGAAGGTGAAGCTGGCCCATGAACTGGGGCATTGCCTGCAGGGTGGTTTCTACCGGCGCACCAGCCCCTTTGAACTGCGGGAGCGCTGCGAAGTTCTAGCCGACCGCTGGGCCATGACCCAGCTTATGCCGCTGCCCGACGTGCAGGCCGCCATGAAGGAAGGCTGCACGGAGGTATGGCAGCTGGCAGAGCGGTTCGGCGTGACGGAGGAGTTTGTACACACCGTCCTTGCCGTTTATTTTGATAAATAAAAGGGCCGGTTCATGAACCGGCCCTTTTATGGGAGGAAGCTTATGGAACTTTTAACGGAAAGGCTGCTGCTGCGCCCGCTGAAAATGGAGGATGCGGATGCGTTGTATGCCTGCTCATGCGGGCCCAATGTGGGGCCGAGCGCCGGGTGGAAGCCCCACCAAAGCCCGGAGGAGACCCGCGCGCTGATGGAACCGGTCTTTTTAAGGCCCGGCGTATTCGGTATTTTTGTGAAACAGTCGGGCACGCTGGTGGGCTCTATCGGGCTAATCGACGATCCCAGGCGGGAATACGAGCGTTCCAGAATGCTGGGGTACTCGTTAGGGGAACCATATTGGGGCCACGGCTATATGACGGAGGCCGGCCGCGCCGTTCTGGACTACGGCTTTGGCACCATGGGGCTTCTTGTCATTTCCGCCTACTGCTACCCCTTTAATGCGCGCTCCATCCGGGTGCTGCAAAAGCTCGGCTTCTCTTACGAGGGGACCTTGTGCCTGTGTGAAAAGCGGTACGACGGGGCCGTACTGGACAACCAGTGCTACGCCCTGACGGCAGAACAGTTTTGTAAACAAAAAAAGACCCCGTGAAGGGGTCTTTTTTATTACTGTGTTTTCAGCGTTTCGCGCAGCTTCTTTTTAAACAGCGCATTGTCCATCCGTTTAACAACCGTTGCATTCACGGCCCAGTCGCCCAGCTTTTCGGCGTCTGCACCGGCATAACGGTTTTCTGAGACCACAACCTGCCCGTAGGTCATCCCGGTTTCCGCACAGACAAGGCAGCAGCACGCGGGCGCCTCCGCCACCGTGTCGGGCCACAGGGCCGCGCCCATGGCGAAGGGGTCTGCCAAATCAATTTCCCGCTTGCCGTGCTTCAGCTCATTGTAGTCTACCAGCGCCGCCGTACAGTCCATGGCAAATTTAGAGACAGGTCCGTCCTTCTTCATCTCCGTCATCTCCGCCTCGGAGAAGCAGGCCCCCTCGGCACGGCAGATGTCAAAGCCCACAATGGTCACCGGCACAGGGAACTCCACCATGATTTTGTATGCCTCTGCATCCACAAACACGTTGAACTCCGCCACACTGGTCACGTTGCCCGGGCCAAATCCACCGCTGCCCATGCTGTAGATGTGCTTTACCTGCTTCATGGTCTCCGGGTCCTTCATCATGGCAAGGGCCACATTGGTGGCAGGGCCGATGGCCACAATTTCAACTTCGCCGGGGTTCTCCTTCACAAGGCGCAGCATCGCTTCCACCGCATGCTCTGTTTCCGCCTGCATCCCCTCCGGCAGTGTGCCGAGGCCGCTCATCCCGTCGTCCCCATGCGCCTGTGTGGCGTTCCGCGTTGTGCGCACCAGCGGATGGTACGCCCCCTTGTAGACCGGCGGCGCGTAGGTGCGTGCCTCCTTAACGCTGCGCAGCGCGTTGATGGTGGCCTGCTCTAAGCTGACGTTGCCGCACACCGTGGTAAGCGCCAACACCTGCACCGACGGGTCCCGCAGCGCCATCAGAATCGCAACCGCGTCGTCACTGCCGGTATCCGTGTCAATGATGATTTTTCTCATATCCTGCTCCTTCCTGCCGCCTGCAAAGCGGACTTTTTCTCTTGGCACCAGTATACAGGATATGCTATACTAAAAATAGGACATTCGTCCAAAAAAGGGGAGGGATTTGATGCCGGACGAGTTTACACAGTTGTTTGCCAGGGCCCCGGAGGAGGTGCGGGCGGCTGCCGTTCGCCTGAAGGTAAAAAAGGGGGAACCCATTCTCCGCCTGCACGAGCGCAACCGCAGCCTGTACCTGCTTTTGGAGGGGGAGGCGGACGTCTACACAGAGAACCGCAACAACTACTCCACCACGCTGCGTACCTACCGCGCGGGGGAATTTTTCGGGGAGATGGAGCTGTTTGACGAGGAGCGCACCGCCCTTGCCGTCATTGCAAAGAAGGACAGCACGCTGCTGCAGCTGCACCGGGACTATGTGCTGCTTTGGATGAAAAAGGACTTCGAATTTACCATGGCCATGTGTCGCAAGCTGTGCAGCAACGACTACGGCGGCAGGGTAAGCACCAACGGGATGAAGCCCCTGCCCCTGAAGGACCGGTATCTGTACCTGCTGTACCAGTCCATGCGCTTCGGCGAACTGGACGAGCTGACCAAGGCCGACCTGTGCACCCGCCTCGGCACCGATATCCGCTGCGTCAACCGCATTGTGGCCGGCTGCCGGGAGGAGGGGATCGCCCGGTATGAGAACCGGCGTTTCCACATTATGGACAAGCGGAAGCTGTGCGCCCTGCTGGACGAGCGCGGCCTGCTGTAGCACCCGTTGCGGACGGCGTGCAAGTGTGCTATACTTTTGCAGAGAACAAAAGGAAGGGGATATACCATGACGAAAGCTGAAACCGCCAAACGCATTTTTGAAACCGCCCATATCACGGGCACCTTCACCCTGCGCTCCGGACAGGTGTCCAACGAATACTTCGACAAATACCTGTTTGAGGCGCAGCCCGATCTTCTCGCCGCCATCGTGACCGAGATGCGCGCCCTGCTGCCCGAGGGGACACAGGTGCTGGCCGGGCTTGAGACAGGCGGTATCCCGCTGTGCACCATCCTGTCCGCCCAGACGGGCATTCCCGCTGCCTTTGTGCGCAAGAAAGCCAAGGAGTACGGCACCTGCAAGCTGGCAGAAGGGGCGGATGTTAAGGGGAAACATGTCTGCGTCATTGAGGATGTGGTCACCACCGGCGGCCAGATTATTTTAAGCACAAAGGAGCTGCGCGAGCGCGGCGCCATCGTGGACACGGTGCTGTGCGCCATCCAGCGCGATCCCCGCGCCACCGAACTGCTGGCGGCAGAGGGGCTGGATTTAAGGCCTGCCTTCACCATGGAATATATTAAAGAACAGGCGGAATAACCGCACCAAAAAAGGGACAGGCCCCGGGGCCTGTCCCTTTTTCTTTTTTTTCTACACCGTCAGCTCCATCACATAGTCATCCATGACAAAGCCGTTGCCGATGTCCGATACCTGCTCCTTCACTGTTTGAAAGCCGCGGGCCCTGTAAACAGCGATGCTGTGCTCGTTATGGCGGTTCACCGTCAGCCACATGGCCCCGAGCGACAGGCCTTTGCACAGCCCCGTCAGAAAGGCGAAGGCCTCACTGGCGTAGCCCTTGCCGCGGTAGGGCGCCAGCAGGTACAGCTTGCTTAAAAACAGCTTGTCCCCGTCCGGCCGCACCCCGGTGTAGCCCATCACGGTGGGGTTTTCCTGCGGGGAGTGCCCGTCGCACAGGAAGAAATAGCGGTATCCCTCCTCCTTCAGCTGTTTTGTCAGCGCCGGGAAGGACTGGAACTTGTCCACCATGTAATCAATCTGCGGCCCGCTTAAAAGGCCTGTAAAAAACTCGTGCCACACCTCGTCCGCTGTCCGGGCAAGCTGTTGGACCTGCTCCTCCGTTGTCACTTCCACAAACCGTACCGCCATGTTCCTTCCTCCTTAACCGATAAACAGATGTTGCTTGTTGTGTATCGCCACGCTGAGCACCACGCCGATGCCCATAAACATCATCAGCAGGCTGGAGCCGCCGCCCGACAGGAAGGGCAGCGTGATGCCGATAACCGGCATCACCGACAGGCACATGCCAATGTTGGCAATGGCCTGGAAGGACAGCACCGCGAAAAAGCCCACGCAGATAAGGCGTCCTAAGCTGTCCTGGCTGAGCATGGAAATCCTCAACACCCGCGCGCAGATGGCCACCAGCACAGCCACCACCAGCACACATCCGGCAAAGCCCAGCACCTGGCCGATATAGGCGAAAATAAAATCGTTCTGCATCTCCGGCACTTTTTGCAGGTTGTCCGCAAACAGGCCCTTGCCAAAAATTTTGCCGCTGCCGATGGCAATTTTGCTTCTGCTTTGCTGCCAGCCCACGCCGAGGGGATCCATCTCCGGAAACAGCAGGGTTAAAAAGCGGTTGCGCTTGTCATTATCCAGCACAAAGAACCAGACAAGCGGCAGCGCCGCTGCCACCGCGCCGCCGGCCGCCAGCACGTACTTCCAGCTGATCCCGGCCGCCAGCAGCATCATGATGCCAATAACAATAAACACCAGCGCCGTTCCGTCGTCCCCCTGAAGGACGATAATCCCGACCGCCGCGGCAAAGTGGGCAAGGATGGGCAACAGCCGGCGCGGGCGGTTCAACTCGTCCCCGGCAAGGGACAGCTGCCTTGCAAACGTAATAATAAAGCTGATTTTCAAAAGCTCGCTGGGCTGCAGCATCAGCCCGCCGGGCAGCAGCAGCCACGCCTTATCGTCAATACCGGGGCGCTGGTATCCGATAAAAAAGGTCAGGATGACCAACAGCCAGCACAGCGCCGTATGCAGCTTCCACAAATCCGCCATCTGATGATAGTCGATGGTGGAGATGAACGTGGCTGCAAAAACGCCCAGCACCAGCGCCAGCCCCTGCACGATATACAGCCGTTCCGGATTGACAAAGCTTGTGGAGAAATTGACGGCAATGCTGTAGGCAATCAGCACCCCGAAGCACGATGTGCCCAGGCAGAGGAAAAACAGCAGCTTGTCCGTTGCCTTGATATAGTTTACAATCGCCCTGCCGACTTTCTTCATGCATCCGCCTCCTCTCCGGTATGTTCCTTATTATATGTCATTTTTTCTCTTTTCGCAATCTCAGGCCTCTGCCGCATCTTTCGCCTGCCCCGTAACAATGGGCAGGATATCTGCAAGCTTTTTCACCTCGTAGGTGACAGGAACCGCCCCGGTGTTGCGTTCCCCCAGCTTGTTGTACCAGCAGGTGTCAATCCCGGCGTTTTCCCCGCCCGCCATGTCGGAACTCAGGCTGTCGCCAATCAGCAGGGCACGCTGCGGCTCGAAGCCGGAAATGCGGGAAAAGACAATGTCGAAAAAGCCCTTCTCCGGCTTTCTCACCCCCAGCGTGTCCGAGATAAACATCTCCTCAAAATACGGGGCAAGACCGCTGCGGCGCATCCGTTGCTCCTGCGTGTCCTTCATGCCGTTGGTGACAACAAACAGCCGCGTCCTGCCCGCCAGTGCCCGGATCAGCTCCATGGCGCCCGGCTCCGCAATGCCGCCAAGCAGGCCCAGATTGTCCTGATAGCTCACGGAAAAGGGGCGGGAGTCCCCGTTGATTCCAAAGTGGTCGAACAGTTCTTGAAAGCGGCGGTCAATAATGTCCTGCTTCCGAATCTCCCCTTTTTCAAAGGCGGCCCACAGCCGGTGGTTGATTTGGTTATATACCCGCAGCATCTCCTGCTCGTGATAGGGGTAGCCGTACTGCCGGAACGTGGCCCGGAAGGCAATCAGCTGTTCCGCCTTGAAGTCCAGCAGGGTGTCGTCCGCGTCAAACAGGCAAAAGTCGTATCTCATACTGTTCTTCTTCCTTTCCCCAGCGTTTTCCGGCCCCACCGGCCGGAATGGAAACAAAAGGGGAAGCGGAAACACCCCGGTTCCCGCTTCCCCCCTGCGGTTTTACTATTTCGTTCCAAAAATACGGTCGCCCGCATCGCCAAGGCCCGGCACGATGTAGCCCACATCGTTCAGCTTCTCGTCAAGGCAGCCAACCCACACGTTCACGTCCGGATGGGCCTTACTCAGCGCCTCCAGTCCCTCAGGAGCGGCGATAATGCACAGGAACTTAATATGTTTGACGCCCTTTTCCTTTAATAGGCGGATGGCGTCAATGGCGGAGTTGCCCGTGGCGCACATGGGATCCACCACAATGATGTCCCGCTCGGACACGTCGTCCGGCAGCTTGCAGAAATACTCCACCGGCTGCAGCGTCTCATGGTCGCGGTACAGGCCGATATGCCCCACCTTGGCAGCAGGCACGAGGGAAAGCATTCCTTCCACCATTCCAAGTCCCGCACGCAGAATCGGCACCACGGCAAGTTTTCTGCCGCTGATGACCTTGGACTTCGTCGCGCAGATGGGTGTCTCAATCTCCACTTCCTTCAGCGGCAGATCCCTTGTCGCCTCATAGCACATCAGGGTTGCCACCTCGCTGACCAGCTCCCTAAACTCCTTCGCGCCGGTGCCGGTCTCCCGCATCAGGGTCACCTTGTGCTGAATCAGCGGGTGATCCATGTAATGAATGTTTCCCATCGTCCTTTACCCCTTTTCCTTATTTTTCAAGGTCCGCAATCTGCGAAACCCGCTTCGCATGCCGTCCACCCTCATAGGGGGTGTCCAAGAACACATCCACCAGCTCCGCCGCAAGGCCGGGGCCCACCACACGGCCGCCCATGGCCAGGATGTTGGCGTCGTTGTGCATTCTTGTGTATTTGGCGCTGAAGTAGTCGCTGCAGCAGGCGCAGCGCACGCCCTTCACCTTGTTGGCCGCAATGGAGATGCCGATGCCTGTTCCGCAGAACAGCAGGCCCTTCTCACACTCGCCGCTGACCACCGCGTCCGCCACCTTTTTGGCATAAACAGGGTAGTCCACCGACTCCTCCGAGTAGGTGCCGAAATCCTTGTAGGCGATGCCCCTCTCGTCCAGATGGGCCTTGATGGCCTCCTTCAGGGTGTAACCGCCGTGATCACAGCCGATTGCTATCATATCAAAAACCTCCTTGTGTTTGCTTGTCCGCTTTCAGCCTCTCCTGCCGCTCTCTCTCCGCCTGGCTCAGCCGCAGGTACCGCACTGCAAGCGCGGCGCCGTCCACCGCCGTGTCCAGCCGGCCTGCAGCGGCGGCCGCCATGGCCCCCGCCCGAGGGAAACGCACCGGCGTATCGGCCAGAAAGGCTTCCTTTTTCTCGCTCAGCTTATTATAGCACATTTCCGCCCCGTCTCCAACGAGCAGAAGCTTTTTTTTGAAATTTTTCATCTCCGCTTCCAGCTCCTCATGGGAAAGGGCGCGGTCCTCACACAGCCGCGTCAGCGCGCCGTCCGCCGTCCGCTCAAACAACGCATTGTAGTACTGGCCGCGCCGCGCGTCCAGCACCGGGCAAATCAATCCCTCAAAAGGGCCTGCCGACAGGGCCAGCGCCTCCATGGTGGAGAAGGGCACACAGGGCGTGCCGAAGGGGAATGCCAGCCCCTTGACGGTGCACACGCCAATCCGCACCCCCGTGAAGGAGCCGGGGCCCACCGTAACCGCCACCGCGTCCATGTCCCGCATGGAAAGCCCCAGCTGGCGAAGCGCCTGCTCAATCATGGGGCCCAGCGTCTGCGAGTGGGTCAGGCCGTTGTTCATAAAACTTTCGTATAATATGCCGTCCCCGTCGGCCACCGCCACGCTGGCCGACTTGGAGGTGCTGTCAACCGCCAAAATCATCGAAACGCCCGTCTCCTTTCAGGGTGATGGTTCTCGTATCCCCCGTGCCCTCAATCCGCACGGTGATGCAGTTTTCCGGCAGGGCGTCCCCCGCCCGGCCGCTCCACTCCACCAGCAGGATTGCCCCGCTGTCGAGGTAGTCGAAAAAGCCGGTGGAGTACAAATCGTCCTCGTCCGTAATGCGCCACAAATCAAAGTGGGCCAGCACCGGGTTCTGCCCGTACTCGTTCACAAGGGCAAAAGTGGGGCTTGCCACCTCGTCCTCCACGCCGAAAAACCGCGCCACGCCGCGTGTAAACACCGTCTTTCCAGCGCCCATGCCGCCCTCATACGCCACCACGTCCCCGGGGCGCAGCAGCGCGGCAAACCGCTCGGCAAGGGCCATGGTTTCCTTCGGGCTGTGGGTCACAAACTGTTTTTCCGTCATTTAAAACAGCCCCGTAATAACGCCGTCGTCGTCAATGTCAATGTGGTTGGCGGCAGGATCCTTCGGCAGGCCGGGCATGGTCATGATGTCGCCGGTCAGCGCCACCACAAACCCTGCGCCAAGGCTGGGCCGAATCTCCTTAACGGTGATGCGGAAGCCCTGGGGCCGTCCCAGCTTTTTCGGGTCGTCCGACAGGCTGTACTGGGTCTTGGCCATGCACACGGGCAGTTTGTCCGCCGACAGGGCCGCAAGCCCTGCAAGGGCCCGCTGTGCCGCCGGGGTGAAGTCCACGCCGTCCGCGCCGTACACCTCTCTCGCCACCGTCTCAATCTTCTGTTTTACCGGCATGTCGTCCGGGTACAGGGTTGTGAAGTTCCCGGGCCGTTCCAGCGCACGGCACAGGACCTCTGCCAGTTCCACAGCGCCCTCGCCGCCCTTTTCAAAGCCCTTGTGCACCGCAAAATCCACGCCGGCGTCCTTGCAGTACTGCTCCACCAGCGCAATCTCCGCGTCGGTGTCCGCATAGAAATGGTTCAGCGTCACCACAATGGGCACACCGTAATGCCTCAGGTTGTCGATGTGCGCGCCCAGATTGCACAGGCCCGCCTGGACGGCCTGCACGTTTTCCTTTTTCAGCTCCGCCTTGTCCACGCCGCCGTTGTATTTCAGCGCCCTGACGGTGGCGACCAGCACCACGGCAGACGGGGTGAGCCCCGCCGCGCGGCACTTGATGTCGAAAAACTTCTCCGCCCCAAGGTCGCTGCCGAAGCCGGCCTCCGTAATGCAGTAGTCCGCCAGCTTGAGGCCAAGGCGCGTGGCCCGGACGCTGTTGCAGCCGTGGGCGATGTTGGCAAAGGGGCCGCCGTGCATGATGGCGGGGGTGTTTTCCAGCGTCTGTACAAGGTTCGGCTTCACCGCATCCTTCAGCAGTGCCGCCATGGCCCCGCATACGCCGATATCCCGTGCAAACACAGGCTGCCGGTCGTAGTTGTAGCCGATAAGTATCCGGCCGAGCCGGGCCTTCAAATCACTGAGGTTGTCCGCCAGGCACAGGATGGCCATAATTTCGCTTGCCACCGTAATCATGAAGCCGTCCGGCCTTGTCACGCCGTCCAGCCGGCCGCCGAGGCCCACCACCACGCTTCTTAGCGCGCGGTCGTTCATGTCCATGACGCGCTTAAACAGGATGGTTTTCGGGTCAATCCGCAGGGCGTTGCCCTGCTGCAGATGGTTGTCGATGGCGGCGCACAGCAGGTTGTTGGCGCTGGTGATGGCGTGAAAGTCGCCGGTAAAATGCAGGTTGATGTCCTCCATGGGCACCACCTGTGCGTAGCCGCCGCCCGCGGCGCCGCCCTTGATGCCGAACACCGGGCCGAGGCTCGGCTCCCTTAAGGCGATTACCGCCTTTTTCCCGATCTTCGCCATGGCCTGGCCCAGCGCCACGGTGGTGGTGGTTTTCCCCTCGCCCGCAGGGGTGGGGTTGATGGCCGTCACCAGCACCAGCTTGCCGTCCGGCACACTCTCCAGCCGTTTCATGGCCCGGTCGGTCACCTTGGCCTTATAGGGGCCGTACAGCTCCAGATCCTCTTCCGTAAGGCCGAGCCCTGCGGCAATCTCCCCGATTTTTTTCATGTTGCAGCCCAGTGCAATTTCCATATCCGTCAGCATGGAAAAACCCCTTTCGGTTTTTAATTCACTTCTCTTTCCGGCGGGCGGCACGCTTTGGCGCAGCAGCGCTTCTCTGCGGCCGGGCCTGCGCGGCGCACCCTGCCTAGGAAAGCGGACGCCCGCTTTCCAGCCTGCGCATATTATACCATAAACCCGGCCGCCCCTCAACCGCCGCTTGACTTTCAGCCGGCAGATACGGTATCCTTTAAAGGTATGGCACGCGCCCGGCATGGGCCGGTCGCAGAGAACAAAGGAGAGCTGTAGATGATCACAACGGTTTTATTTGATTTGGACGGCACCCTGCTGCCCATGGATCAGGATAAGTTTGTCCACTCCTATTTCCGGCGGATGGCCGCGAAGGTCGCCCCCCTCGGGTACGAGCCGAAAGCCCTTGTGGACGGGATTTGGGCCGGGACAGCCGCCATGGTGAACAATGATGGAAGCCGCACCAACGAGGAGGCCTTCTGGGCGTGCTTTACCAAGCAATTCGGGGAAAAAGCCCTTGCGGACAGGCCTGTTTTCGACGAGTATTACCGCGTGGAATTCCAGCAGGTGAAAGCGGACTGCGGATACAATCCCGAGGCGGCCCGGACGGTGGCCCGCCTGAAGGAGCAGGGGTACCGGGTGGCGCTGGCCACCAACCCCATCTTCCCCGCTGTGGCCACGGAAAGCCGCATCCGCTGGGCAGGGCTTTCCCCGGAGGATTTCCTGTTCTACACCACCTATGAAAACTCCACCCACTGCAAGCCCAACCCCGCCTATTACGAAGATGTGCTGCTGAAGCTGGGCTGCCCCGCGCAGGAGTGCCTGATGGTAGGCAACGACGCACAGGAGGATATGGCGGCGGCGGAAATCGGCATGAAGGTGTTTCTGCTGACCGACTGCCTTATCAACTCCAGCGGGAAGGACCTTTCCGCCTATCCTCAGGGCAGCTTCCAGCAGCTGCAGGAGTATATCGCCAGCCTTTAAAAACAAATGGAAAGCCGGACGGATTGCACTCCGTCCGGCTTTCTGCTTGCAGGGCCGCCCCTCGCGGGGCTGGCGCCTTTTATTCCGCTTTATCCAGCATGTCCTTCAGTTCCTTGTACCGGTCCGCTGTTTCCCCGTCCTTTTCATTGTAAGTGTCCTTAAAGGTGGAGTAGCTGCCCGTGGGAGACATGATAAAGTCGTAAAAGTCCATAAACGCCGTATAGGTCCTCTTGATTTGCAGTTGCAGCGCCTGCTGGGTCTCATTGTTTTCATCCGGAACCGTCATCAGGTCCTCATACAGCTGTTTCAGAATCAACTGTCCTCTCTCCGCACTGGTCATCTCAGAGGACTTTGCCAACTGGGCCGCATCTATCGCAGCATCCGGGCTGGAGTACCGTCTTTTAAAGACATAGTCGTACCAGCGGTCGTAGATCTCATGTCCGATGTCCTCCAAATCCACCGCCGTATCCAGCAGCAGTGAACAGAAGCTCTGTGCGTCCTCCAGATACTTCTCATGCGCCGCAATCCGCGCCTGCTCCTTCGCCTGCATGTCCAGCACCAGCCAGGTTACCGTGCCCGCAGTGGCCAGAACCACCGCAAGGATGACGGCAAGGAGAATGAATTTCTTCTTCTTTTTCTTCGGCGCGGCCGCTGCCTGCAGCACCGGCGCGAAGCTGTCCGCCCCCGGCGCAGGGTCATAAGCAGCTCCGGGCGCAGCCTCCCCTTCGGCAGCCGCCTGCTCCCACGCCGGTGCGCCCTCCGGTTCCGCAGGCGTCTCATCCACAGGTGCCTGCGGTGCGTCCCCCGCTGCGGAATCTGCCCGCGGCAAATCCGCAGCGGCCTGATTTACCCCCGGCGCGGCTTCCTTCCCGTCGTGTTCCACATCCGTCCTCATTCCGCACTCCGGACAGAACAGCGCATCGTCGTCAATCTGTCTCCCGCAATGAATACAAAACATGCATTCTTCCCCCTTTCGGGCGTTATCACCCGCTCTTTACCCCTATCGTACCAGAAACCCCTTTTTTCTTCAATCAAATCTGTAAACCTTTAAAAAAACCGCACCGCTTTTTAAAGCGGTGCGGTTTTTTTACGCCTTCTCCCCTCTGGCAAGGGCGGCCTTAACCATGGCCACCAGTTTTTCCCGGTCGGCATTAAAGGCAACCATGCAGTTTTTCTTTGCCTTTTTGTCCCTGCCGTCCACGTCGATTACGGTCATGCCGTCTGCACGGCCCCCGGCGAAGTCCACATCCACATACAGCTGCCGGACATCTTTCAGCACCGTGGGGTCGATGGCCGCCGCCACGGCAAGCACATCGTGCACAGGGCCCCAGTCCGGCCGGGCCATGGGCTGGAACTGGCGGTACCCCTTGATGCGGTGGCGGGCAAATTCCGCAGCGGCAATACTGGCCTTCGTGCCGATGGCATCCAAATCCGCGCAGTCCTGCTCGGAGAAGCAGGCGCGGTGGGTGGCGTCCAGCGGGATCAGGGTAACCGGCGCCCCGCAATCCAGCACAATTTTCGCCGCCTCCGGGTCAATCCAGATATTAAACTCGGAGAAGGGCTCCACATTGCCAAACTCATACGCGCCGCCCATGATGATAAGCTCCTTGATTTTCCCGGCGATGGCGGGCTCAATGCGAAGCGCCACTGCAAGGTTGGTCAGCGGGCCCACCAGAATCAAGCTGATGTCCCCGTCGGAGGCCATCAGGGTATCAATCAGGAAGGTGACTGCATTTACCCGCTCCGGTGCGGTTTTGGCCGGGGGCATGTTGTCCAGGTAATCGCTGTGCACGTTTTCCTCCGGGTTGTCCGGCCCGGTGTAGGGCATGTGCTTACGCCTGCCCGGCTGCAGGGAGCTGACCAGCGGCATCGCGCAGCCTTTGTACACAGGCACGCTGCTGTTCAAAAACTCCTTTACACGCAGGGTGTTCTCCGTTGTGAAGCTGACCGCCCGGTTGCCGTTGACGGTGCAGATGCCCAGCACCTCCAACTCCGGCGACAGCAGCGCCGTCATAATGGCCACCGCATCGTCGCTGCCGGTATCCACGTCCAAAATAACCTTTCGTCTGTCCATGCTGTTCCCTCCGTTTCATTTGGTTACTATCAGTATAGCGGACAGGCCGCAGAAAGGGAATGGGTTTTTACGCAAACGTTTTCATTTTTTGTTTTCCGGGCGGCGGTTGTGCTATAATAAAGCTATTCCAAAGCCTTTGAAGGAGCGTGTGTCTCATGAATCAGTCCTCCCGCGCGGCGGAGCATCTGTCCGCCGCCATTCGCATCCCCACCGTCTCCGGCAGGGACGGCCTGCCGCTGGAGCCCGGCCGTTTCACGGAATTCCACCGCTTTTTGCAGGACAGCTTCCCCCTGTGCCACAGCCGTATGACAAGGGAGATTGTGGACGGCTACAGCCTGCTGTACCACTGCCCCGGCAGCGACCCGTCCCTCGACCCGTTCTGTGTCATGGCGCACATGGACGTGGTGCCGGTGGACACGCGGACGGAAAGCCAGTGGGAGCATCCCGCCTTCTCCGGTGAAATTGCGGACGGCTACGTTTGGGGCCGCGGTGCCCTTGACATGAAGGGCCAGCTTGTCAGCATTTTTGAGGCGCTGGAAGGGCTGTTTGAAAACGGCTTCCAGCCTGTAAGGGGCTTTTATGTGTCCCTCAGCCATAATGAGGAAATCATGTCCCAGACCGCCTCAGGCGCGCTGGCAGCCGTAAAAATTTTGAAGGACCGCGGCGTCCGGCTGGCCTTTGTGCTGGATGAGGGCGGCAACTTCTTCCCGAAGGAGCGCTTCCATACCGATCGGCCCGCCGTGCTGCTTGGCATCTGTGAGCGGGGCTATGCCGACGTGCGGTTGTCCGCCGTGTCCGGCGGCGGGCACAGCTCCACCCCTCCGGCGCATACGGCGCTGGGCAGGCTGTGCGCGGCGGTAACCGCTATTGAGAACGACCCGCTTCCTCCCTTCTGGAACCCGGCAGCTGCCGCCATGTTCGACAGTCTTGCACCCCACATGGAGGAGCCTTACCACACCCTGTTTTCCAACAGGCAGTCCCATCCGGAGCGGGCCGCTGCCGCACTGTGTGAAAGCCCCTTTGACCGGGCGCTGATCGCCTGCACATCGGCCGCCACCATGGCGGAGGGCAGCCCGGCCCCCAACGTGCTGCCGGGGGAGGCCTCCGTCACCTTCAACCTGCGGATTTCCCCGACGCAGACGGTGGAGCATTCCCTCTCCCACATGAGGCAGCTCGCGGGCGAGGGCGTCACCTTTACTGAGCTCAGCCATATCGAGCCGTCGCCCATCTCCCCCACCCACGGCTTCGGGTACGAGACGGTGCTTGCCGCCTTGCAGGAGGTGTTCCCGGATTACCTGCCCGCGCCGGGTCCGGTCATTATGGGGACCGACTCCCGCCACTTCTACGCAGTAAGCGACTGTGTGTACCACGTGACGCCCTTCCCCTGCTTTATGGAGGACGGGAACCGCCTGCACACCGTGAACGAGCGGATGCGCCTCGACAGCCTTGAGGACGGCGTGCGTTTCTTTACCGCACTGCTCACCCGCGCTGCAAAGTAGAAGCAGCGCAGGCGCAAAACCAGAAAGGATGTGACAGAATGAAGGATATTTTGTTTTTCTATATGCCCGGCTGCCCCCACTGCCGCAAGGCGGAAGAGCTGATTGCCGAGCTGCTTGCAGAGCACCCGCAGTGGAAGGAAATCACCATTAACCGCGTTGACGAGACGGCCAACCCCGCCTACGCCGACCAGTTTGATTACTACTATGTGCCCACCTTCTATGTGGACGGGCAAAAGCTGCACGAGGGCGTTCCCACCAAGCAGGCCGTGGAAGCGGTGTTCCGCGCCGCGGCGCAGTAGGACGCCGTCCCGGCGCAGCACAGGACTTACAGCCCCGTCCCTATGAAGGATAAAAAGTTAAATTTTTTCCGTGAAACAGTTGACAGGGCCGGTAGGGTATGGTATTCTATGGGTAGTTAGCTAAAGCTAACCTCCAATGAAGTCGTCTCCCGTGCCGGTTACTCCTTCATCCTTCTGACATACTTGTTCTTGTTTGCCTACCAAACCGGGTACGGGCCGGCGGTTTTGTCTCCTGAAAAGAAGCGGACGCGCAAAAGCGCGGCCGCTTCTTTTTATCGTTTTATTTGTCCGGCAGCAGAGGGCATCCTTGCTGCCGGCAGGGACAGGTATGGAAGTCCCCTTCTTTTCTGCCGGGCCTATTCCGTTCTCAGTGCGGCGACCGGGTCCTTTTTTGCCGCCTTTTTGGAGGGAATCAGCCCGCCTATCAGCGTCAGCACCATGCTTAAAATAATCAGGATTACTGCGCCGCCGACGGGAAGCGCCGCGCTGACATCCGCCGAGCCGGTGGCTGCGTGAATGGCCGCGTTGCCCGGGATAAGCAGCAGCAGTGTCAGCCCGATACCTATCAGGCCGGAACACAGCCCGATGATAAAGGTCTCCGCGTTGAACACCTGTGAGATGTTCCGCTTGGAGGCGCCCATGGCGCGCAGGATGCCGATTTCCTTCGTCCGCTCCAGAACAGAGATGTAGGTGATGATGCCGATCATGATGCTGGACACCACCAGGGAAACGGAGACAAAGGCTATCAGCACGTAGCTGATTACATTCACGATGGTGGTGACGGAGGACATCAGCAGCCCGACATAGTCCGTGTAGGTGATCCGGTTTTCCTCCTCCACCCCGCTGTTATAGGTTTCAATGCAGGCGGAAATTGCATCTTTGTCCTCAAAGCTGTCTGCATACAGGCTGATGGATGAGGGCGCGTCAAGGCTGACCACGCCGAAGGCGCTCATATTTTCGTCATAGCTTCCGCTGGAAATATAGGTGTCGTAGATGGACAGCAGGACATCCTCATCCGGGTTTTGCAGGTAGGCGTCCAACGCGGCGGCCAGCTGGGTCTCCCCCATCGCCGCCATGCGGGCGGCCGTCTCCGGGCTGTCTGCGTACATATCCTGCAGGATGGTTCTGCACAGGGCGGCCTTGTCGGAGATGCCAAGCCCGTTTAAATAGGTTTTGGCGTCGGCCACCTTTTGCGCGTCGTCATCCGGGGAAAAGGTCAGCCCGTTCAGCACGTTGACGGTTGTGCTTTGCTGCTGCGCCTTTACCACCGCGCTGTCCAGCGTGTAATCAATCAGATAGTCCGTCAGGGCCTGCGTGTAGCCCACCGGTTCCCTGACCGCAGTGTAATCCGTCCCCTCCGCCGGCTTGACAACCCCGACTATTTTCAGCTGAAGGGCGTTTTCCAGCAGTTTCTCCATCTCCTGCATGTCGTCCGCCACGCAGGTAAAGGTGCCGGATGCGCTGGGAAGATAGGTATCACAGGCCGGGATCAGGTACAGCGGCTGGTTGCAAACCTCTTCATAGCTCCAGCTGGAGGCCTGAAGGGATACCTCCTCCCCGTTTTCAATCTTCTGCATCAGCTCCTTATATTCTGCCGAGGGAAGCAGGCCCAGTTCATAAAGGGAGGTGGCCGGGATTTCGTTGTTTTCGTCCAGCACCAGCACCACCTCATCGTAGGCCTGCGGCCACGCGCCGTACAGCACGTCGTAGTTGTCCGTCACCGCGGAGCTGATAAGCTGTCCGTCCCGTCCGGGAAGCAGCTGTTCAAAATTGTTGTTCTCCATGTCCATCCCCATCATGCTGCCCATGGACATGCCCGTGGAGGAGCCGCTTTTCTCATCCGTCAGCGTGCTGCCGTCCGTGTTGACAAACGTCCCGTCCGGGTCGTAGGTGTAGACGCCAAAGGCCGTGTCGTAGGAGTAGATGATACCGGTCTCCCCGATGTACTGGTGGATCTCGCTTTCTTCATTATCAAGGTATTTTTTGAATTCGGTCAGGTTGTTTTCGGTGATGCTGGTGGTCATGCTGGACGCCATTTCCAACGTGGTCCCGTCGGAGTAGACCGCGTCCAGCCCGTGCTGCACCTCGTGGCTCACGGTGCTTTCCCTGCCCGCTTCCATTAAGCTGTTTAGGTCGATGGACTGCGCGTCAATCGTAATCGGGTAGGACAGCATGGTGCTTTTCTGGATGTCCTCAATGTAGTTGTTCACCCCGGTGGACAGGGATAGAATCAGTGCGATACCGATAATGCCGATGGACCCTGCGAAGGCGGTCAGCAGCGTCCTTCCCTTTTTGGTGCGCAGGTTGTTAAAGCTCAGGGACAGGGCCGTCAAAAACGACATGGAGGATTTCCCCATGTTTTTGTGCTGCGGCTCTGCCAGGGCCGATTCATCCACCTCATAGGGGTCGGAGTCGTCCGTAATTTTTCCGTCCTTCAGCCGGACAATCCGCGTTGCATAGGTCTCCGCCAGTTCCGGGTTGTGCGTGACCATAACCACCAGCCGGTCGGAGGCCACTTTTTTCAGCAGCTCCATCACCTGAATGCTGGTCTCGCTGTCCAGCGCCCCGGTGGGCTCATCCGCCAGCAGGATGTCAGGGTTGTTGACCAGCGCACGGGCAATGGCAACCCGCTGCATCTGCCCGCCGGACATCTGGTTCGGCCGCTTGTGCAGCTGATCCCCAAGGCCCACCTGCTCCAGCGCTTCCCTGGCGCGTCTGCGGCGCTCCCCTCTGGAAATGCCGGAGATGGTCAGCGCCAGCTCCACATTGGCCAGCACGGACTGGTGCGGAATCAGGTTGTAACTTTGAAACACAAAGCCGATGGTGTGGTTGCGGTAGGAGTCCCAATCGCGGTCCTTGTACTTCTTCGTGGAAATCCCGTTGATGATAAGGTCGCCGCTGTCATACCGGTCCAGCCCGCCGATAATGTTCAGCAGCGTCGTCTTGCCCGAGCCGGAAGGCCCCAGAACCGCCACAAACTCGTTATCCCGCAGGTTGAGGGATACCCCGTTTAAGGCGTCCTGAACCAGCTCTCCCGTCCGGTATTGCTTTTGGATATTTTTCATCTGCAACATGGATGCTGTTTCTCCTTTAAATGCCGTATTCTGGTTTATTATACCGCATCAGAAAAGGATGAGCATCCGCATTTTGTGAACTTTGTATGAACGGTGTAAAGGCCCCCGGCAGGCCCGGCCTGCGGCAGCCTGACGGAACGCCGTCCGGCAGGGCACAGGGGCGCTTTAACACCCGCCTTCCCCCATCCCGCCGCACGGTACCTCCGCAGCAAAGGGGCGGCCCAGCCGCCGGTGCAGAGAGGGGGCAGACAGCCGCAGCCGTCAGGGCGCCCCGCGCCTCCTTCCCGCCGGACAGGGCCGCCCCCTCCAGCTTTACAATTCATGCCCGTTCAATTTTCTGGCTGCCGGTGGACCAGACATGCTGTTGCCCGGCCGCCTCGGGGGTGTTTTGGGCCATCACCCCCACCAGTTTATGGGGAACATAGGGTTCCTCCAGATAGGCGCGCTCTTCCGGCGTCAAAGTGAGGTTCACCGCCCTGGCCGCCCCTTCTACGTGGGACAGCCGGGTGGCGCCCACCACCGGGGCCGTCACCTTACTTAACAGCCACGCCAGAGAAACCTCCGTCATGGATACTCCCCGCTTTTGCGCCACCTGCTCCACCCGGCTGATGATGGCCGCATCCTGTTCTGCGGTGGCGTCATACTTCAATCGGGCATAGCTGTCCGCTTCCAGCCTTTTGGAGGTCTCTCCCGGGTGTTTGGAAAGCCGTCCGCCCGCCAGGGCGCTGTAGGGCGTCATGGCAATGTTGTCCTCGGCGCACAGCCTGGCCATCTCCCGCTCCTCCTCCCGGAAGATTAGGTTGTAGTGCCCCTGGATGGAGACGAATTTGGCAAAGCCCTCCCTCTCGGCCAGGGCATTGGCTTTGGCCAGCTGGTAGGCGTAGCAGTTGGAAATCCCGATGTACCGCACTTTTCCTGCCTTCACCATCCGGTTCAGCCCTTCCATAATATCGTAAAGGGGCGTCCCATAGTCCCACATGTGGTAGATGTACAGGTCGATGTAGTCCAGTCCCAGATTTTTTAAGCTGGTGTTAACCATCTGCTCAATATGCTGCTGGCCGGTAATGCCCTCGGCGATTTCCTGCCCGGTGCGCGGCAGGAACTTGGTGGCCACCACCACGTCCTCCCGTTTTGCAAAGTCCCGCAGCGCCCGGCCCACATACTGCTCGCTGGTGCCGCTTTGGTAGCCAATGGCTGTGTCGAAAAAATTGACGCCCAGCTCCAGCCCCCGTTTTATGATTTCACGGGCGTGCGTTTCGTCAACGGTCCAGCTGTGCTGGCCGTTTTTGGCGTCCCCGAACCCCATGCATCCCATGCAGATGCGCGAGACGTTCAGTTCCGAATTCCCGAGTTTTGTGTGCTGCATTCTGTTTTCCTCCCTCTCTGCCGCCTAGTCCGCCTGTTCCCGCACAGCCTTCGCAAAGCCCGTACACCGGCCAATTCCATCGCCTGTGCGCAGGTATTCGTAGGTCGGCATCTCAAACAGCACCGGCTTAAGCGTGCCGTAATCCAGCTTTCCTTCCTCCGACAGCACCGTTTCCTCCGCAAAAGTGCTGTCGACAGTACAGATGAAGTTGTCAAACCCCTCTGTTTCATAGATGTCCTCGACACTGCATTCCATCACAACCGGGGCCTGGGAGACCATCGGCACCCCTCCGTCGGCAAAAACAAAATCAAAAAGTGCTGATTTGTCCTCCGTGCGGCCGCTGACACAGCCGCAGTAGTCCGCTTTTGCAAGCAGCGTTTCGTCCACAATGTTGATGGACAGCTTTTTGTTCGCTTTGATACCCTGGTTCGTGTAATGGTTCTTGGCCAGGCTGACCATCACATGGTCATGGCCCATTATGCCCACATGCCCTGCCAGCAGCCAGTTGGGCTTTCCGTTCACCATTGCTCCAACCACCACAAGGGGTGTGGGGTACAGTGCAAGCAGTTTTCCAATGTGCTTTTTCATGGCAATCCCTCCTGAAAATCGTGATAGGGTTTTCCCGGCGCCTGTTCAGTTCCGTTCCAGCCCGGCAATCCAATCGGAAACTTCGCCAGCCGAATTTTCCACCGCGTCCCCCCGCACGTGCAGCCCGTCCAGAATGGCCGCACCGGGCGCGCTTGCTTCCAGGTTGTTTAAGCTGCGTCCGAAGCCGCTGCCCCCGCTGGTGCAGAAGGGGATCAGTGTTTTCCCCGTCCAGTCATAGGATTCCAAAAAGGTGTAGATAGGCATGGGCGCGTCGCTCCACCAGTCGGGATACCCCACAAACACGGTGTCGTAGCTTTCCCAGTTTTCCACCTGGGCGGCCAGTTCCGGCCGGGCGTTTTCGCTCTGCTCCTGCCGGGCAACGTCCAAAAGTTCGTTATAATCATCGGTGTACGGAACAGCCGGGGCAATCTCAAACAGGTCGCCGCCCGTCTCCTGCTGAATCAGGCGGGCCATGGCCTCTGTGTTGCCGGACCAGGAGAAATAGGCAATCAGCGTGCCGCCGGCCTCGGGCTCCGTTTCTTCCGGCTGCGTGTCGGCGCTTTGCGCCTGCTGCGTGCTTTCCTGTGACTCCGAGGGGGCGGGGGATGCCTCTCCTCCGGTGGAGGTGCCGTTGCCGCCGCTGCATGCGGCAAGGGCAAACAGGAGTACCGCGCACAGGACAAAGGGCAAAAGTTTTTTCATGAAAATCCATCCTTTCTAAATCGTGATCCGCTGTGGCATTAAGCTGATTTTTTAAACTGCCGGGGGCCGCCTCCCGTCGTATGGCCCCTTTCGTCTATCAGTATAACCCGGCCCTATCCCCATGTAAAATACTTATATTTAATAGGAAATTATTCGTTTTAAGCATAATAAACCCCTTCCCTGCCGCCGAAGGGCGCTGCAGGGAAGGGGCAAAAATGAAAGTCGGATTCCGCACAGGTTTTCTTCTTCCGCCGGTCCGGACGGCGCGCCGCTTCCTATGAATTCGTTTTCAGATGAATGCGCCCCGCGTCCCCGGAAAGGACGCTTTCATCAGACGGCCGGGAAGGCGCCGCACTGCGGCTATTTCAGTTTTTTCCCCAGTTCATAGGCCTGCCGGGGAAACACAGAGCGCCCGGTCATGGAGGGGGTTCCGCAGCCGGCCCCCAGCACCATTCCCATGTCCGTAAAATTCAGATAGCGCACCAGGGTTTTATAATGTGCTTCCAGCGCCTCAAAGGTCCAGCTATCGCTGTTCCACGCTGCAGCCAGCAGGGCGGATTTCATATGCTTATGCTGGATGGAGCTGTTAAACGCGCAAAAGCGGTCAAGCAATGTTTTCAGTTGCGCGGACATCCCGTAGTAGTACAGGGGCGTTACCAGCACCACCATGTCCGCACTCAGAATTTTTTCCCGGATTTCTTCCATCCCATCCTTTTGGGCGCAGGGCCCCTCATAGCCGCAGTGAAGGCAACCGGTGCAGGGGTGGACGGCGGCGTGGGCGGCATCGACGACGTGCACAAGATGCCCGCTTTCTTCCGCCCCCTGTTTAAAATACTCTGCCAGCATGTTGGAGGAGCCGTTCCGGTTTGGGCTGCCCTCCAGAACCACAATTTTCACAGGAACCCCTCCTTACTGATAAACGCTGATGGTAATCGTCCCCGACAGCGTGGAAATCTGCTCCGCGCCGGAAACCGCCTGGCCCAGCTCAAACAGGCTGCCGTTGGGGCTGAAGTCGCCGTAGAACATCACCACATCCCCCCATGGCGCGTAGTAGGCCAGTGTCCCGGCGCCCCCCTGCGCCAGAGGCGCGTCCGAGGTATCCAGCCTGTCCGGCGGATAAAATATCTTTTCATTGTTGCTGAAGTTCTCCACCTCTACGGACAGGGGAAGCTGTTCATAAAGCGCCCTCGCCGCCTGGCTGTCATTCAGTTGGAATACAACGGCGCTGCCGTTTGCTTCAATTTTAATTTGCATGCTCTCCTCTCCCTTCTCCTGCTGGGACGTCTGCCCTGTTCCGGCCTGGGAGCTGTCCTGCACGCCGGAGGACGGCCCGGCGTTCCCGCCGGTCTCCTTCTCCGGGGCGGGGCCGCCGCACGCAGCAAGGGAAAACGCCGCCAGCAACACCAAAAACACCGCAATGCACTTTTTCATATGTTCCTCCATTTCTCGTACCCGCCATATCGTCCAACGCGCAAAAAGGCCCCTGTGCAGGCGGCCGGCCAATCCTCCGCCCACAGCGGGACGGCCGCCGTCCGGCCCTTTCCGGTGCAAAAGGGGCGCAGTCCTTCCCTTTTACGCGCAGGCACAGGCGGCTTTTTCCGGCCGTATCTGCACCGCACCGGTCCCTTCATCGATGTCCCGGATTATCCTGCCGGCTTCCGGGACAACAATCTCGCTTCCGGCGAGGGGATTTTTTATGCTGATCACCGGCGTTGTGATGCCGGCGTGCACCTCAGAGCGTTCAAAGGCCAAATCGCAGTCAATCATTTCACAGTTTATCAGCTTCAGCCCCTTACAGTAGCACAGGGGCTGGGTGCCCATGATCCTGCAGTTTTCAAACGTGACATTTTCGCAGTACCACGCCAGATACTCGCCTTTTACAACGCTGTCCTTCACAACCACGTTTTTTGCATGCCAGAATGCATCCTTTGTGTCAAACGTACAGTTTTCAAACACCGCGTTTTCAATGTACTGGAAGGAGTACTTCCCCTTCATCCGCACATTGCGGAAAGTAAGGTTTGACGAGCGCATCATAAAATACTCGCTTTCGGCACTGCAGTTTTCCATCTTAACATTTCGGACAAACCAGCCAAACTCCGGGGAAACCACGTCGCAGTCCCGCATGGTTACATCGGCGCATTCCCGAAGGGCCTTAATGCCGTGAAGCCTGGTGCCCTCCAGAGTAATGTGCCTGGAATACCACAGGGCCGCCCGGCATTGCTGCGTCAGCTCCGAATTCCGAATCACCAGATCCCGGTCGTGCCAAAAAGGGTAGCGCAGGTTAAAAAGGCAGTTCTGCACCTCTATACCGGCGCTTTCCTTGAAGGCGCTTTCTCCATCGGCCGGGCCGTCAAAAACGCAGTCCTTCACCAGAACGTCCCTGCTTCCGTAAAGCGCTCTCTCCTGATCAAACGTTTGATTTTGTATCCGTTTCATGTGAAAACCTCCATTTCGCGGGCGTTCCCCTCGCTGCATTCTTCTTCATCAAACCGGCCGGTTCCCCAGCCCTTTTCCCACTTTGGGTTTCTATCGTCCCAACAGCCTCCCGGCGTAGTAAGCAACCGCCGCCCACAGCCCCATCATTCCGAGATATTCCAAAAAGAACAGGGCAAGCGGCTGCTCCATGTCAAAAAAGACAAACTGCGTGCGAAGCAGCATGTAGGAGGCGATATCGTTGTTTATAAAGGCATAGAGCCCGTATGCCGCAAGCAGGGCCGCCGCGGCGCGCATTAGCCAGGTGCGGACGGTGGAGGGCTTTCGGATGCCTGCCGCCCTGCGGGCCAGTCCCATCATCATGCCCCAATGAAGGCCCAGATGCACCCCCATTAGCAGGAACCCCCAGTACGACGACAGCATGTGCAGGGTGCGGGCAAAGCCCGTGCCGCCGGAAAGCGGGAGGAAGCTGAATACCTCCCGTGACATGATAACCCCGCTTATCATCAGCCCCAGCATGGACAGCAGAACCAGTATGTCCACTGCGGTTTGCAGGACACGCAGCGGCGTATAGCGTCCTTTCGCCAGATTCCTGTGCCAGTTCCAGTTCAGGATGTGGTGAAAAACAAAAAGGCAAAACATCGCTGTGCCCAGCCATTCGTGGGCGGCCTCCCCCACCAGCAAATAAGCCATCAGGCAAAACAGCAAAACCGTCATCGCCAAATCCACGGTAATTTTTATAATGGTCTTTGGTTTCAACCGGCTCCCCCCTTGTATCACTTCCATTCCAGTATATCGTCCTTCCCTTCCTATGTCTAATACTTATGTTGAATTCTGAGAAATACGCTAAAGGCATTTTAGTGAAATTTCCTTGCACTAGGCGCCCATCCGACCCCCGCAGCACGGCGACCTTTTCATACCTTATAGGCATAGTTAAGACCTATTTATGTTGATTTTGCAGGACCAGTCTGCTATTCTAAGAAAAGCAGGAGGTGTTATACCGTGGAAATCCGTGTTCTGAAATATTTTTTAATGGTTGCCAGGGAAGAAAACATCACCAAAGCGGCCAATCTGCTGCATCTGACCCAGCCCACCCTGTCAAGGCAGCTTATGCAGCTGGAGGAGGAGCTGGGGGTCTCCCTTTTCCGCCGAAGTAAGCACCGCATCGTCCTCACTGAGGACGGCATGTTTTTGCGGCGCCGTGCGGAGGAGATTGTTGCTTTGAACGAAAAGACAAAGGACGATTTCCAGCACAGGCAGGAGCATCTGGCCGGAACCATTGCCATCGGCAGCGGCGAGTTGCAAAGCTCCCGGTTCCTCACCCGGCTGATTACCGCCTTCCAGAAGGAGAACCCAATGGTAACTTTCACCATTTACAGCGGCAACTCCGACAATATTAAGGAGCGGATTGAGCGCGGGCTTCTGGATGTGGGCCTTTTGCAGGAGCCGGTGGACATTGCAAAATACAGCTTTGTCCGCACCCCGATCCGTGAGCAGTGGGGTGTGCTGGTAAGGGCGGATTCCGAGCTGGCCGCAAAGGACAGCCTTTCTCCGGAGGAGTTGGCCGGCGTGCCGCTGATTATGCCGGAGCGGGAAACAGTTCAAAATGAACTGCTGAACTGGTTTGGGCCCTATGCCGAAAACCTGCGCATCACCGCCAGCGGGAACCTGCTTTACAATCTGGCTTCCCTTGCGCGGGACAGCGGCAGTTGCGTCCTCACACTGAACCTGGACTGCAAGTATGAGGGGCTGCGCTTTGTCCCCATCTCGCCGGGGATCGAGTCCGGCACCGTGCTGGTGTGGAAGAAAACCCAGACGTTTTCCCCAGCCGCCTCCGCATTTATCGATTACTCCAAGAAATACATATCAGGAATAGTCTAAAATTTAATATAGGCATTAGACAGTCTTTTACAGAAGCGTTACAATATAGGTGTCCCAAGTGGGACGCCTATATTTTTTGCACTGAACAGTCTGTCGGGAAGGAGTGCACAAATGACCATCCAGGAAGTAAGCGAGCGCTATCAAATCCCTATGGAAATTTTGAAAGAATATGAAAGCTGGGGGATGGACGGCGCAGCAGGCAAAGCGGTGGGCGCCTGGCAGTATGACGACACGGATCTGGAACGTCTTGGCCTGATCCTGTCCCTGCGCGACATGGGGTTTGAAAGCCCGGAGGTGGAGTCCTATATGCGGCTGCTGGGGCAGCAGGGCACGGAGGCACAGCGCCTGCGGATGCTGAACAAAAAGCGGTACGTCCTGTTGGATAACATCCATGCCCAGGAAAAGCTGCTGGAACAGCTGGACTATCTGCGGTATCACATCCGCAAACAGCAGAACGCGAAGCAAAAGATGCAGACACAGAATAAATTTGATAAATTTTAAGGAGGAATCAGAATGAAAATCCAGGACAAAACCACATTTGACAGCCAGAACATTTTTGGCCAGGGAAGCGCCAACACCGCGTTTGCACAGTACTTTATCGGGAATTCCTATCTAAATCCCCTGACAAAGCCCGGCGAAAGCACCGTTGGCCTGGCGAACGTCACCTTTGAGCCGGGTTGCCGCAACAATTGGCATGTCCATCATGCCAAAGCGGGCGGCGGACAGATTCTCATCTGCACTGCGGGCGAGGGTTGGTATCAGGAGGAAGGCAAGGCCGCCGTAAGCCTCACCCCCGGCACGGCCATCGTCATTCCGCCGGAGGTTAAGCACTGGCACGGGGCCAAGGCGGACAGCTGGTTCAGCCACATCGCGGTGGAAGTGCCCGGTTCGGAGACCAGTAACGAGTGGCTGGAGCCGGTGGACGACGAAAGTTATTCCAAGCTGAAGTAAAAACAACCGCGCTGCAAAACCATTCAGGTTTGCAGCGTTCTGAAACCGCTGAAAGGAGTGTTGCTTTATGATGAAAAACTACCGGGAGACCGACCCGGAATTTGTGGAGCGCTTTGAGCACTTTGCCTTTGACGAAGTGGTGAACGAGCCCGGGCAGGGGCTGGAGCCCGTTACCCGGCACATGGCCATCCTGGCCACATTGCTTGGCTGCCAGGGAACGGACGCCTTCCAGGAGGAGCTGCCCGCCGCCCTGGACGCCGGTGTGACGCCGGTTATGGTAAAAGAAATTGTCTATCAGGCTGTGGATTATTTGGGAATCGGCCGGGTCCTTCCCTTCCTGAAGGCCCTCGATGCCGTTTTAACGCAGCGCGGGGTCTCCCTTCCGCTGGAGGGGCAGGCCACGACCACCATGGAGAACCGGTTGGAAAAGGGCGTACAGGCCCAGGCGGACATCTTCGGCCCCCAGATGCTGGAGGCCTGGAAAGCCGGCCACATCAACCGCTGGCTGGCCGCCAACTGCTTTGGGGACTACTACACCCGGACCGGCCTTACCCTTGCCCAGCGGGAAATGATCACGCTCTGCTTTCTTGCGGCCCAGGGCGGGTGTGAGCCCCAGCTGACAAGCCATGCGAAGGGCAACATGAATCTGGGCAACGACAGGGATTTTCTCATTCGTGTGGTATCCCAGTGCCTGCCCTACATCGGCTACCCCCGCAGCCTGAACGCCGTTGCCTGCATCAACAAGGCGGCAGAGGGCTAAGGCCCTTTCTGCCCGGGCCGCAGGAGGGGACGCACTCCCTTCCTGCGGCCCGAACTGCAAAAGCCGGAATTTTCAGCGGGCACAGGCGGTCGCCAAAGCGGTCCCCTTCCAGACAGCCTGGCTTCCGGGCAGGGCCGTGAAGCCAGGCTGAAAGAAACCGTCATCTTTGAAAAAACCCGCGCCTTGGACATGGGCCCAAGGCGCGGGTTTTTTCAGCGCTCCTTTCAAGCGCACAGCGAAAGCAGGCCGCCGAAGCAGCCGGGCCGGTAATGCAGCCGCGCGCCGAAGTCCCCCGCCCGCTGTCTGCCGTGCGTTTTTCCCCGGGCGCGCCGGTTGTTCACTTTCTGCTTCCATTATAAGTACGGACAGGCGTAATGTCTAATACCTATTATAAATACATAGAAATACGGTTTAAGCATTTATCATCCCAGCAAAATGCGGCTGCCCTGCCGCGCTTTCCCGCCGGCTTCAAGGGCGGCCGCTTGCCGCCGGCCTTCCTCCCCTTCCGCCGGAAATTGCAGCACACCGTAAAAAAGCAAGGGCAGGAAGCGCCGGCTTCCTGCCCTTGTTCTTGTTTCCTTATTCAAAATCCGTCAGAACTGCGGAAAGGCCGCGCTTTTCCGTCGGGTTAAACCCGCTTTCTGCCCTTTTTGTACGCGAAGCCTGCTCCGGCAAGGCCCGCCGCACTGGTGCACAGAAGAACCGCCCAGGAAAGCAGGTTCCTGCTGTCGCCGGTCTGCGCAACACCTTCTCCGGGGTTTGTTCCTCCGTTGTCACCCGTATCGGAGCCGTCTGCCGGGGTGTCCTGCGCCGTAATGGTAAATTCCAGCGCCTCGATTCCATAGCTTGCCCCATCCTGTGAATCAAAGGTGAACAGAACCCGGTACTGGCCCGGGTCAACCGGTGCCGAGGAAATATCGCGGTAGGCCCCTTCGCTTTTTACCTGATAGGTCACCGCTATCTTCCCGGTGTACCCCGCCGCCGCGGCAGTTCCGGTGTAGCCTGTGTGGGCGCTGCCGTCATACTGCGCATCCTGTGCCGTCACACCGGTGATTGCAAGTCTTTCCGGGCTGCGGTACTCCCGCATGAGGGTCCCGTTTGCCAGATGGATCTGCACACGGTATTGTACGCCGCTTTCAAAGTCCGGCACTGTATAGGACGCATTGGTGGCCCCGCTGATATCGGCATATACCCCGTAGCTTACCTGTGTGGCCTGCGCATCTAACGTCAGCACATCTTGCATCGAAAAAATTTCCAGTGTGTATGTCCCTGCGGGCAATTCGGGGAACACAACGGTTTCGTAACCGGACATGGCCTCATCCACCTGGATTTCCTCCCCAAAATAATCGGGGCCTATTAAATAGTACCAAAAGCTGCAAGGGCCGGACGCCTGATACCGGAACGCGATGGTTCCTCCCTCCGGCACGTCTCGGTAAGTGTAGGATTGGTAATAACCGTCGTCATGGCTTTCACTCGGCGCAATGGAAAGTGCAGTTTTGGTCTCCATCTTCTGCCACTGCCAGGACATTCCTTCCGCGTCGGCACTTGCTTCCGCCTGCAGCGTCAGATCCGCTTTGACGTCCGGGCCTGATGTATCGAACTGCACCTTCCCGCTGACACTGCCGACTGTAATGGTGCGCTGCGCCCCACAGATGCTGCAGTTTTGCATAAATGCATCGTTTTCAGTCCATGTGCTGTAAGAATGGGCTGCCGTGGCCTTCTCATACTGGCAGATACTGCAGTACTCGGTATGGGTTCCGTCCCCATTGTTGCGATAGTTTCCAGAGTCATGTGCCATCCGCACGGTTTCCCCGCAGCCGCACTTTCCCTCATGCTCCTCTGCATTGACAGCCGTTCCGCTGGACAGGTGATGGACGACGGTTCCAGAGCCTGTGACCGTTCCACGGTTGTCCAACCCACCATTGTGTATAAACGTCCCATTGTTGGTCAGTATGACGCCGCTTTCGATAACCAGCGTTGTCCCCTTCGGAATCTCTAATGTTGTGCCGGCTGCAATGGTGTAATCGTTGTCCAAAACAGCGATCCCATCATTGTCCTTGTCCCCATAAATGGATGTTGCCTTTGCCTGTGCGTCTGTAATCATGCAATTGCTGAAGTCCGAGGGATCGGCGGCGTTCCTGCCGCCGCCACCTCCAATGGCGTTGGCATTTCCGTTACCGGCGCTTCCATTCCGATAGGTACCCTTCGCCGTAATGGTCCCGCCTGTTATCACAATTTTTTCCAGAAGGCCGTCGTGTCCGCCGCCGCCAATTCCGGCCGCACCGTTTGCACCCGCCTCAGCGTAAATCACACCGCCGGTGATGACAATTTCCTTTGCCGAGGAGGAGTTTCCCCCTCCACCGATGCCCGCACCGGCACCATATTCTCCTGTGCCGCCGGTCGCAGTAACATCGCCCCCGTTTATTGTGATGGTTCCTTCTGCCCTAGCGCGGTCTCCACTGCCGATTCCGGCGCCGCCTCCAGCAGCTCCGACACCATTTGAGCCGGTCGCTATAATTTCCCCGCCGTTTATTGTGATCGCACCGTTGGACTCCCATACGTTGCCTCCAATGCCCGCATACCCTGCGGAGGAGGCGGTGGCAGTCAGCGCACCCATCGTGTCCCCGGCCGACTGGGCATAGTCAGGCTGCTGCCGCTTGCCACACGGATGCCGCCGCCCACCGTGAGGGTGGCACCGTTCACCAGAATCAGATGGACATCGCCGTTTACCGTGACCCTTCCCGAAAGCGTCTGCGTACTGCTGGCAACATACCAGGTACTCTGCCCTGCTGTGCCCCAGGTAAGCATTCCGCTTCCAATTTCCGTGTATGTGTCGCAGCTCGCCTGCTGCCCGTTTTCATCAAGGTAGGGGATACCCGTTCCCGCATTGTTTTGGGGTGCAGGCACGCCCGTTATGGACAGGGATGCCAGCCCGGCGGCAATTTCAGCGCCTGTGGCCGATGCCGCAGGGGAAAGAACCCCCAGCAGAACTGCCATGGCCAGCCCCATACAGCAAAGCTTTCTTATCTTTTTTCTCATAATTTTCCTTCCTCCCAGGCAGTCAAAAATAAATTTAAAAAAGGTTGCCGCAAGCGGTGGGAAGCTTGCGGCGGTGTGGTGCGGGCGACAGGACTTGAAACAGCCTACCCACATTTCGCCACCTTTTACGAAACGCCACGAAGCTAGTGTTTATGCGGGTTTGTGGCGTTATTGCTTTCATCGGCTTCCATGAGCTTTTGCCGAATTTCACGAAAATAAAGACCAAATAAAGACCAGAAATCAGGCACGTTTCTTCTGGTTCAGGACAATATCAAGGGCTTCCGCCGCCGCTGCGTCTGCGCTTTGCAGCTGTTCTGCGTAGATGTTCATTGTGGTGCTGGTCTGGCTGTGTCCCAGCCGGGCTGATACCGTCCGCACACTTACCCCCTGCTGTATCAGCAAAGTGGCGTTTGTATGCCGCAGGGAGTGCAGCGACACCTCCGGCAATCCTGCCCGCTTCAATATCTTTTTCAGGCGGTGCAGTGGAACGCTAACAGGCATAGGCTTCCCGTCTTGTCCTGTGAACAGGCGCGGGTGCTTTGTCCAGTCTCCGTCCCACCTGTCCCCCAGCTGTAGCTTTTGCTCTGCCTGCGCGGCCCGGTATTCCCGGAGCATGTCCACAATCCCCTGTGATACCTTCATACTTCGCCGGGAAAGCTCCGTCTTTGTCGTGTCGGTGTAAAGCCCCAGCTGCCCATCATATTGCGAAGTGCGCCGCACAGAGATAACGCCAGTGTCAAAGTCTATGTCCGGCCACTCAAGCCCCAGCAACTCCCCGCGTCTCATTCCCGTATAAATGGCAAGGGTAAAGAAAACCCTGTCCTGTATCAGCTCGTTGTCCAAAGCTGCCAGAAAAGCCGCCGTCTGTACGTCATCCAGATATTGCAGGGCTGGCCTTTTCACTTTCGGCGGGTCAACCTGCCTGCATGGGTTCTGTGGTATCATCTGCCACTTAACCGCCCGCTCCATGACGGATGAAATGAATGTGTGATAATGCTGTATCGACTTTTGAGAGAGGCCCCCGCCCGTCCGCTGGTTCGCACCCGGAGCGGCAAGCTGCTTGTAAAAAGCCAAAAGGTGCCGGGGCTGCAACCGGTCAATGCGGATATGCCCAATCGCAGGGTATATCCTTTTGGTTAGCTTCTCATATTCCCGATAGGTGCGGGCGCGATAGTGCGTATATGCGAAGTCCTTGAACCACATTTCAGCGAAGTCCTGAAACTTCATGTCACTTGCGGCATACTGTCCGCTATGTACCTTCTCTTCAAAAAGAACCGCCTGCCGCTCCAGTTCCTTCTCCGTCTGCCGCTCCGTCATGCCCGGAGAGGGCCGCCATGTCATGGAGCGGATTATCTGCTTCCCCTCCGCGTCATACCCTGCGGAAACCCTTATTCTGTAGGTATCTCCCCGCTTCTGGATTGTCGACATATCCTCCCCTCCTTTTTGCTATAAAGGCCGTCCCGTCTGTTTCCGAGGCGGCCCTTTTATTTTATGCAATCCTGCTTTCCAGCGCCGCAAGGCGGTTTTGCAAATCGTCCACTTGTTGCTTTAATGCCTCTGTCTGCCGCTCCAGTTCCCACTGTTTTTCGTGCACCAGCTTGTACCCGTCAAAAAGGGAATCAATGCGCTTTGTCACCTGATTTTCAATGTAAACACGGGTGCGCGTTTCGGATTCCTTAATGTCGTTCTCTATTTTCGCGCAAAGACGCTTTTCCATGTTCCCCATTTCCTGAATGATAATCTGAAACTGTTCCAACATTTCCTTGTCCATTGTTATACCTCCTTTGTCTTATGTTCACTGTAAAAACTTTTCATAATTTGAGCTATTCGCTTAAATGTTCATATAATTCTTTCATCTCTTCTTCCGAAGGAGTGTATTCTTCATCTTGATGGAAATATGGTTCATAATTTAATAATTGAATCTCTCTGAAATACTCAGAGAAAATACTAGAAAGTATTTCACTTTCTCTTCGTATTCCTTCTGCGCTCAGGCTGTCTTTGGGTACAATCGACAAGGACGGGCCTATTTCTTTGCGAAATTTATCACGAACAGATCGCAATTCTTCTTTACTTATTTTCTTTGAATTAAGATATGTTTCAATGAAATATCCAGACCTAAAAAAGACATGAGGAAATTTATCATTTGATAAAAAGGCGTTAAGCACATCTTTTGCACGTTTTTCACCTTCACTCCCCAATAAACCCTTGTATTCCTCTGGAATTGGCCTCGTAACCATGCGTAAATTATCTATTGCCTGGTCACAAAGCCCCAGATATGCCCCAACAGCCTGTTTCTCAACATTGTGTTCTTTAATATCTGATAAACCCAGCAGCCAATCGCTTGACACTTTAAATGATTTACAAATAGTTAAGATAATTTCAACATCTGGTTTCCGTTCATCTTTTTCATAAAAGCTGATACTCCCCCTTGATGAATTTATCTTACCTGCAAATTCCTCTTGCGATAGCCCTGCTTCATTTCTTAACAGTTTTAGTCGATTTGCAAAATCTGACAAGCTCATAGCGCCCCCTTCGTGAATACAATCGTGTCTAAAATTTTATTTGCACAAAAACGTTGACATCCACATTTGTGTGCGATATAATACCGTTGAAGATGATTGTATCATATCACATTTTCAAAAGAAAATCAAGAGAATGGAGGGGCATTCATGCAGGAAAACATGGATTTGAGGCTTTTTGCTAAAGGCTCAGGTGTTCCCATGTGGAAAATTGCTCAATACATGGGAATAAGTGAGCCTACTCTTACCAGAAAGTGGCGCATTGAACTTAACGACGAAGAAAAAAACCATTATAGAACAATAATTGAGAAAATAAAAAAGGAGGAAAGACGATGATAGAGTTACCCGGAGGGCTGGCAATCATAGCGGACGAGCACCAATACATTGTGGGAAGGCCGCGCAAGGCTGCGCAAGGCGACAATAAGGCCGGAAAGATGTCAAACCCTAGATACTATCGAACTCTTGCGGGCGCAGTCAAAGAGGCGGCAGCACAGGCCATGCGCGAAAAGGTTCGCACGGATGAAATAACCGGCCTGAAAGAGTTTATTGCAGAGTATCAGAAAGTAATTGCGGAGATACAGGAACTGACAGAGCCGCTAAACGTATAGACGCAAGGCGTTTGCAAGGCTGCGCAAGCGGCAAACAGAGCGAAAACGATAAACTACTCTACAGCAATCCTAAAGGGCCTTAAAACGGCTTATTTTCGGAAAAAGGAGCGGGAAACATGCTGGAAGCAATCAAGGAACTGCTGGAAGCCTGCGGCGGCGACGTGGAAAAGGCACGGGCGGCGTTATGGGATACGGCATACAGTACCATAGCAGACCCGGACGCAATGCTGGGAAGTATCCTTCCCCTGCTGGATGAGGTGGCACCTTGCCGCTCCTAGTTTCGGGCGCACTGCTGCGATTTAAAATCGAAGCAGTGAGGTTTTGCGATTTAAAATCGCATTACCCCCGTTTGGAGTTTTGGGCGCATATGCGACAGAAACTACAAGCGACAGACCAACGAAAGGAGGCAAGAAAATGAATGATTTAGAGATTTTCGAGTTTAAGAAAAAGGCGGTTGTGGACAGCCGCAGGGTAGCGGAGGCCATAGGCCGCCCACATAAGCAGCTTTTACGGACAATTAAGACCATGGAAAAGCACCTAAAAGGTGCCGGAGCTCGGCACACTTTTGCGCCCAGTAATTTCTTTATTCCAGCTACCTACATAGACGACAGCGGACGTTCTGTCCCGTGCTACTACCTGACAAAACTAGGCTGTGACCTTGTGGCAAACAAGACCACCGGCGAGAAAGGCACACGCTTCACCGCCGCCTATGTTACCCAATTCCGGGAAATGGAAGCGGAGCTGGCCCGCAGGGAGGTGCAGCGGGAAATCAAAGCCCCTGTGCGCCGCTCCTTAACGGACGCAATCAGGGACAGCGGGGAAAATACGCGGATGATGGGCTTTGCTTACAACACCTACACGAATCTAATCTATAAATCCGTGACAGGGTACACGGCCCGGCAGCTTATGGACAAGCGCGGAGCGGCAAAGAACGCCCACGCTGTGGACTTCCTGACCTCCGGCGAACTGGCAGAGGTGACAAAGCGGGAAGCACAGGTTTGCGCCCTGCTTGACTTGGGCATGACCTACGAACAGATACGGGCGCTATTGCCCAGAAAGGAGCATAGACAATGAGAATGCGGACATTGCCGGAGGCAGTAAAAGCTATTCTACAGGACGACCCGGAAAGCGCCGTCACCCTTACGGCCCTACGCCGGATGGTGAAGCAGGGAAAAATCCCGTTTGTGGAGATGGGCACAAAGAGGCTGATTGACGTTGACCGCTTGCCTGAATATCTTGCGGGACACACCGCAGAACCTCCACACGGGCTGGTTCAGAGAATACCGGAATAGGAGCGGAAACAGTGGAGAGAGGAAAGCCAAAAAAAGAAGATTACACGCTGTGCTGGGAATGTGCGCGGGCTTATGGCCTGTGCAGCTGGAGCAAAGACTTTATCCCGGTGGCCGGATGGGACGCAACACCCACACAGAACAAGCGTACCTCGTCCTATAATGTGCATTCCTGCCCGCTGTTTATCAAAGAGAAAAGGAGAACCAAGGCATGACAGAGAAGGAAAAGAAGCTGTTGGAAACAGAGCCGGAGCTGCGCGATTTCCTCCAAGAGTTGCTGGATGAGCATGGCGGCGATGCAAAACAAGCAGCAGCTGAGGTAATACGTGACGTGATAGAATTTCGGGAAATGACAGGCCGGAACCCTGTAAAAAAGCCGGATAGGACCGTGGCGCTGATATACAGCCTATTATGCGTCCTTGCAGAAGAACAAAAGAAAAAGCCCCTTAACATCACCCAGCCATAGCAAGCAAAATGATGTAAAGAGGCACCGCAGGAGCGGCTACAACCAGTATACCGTGGCCGCTCCATTTTGTCAAACAGAAGGAGCAAGTCATGAAATACATAGGATTTACCCTTGCGGCGGCTGGGGTGCTGCTTATTCTCGGAGCGGCGGGGGCCAGTGACGCGGGGACAATGGGACTGACAGAAGCAATACTGCGATGTGCCGCAGGCTTTATATTGGCGGCGATGGGAGGGAGAGCCGGAGCGCATGGGAAGAAAACGAACAAGCATATTTCGGCCGTGGGAGGGTGCAAGAAGCAGCTTCACCGGGATATTTCACGACATGATGGACAGCGAAGCATGGCAAGCCCTGACGCTTAGGCAACAAGGGCTTTACCTCCACCTAAAGCGGAAATACCGCCCAAAGATAAAAAGCGGGCGGTATATTTCCAGTAATGAGAATGATATCAGCGTTCCGTATTCTGAATATATGAGCCTGTACGGTGATAAACGCACATTTTGGACAGACCTTGACGCGCTTATAAACCACGGCTTTATAAAACTGGTACATAGCGGGCGCACCACCAGAGAGCCGAACATATACGGATTTTCTGCCCGGTGGCAGGACTACGGCAAGCCCGGTTTTTCCATACCGAAGAATGAGAAGCGGAGCGGAAAAGATACAAGCTAAGCCCCTGTTACTGTTTTGTTACACTTCAATTTGGCTGGTGGGAAATTCCACCATGTAGCCCCCCTTCGTTGGTGGGAAACTCCACCATGTGAATAGTTTAACTTACAGTGACATGGTGGAAAACTCCACCATACAAACGGGCCTAAAAATACCCCCAGCCCGCATGAATACACGAAAAATGCACATCTGTAAAATGGACTAGACACTTGGTGGAAAAGTCACCATCCTTATATATATATGCCATATACTACGAAAAAAAAAGTCCGTACTTTCCTTTCTCCATGTAATAGCAAAATAGTAACCGTGATTTAAAACACAGATTTTTCACCAGCAAATTTTCGCTGATGAGATTTTCTATTATTTGTATGCGGTGGCATGTTTGGCATGCGGCGGCAAGTCGCGGCGAGCTGCCGCAATCTGCCGCAATCCGCCGCAAGTCGCGGCAACCGGCGGCACACAGGCGAAAAGGCCAGAAGGTACTCCCCCCTATCAACAATCGGGCGGGCCATGCAGCAGACCGGTGGGTGAAGTACAAAAATACTGGACGGCGCACGCGAAGGGGGTGTTTGGGCCTATCTCATAGCTGAAATTTCAGCCGTGACAAATTGTGGGACACTTTGCGGGACAGATTGCGGGACAGATTGCGAGACATTTTGGAACGGTTCCGCGCAAATCGCCATTGATAGCAAATGCCATTTTTGCTATTTTGCTATATGGAAAATGGTGACAAGGGGCCTCTACCATTCGTTACGAACCGTTACGAAAGGCTACGAATCGAACAAACCCACCGCTTTTTTAAGAAACCCCAAAAACCCACCGCTTTTTGTTCCCGTTCTTCGGTGGTAGCTGCCTAAGTCGGACTTAGCCAGTGAACCCCTTCGACCGTATACGAACGGCTACGACCGCATACCACAGTAAAAGAAAAAGCCCTCGGAGTTACCCGGAGGCTTTCGCCGGGACTGCCCGGCTGAGAAGTGTAGGGCCTGCATGAAGCCAGAAAGGAGATACCCATAGACCAAACATGAGACATTCACTCTGCAAGAACATCTTACCATTGCCCCGCTGTGGTGTCAACTTGGGCGGAGCGGAAAGGGCAGCGCATGAGCAACGAAGAACTTGCAAGGTCCATACAAGAGGGGCACGGGGAATGCTACGGGGAACTGTGGGAACAGTGTCGGGGGCTGATAGCGCGGGCGGCGCTGCGGTATTTCACCGCATACCGGACGGCCTGTGACCGCGCCGGGGTGGTTGTTGACGACCTCATACAATGCGGCTTTCTTGCCCTTGTGGACGCGGTGCGCTACTACAACCCGGAAACAGGGTATCAGTTCAGCACCTTCCTCACCCTTCCGCTGAAAAATGCCTTTAACAGCTGCACAGGGATAAAGACCACCCATCGGGACGGTATGCTGTTCTGTTCCAGTCTGGATGAGCCGCTGGGGGCGGACGCAGACGGGGAAACCATCGGCGACCTTGTACCAGACCCACAGGACGGCATGGAGGCGGCAGAGGAACGGCTGAACCGGGAACAGCAGCGGGAGGCACTGGAAAAAGCCCTTGGCCTTATCCCGCAGGAGTTCGCCGCCGTCATCCGTGCCCGATACTTTGACGGGGACAGCTTGGAACGCATAGGGGAAAAGCTGGACATGTCAAGGGCAACTGTGCGGCAGCGAGAAACAAAAGGATTGTGCAAACTGCGGGGGCCGCAGTGCAGGAAGCTGCTTGAGCCGTTCCACGAACAAGTGATAGAACATCATGCATGGATAGGGACGGGGCTTTGCGCTTTCCACGAGCGGCAGGCGTCCTCTGTGGAGCTTGCAGTGGAGAAAGCCGCGCGGGCATATAAAGCGAAGGAGCGGCGCCCTCTATTGGGTTAGCCGCTCCTTTTATGCTCCCTAAAGGGTATCGATTGGGCCGACCCCCTTTTTATGACCTCCGAAATCTCCATATAGCATTTCTTTTTTTGTGTGTAACAAATGTGACTGTTTCCATCTTTTTTAGGGCCTCGCAAATCTCGCAGAAAGGGCGTTTTCCCCTTTCATGTAGATTTTACTCAGAGTTGGAAAGAGTTCCCCCCGCCGGTCCCTGTGCCGCTCCTTCATCAGCTGCAAGGTGGGGGGATATTCCCTTTTCAAAAATTTTTCAGGGAAAAACTTCGGAAAAATTCCTTTTTTATGCTCGCGTTTTCTCGCGTTTTTTCTGCTCATCCGTAAGAAACGCAGGCATGAGAAAAGCCCCCGATTTCTCGGAGGCTTCTCCCCTGTAATAAGTCCTGTAACATGTGAGGGAAAAAGAAAATGCGGTAGTTCCCTTGTCTGCATTGTATCATTTACGCATTGCCACTGTCAAGCTGTTTTTCCGCTGCTTTTCCCCTGTTCTCAGCGAAAAATCAAGGCAATAAAGACCAAATAAAGACCAAAAGCCGACACGCAAAAAGAAAGGCGCCCCATAAACCCGCATGATTACTAGGTTTACGGGGCGTGCTACTG
>CAJFUF010000023.1 GCA_904420175.1 Candidatus Schneewindia gallinarum
ATGTTCCGGGTGGAAAATCCTGCGGAGCAGATAAAGAATGAAGAGAACTATATTCACTACGAGGAAGCGGCTGGTTATCGGCCATCCACTAACGTATGTATATCAATAGATATCCAGACTCAAACGTTGGCTGTTGAATTCGGAGTTACAACCAAAGAGACGCCGGTTTTTGAAATATCGGTTGGTACCGAAATCGTCTACTACGCGGGTTGAAAAGCGTAGTAGCTTGCATAACTATGGTTTGGCCGAAAAAGCGAGGAGGGATAAACCATGAAAAGATGGATAACAGCGGCTGTTCTTGCGGCAGGACTGGCCCTGTGCTGCTGCGGATGCAGCGGAGGGGGCGGCCTTACAAGCGGGGACTACTTCAAAGACCTTACCTACAGGGAGTATGGTCAGTACCTGTGCGACACCTTTATCTCCCTTCTTCCGAAGACCCTGGAGGAACGGGAAAATTATGGAATCGGTTCCTTACGTTATATCCTTGGAAGCATGGAAGAGGAGGTAGAGCGTGATAAACTGCTGTTCTCCAACTTTATCTATAAAAGCGAAATTCCGGTGTTTTACGGCTTATTGAAGCGCGCGGCGGAGTACGAGCAGCAGTATGGAGTAGACAACACGGCCTTGGCGGAAAAGTACGGCAAACAGCACGCCATACTGGCGGACAGCGTGGAAAAAATGGTCACAATCATCTACCGAAGAGAAGATGTCCCAGTATCCCATGCTTCGGTTGACGGGGCGGAATATATGGCGGAAGATAAAGTCTATGTCTACGATGAACTGCAAGACCCCTTGCAGAAATATTACGACAAAGGATGGAAATTGCTGTATATCCCCCGGCAGGATAAATATTATGACGCCACATGGGGCGGGGATTATCAGGACAAAGACCATCCGGTTATTTTAAGTTATGAAATCTACTGGTATGACGAGGCGGGGATGCTGTATAACGCCAACGGGCAGGAGATGTTCCGGGTGGAAAATCCTGCGGAGCAGATAAAAGACCTAGGAAACTTTAAGCACTATCAGGAACCGTCAGGCTATTGGCCGGCTACTGATGTGTTCATGGAGATAGACATCCAAACTCAAACGTTGGCTGTTGAACCTGGAATTACGACCAAAGAGACGCCGGTTTTTCAAATATCGGTTGGTACCGGAATCGTTTACTATGGAGATTGAGTAGCGGAAGGTTACGGCCGTCCCACCCCAGCATGAAAAGCGAGGGATAAAAAATGAAAAAATTGTATTGCCTAAACTGGAAGCGGCTTATCAAAACATGGTATCTTTCCTTGCCGTTGCTTGCTATTTTTGCCTGCCAAATATATCTCGGCGTGGATATGCTTCTGTATGTTTTAAATCTGGACGGCGGTCTTTCTGTTAATCTTATGAGCATGCTTAACGCGGAAATGGGCCTCATCGGGCTTGCCTTTTTCCTGTTTGCCTCTTATGAGTTTATTCATAAGGCGTCGGATTGTGGTTTGCAGGAGACGGTAGACAGCCTTGACGGAGCTTCCGGGAAAGCCTTCGCCGCCCAGCTTCTTGTGATGGGAACGGCTGTACTAGTCTATGGGTTGATTGGGTTCAGCTTTCAGCTGATGCTCATGAGCGCTGCTCCGTTCACATGGGCGGTGTTCTGGAACACATTACTTTCCAGCCTGCTGTATGTTCTTGGCCCGGCCCTCGTGGGATTTGGCATCGGCAGTGTGGCGGGCATACGGGTAAACCGCCTTCCGCTGTATCTGTTTGGGCTGGTGGCAGTGTTTTTGACAGGAACCTTCTCACAGTTTACTGTACATGTGTTCAGTATCCAAATCTGGAATACCTTTGGAACGGCCGCCGGCTCCATTTTTCTCAAAATAAGGGGACTGTTTTCCAACTTGCAGCCAATCTATAATTCTATGGTGGACTACGCGTTTGCACAGGGGATAGAGCCGTTCCGGTGGGAGCTTCTGCTGTTTTGGCTTTGTCTGTGTGCAGCACTGGCGTTATGGCTATTAAAGGGCAGAAAGAAAATTTGGTCCCGAATACTGGCCGGTGTATTATCTGCCGCCTGTATTTTCAGCCTGATAGGCTACTGGAATCCCGGAAGCCACTGGCAGTACATTACGCCTGTTACCATGGATATCCAAAGTGGAGAAGACGGCTATTATTACGATTCCTTAGGGCATACCAGCGAAATGGAGGATAAACCGGCCGAATTTGCAGTGACAGCCTATGACCTTCATTTTTCCATGTGGAAGCAGCTGTCAGGCGATGCAGTTATGACGCTGGATGGGACGGAGCTGCCTGAGTACGATTTTACGCTGTATCATGGATATCAGGTCACTGGGGTAACAGACGGGGAAGGAAATCCGCTTGAGTACGAACGCTGGAATGATTACCTGCGGATAAAGAACCCCGGAGAAGGTGCGCTGAAAACGATCCATGTGTCCTACAGCGGGTATCATGCAAATCTGTATTCTACGGCACAGGGAGCCTTTTTGCCCGGCTATTTCAGCTATTACCCTATGGAGGGGCTGCACAGTATGTATGAAAGCCCGTCATTAGCTACGGACTACGAGCCGGCGGAGGAGAAACAGTTTACAGTTAAAGTGGATATGCCGAGTACGGCGTTTACCAATCTTGAACGGGTAGAGGGCAACACCTTCAGCGGCCGTACAACAGCCTTGACGTTGGTGGCAGGAATGTACGAGGAAGAGCAGATAGGCGATGTGGTTAAAATTCACCCGACATATTACCAGCCGACTGCCGGAGTGGATATTTTGAAGGAGTTACAGGTACAGATTCAGAATTTTTCACAACTGACCGGCCTATCGGTTACCATGCCGGAAATTAAGCATATTATTTTGCCGTACAACATTCATTTCCCCAATCCTTCAAATTCAGGCGAAACCGTGATATCTGGGAATAGCATAATTTTTATGTACGACTTAGGCAACTACAATCCATACGGTGGAGTCGTGAAATATCTGCTGACAAAAAATTATCCTGACACTGCCGAAAAGCAGTATGTAAAGGACACTATGGATATGATGATGACCGCCGTGCTGGACGGAGATGAAACGCTGGAGAGCGTATTTGTCGCGCAGTTCGGAGTGGATTTACCGGAGTCCTATAAGTGGATTGATGACTATTCAGAAAGCGAAAACAGCCGGCGGGAGGTACAGTTCTACCTTTACAAGGCGCTACGTGGCAGTGACATGAAAACACTGTTTGCAGAACTTGAGAGATATTTAATGGATGAAACCAACACCACGGATCAGTTGACTTTTGCGAAGTCTCTCGCTGAGAAATATCCGGAGGAGGCGCGGTAGTAGCTGCCCGCTGCAGAAGTTCAGTGCATTCCGATTATTATCCTGAAATTAAAAAGGGAAGGACTGTATCGTCCTTCCCTTTTTAATAATTGGTGATAAGCAACTCACTGATTTTACCGCGGCCTGCGCTTTTGCTGTTAATGCTTCGTGCGGCCTGAATCCGCGTGATGTTGTAGCCACTGTAAAGCTCGTCAAAAAAGCTGTCATGCTCGTCGCTGTTCTTGGGGTCGGAATTGCTTAACGCCAGCGCGGCCCCTTTCCGGTCCATACGGCGGAAAAATTCTGCCAGCTGCCGCTGTGCCTCGTCATCAAAGCCGCCTTGTGTGTAGGAGGTGAAGGAGGAGGTGGTGCTCAGCGGCCGGTAGGGCGGATCAAAATAGACAAAGGTTTTTTCATCAATAAACTGCTCTGCCTGCCGGTAGTCTCCACAGCAAAGGGTGACGCCCTGCAAAGCATCTGACAACCGGTACAGGTTTTTTGCGTCGCAGATGGTCGGATTTTTGTATGCGCCCATGGGAACATTAAAGCGCCCTTTCCCATTTACCCGGTACAGGCCGTTAAAGCATGTCCGGTTGAGGAACACGAACAGTGCCGCAGCCTCAATCGTTGCAGGACGGCTTAGCCCGTTAAACCGCTCCCGTTTTTCATAGTAAAACGCCTTCCGACCCTGAGAACTGAGGGAGAGATATGATTTTTCCAGCTTTTTCAGCCGGTGAATCAGGGTGTCCGCATGGTCGCGGATGCAGCGGTAAGCATTCATCAGCTGCGGATTACTGTCACAAATAAAAACCTCCGAAAGCTCGTACCGGCTGAGGACATCAAACAGCACCGCTCCGCCGCCCACAAACGGCTCGGCATATTTCTTTATGGAGCGGCCCAGCTGGGGCGGGTAGGCTTTGCGCAGCTCCGGCAGGGTGCCGCCCTTTCCTCCGGCCCATTTGACAAAGGGATGGATCTCCGCCGTGTGGCCCGAGGTATAGCGCAGGCTGCGCCCGTCTGCCGGCTTCGGCGCGTGGGAGGGGATAATCCACATGTTCCCCAGCCGTGCCAGGCCGGGGATACGGTCCTCCTCGCACAGGGCCAGCACGCGCCGCTGCGTAATACCCCATTTTTTTGCTGCTTCCTTTGTGGTGATGTACTGTACCTCCGGCATTGCGAACCTCCATCCATTTTTATAATCATTATATTCCAAACTTGGTATTATAGCAAGACCGTTTTACCCAAGAAAAAATACAGGCGCCCTTTTTGGAAGGGCGCCTGCCTATTACTCATTTTTCATTTTTTCATAAAGCTGTTTTGCCAGCGCCATGGACTTTTCCCGAAGGGCTTCATCCATTACCGGCATGGGGCCGTGCTGCTGTGCGTTCATGCAGGAGGTGACGTTTGCAATCAGGCCGATCATCAGCGGGTCATACCCTTCGGCAAAGGCGAACCCTGCCGCCGCTGTGGAGGAGTTGCCGCAGCCGGTGGGATCCATGTCGTGCTCGCCCACCACAACGGGAACAAACACCGCCTTTCCGTCCATCACCACATAGCTGCCTTTTTTGCCGACCCGGAAGAAGCAGGGCTTGCCGATTGCAAGCATACGCTCGATACAGGCTTCCTCCGTGTCCACCTGGAAGATGTTTTTCGCTTCCGGCAGGTTGACGGAATAGATGTCCACATGCTCAAGACAGCTGAGGATGTCCTCCAGATACTCATGCTTGCAGTAGAAGGTGTTCAGCTCAAACATTACTTTGAAGCCGTGCTTCTTTTTCAGCTCGCCGATTTTTTGCAGCTCCGCGGGGTTGACGTTCCAGACCATGGAAAGCCCTTTCAGCCCGGCGGCAAACGGTTCGATTTGCTCCGGGTGGGAGACCATATACATGTCGTGCCGCATCCCCTCGTCATAGATGGAGCCCTCCTGATAGGTTCCGTCAGGATGGTAGTCGACCCTGTGGTAAGTGCAGTGGTTGTGGCAGACGTTCAGCCCCTTTCTGGAAATGTGGTTTGCGTCCCACCACGGGGCGATATGTTCTTCAAAATCGCGGCCGATGTTGCCGATAAAATGGACGTGATCCGTCCAAAGACGAATTCCGGACAGGGCAAAAAGCCCGCCGCCGCCAATGAGATGCTTTCTGGACGTACCGTCTGCAAAATAAAGGTCGTTCAGCATGACGCCGCCCATTACCGCGTAGTCTTGTTTCATCATCTCACCCCCGGACTATTTGATTTCAATTTTGCTGTTGGCAATGTCGTTGGGCTCTGCCCAGACGCCCTTGCCGCCGCGGAAGTAGGGCTCGCCTTTCAGCGCTGCAATGTAGGCAGCAAGCAGCGACAGGGGAAGGTGCATCATAATCGGCTTTATGAAGCCAAGCCTGCACGACGGGACCTGTGCCACCGTAACCTCCTCGGGGAAGGTGCTTTTGTCGAGATCCGTCAGCACCAGTAGCTTACGCTGGATCCGTTTGCAGACGGGAATCATCTCTTTCTGCCTTGTCAGCGATGGGGAATCGCTGCTAATCGATGCAACCGTACCGATTTTTGCGGTCGGCTCGATGAAATAATTGACATGCTCCCAGTTCTCGCTGTCGTCATAGGAACAGTAGGCGCCGAAGGCCTCGGCAAACTTGCAGCTGCCGAAGTAGGCGTTGGCGAAATCCGCGCAGTCGCCGACAAAATCGTAATACTCGAACTTTTCAAACGTCTTGGCAAGCTCGAACATCTCGTCCGCCATCTGGGGCAGAAGCGCCTCGTAGGACTGGCAGTACTCCTCAACGGACTTTTTGTAGAACAGCGCCTTTTCCTCTGAGAAGTTGCCGCGTGCAAGGCCCAGTGCAATTCCAAAATAGCACAGGCCAAGGCAGGAGACGGAATAGGAGAGGATGCCGGGGGAGACGGGTGCTGTTTCCGGTTTCGGCACCTCAAGCACCAGCTCGCACTCCTTGGCAAGCGGGGTCTCCTCGCTGGAGGTCAGCGCAAGGGTCACCGCGCCGCATTTGCTTGCCCTCATGGCCCCTTCGACCACCCTGCTGGGTTTGCCGGAGGCACTGATGGACACCACAAGGACATCACCGGGATTTTCCGGGGTGAGGCGGAACGCACTCATCTGCCGCGAAAGCTGGACGGCGCGAACCGGCTCCACAGAGGTCTCCGGGGTCAGCATGGCGTCCAGCGCGGGCTTCATGGCAATGCCTGCACAGTAGCTGTCGCCGCAGCCGGTAATCATGATATGTTTTGCATACAGGCCCTTCATTTCAGGCGTCACAACCCTCCGGCAGGCCTCCCAGACCGTGTCGGAAATCTGTTTCATATAGGACGGAAGCTGGAAAACCTGATCTTCCATCGAGTTGCTGTAGTCACTTCTGTTCATTGTCGGTTCCCCCTTTACAGTATCACAAGTTCACTGGCAGTCAGCCGCTGTGCGCCCGGATCGGTCCAAAGCCCCCCTTTGTTGCGGTAGGGAACGAACTCCGGGTTTAAAATGGCGTGGGAATACGCAGCCAGCAGGGCGAGCGGAAGATGCAGGAAGCTGGAGGCCAGCCACGGATAGGCCGCTTTCGGCAGGCTGATGACATGAACCCCTTCCGGGAAGTCGGAAGCGGGTGCATCGGAAACAGCCACGGTATAACGACCAAGTTTCAGCAGGTTCCTCAGCGTTTCCTGCGCGCGGGACATGGAGGGGGAAGCGCTGCTGACCACCACGGCAGTCCCGACTTTATCAGTGTCCTTCATGAAGTAGTTCACATGGTTGAAGTTCTCCGTGTCGTCCCAATGGGCCATACGGCCGATGGACTCCGGGCACTTGAACGCGCCGAACATGGCCGCGCCCAGATCGCCGCCGTCCCCCAAAAAGACATACTCCTTGAAATCCTTCCAGGCGGTATCAGCGATATGGAAGCTGTCACCGGCGATTGTATCCATGGCAGCACCCAGCGCATCCGTGCTGTAACGGAAAATCTCTTCCCGCATTTCCTGCGCCGTTTCTTCGGAAATGGCGCCGCGAAGCTCCGCCATGTATACAGCGATGTGCAGCAGGCCTGCGCAGGATGCGGTATAGGCGATAACCTTCGGCGTCGAAGGGGTGGGGTTGGACTTTTTGGGCAGTTCCATGTGAACCGTGGTCCGGCATTCTGTGGACAGCTTGGAGTCGTCGTTGGCAGTCAGCGACACGGTGTAGGCGCCGTGTTTATTGGCCCGTTTTGCAGCCTCCACCACACGGGAAACACCGCCCGAGACGCTGTTGAGAATGACGACCGCATCCTGAAAACGCTCGGAATAATAGTGACGCGTCAGCTCCACAAGGGCGATGGATTCACAGGGGATGCCAAGCAGCGCCTCAAAGGCCGGGCCGGCTGCCACGCCGCTGGCATAGGAATCGCCGGAGCCGGACAGGATGACCCGCTTCGCCTTTTTCAGCTTTTCTGCTGAAAGGGAAGCGGCAATCTGCGCTTTTTGAAAGCTCATCCGGTTAATGTCTTTCATCAGCGCTTCCGTGTCGGTTGCCTGAAGCACCATGGTAGAATCATAATCGTGCCTGTTCATGAAAGGTCACTCCTTTTTTGTATTAATTGTATTATAACATATTATAATGATTATGCAAGCCCCAATATTAAAAACCGCAGCAGACAAAAAAGAGAGGGCATAAAAAGCCCTCTCCGGACCATATTCACTACAGTCCCAGTTCCTCACTTCTTTTAAAGTACATCTTGCGGCTTTCACACAGCTCCTCCACAAAGTCAAGCCGCTCCTTAATCCAGGCAATCTCCTTTTCAACAGCCTGTAGCTCGGCGGCACTGCGGGCCTGCTGGCAGCTGTCGGCGATACGCTTTAGCAGCGCGGAAAGGGCGTGCTTGTCCCCGGAAGAATCTGTTTTTGGCTGCGGCCGGCTCTCCTGTGCGTTATCCATCCGCCAGAAGGCCTTAAAGAAAAACCGCTGTGTTTTCATGATGGAGAAGGAGTCGACTTCCTGCACCGGCGTCAGGGTCAGCCTGCCGCTTAAGCGCCACTGGATGAGAAGATTGATTTTGTCTACAAGCTCCGTGACCCTGCTTTCCGGAACCAGAAAGACGTCAGGCTCCGGCTCCTCAAACCTGGCGGTGCGCAGCTGTTTGCAGAGAAGCGGGTAATAGGCGCTGTAACCTGCTGTTTTTCCGCCCCCGTATTCTCTGACAAAAAGGCCCTTCTCCTTATATTCAAGGTAGCAGATCCGTTCCAACCCGTCAATAAATTTCGCTTTGGGGCTGAACACATGGGCGCTTCTGAAAATTCCGTGTGCCTGTGTCAGCTGGCATTTTCCATTGATTGCCGTAAGCTTTTGTGCAATCGGCCTGGGAATTGTGACAGAGCTGAGAAAACTGCGGGCGGGATCGTTTGTCTTATCATACAGTTTGGTGCTGCCCTGATACAGCAGGGGTGTTTCCCAATTCAGCTCAGCCGGGGAAAGGGCCCCCTCGTGGGAGAACAGGATAGTTTGCTCCATGTTGGACATCACTCCTTTCTAACTTTTAAATCGATTTCATTGGCGGGTACGCCGAAGAAATCTGCCAGAATTTGCAGCCTGATTCCGGACAATTTGACTTCACCGTTTTCGTATTTGCGGTAAGTCCTATCATCGGTGCCGATCACCTCTCCAACCTCGGACTGGGTCATTCGTCTCTCCTTTCGGAGTTCTTTCAAGGTCATTTTCTTCTCATTCCTCCTTTTCAGCAGGCTTATTACTGCCTTGATTGTATACCGTTTCAGGTAGGAATGGAAGGCCCGATTGGGCCGGTTTACAATTTTTTGTAATTTTTTTGGCGGATTTCCGCCGGTACTTTTTTATAAAGAAAGCGCCGGACAAATGCAGTGTCCGGCGCTTTTTGTTAAGCTTTCCCCATAAACGGGTCAGTGGCTGTAGGTCAAAACCTGAACATCTTTGCCCACCCTTTTTTTGATGGCAGCAATCATCTGCTCCGCATTGGGGCAGGGGAAGGCAAGGGGGGAGCCCCTGGTAATGCAGGAGGACAGCACAATGGTGTCGCACCCGGTTTTCACCATGGATTCTGCGCGGGTAACAGCCTTTTTGCCGGGGCAGCCGCCGCAGGTACAGATACCGAGCAGCTCCACTTCTTCCTCTTCCCCTTTAAAAGCGCCGTGCTTTTCCTTGATTGCTTTCAGGCAATAGACGGCGCCACAGATATCCTCCGTCTGCATACATCTGATTAGACCGACTAGAAAATAAACACCTCACAAACAGGCGGCCAGCGGCCTGTATGTTCCCTAAAATCGATGCGTCGCCCACAGGGACGGTCTTATCCGGATGGAACGCTCCATCCGGGCTGTCGGCAGGAACCGGCAGGACAGTCGGCCGGTTAGATTATAACAAAAAGTCGCCGCGATACATGGGATCGCAGCGACATGGAGCTACTGGCCGGATTCGAACCGGCGACCTGCTGATTACGAATCAGCTGCTCTACCGACTGAGCCACAGTAGCGTGAAAAGGTACGACATATAGTATACGAAATTTTTTTTTCAAAGTCAAGGCTTAAAAAAGTATTTTCCGATGGCCAAAAAACGCCGCCTTGGTTGATAGACACTCGAATGTAGTGTATAATAGATTCAAACCGTCAGGAGGTCAACAACATGCTAGTGGAAAGCCTAACGATTATCTGCATTGTTCTTGCAATCAGCTTTATTTATCTGCGCAGCAAACGCAGGAATTACTGCTTTGCGGTGCTTCCGCTGGTTTTTGTGCCTGCGGGCAACAGTGTGGTGCTTATTTTGCAGGACATGGTTCCCGGCGTGCTCAGTACGTCCAATTTTGCCTTTGCCCGCATTGTAACCATCATCTGCTGCCTTGTTGCGTGCGGTATCGTCATGACGGTGATGACCCAGTTTATCCGCAGTAAGGCGTCGCGCGGGGTGTATCTCATCACCTGCAGCATGTTTACCGTGGCGTTAAGCCTTATTTATATTTTTGACGCAGTGCAATACCTGTAAGATAAGGATTGGAAATCTATGAAGAAATTAGCAGGCTGGCTTCTCCTTCTCGTGTGCTTTTCCGCCGCCCTGTTTGGGGGCTGCGGCGCTGCGGCCCCGGCGGAGGAAAGCTGGAGTATTTACCTCTATCTGTGTGGGACCGACCTTGAAACAGATTCCGGATCCGCCACCCAGAACCTGACGGAACTGTTAAAAGCGCCCATTCCGGAAAACTGCAATGTGATTATCCAGACAGGCGGGACCGCCCAGTGGCATACGGCGGGCATCTCGCCGGAGGTACTGCAGCGTTTCCGCATTACCAATCACAGGCTGGAACTGCTGGAGGAGCTGCCGCTTGACAGCATGGGAAAAGGGGAGACTCTGCGGGACTTTTTAAGCTTTGGCCTGACGAATTATCCGGCGGAAAACACCGCCTTGGTACTTTGGAATCACGGCGGCGGCAGTATTGGCGGCGCTGTGTACGACCAGCTGTTCGATGATGACAGCCTGATGCTGGACGAATTATCCTTCGCCCTTTCCGGGGCCCTGTCCGGCGGGAAGGAAAAATTGCAGCTTATCGGGTTTGACGCGTGCCTGATGGCCACAGTGGAGACGGCGCAGGCCGTTGCCCCGTATGCGGAGTATATGGTCGCCTCGGAAGAGACGGAGCCGTCCTCCGGCTGGAACTATTACAACCTGATGCGCTATCTGGCGGATCACAGCGCCGACGGCGCACAGGGCGTGGGCCGGGAAATTTGCGACAGCTATTACAACAAATGCCGTATGGTGGAGATGCAGACAATTGCCACCATCTCCCTGACGGACCTCAGTAAGGTGGAGCAGCTGACCCAGGCCTTCGACAGTGCGGCGGCAGAGCTGCTAAACTGCCTCGGGGACAGGGAGCGGTTTTCCATACTGTCCAAAAGCGCGCTGAAGGCTGAAAATTATGGCGGAAACAGCGCGGAAGAAGGATACACCAACATGGTGGATTTGTATGATTTGATGGAACAGTGGTCGCCTGTGCTGGGTGACAGGGCGGATGCGGTGTGCAGCGCTGTGGAGGATGCGGTCGTCTACTATAAAACCGGGGACGAACGCGCCGAAGGCAGGGGGCTGGCGGTCTACTACCCGCTAAGCCAGATGCCGGGCGAGCTGAATGTCTATGAAGGAATCAGCGTCAGCAGCCGGTACCTTGAATTCCTGTACAACATGTCCTACGGCCATGCGGACGGTCAGTCCGACGTGCGTTTTGCGCAGGACGCGTTTATTAACGACGAAAATTATCTGGAGCTACATATCGACCCGGATACCCTTGACAACGTAAGCACGATTCACAATGTGATGCACCGGAGAGACGGTGAAAACAGGCTGCTGGCCCTTGGATTTGACACGGATGTGACAGTCGACTGGGACAGCGGCACGGTAACGGATCATTTTTCGGGTTACTGGCCCGCACTGAATGGGCACCATTTGTCCATGTCGGTCATTGAAGAGGGGGAGGATTACAACCTCTATTCCGCCCTGGTGCTGAAAAACGGGGAGAGGACCAACCTGCGCTTCCGCTATGTTTGGGATGCCGATGGGGAGGGCGGCCACTATGAAGTGATCGGCTACTGGGACGGTATCAGCGGCAGCGGTATGTCCGCCCGGCCGTCCGGTCAGCCCCAGCAGGGGGATGTGATTACTCCGCTGTTTGAAATCTGTGCAGAGGACGGCGCAGGCACCGGGGAGTATGCTGAGGGGGAAAGCTTCACCATTGAGGGCGCCGCGGTCATTGACGACGCGCCGCTGCCGGAGGGGGAATACCTTTACCGGTTCGACGTCATCGACCTGTTTGGGAACAGCCGCCTGTCGGAAAGCGCCCTGCTCACCTGTGAGGATGACGAATGGTATATTTCTTAAAAGGCGAAGGATGCAGACGGTTGTCTGCATCCTTCGTTTACTTTAACATACTACTTGACTAAATTGCTAAAGTAAATTATAATAAAAAAACAGATGGAAAGCACCGGGCGAAGGATTCGCCGGGAGGAGGGATCTTTTGAAGATGGAATTGTCGACCCTGCCATGGGAGGAACGGCTGAATCTTGGACTTGGCCGTTTGTTTGAGCAGCACGGATACAGCAAGTACCGTATGGGCAAGTTTGAGGAGTACGGCCTATACATGGAGAACAAAAACTTTCTGAAAAGCGCGGGCATCATCACCTTCACGGATATGGACGGACGGCTGATGGCACTGAAGCCGGACGTGACGCTGTCCATTGTCAAAAACGCGCAGCCGGGCACAGTGGAAAAGCTTTACTATATGGAAAATGTTTACCGCCTGGCGAGAGAGGGGCACGAATACCGGGAAATCGGCCAGATGGGGCTTGAATTCATCGGCGGGGAAGATGCCCAGTGTGAGGCGGAGGTACTGCTGCTGGCATTGAAAAGCCTGGAGGCCATCAGTGAAAGCTATGTGCTGGATGTCAGCCATATGGGGCTGGTTTCCGCCCTGCTTGAGCAGTTCCAGGTGCCGGAATCCCATCAGGAGCCGATGCTGTCGGCACTCAGCCAGAAAAACCGGCATGAACTTCGCCAGCGGGCGCTTGCCGCAGGCCTGACACAGCAGAATGCCGACCGGCTTTGCGGGCTGACGGCGCTGCCTGTGGACTTTCCGCAGGCGCTGGAAAAAGCGCGGGCTGCATTCCAGTCGCCCGCAACAGCCCCGCTGTTTGACAGGCTGGCTGAATTGTACGCCGCACTTGCACAGCTGGGCTACGGCAGCCATCTGCGGCTGGACTTTTCCATTGTGAACGACTTGACCTACTACAACGGGCTGATTTTCCAGGGCTATGTGAAGGAGGTACCGCGGGCGGTACTGGCCGGCGGCCGGTATGACAACCTGCTGCACCGTTTTGGTAAGCCGCAGGGGGCGATCGGATTCGCCCTGTATCTGGACGAGGTGGGTCGTGCTTTTCATGAGCATCCGCCCTACGACGTGGACACCCTGCTGATGTACGAGACGACCCAGCCCGTAACGCTGGTTCTGAAAGCGGTGGAACAGCTGGCCGCACAGGGCGGCCGTGTCAGGGCAGCGTGTGAAAAGCCCGAGGGGCTGCGCTGGCGCCGGGCCGTGCGCATTGCGGATAACGGCGAGCTAATCCCTGTAAAGGAGGAGGCCGAGTGATGATTAACATTGCACTGCCCAAGGGCCGCCTTGGGGATAAGGTTTACAGCCTGTTTTCCGACATCGGCTATACCTGCCCGGAATTACTGATGGAAAACCGGAAACTGGTCTTTGTCAATGAACAGGCCGAGGTGCGCTATTTCCTTGTCAAACCCACAGATGTCGGCATTTATGTGGAGCACGGCGCGGCGGACATCGGGGTTGTGGGAAAGGACATCTTGCTTGAGGGCGAGCCGGACGTTTACGAACTGCTGGATTTGAAACTGGGCCGGTGCCGTTTTGCCGTGGCGGCCCGGGAAGGTTACAAGGAGGATCCCAGCCTGCCCCTGCGGGTGGCGACAAAGTATCCGAATGTGGCAAGAAAGTACTATGCCGGCCTGAACCGGGAGATATCCATTATCAAGCTGCACGGTTCCATGGAACTTGCACCCCTGTCCGGGCTTTCCGACGTCATTGTCGATATTGTGGAGACAGGTTCCACCATTAAGGAGAATAATCTGCGTGTTGTGGCGGACATTGCGCCGGTCAGCGCGCGGCTGATTGCAAACAAGGCCAGTTACAAGTTCAAGGGCGAGGAAATCGACCGCATTACAAAGGAACTGGCCAAGCGGCTGTAAGGAGGATGAGGTATGATTCAGATTATCAGGGCGGATAAGCAGCAGACCCTTCGTCTGATTGCCCGCCGCGAGCAGGAGGCCCCCAATGTGGAGGCGCCTGTGGCGGAAATTTTAAAGCAGGTCCGCACAGGCGGCGACGCGGTGCTGCTTAATTTGGAGGAGCGCTTTGACGGCGTGCGGCTGGACGGCCTGTCGGTGACCCGGGAGGAGATAGAGGATGCGTGGAACAGCGTGGGGGAGGCGTTTCAGAAGGTTCTGACCGACTCTGCCGCCAACATTTCCGCCTTTCACAGAAAACAGGTGCGGAACAACTTCATCATTACAGGTGAAAACGGCGCCGTTCTGGGACAGCGCATCACCCCGATTGAGAGGGCCGGTATCTATGTCCCGGGTGGAACGGCCGCCTACCCGTCCAGCGTTCTGATGAACGCCCTGCCCGCCAAAATTGCAGGTGTGAAGGAAATCATCATGGTTACCCCGCCTGGGAAGGACGGAAAAATTGCCCCGGCAATCCTGGCGGCGGCCAAGGTGGCCGGGGTGGACCGAGTGTTTAAAATCGGCGGGGCACAGGCAGTGGCAGCGCTGGCCTTCGGCACGGAAAGTGTGCCCAAAGTGGACAAGATTGTCGGCCCGGGCAACCTGTATGTGGCCACTGCGAAGCGGCAGGTATACGGCATTGTGGGAATCGACATGATCGCCGGGCCCAGCGAAATCCTTGTGATTGCGGACGACACGGCAAATCCACGGTTCGTGGCGGCCGACCTGCTCAGCCAGGCAGAACATGACCGGATGGCCTCTGCCATTCTTGTGTGCACGTCGGAGCTGCTTGCAAAGACGGTTGCAGAGGAAATCGAACAGCAGCTGCCGTCGCTGATTCGGCAGGAGATAGCCAGGGAATCCATAGACCGCAACGGAAGAATTTTTGTTATGGACAGCCTGGAGGATGCGGTGGAAATCTGCAACGCCATTGCGCCGGAGCATTTGGAGCTTGCGGTGGACGACCCCTTCGGCCTGATGACCAGGGTAACTAATGCCGGAAGCATCTTCCTCGGCAAGCATGTGCCGGAGGCGCTGGGCGACTACTACGCAGGGCCCAACCACACGCTGCCCACCAGCGGCACGGCACGGTTCTCATCCCCGCTTTCTGTGGACGACTTTATTAAAAAAAGCAGCTTCCTTTATTACACAAAGGAGGCGCTTGCCGAGGCAAAGGATACCGTGGCGGCATTTGCCGAAAAGGAGGGGCTTACCGCCCACGCCAGAAGTATGACCATCCGGTTTGAAAAGTAGGGGGGAGAGGGATGCCGTCTCGTTTTTTAAAAGAAAAGTACCGCTCCCTGGCCCCCTATGTCCCGGGGGAGCAGCCGCAGGAACGGCAGTTTATCAAACTGAACACAAATGAAAGCCCGTTTCCGCCCTCCCCGAAGGTGGCGCAGGCGGTGACAAAAGCGCAGGTGGACCAGCTGCGTTTGTACAGCGACCCGGATTGCACCGGGCTGCGCCGCGCATTGGCGGACACGCTTGGCGTCGGGCCGCAGCAGGTGATTTGCACCAACGGATCGGACGAAATTCTGGCGTTTTGTTTCCTTTCCCTGTGCGAGCAGGGCGCGGCATTCCCGGACTGTACTTACGGCTTTTACAAGGTGTTTGCCCGCCTGTTCGGCATACCTGCCGTCACCATTCCGCTGAAAGAGGATTTCTCTGTGGATCTGGCGGACTATAGGGACCTTAAGCAGACGGTCTTTCTTGCCAACCCCAATGCGCCCACCGGCATGGCCCTGCCGCCGGAGATGGTGGGGGAGCTGTGCCGGGCGAATCCGGACCGGCTGGTTATTGTGGATGAGGCGTATGCCGACTTTGCACTGGACAGCTGCGTGCGCCTGCTGCCGCAGTACGACAACCTGCTGGTGGTGGGGACGTTCTCCAAATCCCGCAGCCTGGCCGGCGCACGTCTTGGCTTCGCTGTGGGCAGCGAGGAGCTCATTGCGGATCTCCACCGGATTCGCTTCAGCTTCAACCCCTATAATGTGAACCGGCTGACGCTGTTGGCCGGGCAGGCAGCACTGGCCGATCCGGAATATTTCACCGCGTGCCGGGACAAGATTATCGCCACGCGGGAGAAAACCGCGGCCGCGCTGCGGGACATGGGATACACCGTGCTTGACAGCAGGGCCAATTTTCTGTTTGCGAAAAGCGGAAAGCTCGGCGGGAAAGAACTGTATCTTTTACTGAAGGAGAATGGAATTCTCGTGCGCCATTTTGATGAACCGCGCATCCGGGACTTCCTGCGGATAACCATCGGCACACCTGAGGAGATGGAGACACTGCTTCAGGTGCTGCGCCGGGTGGAAACAATGGAGGGAAAGCAGAATGAGAACATCCACTAAAACACGCACCACCACGGAGACGGATATCAGCCTGACGCTGAACCTGGACGGTGAGGGCCGGTATGATATTGATACCGGCTGCGGCTTTTTTGACCACATGCTGGAGCTGTTCTGCCGCCACGGCCGGTTTGATCTGACCCTGCGCTGCAAGGGGGACACCGATGTGGACTACCATCACACGGTGGAGGATGTGGGCATCGTCCTTGGCACCGCATTTCATGAGGCGCTGGGCGACTGCGGCGGCATCCAGCGCTACGGCTTTTTCCTGCTGCCCATGGATGAGGCCCTGTGCCAGATCGCGGTGGATCTGGGCGGCCGCTGCACCTGTGAGTGTGATTTTTCCTTTTCCTCCCCCAAGGCAGGCGACTTTGACGCGGAGCTTACGGAGGAGTTCCTGCTTGCTTTGTGCCGCAGCATGCCCGCGTGTATCCATGTCCGGCAGCTGGCGGGCCGCAACACGCACCATATTATTGAGGCGTGCTTCAAGGGCCTTGGAAGGGCCCTGCGCCAGGCGGTGGCCGTGGACCCGGCACTGAACGGGGAAATACCTTCTACCAAAGGGGTGCTGTAGTAAATGATTGCAATTGTGGATTACGGCGTGGGCAACCTGTTCAGCCTGTCATCCTCGCTGGATTATCTGGGCCTTGCCAATACGGTTACCGCTGATGCGGACGTTTTGGCACAGGCGGACAGGATTATTCTGCCCGGTGTGGGGGCATTTGGCGATGCCATGGATAAGCTGAGGCATACCGGCCTTGCGGAACCGATCCGGGCCCTCGCCCTTCGGGGGAAACCGCTGCTTGGGATATGCCTTGGCATGCAGCTGCTGTTTGACAGCAGTGAGGAGTACGGCACGCATGAGGGGCTGGGGCTAATCCCCGGAACAGTTGTCAGCCTGAAGGATGCACTTGAAAAACAGGGCTTTTCTTACAAGGTGCCGCACATTGGCTGGAACAGCCTGCACCTGTGCCGGCCGGACAACCCGCTGATGAAGGGCACTTCCGAGGGGGACTTTGTCTATTATGTGCACAGCTTTTATGCTGTGGGCTGTGAGGAAGATACGGTGGCAAACAGCGAGTACGGCGTTCCCGTTGCCGGGGCGGTAAACCGGGGCAGCGTGTACGGCACGCAGTTCCACCCTGAAAAAAGCGGCTCTGTGGGGTTGCGCATCCTGCGGGCTTTCGCGGAACTGTAAGGAGGGATAGAGCAATGAAACTGTTTCCTGCAATTGACTTGAAGGACGGGCAGGTGGTACGCCTCACCATGGGCGACTACGGCCGCGTGGAACGGTACGGGGGTACACCGGCAGGCTTTGCCCAAAGTTACGAGGCGGACGGCGCGCACTATCTGCACGTGGTGGATCTGGACGGCGCAAAGGACGGGACCCTGGCCAATTTTTCCACCGTCCGCTCCATTGTGGAAAGCTGCGGCATGTTTGTGGAGGTCGGCGGAGGGATCCGCAATGCCGACCGCGTCAGGCAGTATCTGGAGCTGGGCGTGGGCCGGGTGATTCTGGGCACCGCCGCCCTGGAGGATCCGGACTTCCTTCAGGACATGCTCGGCCGGTACGGCGACAAAATTGCCGTCGGGGTGGATGCCCGGGATGGCAAGGTGGCCACCGGCGGCTGGCTGCACACCTCCTCCACGGATGGGGTGGAATTCTGCCGGCAGCTCAGGGATCTGGGCGTTGATACAGTTATCTACACCGACATCTCCAGGGACGGCGCCATGCGCGGCACTAACCTTGATATCTACAGGACTTTGTGCGCCATCGGCGGAATCCGCATTGTGGCATCCGGCGGCATCTCCAGCGAGGAGGAAATTTCCGCCCTGCGTGCCATTGGCTGCGACGGGGCCATTATTGGAAAGGCGCTGTATGAGAAAAAGCTGGATTTGAAACGCCTGCTGCGCCTTGCAAAGGGGGAGCAGGCATGATTACGAAACGGATTATTCCCTGCCTTGACATCAAGGACGGACGGGTTGTCAAGGGGGTCAATTTTGAGGGGATCAGAACCGTTGCGGACCCGGTGGAGATGGCCCGCTTTTATAACGAGCAGGGCGCAGATGAACTGGTGTTTTACGACATCACCGCCAGTGCGGAGGGGCGCAGCCTGTTCACCGACGTCCTGCGCGAGGTTGCGCGGCAGGTATTTATCCCACTGACAGTGGGCGGCGCCATTTCATCCCTTGAGGATTTCGACAGGGTGCTGAAATGCGGCGCGGATAAGGTCAGTGTAAACACCGGCGCCATCGCCAATCCCGGCTTAATCCGTGCCGCGGCAGAGCGGTACGGCAACCAGTGCGTCGTCCTCAGCATGGATATTAAACGGGTGGACGGCGGCTTTCACCTGTTCGCCAAAGGCGGCAGGGTGGATACCGGCATCGATGCGCTGGAATGGGCGGCCCGCGGCGAAGCGGAGGGCGCGGGGGAACTGGTGGCCAATTCCATTGATACGGACGGCGTAAAAAACGGCTTTGACCTGGAATTGCTGGAGGCCCTGTCCCGCCGGGTATCCATCCCCATCATCGCCTCCGGCGGCGCCGGAAGCATGGAAGATTTTCGAAGCCTGTTTGCGCTTCCCGGGGTGGATGCGGGGCTGGCTGCGTCAATTTTCCATTTTAAGGAGGTCTCCATCCGGGACCTGAAACAGTATCTCAGTGAAAACGGCATAGCAATGCGCCTTTAACAGGAGGGAAACCATGAACCAATCCGTTTTGGAAAAGCTGAAATTTGATGAGAAGGGCCTGATACCCGCCGTGGTACAGGATGCACGGACCGGCGCGGTGTTGACCGTCGCCTACATGAACAGGGAAAGCCTGTCCATCAGCATGGAGGAGGGGCGGAGCTGCTTCTACTCCCGCTCCAGACAGTGCCTGTGGCGCAAGGGCGAGCAGAGCGGCAACGTCCAGCACATCGTCTCCATCACCGCTGACTGCGATTATGACGCGCTGGTGGTAAAAGTCATCAAGGAGGGGCCCGCGTGCCACCTTGGCACGGACAGCTGCTTTACCAACCTGCTGCTGCAAAAGGAACCGGAACAGGCGCCTTTCCGGCTGGAACAGCTGTATGAACTGCTGTGTGGCAGAAAGACACAGAGAAAAGAGGGCAGCTATACCTCCTACCTGTTTGAGAAAGGGCCGGAAAAAATTCTTAAAAAAATCGGCGAGGAATGTACCGAGGTGGTAATCGCCGCCATGAAGGACTCCAGGGAGGAGACGATTTTTGAAATTTCCGACCTTGCCTATCATGTACTGGTCCTCATGGTGGAGAAGGGGATCACCGTGGATGATATCAAGGCGGAGCTGCAGTCCCGCCATGTGGTGGATCACAAGGTCAAACAGGAGACAATGCAGTGAGACCGGCGGCCAACATGCACACCCACACCGCCTTCTGCGACGGGAAAAACACGCCGGAGCAGATGGTGGAGACCGCCATCAGGCTGGGCCTTACCGATCTCGGCTTTTCCGGCCACAGCCCGGCGCCGTTTGATCCGGATTATTCCCTGCGCGACCCGGACGCCTATTATAGAAAAATGGAGGAGCTGAAACAGCGCTTCCAGGGGCAAATCCGGATTTATGCAGGGGAGGAGATGGACTTTTATGCGCCGCCTTCCCGGCAGGATTGTGACTTCCTGATAGGTTCCGTCCATTATTTTCTGGACCGTCAGACGGGAACCCATTATGCTTTGGATGCGGACAGGCAGGATCTGCAGCATGCGCTGGACGTCGTGTTTCACGGCGACGCACGCGCCATGGTAAAAGAGTTTTACCGCATGAGCGCTGAGTTGGCGGTGACACGGAAGCCGGACATCATCGGCCATTTTGACCTGATTGTGAAGCTGAATGCTCACGGGGCCTTTTTTGATGAAACCAGCACATGGTACAGGCATACGGCGCTGGAGGCAATTACCCAGGCGGCGGCGTCCGGCGCAGTGTTTGAAGTCAACACCGGCGGCATGTACCGCGGCTACCGGAAAGCCCCTTATCCGGCGGATTTCCTGCTGACGCGCCTGTTGGAACTGGGGGCGCCGGTGACCCTCTCCTCCGACAGCCATGACATCCACTCGCTGACGTTTGAATTCCCTTCCTGCCTGGCCCGGCTGCAGGCGCTTGGTTTCTCCTCCGTTCAAGTCTACGAGGACGGGGCTTTCCGCGAAAAGGGCATTCGGGACTTACAGGGGGAATAACAGCTTAAAATAAAAAAGTGCGGCAGACGGCATGTGCGCCCGTCCGCTGCACTTTTTTTATTTTACAGGGAAAAGTCCTTCGCATCAAACTGCTCTGCCTGGGGCTTTCTGCGGGGAATGCGCTTCAGCGGCTGATACACAAATTTTTTGCAGTGGTAGTGCTTGTAAACAACCCCTTTTTTCCTGCAAATGACCATCCGCCCGTCCCGTGTGATTTTGCCAAGCTCACAGTAGCCGCAGGCCGGCTCGATGTTTTTTCCGAAAAAACGGTAGCGCATGAAAATTCCCCCTTTTTGCTGTGGTACTAAGGCCATTATATCAGATTGTGTGCCTGCTTTCCACCGCTTTTTCAATGGCGGAAAGCAGCAGCATCGCCATGATGGCAACCAGCACCGCCGACACGGAAACTGCGGCGCTGAAGGACAGAAAGCTGGGATTGACGGTGGAAAACACCTGCTGCTCCACAGGAAACAGCAGGTTCAGCAGCAAAACACAAAGCGGCTGTAAAACAGCCGCGGCAAGCCGGGAAAACAGGAAGTGCTTTAAATGAATCCCACAGGGCACCACAAGCCCGCCCACCTGACAGATGATGGACAGGGAGGAAAAACCGATGAAGGAGGCGGTCAGAACAAGGGACAGCATGGGCGAAAGGGCACAGGCGTTCAGGCATCCCATGGAAATTTCCAGCACACCCTGTGTCAGGGGAATGTTTACAAACAGGAAGGAGAGGGCGGAAAACAGGCACACAAACGCCGTCACGTTAATAAGCGAGGCGGCGGAACCACGCACTGCCTCCACAAACCCCTGCATATACGGCAGGGGCTCGAACCGTGCCGGCCTGCCCTGCTCACCGGTGGCAAGGCCGCGGAACAGAAATGCCAGTACCGCGCTGGTCAGCACACCGCCAAAATACAGCAGCAGCCCGAACCGCAGGCTTCCGTGCATGGCGGCCCCTACGCCGGAGATAAGGAAGGCCGGTCCCGCCGCCGTAAAAGCGCACAACAAAAAATTACCCTGATTTTTTGTCAACGCCCCTTTCGAGACATAGACGCTGACCAGCTGCGCTGTGGAGGGATACCCCCCAAGCAGACCCATCACCATGACGTTTCCCGCACACGCCGGCAGTTTCAGCAGCCGCAGTACCGGGGAAAGGGGCCTGCAAAGCAGCCTGCCGAGATTCGTGGTGGCAATAAACTGGGCCAGTACCATAAACGGGAACAGAGACGGCAGCAGCGTGCTGCCACTGACACTCAGCCCCTTTCGGAACCCGGCGGTAATATCGGAGGGGAACAGCAGCAGCAACAGTGCGGCGCCGATGCAGATCCCCGCAAGCAGAAAGTCCTTCGTTTTTTTCATCGTTCGTCCCACCCTTTCCATGGCCTTTGTAATTTTATGCAAGAAAAAAAGAATTTACCATATAATTCATTGAGGTGTAAAGGCGGGTGAATGTGGTGAACAAAAAGGAAAAGCTTAAGGAGAAGATGGGGGAGATTCTGCCCACCCTGCAAATTACGCTGCTTTCCAACCACGAAGCAGTGGTAGAGGGCTGCGAAAATATCATGGAGCTGGAGGAGGATCGGATCCGGCTGCAGTGCAAGGGACTTCAGGTGCTCTTCCGCGGCACGGATTTGCAGCTGTGCTCTTTAACGGAGGATACCGCAACCGTGCAGGGCACCATAGTAGGGGTGGAGTATTCATGATTATCAGATTATACAGGTATCTGCGCGGGACCGTCCTTTTCCGCTGCGAAGGGGCCATGTGCGAGCGGTTTTTAAATCTGGCCACTGCGGCGGATATCAAGCTTTTTGACCTTGAAAAGCAGGGGCTTTCCCTGACTGCGCGGGTCAGGGCGGAGGACTACAAACGGCTGCGGGCCATTGCGAAGCGTTCCATGGTGCGTATGCGCATTGTAAAAAAGCGCGGCCTGCCCTTTCTTGTGTTCCGGCACCGGTTCCGTTACGGACTGTTGATAGGCCTGTTTGCCGTTGCGGCACTCACCGTTTACCTGTCCGGGTCGGTGCTGTCCATCCGGGTGGAGGGGAATGTGCTGGTTGCGACGGAGGATATTCTGGAGGTTCTTTCAAGCAAGGGAATTTACCTTTTTGCGCGGAAAGAGGACATTCCCTTCCGCCAGATTGAACAGACGCTGACTGCTGAATTGCCGCATTTAAGCTGGGTGGGGTTTTCTGTTAACGGTACCACCGTCACCGTCAGTGTGAAGGAGCGCACGCTGGCCCCGACCGTTGTCCCTGCGGACGAACCGTGCGATATTGTTGCGTCGGAGGGGGGCGTTGTAAAGGAGATACGCGCCCTGCGGGGGGAGGCGCGCGTGGCGGTGGGTGACGGCGTTATCGCAGGCCAGCAGCTTATCGGCGGCGTGCTGGGGGACACGGTGGGAAATGTTACGCTGGTGCACGCCGACGGAACGGTCCTGCTGGAGGTGCAGCGCGCCCTTTCCGTGTCGGCCGACCTGAAGCAGACGGTCAAAACCTACGAGGAGTCGTACACTGTCAAAAGCCTGTATATCGGCAGCTTCCGCATTCCGCTGGGCGGCTCCGTACCGGAGCAGGCGGAGACCTATACCGTGCGGGAACCGTTTTACCTGCTTGGCTTTGCAACCCCCGTCCAGATGGAAACGGTTTATGTGGACCCCTATACGGAAGAGGAGGTGGAATACACGCAGGAACAGCTGAAGGAACAGCTGCTGGCAGAACTGGAGCAGCAGGAGCGGCTTCAGCTGTATGATGTGAAGGTGACGGACAAAAAAGTGTATTTTGAAGAGACGGCCTCCGGCCTGACGCTGCACGGGGAATACACCTGTGAAAAGGAGGTGGGGCAGGAGCAGAAAATTTCCCTGTCGTAAAAAGAAATTTTAAAAAAATTTCTATTTAAAACGTACAAGAAAAATGATATAATTTGTAGTAGTTATATAAAAATACTTTTTGGTTGAAAACCTGTAGATGGAAAAAGGAAGTACACTATGGCAGAAGTGACGGTCAGTCTTGAAAAGCTGGAAGATATTCCGGTGCTCTTTGGAAAATACGATGAAAATATTAAGCTGATTGAGAATGAGTTCGGCGTCTCCGTCGTCCAGCGGGACAATCAGCTGAAGCTGTCCGGGGCGGAGGGAAACGCCCTGCTGGCAAGCAAGGTGCTGGAGGAAATGAACGACTACGTGGCCACCGGAACCGAGCTGTCGGAGCAGACGGTCCGTTATCTCATCGGGATGGCCAAGGAGGGGGCCACCGTCAGCGCGGCGGAACTGGTGGGGGACTGTGTGTGCATTACCGCGAAGGGAAAACCCATCCGTGGCAAAACACTCGGCCAGAAGGAATATATCGCCGCAATGGAGAAGAACACGGTGGTAATGGCCATCGGACCTGCCGGAACGGGTAAAACCTACCTCGCCGTGGCGGAGGCGGTGCGGGCCTTCCGTGCCAAGCAGATTTCCCGCATCATCCTGACACGGCCCGCTGTGGAGGCGGGGGAGAAGCTGGGCTTCCTGCCGGGGGACATGCAGACGAAAGTGGACCCGTACCTCCGGCCGCTGTACGACGCGCTGTTTGACATGCTGGGCGCTGAAAATTTCAGCAAGCATCTGGAGCGCGGCAGCATTGAAGTGGCGCCGCTGGCATACATGCGCGGCCGGACACTGGATGACAGCTTCATCATTTTGGACGAGGCGCAAAACACCACCCCGGAGCAGATGAAAATGTTTTTAACCCGCCTCGGCATGGGCAGCAAGGCGGTTATCACCGGGGATGTCACACAGATTGATTTGCCCGACGCACGCAAATCCGGCCTGATTGAGGCAAGCAAGGTGCTGAAGGGCGTGGAGGACATCGCGGTGGTGAAGCTGGACAACCGGGACGTTGTGCGGCACCGCCTTGTACAGGAAATTGTAAAAGCCTATGAAAAGTATTACAGCTTAGCCGGCAGACGTGCGGCAAAGAAGTGAGGGACAGGAAATGAAAAACACCAAAGTAAACGTGCACAATAAATTAACAAGGCAGAAATTTCCCACAGGACTGAAGCTGCTGATCCGCCGCTGCTGCATTGCAGTGCTGGAGGAGGAAGGCATCAAGGATGTGTTTGAAATTGATGTAACGTTTGTGGACGCATCGGAAATTCAGGTGCTGAACAATCAGTTCCGGGGAAAGGACCAGGTAACCGATGTGCTCAGCTTCCCCCTGGGGGAGAACGGGCAGTATGATGTAAACCCCGACACCGGCATGAAAATGCTGGGTGACATTGTCATCTGCATGGAGATCGCACGCAAGCAGGCGGAGAGCTACGGCCATTCCCTTCAGCGTGAGGTGGGCTTCCTCACCGTTCATTCCATGCTGCACCTGCTTGGATACGACCATGAGCAGGATGCCCGCTCTGCCGCGCGTATGCGCGAGAAGGAGGAGCTGGTGATGGAAGCGCTGGATCTGAAGCGGGAGACGGGTTACCGAGGGTTTTAGGGATGGAGCTACGACGCTTTTTTAAAAGCTTCGCCTTTGCCGGCAAGGGGATCGCCCGTGCGGTGAAAACAGGCCGGAACTTTCGCTTTCAGCTGTCGGCAGTGCCGCTGGCGGTGTTTTTGGGGCTGCTTGCAGGGCTTACAGCGGTGGAATGGTGCCTGCTGTTTGTGTGCTGCGCTGCAGTTTTGGGCGGAGAGCTGATGAACTCCGCGATAGAGGCAACGGTGGACCTGTGTTGTCCCGAACAAAGGGAACTGGCGGGTGCGGCGAAGGACATGGCCGCAGGCGCCGTTTTGGTCTGTGCGGCTTTCTCCACAGCGGTGGGCCTGCTGCTGTTTTTACGGCAGGACAGGCTGCCCCGCATCTGGGACAGGCTGTGCGCCAGCCCGGTTTTGTTTTTGGCCCTGGCAGTGTACGCCGTATGTGCAGCCGTGTTTATTTTTAAAAGACGAGGGAAAACAGTATGAATACGACATCCGCATTTATTTCCATCATCGGCAGGCCAAATGTTGGGAAATCCTCACTGCTGAACGCCATGGTGGGGGAGAAGGTTGCGATTGTTTCCGCAAAGCCGCAGACGACCCGCACCCGAATCACCGGCGTGCTGACCAGGGGGGAGACGCAGCTGGTGTTTTTGGACACGCCCGGCATGCACAAGGCGCGTACCAAGCTGGGGGAAAACATGGTGAAGGCGGTGGAGTCCTCCATCGGTGACGTGGATGCAGCCATCCTGGTGGTTAACCCGGACACGCCGCTGGGGGAGATTGAGCAGGGCCTTCTTAAAAGCCTTGCGAAGCGCAAGCTGCCCTGCGTGCTTGCTGTGAATAAGGTGGATCTGCTGACGGACAAAACTGCGCTGCTTGCATGCATTGCACGTTTCCAGCACGCGTATGATTTTGCGGAGGTTATCCCCGTGTCCGCCGTCACCGGCGAGCAGCTCTCCATCCTGCTGGATGCAGTGACCCGCTTTGCAAAGCCCGGCCCGCACTTTTTTGATGAGGACAGCTATACCGACCAGCCGGAGCGGGTGATTGTCTCGGAAATTGTCCGGGAGAAAATGCTGAACCTGCTGTACGAGGAAATCCCCCACGGAACTGCTGTGACGGTGGATTCTTTCAAGGAGCGGGACGATGGGATCATTGACATCCATGTCACAATTTTCTGCGAGAAAAAGTCCCACAAGGGAATTATTATCGGCAAGGGCGGCCAAATGCTGAAAAAAATCGGAACCGCCGCCCGCCTTGATATGGAGCGTTTCCTGGGTGCCAGGGTCAACCTGCAGTGCTTTGTCAAGGTAAAGGAGGACTGGCGCAACAGCGACTACCTTATCCGTGATCTGGGACTGTCACAATAGACAAAAATAAGCCCAAATCTTCTACATGTGAACTTCGAAAAGGGCGATTTTTCCGGTCATATAATAAAGTGTGTACGGCCACACTTTACGTATGAAGAAGGAGGGATCGCCATGGACAGCAAAACGGCGTGGGAGCAGTTTCATCATTCCGGCAGCGTCGGCGCCTATTTACATTACAAGCTTCTGGAGCGGCAGGAGCAGCAGGAGAACCAACATGCATATCAAGTTAAAGGGGGTCGTCCTCCGCAAAACAGCCATCTCGGATCATGACGCGTATCTGCATGTGTTTACTGAGGACAGGGGCGTTGTCTCCGTCCTTGCAAGGGGAATTGGCCGCGGCAAAAGCGGGATGAGTGCGGCGGCCCAGTCCCTGTCCCTGTGCGAATTCACCCTGTTTGCAGGCAGGGACCGCTACATAGCGAATGCCATTGACTTGGTGGAACCCTTTGTGGAGCTGAGAAGCAATCTTTCCGGTCTTTCCCTTGCCGCCTATTTCGGCGAAATTGTCAGCCGTCTGTTTGACGAGGGAACGGACAGCGGACAGGCTTTCAGGCTCTTTTTAAATTGCCTGTTTCTGTTATCCAAAAAGGCCCTTCCGGAAAGGCAGATAAAAAGCATTTTTGAACTGCGCGTCTGCGCGCTGGCCGGCTTTGCGCCTGATCTCAGCGCCTGCCGCCTCTGTGGCAGCGGCAGTGCGCAGCCCATGTATTTCGATGTGCAGGAGGGCACGCTGCAGTGCGGTGCCTGCGGCGGCGCCGGATTGCTTGTAAACCCGTCTGTGCTGGCTGCCATGCGCCATATTGTCTACGCACCGGGTGAAAAGCTGTTTCGCTTTACACTATCGCCGCCCAGTGACAGGCAGTTGTATTCCGTGACAGAGCAGTACCTCATGCTCAAATCGGAAAAGGTGTATCCCTCCCTTAATTTTTACAGGAGTGTTGCAGATGAAAGCATTTGATATCGGCCCATTGGAATTTGAAAAAGTGGCGGGACTGGTGTCCGCCCACGCCGTCTGTGCCGAGGCAAAACAGCGCCTGCTGGAGCTTGCCCCCGGCGGCGATTATACGGATGCCACCCGTCTGCTTACCGACACGGACGAGGCGGTAAGCATCCTCAGAAAGCTGTCAAGCCCACCCATCTGCGGCGTGGTAAACGTGGCGGCCGCTGTAAAGCGTGCGGGCCTTGGCGGTGTGCTAAGCCTGAAAGAACTGCTGCGGTGTGCAGATTTGCTGCGTGTGATGGGCGAAGTGATCCGCTACCGTGACAAGTGGGATATGGGCTCTTTACAGCTGGACCGGTTCTTTGACCGGCTGTATGAGAACCGTCCGCTTGAAAAGAATATACAGGACAGCGTCCTTTCGCCGGAGGAGGTGGCGGACACCGCCTCGCCGGAACTGTACGCCATCCGCAAGAAAATCCTCCGGCTGGAGGAAAACATCCGTGTACGGCTGGAAAACATGCTGCGCTCCCCCTCCACCAGCCTGTTCCTGCAGGAACCCATCATCACCATCCGCGATGGGCGTTTTGTCCTGCCGGTGAAGAGCGAGCACCGCGCAAAAATTTCCGGCCTGGTGCACGACAGCTCCGGCAGCGGCGCTACGCTGTTTATCGAGCCGATGGCCGTGGTGGAGATGAATAACAATATCCGCGAGCTGCGGGGGGAGGAAAATGAGGAAATCGAGCGTATCATTGCCGAACTTTCCGCCGCAGTGGGACAGTGCGCCGACAGCATGTCCGACGGTTACGAGGCGCTGCTCAGCCTGGACATGGTCTTTGCCAAGGCGCGCTACGCATACGAGTGTAAGGGTACGAAACCCATCCTGACCAAGTCGGTGCTGCAGCTGAAAAAGGCACGCCACCCGCTGATTGACAAGCAGAAGGTGGTCCCCATCGACGTCTCCCTCGGGGACGAGTATACCACGCTGGTGGTCACAGGCCCGAACACGGGCGGTAAAACCGTGTGCCTGAAAACCATGGGCCTGCTCAGCGTAATGGCGCAGTGCGGCCTGTTCATCCCGGCGGAGGAGGGCTCCCACGTGCCGGTGTATGGCTCCATCCTTGTGGACATCGGGGACGAGCAGAGCATTGAGCAAAGCCTGTCCACCTTCTCCGGACACATGAAGAATATTGTGTCCATTCTGGAGCGGGCAGACCGGGGCAGCCTTGTACTGGTGGACGAGCTGGGCGCTGGAACCGACCCGACGGAGGGCGCGGCGCTGGCCGTGTCCATCCTTGAAACCTTACGGCGTCAGGGGGCCTGCGTGGCTGCCACGACCCACTATGCGGAAATCAAACAGTATGCGCTGTCCACAACAGGGGTGGAGAACGCCTCCTGTGAGTTTGATGTGGAAAGCCTGCGCCCCACCTACCGGCTGATTGTGGGGGTGCCCGGCCGATCCAACGCATTTGCCATTGCAAAAAAACTCGGCCTGCCGGACGCGGTTATTGATAGTGCCAAAGCCACCCTCTCCGGGGAAAGCAGCCGGTTTGAGACGGTGGTGGATGTGCTGGAGGACAAGCGTACCCAGTACGAAAATGAGCTGCAGCAGGTGGAGGAGGACAGGAAGGCCGCCCAACGCCTGAAAGAAGAAAGCGCCGAACGCAGACGCAAAGCGGAGGAGCAGGCGGAGCGCATTTTGAAAGAGGCGCGCCGCCAGGCGGAAAAAATTGTGGACGACATCCGGTCTGAGGCCATGCTGCTGAAGGAGGAGATGGACGATATCCGCCGCCAGGGCCGGCAGCAGCAGGGGGACGCGGCCGCCAGGACCAGGGAGCTGCTGCGGAATTCCCTGCGCGGGCTTGAGCAGAAGGCAGACCCAATTCATGAGCCGGACAGGGATGAGGAGTATGTGCTGCCCCGCGACCCGGAGGAGGGGGACAGCGTGCTGATTATGACCCTCGGCCAGAAGGGCAGGGTGGACTCTGTCAACAAAAAGCAGCGCACGGTCATGGTTACGGCAGGCGCGCTGAAAACCCGGGTCGGCTGGGACAGCATCAAGCTGCTGCCCAAGGCAAAGAAAAAGCAGACCGGCGGATACCGGAATGTGAAGCCGAAGCTGACTCAAAACTTAAAAACCGAGGTGGACCTGCGTGGAATGACAGTCGAGGAGGGCATTATGGAGGTGGATCGCTTCCTGAGCTCCTCCATCACCACCGGAATTGAGCAGGTGACCATTATTCACGGTGTGGGTACCGGCGCCCTGCGTGACGGTATCAGAAACCATCTGAAGGGCCTGAAATACATCAAATCCTTCCGCCGCGGCATCTACGGCGAGGGGGAGGACGGCGTAACCGTCGTCACATTTCAGTAGGAACACAAAAAGCCGCAGAGGATTTTTCCTCTGCGGCTTTTTCTTTTTTGTAATTTGCGGTATCGCTGTGAAGAGCCGTCTTTACAGGGAATCGACGTACTGTACAGCGGCAGTGGCGGCAACCGCCCCGTCGCTTTCTGCCGTCACCAGCTGACGCAGCTCCTTATGCCGTGTGTCGCCTGCGGCAAACACGCCGGGCAGAGCGGTTTTGCAGCTTTCGCCGCTGTCAATAAAACCATTTTTCAGCGCAATGCCGGAAAATGCCTCGTTGTCCGGCACGGAGCCAATGGCAATGAACACGCCGTCCACTGCAATTTGCTTGGTCTCCCCGGTGGTAACGCTTTTCAGCTCCAGTGCCTCCACCTTATCGGCGCCGGTGATGGCAGTGGGCACATAGTTTAGCATCAGGTGCAGGTTTTCGCGCTGACGCAGCTTTTTCAGGGTGGTTTCACTGCCGCGGAAACCCTCCCTGCGGTGAATCAGCGTGACGCTTTCACAGATGGAGCACAGGTAAAGCGCGTCATCCAGCGCCGTGTTGCCGCCGCCCACCACAGCGACGGACCTGCCCTTGTAAAAACCGCCGTCGCAGGTGGCGCAGTAGGACACCCCGCGGCCAACGAATTCCGTTTCTCCCGGCACATCCAGCGTTCTTCGCGTGACACCGTTGGCAAGGATGACCGCCCGGCCCTGCACCGTCTCGCCGCTGTCCAGCGTCAGTGTTTTGACATCCCCTTGCAGGTCTGCTCCGGTGACCTTGTTGTAGTGCAGCTCCGCCCCGGCGGCGGTGGCGGCTTCCACCATGTTCATGGTCAGCTCTGCGCCGGAGATGGAAACAAAGCCCGGATGGTTCGCCACATCGGGGGAGTTGATGATTTGCCCGCCGGGCGTCAGCTGCTCATATATGGCAACCGACTTTCCCGCCCGTGCGGCGTACAGTGCGGCGGTCAGGCCTGCCGGGCCTGCGCCGATAATGAGGATATCGTACATGGCTTCCGTCCTTTCCAGAAAAGGAACGGGATCGTGCCGATCCCGTTCCCACATAGGGTGGTTTTTGATTTACTTGCTTTCCTTATCCTTTTTAATAATATCGCGCATGGCTTCCACCGCGACCTTGACGGCCGCCGCCGTGTCATGCTCGTCCGGGTCGGTGATGCCTGCGTTGACCCGCTCCTGGTTCCATACGACCAGCATGCAGCCGCCAGCCCGCGCACGGAGTTTTGCCGCAACGGTGAACAGCGCGGCGGATTCCATTTCGCTGGCCAGTGCGCCGCCCTTAATCCACGCGTTCCACTTGTTCAGCAGTTCGTAGTCCACGGGCTGCTCCTCCGGACTGTGCTGTCCGTAAAAGCTGTCCTTGCACTGGACCACACCCACATGCACGTTATAGCCAAGGCGTTTCGCCGCGTCCCGCAGTGCGACGGATACGTCCAGGTTGGCGACGGCGGGGAATTCAATGGGCAGATATTCCCGGGAGGTGCCCTCCATACGGATGGCAGCGTTGGCAACCACAATGTCACCCGGAACAATATCCAGCTGCATGCCGCCCGCTGTGCCGATACGGATGAAGGTATCCACACCGATTTGGCTTAACTCTTCCACCGCAATGGATGCGGACGGCCCGCCGATGCCGGTGGAGGTCACCAGCACCTTCTCGCCCTCCAGCGTGCCCTCATAGGTATTGTACTCACGGTTGGTGGTAACATGCTTCGGGTTATCCAAAAGAGCCGCGATTTTCGGAACCCGGCCGGGATCGCCGGGCAAAATGGCGTATTTTGCGCCCTGATCCCTTGACAGATTGATGTGGTACATTGTTTCGCCATTTTTCATAAAAAAGCTCCTCCGTTTCATAAAAAGTTAGGTTACTGATATTGTGTCACGTTCCCGGATTTTTGTCAATGAATACTTTGTAAATTCCCGCACCAAAATGCCGTTTTTTGCAAGATATGTCTTGCAAGAGAAGGGAAAATACTGTATATTGTTAATTGTAAAGGTTTGCCCGGAGGGCAGAATATAAGTATGTTGAAAAGGAGCACGATCAACTTTTTGGAGGTGGCAGCTTGTTTATGTTTGGAATGCCGGGCGTTCATCCCAGGGGCAGTAAAAACACACAGGGCTGTGCAACACAGCGGATTCCGTCGCCAAAGACGGTAGAAATCCCGCTGTCCATGCACATCGGAAAACCGTGCGAATGCCTTGTGCGGCCTGGGGATGTGGTCAAAAAAGGGACCTGTATCGGCGGCGGAGACGCCTATCCGTCGGTCCCGGTGCACAGCAGTGTCTCCGGCACGGTGAAGCAGATTGCAGATTACACAACGGCGTCCGGCGCAGTGGTGCAAAGCGTCGTGATTGAAAGCGACGGGCAGGACCAATGGGACGAGGCTATCGTCCCGCCTGCTGTCGACAGCAGGGAAGGGTTTTTAAAAGCGGTGCGCGACAGCGGGCTGGTGGGCCTTGGCGGCGCCGGATTCCCAACCTGGGTCAAGCTGGACGTGAAGGACAAACCGGTGGACTATCTTCTGATTAACTTTGCCGAATGTGAGCCGTATATCACTTCGGATTTCCGTACCGCCGTGGAGGACACGGAGCTGGTATTCGAGGGGATTCAGGCGGTCATGAAGTACACCGGGGCAAAGCAGTGCATCATTGGCGTGGAGAGCAACAAACCGGAAGCGGTCAAGCTGCTGCGCGAGCGGGCGGACAGCCTTCCGGATGTCAGCGTGAAAGTGCTGAAGGCAAAATATCCCCAGGGCGCTGAAAAAGTACTGATCCACAGCCTTACCGGCCGCACGGTCCATGTGGGAAAACTGCCGCTGGATGTGGGCTGTCTGGTGCTGAATATCACAAGCTGCGCCTTTCTCGCAGCCTACCTGAAAACGGGCAGGCCCCTTGTGGAAAGGCGGCTGACAGTGGACGGGTGCGTTGCAAAGCCGGGCAACTATCTTGTGCCCATCGGCACCTCCATTGCAGATGTGCTGGAAGCGGCGGGGGGCTGCACGCAGCAGCCTGAAAAAGTCATCATGGGCGGCCCCATGATGGGGCTTGCCGTTCCAACCTGCCAGACGCCGGTTTTGAAAAACAACAACGCCATTCTGGCATTTTCGGGAAAAATGTCCCGCCAGCGGGAGGAAAGCGCCTGTATCCGCTGCGCACGGTGCATTACCCACTGTCCCTACAGCCTGGCGCCCGCCGCAATCGATCGGGCGGTGCGCGCGGGCAACGTGCAGGCCCTGCTGGAGCTGAATGTCAGCGCCTGTATGGAGTGTGGCTGCTGCTCGTACATCTGTCCTGCCAAACGGCACCTGGTGGAAAGAAACCGCTTGGGCAAGCAGATGGTGAGAGATTATTTGAAAAAAGAGGAGGAAATGAAACATGCATAAGCTGCTCGTATCATCCTCTCCCCATATAAAAAGCCCGCAGACCACCGGAAGCATCATGCTGTATGTCATTATTGCCCTGTTTCCCTCCATGGTGGCGGCGGTTGTTATTTTTGGGACGAAGGCCATCTGGCTGATGGCAATCTGCGTCATCTCCGCCGTGGCGAGCGAGGCGCTGGCCCGTTTCCTTATGAAGCGGGATGTGGGCACCGTACTGGATTTGTCCGCTGTGGTCACAGGCCTGATTTTGGCGCTGAACCTGCCGGTTACGTTCCCGCTGTGGATGGCCGCCGTGGGCTCTGCCTTTGCCATTATCGTCGTCAAACAGCTGTTTGGCGGCATTGGGCAAAATGTTATCAATCCGGCCGCCGCTGCGCGGATTTTCCTGCTTATCAGTTTTTCGGGGCAGATGACGTTGTACGTCACCCCCTTCCGGCCGGACGCCATTGCGGAAGCGACGCTGCTTGGCATCCTGAAGGAGCACCCCGATGTTGTCACCGGCAACAACTACCTCTCTTTGTTCCTTGGGAATAAGGCGGGCGTCATGGGCGAGGTGTGCGGCCTTGCCATTGTCATCGGCTTTGTCTTTCTGGTGGCGACAAAGGTGATCCGCCCGCACGCGCCTGTGGCCTTTGCGGTCACATTCATGGGCCTGTACTACCTGATGGGCAAGGACGGCCTGTACATGCTGCTGCTGGGCGGCGCGCTGTTTGGTGCAGTGTTCATGATGACAGACTACACCACCACCCCTGTTACCGACTGGGGCAAAATCATCTTCGGCGTGGGGTGTGCCGTCATCACCGTGCTGATCCGCCAGTTCGGATCCTATCCGGAGGGGATTTCCTTCTCCATTGTGCTGATGAACATCCTGGTACCGTATATTGACAAGTGGACGAAACGCCGCGTATTTGGAACAGGGAGGGAGAAGGCATGAAAAAGGTCATACAGTGCATCATCCTGCCGCTGATCTGCGTTATCATCGCGGCCGCGCTGGCTTTTACCAACTCCGTCACCTCCTCTGTGATTGAAGAGCGGGAAAAGAGGGAACAGGATGCAGCGCGCATGGAGCTGCTTAGTGAGGGTGACAGCTTTACGCAGGTCACACTGGACGAGGCGCAGCTTAAGGAACTGAACGTTGTGGACATGTATGCCGCCGACAACGGCGCCGGCTATGTGGTGCAGACGACGGCAAGCGGTTACGGCGGCCCGATTACCGTAATGACGGGCGTCCGTTCGGACGGAACGGTGGAAAAAGTTCGGGTCATGTCCTCCAGTGAGACGCCGGGCGTGGGCAAAAAGACGGAGGACGAAAGCTTTTTAAATCAGTTTGCAGGGAAAAGCGGAACGCTTTCCATCGGAAGCAGTGTTACAGCAGTCAGCGGCGCCACGGTATCCAGCAGGGCCATGGTGGAGGCGGTCAATTCCGCCCTTGCCGCTGTGGAGCTTGTGAAAGGGGGAAGCGGACAATGAAAAACCTGAAAATCCTGTGGAACGGTATTTTGAAAGAAAACCCGACGCTGGTGCTGGTGCTGGGCACCTGCCCGACCCTTGCCGTTACGACGCAGGCGATCAACGGCGTGGGAATGGGCCTTGCAGCCACCGTGGTGCTTATCTGTTCCAATATCATGATTTCGCTTTTAAAGAACCTGATTCCGGATAAAATCAGAATCCCCTGTTATATTGTGCTGATAGCGGGCTTTGTCAGTGTGGTGGATATGCTGTTAAACGCCTACCTGCCGGATCTGCATGCGGCCCTTGGTATCTATATCCCGCTGATCGTGGTTAACTGCATTATTCTTGGCCGGGCGGAAATGTTCGCCAGCAAAAACACGGTCGTGGCCTCCGCCATGGATGGAATCGGCATGGGACTTGGGTTCACACTGGCGCTGACGGTGATTGGCAGCATCCGTGAACTGCTGGGATCCGGAACGCTGTTCGGTGTTTCCGTGACAGCGGGCCTGTTCGACCCCATCTCCATCTTCAGCCAGCCCGCCGGCGGCTTCATCACTTTCGGATGTATCATCGCGCTGGTAAACTGGCTGACAAAATCCAGTGCGGAGAAAAGGAAAAAACGTTCCGGCATGGCCTGTGCCACCTGTGCGGGCTGCGATGGCTGCAAAGAAGAGGGGGGTGAGGAAGAGCAATGAGAGAGCTGCTGGTAATCTTCTTCGGCGTGGTGCTTGTCAACAACTACGTCCTTGCGCAGTTTTTGGGTATCTGCCCCTTCCTCGGCGTGTCCAAAAAGGTGGACTCCGCCTTTGGCATGTCGGTGGCGGTCATCTTTGTTATGGTGATGGCCACTGCCGCCACATGGCCCATCTATCAGTATCTGCTGGCCCCCAACGGCCTTGTCTACATGAACACCATCGTGTTTATTCTGGTCATTGCGGCGTTGGTTCAGCTGGTGGAGCTGGTGCTGAAGAAATATATTCCCGGGTTGCATAAATCCCTCGGCGTGTACCTGCCGCTGATCACCACCAACTGTGCGGTGCTGGGCGTGACGCTGTTAAACATCGAGGAGGGGTATAACCTGCTGCAGTCCGTTGTCAACGCGTTTGGCGCGGGCGTGGGCTTCATGCTTGCCATCATCCTGTTTGCGGGTGTGCGGCAGCGGGTGGATACTGCAGATGTACCGAAGGCGTTTAAGGGCATGCCCATTGCGTTGATTACAGCATCGCTGATGTCCATGGGTTTCCTTGGCTTTTCCGGCATCGTGGAAGGTATTTTCGGGAAATAAAGAAATGAGGTAAAATTATGCCGAATGAAATATTGTACCCGGTTTTGATTTTGGGCGGCCTCGGCATCCTTGCCACGGTCATCCTGTTTATCGCGGCCAAATTCATGCACGTCCCGGTGGACGAGCGGCAGGTGGCCCTGCGTGCGGCACTGCCCGGTGCAAACTGCGGCGCCTGCGGCTTCGCCGGCTGTGACGACTATGCAAAGGCGCTGGCGGCCGGTGGGGTAAAGACCAACCTGTGTGTACCCGGCGGCGATGCCTGCGCAAAAGCGGTCAGTGAGATACTTGGCACCGAGGCGGAGGATGTGCTTGAGAAAAAGGCCTTTGTTCGCTGCGGCGGAACCTGTGAAAATACGGAAAAGCTGTTCCGGTATAAGGGCACACCCACCTGCCGCGCCTGCAATGCGTTTTATGCGGGCGACGGCATCTGTAATGATATGTGCCTGGGCTACGGCGACTGTATCGCAGCCTGCAAGTTTGAGGCCATCTCCATCAAGGATGGTATCGCCGTCATCAACAGGCAGCGTTGTACCGGCTGCGGCATGTGCATGGAGGCTTGCCCCAAAAACCTGATTATCCTTGAAGGGAAGGCGGCGCAGGTGTTTGTGCGCTGCCATAATGAAAGGAAGGGCGCCACCACGAGAAAGTCGTGCAAGGTCGGCTGTATCGGCTGCCACGCCTGTGAGAAGATCTGTCCCACCGGTGCCATCACGGTGGAAAACAACCTGGCGCGGGTGGATCAGGAAAAATGTATCCGGTGCGGCGCCTGTGTAGAGAAGTGCCCCACCCATGCGATTGTGGATTTGGGCGCATAGCAGGGAAGAAAAACACCCTTTCGACTTGAAACGAAAGGGTGTTTTTGCTATAATGAAGCCAATACCAGAAGAGGAGAGATATGACCATGAAAATTCTAGATTTTGGTTCCTTAAACCTGGACCATGTGTATTCCGTGGATAATTTTGTCCGCCCGGGCGAGACGATTTCTTCCTTGAAAATGGAGGATTTCTGCGGTGGCAAGGGCTTAAACCAGAGCATTGCGCTGGCCCGTGCCGGCGCGGAGGTCTACCATGCAGGCTGCATCGGCAAGGACGGACAGGTTCTGGCCGACCGGCTGAAGGAGGCGGGCGTCAACACGAAGTTTGTGAAGGTTCTGGACTGCCCCACCGGCCATGCCATCATCCAGATCAATGCCAAGGGACAGAACTGCATCATCCTGTACGGCGGCGCCAACCAGGAAATTACCGAGGACTTCGCGAAGGAGGTCATCGACCAGTTCTCCAAGGGGGATTTAATCCTGCTTCAGAACGAAATTAACAACCTGCCCTTCATCATGAACTATGCCTATGAAAAGGGGCTGCAAATCGCACTGAATCCCTCTCCTCTGAATGACAAGCTGCTTGCCTGCCCGCTGGACAAGGTGGCCTACTTCATTATGAATGAAATTGAAGGCAGCGAAATTGTCGGTGGGGAAGAGGACCCCGACAAGGTTATTGAAAAAATGAAGGAAAAGTTCCCGAACGCCAAGGTGGTGCTGACCCTCGGTAAGGACGGCGCCAAGTACTTTGACGGGGAGAAGGTCTATTTCCATGGCATTTACGATGTCAAACGGGTGGACAGCACCGCTGCCGGGGACACCTTTACCGGCTACTTCCTGGCTTGCATCGGCGAGGGACTGAGTCCTGAGGTCGCGCTGGAGAAGGCCTCCAAGGCATCCTCCCTTGCAGTACATATCAAGGGCGCTTCCAACTCCATTCCCACAAGGGCGGAAGTGGACACCACCGATATTAAGCTGGATCCCCGGTTCCTGTAAAATCGGCAATAAAAAAGCGGATCGCCTGCGGGCGATCCGCTTTTTTTCTTTTTAGTAGGACGCGGTGTCAAACACCAGCTGTTTGAAGCGGTCGGGATTGATTTTGGTAATCAGCGTGCAGTTGATGGGTTTTCCGCTGAGATGGCGGAAATCATACAGCAGCTGGCCGTAGCCGTCCGGGCTTTTTACTTCAATTTCAGCATGGCACTCCCGGTAATCCTCCACCATGTCGGGCGCAATTACCACGGCGGCAGCGGTGGGATCCGGCATGGAGATGATGTCCTTGTCGTAGGAGTCAATGTTGTACTGCAGAAGGCAGGCGTTGCAGTCAATGAAGAAGTCGCCCACCTGTGTGTGGAAGCTGCGCAGCTTTTCGCGGTCGGCCCGGTCGATTTCCGTCGTGCCGTAACAAATGTCCAGGGGGCACAGCGTAATGGGAATACCGCTTTCCAACACAATTTTGGTGGCCTCTGCATCCTGCCAGATGTTAAACTCTGCGTTGGGGGTGCAGTCGTTCATCATTTTGAACTGGCCGCCCATGGCCGTAATGCGCTTGACCTTTTTCATGACGTCCGGGGCCAGAACCACCGCAAGGGCAAGGTTGGTCAGCGGGCCGAGGGCAAGGATCTCGATATCCTCCGTTGCATTTTTCACCAGTTCGATGATCTTGTCTACGGCATGCTCTTTCTCCGCCTTCTGCTCTGCATCCGGGTAGAAGGTGTTGCCGAAGCCGTCTTCACCGTGGGGGCAGTCCTCCACATGCATCAGCTCACGGAACATGGGTTTGGCCGCACCCGCATAGACGGGGGGCTTGTAGGTGCCTGCAAACTGGACAGAAAGCAGGGCGTTGCGTACCGTCTTGGGTAAATCAAGGTTACCCGCCACACAGGTGATGGCCTGCACGTTAATGTCCTTTGCACGCAGCATCATAACAATGGCAACCGCGTCGTCAGAGGCGGTGTCCGTATCGATAATAAAATTTCTCATGTCGTTCCTCCTTTATGGAATGGTCCGGTTCCCTATTTCAGGGCGGCACAGTCAAGCACCATCTGCTTGAACTTGTCGCTGTAAAGCTTGGTAATCAGCCTGCAGTTTGCTGGCTTTCCGCTGAGGCCCCGGAAATCGTACAACAGCTGGCCGTATCCGTCCGGGCTGTAAACCTCAATTTGTGTAAAGCAGTCTCTGGATTCCTTTACGACGCTTTCGTCGATGGCAACCGCGGCCGCAGTGGGATCGGGCATGCAAAAGCCGTTGTGATGGTGGTTGCTAATCATCGTGCGGTTGCAGTCGATGAAAAAATCCGCAGCCCTGGTACCCACCGCACGGATTCGCGCCATGTCGTTGCGGCCGATAAACGTCTCGTCCACGCAGACATCAAGCGGGACCATGGTGATGGGGATGCCGCTTTCCAGCACAATTTTGGTCGCAGGCGCATCCTGCCAGATGTTAAATTCTGCATTGGCGGTCCAGTCCAGCGGCTTCTTGTATTGGCCGCCCATGGCCGTCAGGCGGGATACATTTTTCCGAAGAAGCTCAGGCTCCTGCACAATGGCCAGCGCCACATTGGTCAGCGGGCCAAGCGTAAGGATTTCAATCCCCGGGTTTTCCTTTACAAGCCGGATGATCGCATCGACAGCATGTTCTTTTTCCACCGGGATCTGCGGGTCGGGATAGCCAACATCGCCCAGCCCGTCATGCCCATGACAGTTCTCCGCATTGACGTGCTGTGTGAACATGGGCTTGGCCGCGCCCGCATAGAACTTGGGGGTGTAGGTATCCGCAATTTCACAGGAAATGCGGGCGTTGCGCAGCGTCTTTTCAAGGGAGACATTGCCTGCGACGCAGGTGATGCCCAGCACCTCGATTTCTTTTGCGCGCAGCATCAACACCAGGGCAACCGCATCATCAGAAGCGGTGTCTGTGTCGATTATAAACTTTCTCACCCTCTTCGCCTCCTTACCGAATCAGGCTGAAGAGGTAGTCCTTAAATCCCTGTCCGTCCAGCTTTGCCACCACGGTCACGTTGCACTTGTCGGTTTTCTCCACATGCAGGCTTCCCGTGGGCGGGATGATCACGGTCTGGCCGTACGTCAAGCTGCCGGAGGTATCCACCACAACATTGCAGGGGTAGCTTTCCTCCACAAGGCCGGGACGAAGCGCCACGGCGACGGTGGTGGGATCGGGCAGGGTAATGGTGGCGCGCTTTACACGGTACAGGGTGGTCTCGCGCAGCTTGCAGTTGCAGTCGATAACAAAATCTGCAACCGGGTTGCCGAAGCCCTTTACCATGGCCTGCTCCTCCTCTGTAATTTCGGTGTCGGCCATGATATCCTTCGTCTCGCCGCAGCAGACCTCCAGCGGGACCATCACAATGGGGATACCAGACTGGAACACCACATTGGCCGCCTCCGGATCGCACAGGATATTAAACTCTGCACAGTCGGTACGCGCGTTGTAGCCAAGCTGCGCGCCGCCCATGATGACAATGCGCCGCAGTTTTTTCATGGTCTCCATGTCGCGCATCATGGCCACAGCCACGTTGGTCAGCGGGCCAAGGGTGATAAGCTCAATGTCGGTATCGCACTCGCGAATGGTGCGCAGCATGGCGGGAACGGCGTGCTCCTCCTCAATTTGAAGCTTCGGATCGGGATAGCCAACATCGCCCAGCCCGTCCATTCCGTGGACATGGGTGGCGTTAATCTGGTCACGGACCAGCGGTTTGCCAATGCCTTTGTAAACCGGGGGCGGTGTAACACCGGACATCTCCACGGAGATGAGTGCGTTTTTTGTGGCCTGCTCAAGGGATACGTTACCCGCAACGGTGGTAATGGCAACCACATCGCAGGTGGGATCCCGCAGAGCCATAATCAGCGCTACCGCATCATCGGAAGCGGTATCGGTGTCGATAATGTACTTTGTCATGGGGTACTCCTCCTTTTCATCAGTTATAATCATGATACCATACAAGACGTCCCATTGGATATAGTGAACTGTGACGAATTTCACATGTGATTTTTGTGTATTGTGAAAATAAAAGGCCGGAAGCGGGGGCTTCCGGCCTTTTCTATTTTGCTTTGTGCTGCTGTGCATGCCGCTTAATGGCAGCAAAGCTTTCCGCACTGATGACGTGCTCAATCCGGCAGGCATCCTCCACCGCAGTCTTTTCATTCACGCCAAGGGTAATCAGCCAGTCGGACAGCAGGGTGTGCCGCTCGTACATGGTCTCCGCGATGACGCGGCCCTTATCTGTCAGGGAGAGATAGCCGTTTCCGTCCATTTCCACATAGCCGTTTTCACGCAGGTTTTTCATGGCCACGCTGACGCTGGGCTTTGCAAAATTCAGCTCGTTGACAATGTCGATGCTGCGCACATCACCCAGACGTTTTTTCAGGATAAGCAGTGTCTCAAGGTAATTCTCAGCGGATTCCTGTATCTTCATTCGCTCATCTCCATACTGGCAGGGATTTTATATAGTATAGCACAAGTCGGCCGTTTTTTTCAACGCTCTGACAGGTACTCTGCCACAAGGCTGCCCATCCGGCTGCAGGAAACGGGGTTTTCCCCGCCAAGGTCCGCTGTGCGCCAGCCGTCCTCAATTACGGCCCCCACTGCCGCCTCAACCGCATCCGCCTCTTTTGAAAGGCCGAAGGACAGGCGCAGCATCATGGCGGCCGCCAGAATGGTGCCGAGGGGGTTTGCCTTTCCTGTGCCGGCAATGTCCGGGGCAGAGCCGTGTATGGGCTCGTACATCCCGCGGGTTCCCGTACCAAGCGATGCGGAAGGAATCAGCCCGATGGAGCCGGTCAGCATGCTGGCTTCGTCCGACAGAATGTCCCCGAACATGTTTTCCGTCACCAGCACATCAAACTGGGAGGGATCCTTTACCAGCTGCATGGCCGTGTTGTCCACAAGAATGTCGTGGTACTCCACATCCGGATACTCCTCCTTCAGCCGGTGCATGGTTTTGCGCCACAGGCGGGAGGTCTCAATCACGTTGGCCTTGTCGACGCTGTGCAGTTTTTTTCTGCGCTTTCTCGCCGTCTCAAAGGCAACCCGTCCAATCCGCTCAATCTCCGGCTCAGAGTAGGTCAGCCTGTCGTAGGCGGAAAGCACACCGTCCTGCTCCTCGTAGCCGCGTTCACCGAAATACAGCCCTCCGGTCAGCTCCCGCACAATCAGGAAGTCAATGCCCCTGTCCGTTACCTGATCCTTTAAGGGGCTGGCTTCCTTCAGGGCGGGGAACAGCCGGGCCGGCCGCAGGTTGGCAAACAGCTGCAGTTCCTTACGGATACCAAGCAGCGCACGCTCCGGACGCAGATCTCCGGCAAGCCCATCCCACTTGGGGCCTCCCACCGCGCCAAGCAGCACACTGTCGGAGTCAAGGCAGGCCTGTAAGCTGCTTTGCGGCAGCGGCTCGCCGTATTGGTCGATGGCACAGCCGCCTGCGACCACCGGTGTGAAGGTGAAAGTGTGGTTGTAAAGCTTCCCAACTTTGCAGAGGACTTTCAATGCTTCCTCCACAATTTCCGGACCGATTCCGTCCCCGCGGATCACAGCAATGTTCGCTTTCATGACGCACCGCCTTTTTTCAGCCATTTCATCAGCCCACCTGCCTGGATAATGCCCTGAATAAACGCAGGGAAGGGGGCCGCATGAAAGCGGGCCCCAGTGGTTTCGTTTACAATCAGGCCGTTCTCAAAATCCACGGACACCGTATCCCCGGCGGAAATACCGTCCACTGCCTCCGGGCACTCAATAATCGGCAGGCCGATGTTAATGCTGTTGCGGTAAAAAATACGGGCGTAGCTTTTGGCAATGACGCAGCCGATTCCGCATGCGCCCAGCGCCATGGGCGCATGCTCTCTGGAGGAGCCGCAGCCGAAGTTGCTGCCGCCGACCACAATGTCGCCCGGCCGGACTTTTTTTACAAACTCTTTGTCCAGATCCTCCATGCAGTGCTGGGCAAGCACCGCCGGATCCGAATTGTTAAGATACCTTGCGGGGATAATCACATCCGTGTCCACGTTGTCGCCGTATTTGAAAACCGTCCCTTTTGCCTTCATGCTTCCGCCTCCTTTACAAATTCGCTGGGGCAGGTGATGCGCCCGGTCAGGGCACTGGCGGCCGCCGTCATGGGGGAAGCCAGATACACCTCCGAGCCGGTGTGGCCCATGCGGCCGACAAAATTACGGTTGGTGGTGGATACGCACCGCTCGCCCTCAGCCAGGATACCCATGTATCCGCCGAGGCAGGGGCCGCAGGTGGGGGTGGACACCACGCAGCCCGCCTTAATAAACTCTTCGATATAGCCGCGCTGCAGTGCCTCCAGATAGACCTGCTGGGTGGCGGGAATGATGATGGCGCGCACACCTTTCGCCACATGTCGCCCTTTAAGAATGCGGTAAGCTGCCTCCATATCGGAAATCCGCCCATTGGTGCACGAGCCGATAACGACCTGATCAATGGGGATGTCCGACCTTTCGTCCGCCGCATGGGCGTTGCTCGGCAGGTGGGGGAAGGCCACGGTGGGCTTCAGTTTGGAAAGATCAATTTCCACCGTCCTAACATAGGGCGCGTCCTCGTCCGGGGTGTAGACGGTGTAGTCGCGCTGAACCTTGTCCGCAAGGTAGGCGCGGGTCACTTCGTCCACCGGGAAAATCCCGTTTTTGCCGCCCGCCTCAATGGCCATGTTGGCAATGCACAGCCGGTCGTCCATGCCAAGGTGGGCAAGCCCGTCCCCGAAAAATTCCAACGACTGGTATAATGCGCCCTCCACGCCGATAAGGCCGATGAGATGAAGAATTACGTCCTTTCCGGATACGCAGGCACGGGGCTTTCCTTTTAAAATAACCTTGATGGCCGCAGGCACCTTGAACCAGGATTTGCCCGTCATCATTACGGCGGCCATGTCGGTGCTGCCGAAACCGGTGGAGAAGGCGCCCAGCGCGCCGTAGGTACAGGTGTGGGAGTCGGCGCCCACAATCAGCTCCCCGGGGGCGGCAAGGCCCTTCTCCGGAATCAGCGCATGCTCAATCCCCATTTCGCCCACATCATAGAAGTTGGTGATATCGAAACGCTTTGCAAAACTGCGGCAGAGGCTGCAATGCTCCGCCGCCTTGATGTCCTTGTTGGGGACAAAGTGGTCGAGCACAAGGGCGATTCTTTCCCGGTCAAACACACCGGTGGCGCCCGCCGCGTCAAATTCATGGATGGCCACAGGGGAGGTGATGTCGTTCCCCACAACCAGATCCACGTCCGCGTAGATAAGCTGGCCCGCTTCCACTTTATCAAGTCCCGCATGGGCGGCTAGTATTTTCTGCGACATGGTCATTGCCATGTTTTCTCATCCTTTCCATATCGGTTTTTGTATTCCAGGTACAGCTTGTACCGCATAGAGTCTGCAAGGGCCAGCCAACCGGCGCCGATTACGTCATCTGACGCGCCCACGGTGGACCAGATGTTTTTGCCGTCTGTGGAGGAGATAAGCACCCGCACCACAGCGGCGGAAGCACGCTTCGGCGTGATGACACGCACCTTAAAGTCGGTTAGCCGGACGCTTTTTAGTACCGGGTAGAACACCTCCAGCGCCTTCCTAAGGCCGGAGTCCAGTGCATTAATCGGGCCGTTGCCCTCTGCCGCCGTCAGCTCTGTGCGGCCGCCCACGCTGATTTTAACCATGGCGGTGGTGGGCTTTTGCAGGCTTTCGTCCGTCTGCTCGCCGATAATACGGTATTCCTCTAGCCGGAAGAAATCCGGCATACGCCCCAGCATATCCACCACCAGCATTTCAAAGCTGGCGCCAGCCGCCTCATACTTAAAGCCGCGCTCCGTCATCTCCTTTACCTTGTCGGCAATGGCGATAACCTCCGGCGACTGTTTGTTCAGCGTGGCGTCGATGGACTCCATGTGCCTTAAAATGGCGGCGCGGCCGCTCATCTCACTAAGCACCAGCTGGCGGGTGTTGCCAACCCGCTCCGGCTCAATATGCTCGAAGGAGCAGGGAAGTTTGCTAACTGCGTCCACATGCATGCCCGCCTTGTGGGCAAAGGCAGAGGCGCCCACATAGGGCAGCTGGTTGCGCAGCGGGATGTTGCTGACCTCTGCAATAAAGGCGGCAGAGGTGGTGAAGCGCGCCAGCGCCTTCTCCGGCACGCAGAAGTATCCCAGCTTTAACTGCAAATCCGGAATCAGGGTGGACAGGTTGCAGTTGCCGCACCGCTCCCCATAGCCGAGGAAGGTTCCCTGCACCTGAACGGCCCCCGCGTCCACTGCGCTGATGGCGGAGGCCACCGCACAGCCCGTGTCGTCATGGGTGTGGATGCCGACGGGAATAGAAAGCTGCTCCGCCGTGTCCCGCGTGACAGCCGCAATCTCATGGGGCAGTGTGCCGCCGCAGGTGTCGCACAGCACGGCGGTGTCCGCCCCTGCACGCTGTGCTGTCTGAAGGCATAAAAGGGCGTAGTTCCGGTCCAGCTTGTACCCGTCAAAGTAATGTTCTGCGTCAAAGAAAACCCTGCGTTCCGCTTTGACAAGAAACCGGATGCTGTCCTCAATCATGCGCAGGTTTTCCTCCGGTGTCACGCCGAGAATTTCTTTTACATGCATCAGGGAAGCTTTGCCAAACAGCGAGATGTACTGGGTTCCCGCCTCCAGCAGGGCGTTTAACCCCGCGTCCTCCTCCGGCCGGACGCCCTTGTGCGCAGTGGCGCCAAAAGCCACCATGTTGGAGCGGTAACCGCCCTGCCTGAGCCGCTGAAACAGGGCCCGGTCAAGATGGGAAGCAGCAGGATTGCCCACCTCGATAAACGGGATGGAAAGTCCGTCCAGCACCCCGATAATGGACAGTTTGTCCTCTAAGGAATAGCTGATGTAGGTGGACTGGGCCCCGTCCCGCAGGGTGGTGTCGAGGATGGAAATGGTTTTCACGGCGGTATCTCCCTTCCGTTTGCCGGGTCCGGCTTCAGCCGACTATTTTGTTAATTCCGTTTAAGTAGGCCTTGATGCTGGACTCAAAAATATCGGTGGACAGGCCGCGTCCGGTGTAGGTTTCCCCGTCCTTGTGCAGCTTGACAACCACCTCTCCAAGGGCGTCCTCGCCCTCTGTTACGGCATTGATGGTATATGCCTCTAATTTTACCCCCAGCTTTGTAATTCTGTCAATCGCCTTGAAGGCCGCGTCAATGGGGCCCTGGCCCATGGAAACCTTCTCAATTACGGTTCCTTCCTTGTTGACGCGCACACAGGCGGTGGACGAGATGTAGGAGCCGCTGTTGACCACAAAACCCTCCAGCTTGTACGTCTCCTTCTCCTCGCGGCCCCACTGGCGGACCAGCGCTTCAATATCCCTGTCGTTGACGGTCTTTTTCTTTTCTGCCAGCTTTTTAAACTCTGCAAAGGCGATGTCCAGCTGTTCCTTCGTCAAATGGTGGCCGAGGATGTTCAGCCGGTCCTCAAAGGCGTGCCGTCCGGAGTGCTTGCCCAGCACCATGCTGTTCAAGCTGATCCCAATATCCTCCGGCCGCATGATTTCATAGGTGGAGCGCTCCGCCAGCACCCCGTGCTGATGAATGCCGGACTCATGCGCGAAGGCGTTGCGGCCCACAATGGCCTTGTTGGGCGGAACAGGCACGCCGATAATGGTGGACAGCAGCTTGCTCGTGCGGTAAAGCTGCTGGGTGTTGGTGTCCACCTGTGCACCGTAGTAGTCCTGCCGCACCTTCAGCGCCATGACGATTTCCTCCAGGGCGGCATTGCCCGCCCGCTCACCGATGCCGTTGATGGTGCACTCCACCTGTGTGGCGCCCGCCTTGACTGCCGCAAGGCTGTTGGCCACCCCCATGCCGAGGTCGTCGTGGCAGTGGGTGGCAATGCAGATTCCCTCCGGCAGTGCATTTTTGACGGCGCGGACCAGTTCCATCATCTCGCCGGGGGAGGTGTACCCCACGGTGTCGGGCAGGTTGATGATGGTGGCGCCTGCCGCGGCGGCGGCCTGCGCCACCTGGATGAGAAACGCGCGGTCGCTTCTGGTGGCGTCCTCGGCGGAGAACTGTACCTCGTCAAACAGCGGCACGGCATAGGCCACCATCTCCCGCGTTTTGTCCAGCACCTGCTCCCTTGTCATTTTCAGCTTATACTTCATGTGAATATCGCTTGTGGCAAGAAACACATGGCAGCGGGTGCGGGCTCTGGCGCCCTTCAGCGCCTCGGCACTGCGGTCGATATCCGACTTGACTGCCCGGCAGAGGCTTGCCACCGTGCAGTGTTCCAGGGCGGAAGCGATGGTCTTTACCGCGTGAAAATCCTCGTCCGAACTTGCGGCGAAGCCCGCTTCAATCACATCCACACCCAGCCGCTCCAGTTGAAGCGCCATCTCGATTTTTTCATTCAGGCTCATGGTGCAGCCGGGGGACTGCTCTCCGTCCCGCAGGGTGGTGTCGAAAATACTGACTTTGTTCATCGTTCCTTCTCCTTGTTGACAAATTGGGTGTAAAAAAGGCCTTCGTCTCTTCTGTAAGAGACGAAGGCCTTCGGCTTCCGTGGTACCACTCTCATTGCCTCACCTGAAAAGGGGAGACCGCTCAACGGTATCGGCCGGGGAAAGCCCGGTGAATACCTGCCCGGATAACGGTGGGAGCCGATCGCGCCTACTTGTGTTCAGCGGACAACTAGAGGGTGAGTTATTGTCACATGGCTGCGGCTGCCTTGCACCGTCCGGCAGCTCTCTGTATCCGGCCGCTGTGTTTTGCTCCCTCATCACGGTTTTTTACACTGTAACCTTATGATAGTCGGGCTTAAACGATTTGTCAAGCGGTTTCCTTTCTTTTTTACAAACGCCGGCAGGGTGGAGAATCGCGCCCGCAGGTGGCGGATGCTGCATTTTTCATTGGCCGGTAAAAAATGCAGTTCATCCCTGTGAATTTATGGTATAATATGCACATACTTAACAGTACCGGGGGCCGGACCCTGCTTCTGCGGAAAGGAAGGGCAGGGGGAACGGGCACCGGTGGAAGAACAAGATTTATCAGGGAAAGTAGGGGCCATTATGGATATGAAACGCAACCTTACCATGCTGACGGACTTTTATGAAATCTCCATGGCCGGCGGCTATTTTGAGGAGGGGTTAAAGGACCGGGAAGCGGTGTTCGACATGTTTTTCCGCACCGTGCCGGACGGCGGCGGCTTTGCAATTTTTGCCGGGCTTGAGCAGCTGATAGAATACATTAAGGACCTTCATTTTACAACGGACGACATTGCCTTCCTGCGGGAGAAGAACATGTTCAGCGAGCAGTTTCTGGACTACCTGCGCGGCTTCCATTTCACAAGTGATGTCTACGCCGTGCCGGAGGGGACCGTTGTTTTCCCGGGGGAGCCGATTGTCACGGTCAAGGGCCCGGTGATTGAGGCGCAGCTGGTAGAGACCATGATTCTGCTGACGGTGAACCACCAGTCGCTGATTGCCACCAAGGCAAACCGGATTGTCCGCGCAGCGGAGGGGCGTACCGTGTTCGAGTTTGGCTCACGCCGTGCACAGGGATACGACGCGGCAATCCTCGGCGCCCGCGCTGCGTACATCGGCGGGTGCGACGGAACAGCCTGTGTCATTGCGGACCGGGAATATGAAATCCCTTCCGTGGGCACCATGGCACACAGCTGGGTGCAGCTGTTCGACAACGAGTATGAGGCGTTTAAGACCTATGCACGGCGCTACCCGCACAACTGCTCGCTGCTGGTGGACACCTACAATACGCTGAAATCCGGCGTGCCCAATGCCATCCGCGTGTTTGACGAGGTGCTGGGCCCCATGGGCATCCGTCCGGCGGGCATCCGCATCGACAGCGGGGACATTGCCTACCTTTCTAAAAAAGCACGTAAAATGCTGGATGAGGCGGGCTACAGCGACGTAAAAATTATGGCCAGCAACTCTTTGGATGAATATATTATCCGCGACCTGCTTTTGCAGGACGCGAAGGTGGACCTGTTCGGCGTGGGCGAATGCCTGATTACCAGCAAAAGCTCCCCGGTGTTCGGCGGCGTGTACAAGCTGGTGGCCGCCCAGGACGAGCATGGGGCACTGCAGCCCAAAATTAAAATCAGCGAATCGGTGGAAAAAATCACCACCCCCTGCTTTAAGCGCCTGTACAGAATTTACAACCAGGACGGGAAGGCGCAGGCGGACTATATCGCACTGGCAGACGAGCAGGTGGAGGGGAAAACAGATATTTCCCTGTTCGATCCCATTGCCACCTACAAGAAAAAAACGTTTCATGACGTGCGGATCCAGTGCATCCAGCAGCCGATTTTCCAAAAAGGGCAGCTGGTGTACCAACTGCCGGATCTGAAAAAAATCCGTGCCCACTGCATGGCGGAGGTGGACTCCCTTTGGGATGAGGTCAAGCGCTTTGAAAACCCGCACCGCTACTATGTGGACCTCAGCCAGGCGCTGTGGGATGAAAAGCAGCGGCTGCTGAACGCGTACGGGGAATCCCGCTAACTCGTGTAATTTTCTACTAGAACGGAAAGGGCGTCCTTGTCTTCGGCAGGGATGCCCTTTTGCAGCAGCTCCTGATCATATTCCGAAAAAAATTTCAAAGGAATATCATAAATTTCAAGCGGAACGGCTTTGCCTGTTTCAAAACTGGCAAGCTTCCCCTCATAGACCCCGAGGTAGTAAGGCGCATCCTGCACCGCAGGGGTGACTACACCCTGGGTGGTGCCGCTGCTGAGAAACTGCGGAGCTATCAAAGGAAAGCAGAGCGCCACCAAAAGAAAAACCACAATTAGGGCCACACAAATTTTTGCACCGGTTTTCATAATACGACCGCCTTTCGGTAAAAGTAAACCTGACAGGAAAAATGAAATTTCCGTGAAAAAAAGTCTGGTTTATGCTTAGTTTTGGCGGCTTTGCAGCTTTCTATACAGCGGAGGCCCGTTGCTTTTTTAAGCGTATATGGTATAATATGCGAAGATGCAGAACAGCAGGGGTGTTCCGGGCGGCTTTGCAGCTGCCCTGTCCGGCCCTGCGACAGATCCGGTTCCCGCAGGAAAGGTGCGGGCCGATTCAACCGGATGGGGAAATGACAGGCTTGGGCGGCAGGCTCCCGGCGGGGCCGTGCCCTTTTCCCGGGAAAGGCTGGAATTTACGGAAGGCCTTGTGGTATAATGAAAAGAACTTTGACTTAGAAAACCGGTAAGGAGGGAAGGTATTGGACATCAAATCCCGAATGAAAAAAGTTACATCCGGCAAAAAAAGCGGACAGGCAAGTTCCAAAACGGGTGCTGCCGGCAAGCAGCCCCCCAAAAATGCAAAGAAAAAAAAGGATGCGAAATCCGTCCTGAAAACCATCGGAAAGGTTTTTGTCATCTGCATTCTTTCCGGTATTATTCTTGCAAGCATCGGTATGACGGTCTTAATTATCTACGTCAATGCCAACACCAGCACCGGCGGCGTCGATCTCAGAAAGCTGAAGCTTGGTTACACCAGCATTGTCTATGGTGTGGACAGTTCCACCGGCGAATATGTGGAGGTACAGCGCCTGTACGGGACAGAAAACCGGGTGTGGATAAATTATGACGAAATCCCGGAGGACGCCATCTGGGCTGCCGTCTGTGCGGAGGACGAGCGTTTCTTCGAGCATCAGGGCGTGGACTGGAAACGGACCATCGGCTCGTTTATCAACCTGTTCATCCCGATTTATGACAGCATGCAGGGCGGTTCCACCATCACCCAGCAGCTGATTAAAAACGTCACAAACGACAACAGCATCGCCATTGAACGTAAAGTGCGCGAGATTGTCCGTGCCCTGGCACTGGAGAAGCAGTTCACCAAGGAGGAAATTCTGGAGGCTTACCTCAACACCATGCCGGTCAGCAACAACACGGCCGGGCTGAAAGCCGCCTCCTACCTCTACTTCAGCAAGGACGTGGACGAGCTGACGCTGGCGGAGATTGCCACCATCATCGCCGTCACCAAAAGCCCCACGGCGCTGAACCCCCTTGTCAATCCGGAGGCGAACAAATCCAGGCAGGAGTATATCCTGTGGAAGATGTACGACCTTGGGAAGATAACGAAAGAGGAATATGACGAGGCTGTGGCCCAGCCGCTGGAGTTTAAGACAACCACGCTGGAGATTACCCAGCAGGTGCCCAACTGGTTTGTCGACCAGGTCTTTGAGGATGTTTCCAAAGACCTGCAGGAGCAGTACGGCTACACAGCGGCTGAGGCGGAAGATATTATCCTGAACAGCGGCTGCGAAATCTACACCACCATGGACGTCCGCATTCAGGAGATTTTGGAGAACGCCTATAAGGACGACAGCTACTTCCTGACGCTGGGAAGCGGGGAACAGCCGCAAAGCGCCATGGTCGTGATGGACTACAACGGCAATGTTGTGGGGCTGGTGGGCGGCCGCGGCGAAAAGACAGGCGCAAGGGTTCTGAACCGCGTCAACTCTCCGCGAAACCCGGGCTCCTCCATCAAGCCCATCTCCGTGTATGCCCTGGCAATTCAGAATGATATTGTAAACTGGTCGTCGCTGATTGAGGATCAGCCCATCCAGCTTCAGGACGGTTCCATGTGGCCGAGGAACTTCAGCGGCAGGTACGGAGACCCCGTCACCATTGCATCCGGTTTGCAGCAGTCGTTGAACACCACGGCGGTGCGCGTCGGAAAAGAGCTTGGCACCAGCACCATGTTTAACTTCTTACAGGATCGGCTGCACATCTCCACACTGGTTACAGCAGCCACCCTGGAAAACGGTGCGGTGACCAGCGACAACGCGCTGGCTCCGCTGTGCCTTGGATCCATGACGAACGGCGTCACCGTATATGAGATGACGGCAGCTTTCCAGATTTTTGGCAACGGCGGCCTGTACCACTCCCCGAGGACCTACACAAAGGTGGTGGACAGCACCGGTGCTGTTATCCTGAACAATGAGACCACGACGGAACGTGTCATCAGTGAAGAGACCTCCGTCATCATGAATAAACTGCTGCAGCAGGTTGTTTCGGGCCCGCAGGGTACCGGTGGCGCGGCTAAGATTTCTGGCACCACCGTCGCCGGTAAGACCGGACGTGACGACGACAACAAATTCCTGTGGTGGATGGGCCTGACCCCGAACTATGTCGCCGGTATCTATATCGGTTACGACACGCCGAAAGCGATTCCGTACACCCGCCATCCGGCCATCTATACATGGCAGAAGATCATGTCGGAAATTATGTCCGGCGTGACCTCCGGCCAGTTCCCGGAGTCGGAGAATGTGGTTTCCGCGCAGTACTGCACGGAAAGCGGAGAGCTTGCTGGTTCCAACTGCACCAGTGTCCTGACAGGCTACTACAAAAAGAACGGCTTGCCGGGAGAGTGCACGCTGCATGGCGGCGGTGTCTCGGAGGAGACGTCCAGCAGTTCCCAGTCCTCCAGCACAGCGCCACCCTCCTCATCCAGCAGTTCCAGCTCTTCGTCCAGCAGCTCCAGCTCGGATTCAAGTTCCAGTTCTTCGAGCGCTTCGGAGTCGTCGGATAACGGCTGACGGCTGAAAACAGAAAAAAGTAAGGCGGCCCCGGAATTTTCCGGGGCCGCCTGTTGTTTTCCGTAGGGAATACTGTTTGGAAACGGCGGAAGCTAAAACGGGATCCGCATCAGCCATTCACAAAGAAAAACTGCCGCACAGGAGGAAAGCGCCACTGTCAGCAGGCCCTTTTTAAAGAAGGCCAGTGCAACCGCAACTGCAAGCCCTGCCACAGCGGACCAAAGGCTGCTGGTGGAGGAAAGAATGGCGGGGAAAGTCATGGCACCAAGAACCGCATAGGGGACATAGTATAGGAAGGAACGGACGGTGCGGTTGGTAATTTTTCTTTTAAACAGCACCAGCGGCAGCATCCGGATAAGATAGGTTACTGCCGCCATCACCGCGATGTAGGAGAGAAGGGTGCCGGTATCCATCAGCCGTCCACCTCCTCTTTCAGGGGGAATAGCAACGCGCCGAATAAAGAGGCTGCCACCGCACAGATAATAATGACGAAACCGCTGGACACGCTGTTCAACACCGGAACGTAGGCGAACAGGCAGCTCAGCGCGATACTGAACAGCACCACACCAAGCACGGCCCGGTTTTTTCTGGACGGAGGCACAATGATGGCGATGAACATGCCGTAAATGGCAATTCCCAGTGCGGAGCGTACTGCGGCGGGCAGCAGGGAACTTGCTGCGGCGCCCACCAGCGTGCCAAGCACCCAGCCAAGATAGGGTGCACAGATTAAGCCGTAGAGGTACCTTCTGCCCAGTTCCCCCTCATTTCCCATTGCCACGGCAAAAACCTCGTCTGTGTTGCAGAAGGCGATAAGAAAGCGGTCAAGCAGACGGACGCCCTTCGACAGCTTCTGGGACAGGGACAGCGACATCAGGGAGTAGCGCAGGTTGATGATGAACTGGGTCAGTGCCATTTCAAACAGCGGCGCACCTGTCACAATCAGAGACAGGCCGGCCACCTGCCCGGCGGAGGTGACGTTGGTCATGGAAATCCCCACCGCCGCCCACAGGGGAAGCCCGTCCGCCATGGCCGCCATGCCAAAAGCAAACGCCACAGAAAGATAGCCGAGCCCGATGGGCACCCCGTCCCGGAAGCCCTTGGAAAAACTGTTTTGAATGCCGGTCATAACACGTCCTCTTTATGTTTTAGGATAGTAGTCTGCGGTCGGTATACAGGCGAATGGGGTAGAAAACGGCAAATACGGCGGCTTCAGCCGCTGCCAGCGACAGCCAGACGCCGTTTAGCCCAAACAGCCAGGGCAGAATGGCCAATGCGGCCGCAATCAGCACCACGCCGCGCAGCACGGCGATAACAATGGTGTGTACCGCCTTCTCGGTGGACTGGAAATAATACATCAAAATGGTATTAAGGCCCGTGAAGGGGAAGGATAGGAAATACAGCATCACGGCGGGCACCCCAATGGAAAGCAGCACTGTGTCGCCTCCGACAAACAAGGACAGGATGGGCCTCGGAAACAGGGCCAGCACCGCATAGCAGGCCACGCCGAACAGCCCGGCGGTCAGCATGGCATAGCGGTTGACCTGCACAACATAGCGGAAGCGCTTCGCCCCGTAGTTGTAACTGATAACCGGCTGTGCGGCCTGGGCCATGCCATTGAAAATCCCCTTGCCGACATAGGCAATGTTGCTGATAATGGCGAACACCGCCACCGCGTTTTCCCCGCTGACGCGCAGCAGCGCCATATTGAACATGAGGATGATAAGCCCAGCCGACAGCTCCAGCACCCCGGAACCGACGCCGTTTTTTATCATCCGCCACAATAGGGACAGAGAGAAAAACTTTTTGCAGAACCACATGTGATTTTGCTTAAGGATGAAATGCAGGCTTAGAATGCTGAGGGTGACAAAAGGCCCGATGATGGTGGCAAGCCCGGCGCCGAAAATGCCCATTTTAAAAATCAGCACAAAGACGTAGTCCAGCAGGATGTTGGTCAGGTTTCCGGCTGTTCCCGCAATCATAACCAGCTTCGGGTTCCCGTCGTTGCGGACGATAACGGACAGCGCGCTGGACAGCATATACACAAATGCAAACAGGTTGATGGGCCACAGATAGGCGCTGACACTGCCTGCAATCAGCGGTGTGGCACCCAGCAGATAGGGCACCTGCCCGATAAAAATGGTGCCGAACACAGAAAAGCAGGCCCCGATCAGCGTCACGCCTGCCACGGACAGGGTAAACAGCTGGTTGACCCTGCCGGAATTTTTCTCCCCGATGGATATGGATATGGTGGTGGCCGCCCCCACGCCCAGCATGATGCTGAAAGTGCTGTATGCGGTGAAGATGGGCAGCGCCACATTCAGGGCGGCAAGTCCGTCCGCCCCTTCTGACAGGCCGACGAAAAACACGTCCGCCAGACAGTAGCAGCAGTGAGCCACCATCCCGATAATTGTCGGAACCAGATATTTGAAATAACTGCTTCGGATGCTTCTTTTCTCAGCAGTGCTGAGCTTTTTCCCCTGCATCACAATACCGTCCTCTCCACTTTTATTTGGAAAGCCGCTGTTTGGCCGCGGCGGTGTAGGTACGAAAAGCAGACGGAAGGGCGTAGTCCGCCTCCAGTTGCTTGCCCGTCACAAAGGTAACGCCGTCCGCAGGCTTTTCCAGCGTCACTGAAAAGCCCGTCATGTGCCATTCTATGTGGGTGAAAATGTGTTTGGCATCAGGTAACGGCTGCAGCCCGCTAAAGGACAGCCCCCGTTCCCGCAGGGCATTTTGGGCCTGTTGGCCGTCAAGCCGCCCCTCCACACAGAAAAACTCCCACATGCCGCGCAGCAACCCTGTTTCCGGCCGCCTGCACAGGCCCACCTTATCCTCGTAAAACAGCAGAAACACCGTTCTGTCCTGCACCTTGCGCTGTTTCTTTTTCTGCTTGACGGGGTAGTGCTCCTCCTCGCCGGCAAGGTGTGCCTTGCACCAGCTTTGAAGCGGGCACCGCCCGCACAGCGGCGCGGCATTGGGCAGGCACACCGTGGCGCCAAGCTCCATCAGGCTTTGGTTGACGTCCCCTGCGCGGACAGGCGGCAGAACCTGTCCAATCCACTCGAAAATTTTTGTTTTGGTGGCGGCCTTGCCAATATCGTCCCCGCAGGCAGTCAAACGGGTAATGACCCGCAGCACATTGCCGTCCACACAGGGAACCGGCCGGTCAAAGGCAATGGAGGAGATGGAGCCGGCGGTGTAAAAGCCAATACCCGGAAGTGTTTCCAGCTGTTTGTAATCCTCCGGAAGCCGGCCGCCCCACTGCTCCATCACCTGGACTGCGGCCTTCTTTAAATTGCGGACCCGGTTATAGTAGCCGAGCCCTTCCCAAAGCTTCAGCAGCAGCTCCTCATCCGCTGCCGCAAGGGAGGGGATGTCCGGCAGTGCGTGGACAAACCGTTCAAAATAGGGCTTGACCGCCTCCACCCGGGTCTGCTGCAGCATGATTTCCGAAATCCACACCCGGTAGGGCGTGGGATTATCCCGCCATGGTAAAACACGGGCATTTGCATCATACCAGGTCAGCAGCGGCTCCACCATAAAGGAAAGCCCACTCATTTCAATGCCTCGTTCAGCTCCCGCTCTGCCTGCTGCACCTCGGCAAGCGTGGGCTGCTTCATCCCGTTTAACAGCACGTCGGCATGCGCAGCCGCCCTTAACAGTGCGTCGTCCGGCTCCCCTTCAAGGCTGACAGACTGCCTGAGCCTTTTCAGCGCGGCCAGCGCGTGCATCAGCTGGTGCTCTTTTTGTATTTCATCAATCAGCTGCCGCACGGTCCAGTTTCTGTTTGTCTGTGTGACCATGGCTTTCAGCGCAGGGACCGTCAGCCCGGCCTGCCTGGCGGCGGACAGAATTTTATCCAGCTCTGTCCGGCTAATGCCGGAAAAGATAAGCAGTGCCTCCGCCGGCGGCTCCTCCTGACGGGAAGAACCAGCCGGGGGAAAACCGTAGATTCCGCACAGATAACCGATTGTCTCATCCAGTTCTGTGCCGTTCAGTACCCGCGCCGGAATGGACAGGGAGTGCAGCACCCCGAGAAGCGCTTCCTCCTGCGCACCGACATGGTACAGCAGCACCTGTTTCTTTTGCCCAAAGGTCTTTTTTCGTTTCATCCCGTCTCTCCTACGCCTTTCTTAAAAAAAGGAAGGATAAAGCCCGTATCCTTCCAATGCCTCTTTGTGGTTTTCACACGCCGCAATGCGCCGTTTTCCACGATACTATAGCATAATCCGACCTAAAAATCAACTGCGGGTATGCCCAAAATGAAAGGAAAAACACGGTGTGTCAAAGCCGCAGCAGCCGACCGGACAAAAGCGGGAAAGCAGGTTGTGGGACGGCTGCTTTCCAGCACAGGCTACCGCTTTGAAAGCGCAGCAATACACTCTACATGGTTTGTAAAAGGGAACAGATCCACCGGCTGAATGCACTGCACGGCATATGCCTGCCGAAGCACCTGTAAGTCCCGTGCCAAGGAGTCGGGATTGCAGGAGATGTAGACAATTCTTTCCGGCGCCGCCTTTAACAGAGAGGAGAGAAAACGCCGATCCGCTCCCGCACGCGGCGGATCCAGAAAGACCACGTCAAGCCGCCCGCCCGAGCGGGCAAGGTCCTGCATAACAAGCCCGGCATCCCCCTGAAAGAACGCTGCATTGTGCACGCCGTTTCTGCGTGCATTGCCCACGGCATCTTTCACGGCATCCGGATTTTGCTCCACCCCGATGACCTGCCCGGCCTGACCGCTGGCCACAATGCCGATGGTGCCTGTGCCGCAGTAGGCGTCCAAAACAGTCTGCGTCCCGTCAAGCCGGGCCAGTTCCACCGCCTTTTCATACAGCACCTGCGTCTGAACGGGGTTGACCTGATAGAAGGAACGGGGGGAGATCCGAAATCTCCGCCCGCACAGGGTGTCCTCAATCGCCCCGGGGCCGTATAGAACCTGTTCCGATGGGCCCAGCATCAGCCCGTCATAATCCCGGTTGATGTTCATGACCACCGTGGTTATCTGCGGGCAGCGTCTGACAAGCTCTGCGGCAAACCGTTTTTTCAGTGGGAAGATGGGTGTGCCTGCCACCAGCACAACCATAATTTGCCCGCTGAAAAAACCGACCCGTACCAGCACATGGCGAAGCAGCCCCCTGCCGGTGGCACTGTCATAGGGCTGCAGCTTCATCTCCCGCATCAGGCCGCGGACAGCCGTCAGGACCGGCGCTGCCCGCTGGTCCTCAATCAGGCAGCTGTCCACAGCAACGACTTTTCCTGTGGAGGACTGGTAGACGCCGGACAAAATCCGGCCGCTTCGGTCGGAAGTAAAGGCGGACTGTATCTTGCAGCGGTAGTGCAGAGGGTTGTCCATGCCGATGATGGGGGAGACCTTGTGAAACCGGCCAAGCAGGCGGACAACCCGCCCCTGCTTTACCTGAAGCTGCCGCTTATAAGGAAGGTTTTGCATCTGGCAGCCGGCACACCGTTTCGCCACCGGGCAAAGCGGGGTGAAGGCTGCCTCTTTTTTTGTCTGCTGCTTCATACGCTGTCTCCCTCCGGTTTTGCTGCTGTACGGATCAGGGGCTTCTGCTGCTTCCACCTGCCGCTGAAAAACCGCCATGTAAACAGGACGGCACGGAAGAACCAGTCCATAATCATGGCAATCCATACGCCCACGGCACCCATCTGCAGCCACAGCCCCAGCACATAGCTTGCACCAATCCGGAACAACCACATGGAGCCAATAGCGGTCCACATGGTGAAACGCACATCATTTGCAGCACGCAGTGCATTGGGAAGGGTAAAGGCTGGCGGCCAAATTAAAATGGAACAGCCGTTGTGAATGATGACAAGAACTGTTGCCAAACCCAGCGCCTCCGGGGACACGCTGTACAGCTTCAGCAGCAGCGGCAAGGCAAGGATAATGCCAATGTTCAGCACCGCAGTTACAAGGTAGGTCAGCTTTATCAGCTTTTTTGTGTAGTATTCAGCCTGCTTCCAATCGCTGGCGCCGACGCACTGTCCCACCACGGTGATAACAGCAAGGTTAATCGCCTGGCCTGGAATGCAGCCAAAGGCGTCCAGGTTGTTGGCAACGGCATTGGCTGCAATCTGAACCGTGCCGAAACCGGAAATGATGCTGACAACCAGCACCCGGCCAAGCTGAAACAGGCTGTTTTCCAGACCGCCCGGCACACCGATGCGCAAAATCCGCCTGATCATGGCCTTGTCCGGCTTCATCCCATTGTAACTGCGGATGGAAATGACGTTGTGCGGATGGTGGATTAAAACCAGCATGGCCACCGCCGCCACCGCACGGGAGACAAGGGAAGGTACCGCCACACCTGCCACCCCCATGTTCAGCACAAATACGCACAGGGCATTGCCCCCGATATTGATCACATTCATCCACACGGACACCACCATGGAGACCTTGGAATTTCCCATGGAGCGGTACAGCGCCGCACAGGAGTTGTATACCGCAAGAAAAGGATAGGAGAGTGCGGAAATCCAGAAATAGGTTAGCGCGCTGTCCATCACATTCTGGTCGATGCTTCCGAAGAACAGCCGTAAAATCGGCCCCTGAAGCAGCAGACACAGCCCCATAATTCCTGCTGAGATGACAACAGTCACAAGCAGCAGCTGGTTGGCGGAACGGCAGGCGCGTTTCCGGTCGTCCGCGCCGAGGTACTGGGCCGCAACAACAGCGCCGCCCGTGGCAAGTGCCGCGAAAACATTGATGATCAGGACATTGATCATGTCCACCAGCGAGACGCCTGAAACGGCTGCCTCCCCCACGGAGGAGACCATGATGGTGTCGGCCATACCGACCGCCACGGCCAGAATCTGCTCAATAACCAGTGGAATAATCAGCTTTTTCAGGCTTTTGTTTGAAAACATCTCCATTGAATTTTCCCCCAAGTTTCTGTTACCGGTTGATGTTTTTCACTGCACTGTAGGGTATCCCCGGCGCGTCATCCCACGGCTGAAGCATGGAATGGATCAGCGCCCTTTCGATAACCTGCGAAATTTTATGCCCACTTTTCGCATAGGCGCCACAGTAGACTGCCTCCAAATACCGATAAAACGGCATTTTGCGCCCCTGATGATGGGAGGAGGGATAATTGATATCCTCCTGAAGTGCAATCCAGGGAATCAGGTCGCTTAACTCTGCAGTGGTAAAGGGGCGTGCGTTCCCCCTGGCGTTGTACTCTTTTCCAAGGCTTTTGTGAAGGGCGGCTACCTTGCCTGTAAAATTGTCTGGAAGCGGCCCGGTCCGCAACCCGGAAAGCGCCCCATACCGTGCCGGGCTGATACCGGTGCCGTACTCCGCCAGGCTGATAAGCCAGCAGTTCCATTCACTTATCATATGTTTGTTGCACCAGGCTTTAAAATACAGATCCACAAGGATGTTGACATGGGAGATGGCCGTCCATTCACCGGCTTCGGAAAGCTTCGCTTCCACCCGGTAATCATACACAATCCCATTGCCTTGCACTTTGCTTTTGTAGCCTGGGAAACAGATACGCATGGGCAGGGAGGAGTGGACGCAGGAAAGAGGGACCGAGTGCGTGTTCCACCGCCCCGCCCTTGCCAGCGCAGAGAAATCAACTTCACGAAATGCCTGCAGCAGCGTCTCTTTCATCTGGGTGTAGTTCAACTTTCTCCCTCCTTGGACTGTGGGCAGACTTTCTACCTCATCGTATCAGGCTGCCCGTCCGGCGCCTCTGTACGCGTCAAAAGGCAGGCGGCCTCTACGTGGGTCGTGCGGGGGAACATGTCCACCGGCTGGACATACTGCGGGACAAACCCGTATGCAGCCAGGGACTGGATGTCCCGCGCCATGGTGGCAGGATTGCAGGATACCATGACCACCCTTTCCGGAGACATATCGCGGATGGCGCTTAAGGCGGCAGCACTGCATCCCGCCCTGGGCGGATCGACAATGACGACGTCGGGGCGCAGCCCCTCCTCCGACAGCTGGCGGGCAGCCTGCCCCGCGTCTGCGCACAGGAAACGGGCGTTTTGAATACCGGCCCGCCGGGCATTCTCGGCGGCGTTGTCCACTGCCTCCGGAATGACCTCCACACCGGTGAGCTGTTTGGCGCGGCCTGCCATGGTCAGGCCGATGGATCCGGTGCCGCAGTACAGATCTAAAATATGTTTGCCATCCGGCTGCGCCGCCTGGGCGGCCGCCTCATACAGCCGCTCTGCCCCGGCAGGATTGACCTGAAAGAAGGCGAGGGGAGAAATTTGAAAATCCACCCCAAGCAGGCTGTCCGTCAGTGAGTTTTGCCCATACAGGACCCGGCACCGGCTGCCAAGAATAACATTTCCCCGCCGGGTGTTCACATTAATAAGCACGGAGACGATCTCCGGATGGCGCGCAGTCAGCATGCTGCAAAGTTCAGCTTCCTTCGGAAGCCGGGTACCGTTCAGCACAAGGCAGACCATCACGTCACCGGTTTTTTTGGATCTGCGCAGGTACAAATGCCTGACAAGCCCTTCCCTCGTCGTTTCATCGTAAGGCGGTATGCGGTATCGGGTCAAAAAGTCTGCCACATCGTGCATGATGGAGGAAAAATTCTCCGGCTGCAGCAGACAGTCCTCAAAAAAGACAACACGGTGGCTGCGTGGCGCATAGAAGCCGAAGCCGACGCTGCCGTCCGGCTTCCGCGCGCAGGGCAGCTGCGCCTTGTGACGGTACCGCTCCTGCAAGGGGGAGGGGAGAATGGGCCGCACAGGGACAGACAGCCCGCCAATACGCTGCAACGCATCGGTCACCTGACGCTGTTTCAATTCAAGCTCCGCCTCATACCGGATGTGCCGCAGGCTGCACCCTCCACAGCGGGCAAAATAGGGGCAGTCCGCCGGGATGCGGTCGGGGGAAGGATGCAGCACCTCCAGCAGCTTCCCATAGCAGTACTGCTTTTTTTCTGAAACAATTTTTATGCGCGCCGTGTCGCCCACAGCCGCACCCGGCACAAAGACGGCCACCCCGTCAGCCCGTCCTACGCCATATCCCTGTGTGGTAAGACCGGTTATCTCAACGTCATATTCCTTGTTTTTCAGCGTTCCCTTCATGCAGTTCTGTCCTTTACCGATTTACTGCCTACATCATAGCACACTTTCCAGACAAAGAAAACAAAAAGGAGAAGCTTTCGCTTCTCCTTTTCAATGAAAAATCTGTTTTAGGTGTTACTTGTCTCCAGTTCACTCAGCACCACCTGGGTGGTGTTGTAGTTGCCGGACAGCGCACTATAATAGGTGACATCCACGGTGTCGCCCGGCTTTAGGTCCTTGATATAGTCGAGGAAAACAGTGGCGCTGGTGATATCCGTGTCACCCACCTTGGTAATGACGTCGCCCTTGGAGATCCCTGCGTTCGAAACGTTTTCAGAGTTGATGTCCGCCACATAGATGCCCACGGGCAGGCCGTAAAAACGGGCCATAGTGGAATCAATCATTCTGTAGGAAATACCGAAAACAGCACGGTCTTTAACATAGCCGTACTCCTTCAGGCTTGTGATAATGGGCTGCGCCTCATTGATGGAGATGGCGAAACCAAGTCCCTCGTAGCCTTCGGCCACAATTTTGCTGGAGTTGATACCCACCACCTGGCCGTACAGGTTCACCAGCGGGCCGCCGGAGTTACCAGGGTTGATGGCCGCATCGGTCTGAATGCAGTGCATGGTGTATCCGTCGGAATTGGCAATGTCACGGCCCACTGCGGACACGCTGCCGAAGGTCGCGGAGGAACGGAACTCCGACCCGCCCGGGTTGCCGATGGCAATGACGTCGTCGCCGATTTGCAGCTCGTCTGCGTCACCGAACTCCGCAGCGGTCAGGCCGCTGGCGTTGATTTTAATAAGGGCAAGGTCGGTAAAGCTGTCGCTTCCCACAACTGTGGCCTCATACTGCGTGCCGTCATAGAGGATGACGTTCAGCGCTTGGGCGCCGTCCACCACATGGGCGTTGGTGATGATGTAGCCGTCCTCCGACATGATGATGCCGGAACCCTCACTGCTGACGGAGGGTTCAGAATCCCTGCCGGAGCCGGTCAGGTTCTGAATGCACACCACAGAGGGCAGTACCTTGGCGGCAGCCTGCTGTTTTGTCAGCTTTTCGCCGGTGTTCACCTGTGTGGTGGAAGAACCTTCGTCGCCGTTTTGGTTAATTGTAAAGGCCTGGCCACCGCTGGAAGAGCCGCCCACATCAACAATGCCTGCGTTAATCAGGGCGACAAACCCGCCCACAGAAGCGGCGCTTATCATCACCACAGCCAGTACCGCTGCGATGATGCGCACGCTTGCGCGCTTCGTAAATTTCTTTTTCGGTTTCTTTTCTTTTTTCTTCGGCGGCTCCTGCCTTGTATATGCGGCGTAGTAGGCGTCTGCCTCACTGCCTGCACGGAAGGGCGCCTGCCATGAGGAGGTGCTTCCGCTGCTTGCACCTGCGCCTTCTGTCGAACTGTTCTGCGCTGTCCCGGCGGCGTCCTGTGCGCTGCTTTGACGGAACGCATCCTTTGCTTTATTTACAAAGAGATCAAACTCGTTTTCTCTGTTCATATCGCAACATCCTTTCGCTTTATTGCCTTTAGTTTATCGCAGACCTACGTTAAAAGTATGACCTGTTTATTAAGTTTTTTTGCTTTTTTGGTGTTCCCTTTTTCATACTCGTTTCACGCGGTTATCACAAAAGAAATTTATCATATTTTATGGTATAATATTAAGAAGAATTTTGCAATGGCCGCCGGCCCGCGCAGTGCCGGGGGAAGCAGAAAGGGAGGGTCCGTCGGATGAAACGTATCCTGGTTGTTGACGATGAAAAAAATATTCGTGAGGTGCTGCGCGAGTACGCTGAGTTTGAGGGCTACGCCGTGGAGGAGGCAGAGGACGGCATGCAGGCCATTAACCTGTGTAAGGAAAGGGACTACGACCTGATTATTATGGATGTGATGATGCCGAAAATTGACGGGTTTACCGCCTGCAAGGAAATCCGCAAGGTGAAAAGGATCCCGGTGCTGATGCTGTCCGCCCGCGGGGAGGAGTATGACAAGCTGTTCGGCTTTGAAATGGGGATTGACGACTATGTGGTCAAGCCCTTCTCACCGAAGGAGGTAATGGCCCGCGTCCGCGTCATTATCAACCGGAACAGCAGTGGTTCCGCAAGGGAGGAGGCGTATCCCAAAATGCAGTACGACGGCCTGCTGATTGACACGGCCGCCCACAACATTTTTATCGACGGGCAGAAAATCGACTTCACCCCCAAGGAGTATGACCTGCTGGTCTACCTTGTTAAAAATGAGGGGATCGCCCTCTCAAGGGAGAAGCTGCTCAGCGACGTGTGGGGCTATGACTACTACGGGGACGACCGCACGGTGGACACCCATATCAAGATGCTGCGCGGGCATCTTGGAAAATACCGCGACTATATTGTGACCTTAAGGGGACTCGGCTATAAATTCGAAGTGCCGGGGAAAGAGCAATGAAACGCCCCCATTTTAAAAATTTAAGAAGCATGAAGTACAGAATGTGGCTGTACTTTGCGCTGTTTGCCGCCCTTACGCTGACGCTTGTCTGGCTTTTACAGGTGGTGTTTCTCGGCAATTATTATGAGCCGATGAAGCTGAATGAGATCACAAATATCGGCCGCCAGCTTGAGCAGGCCGCCCACCGGGAGGGGATTTTCTCCTTCGGCACGTACAGCTATCCCAGTGAAACCCTGCGGGAGATGATGCAGGAGCAGTCGTACAAAAACGGTGTAACGGTCATGATTATTAAAATTGACCTGTTGTCCGGAAAGGGGATGGCGGTCTATTCCCCCCAGCTGGAGAATGATACCCAATCGACTCCGGCAAGCATCATCACAAATGAGGATTATACCCGCTATGTGGATAAGCTGAATGCGGCCGATGGAACCTCCGTCAGCTACATCAATAAAAACACAAAATTCAACAGTAAAACTGCGGTGTTTGGCACAGTGCTTGCCAACAGCGGTATCTACCGTTACACGCTGTATGTAGGGGCGCCGCTGGCACCAATGCAGACGGCAGTGGACATTATTCAAGGGCAGCTGTACTATGTGATCATTGCCGTGCTGGCGTTGTCCTTCCTGCTAAGCTATTTCTTGTCCAAAAAAATCACCCGCCCCTTGACGGAGATCTCCCATACCGCTTCGCAGCTGGCGAAGGGTGACTACAACGTCTCCTTTTCCGGGTCCGGGTACAAGGAAATTGACGAGCTGGCGGACACCCTCAACTATGCAACCGGCCAGCTTCAAAAAAGTGATGAGCTCAAGCGCGACATCATTGCCAACGTATCCCACGACTTAAAAACACCGCTGACCATGATCCGCGCCTATGCGGAAATGATTCACGACCTGTCCGGTGAAAACCCACAGAAACGCGCCGCACATACGGAGATTATCATGGAGGAGTCGGATCGTCTGACCCGCCTTGTCAACGATATTCTTGACTTGTCCAAGCTGCAGGCGGGCTCCGCCCAGCTGAGCCTGTCCCGCGTGGATCTGGGCGAGCTTGCCGCCTCCATCCTGACGCGGTTCCAGTTTTTAAAAGAAAAAGAGGGTTACACCATTACAGAGTCACTGCAGGAAAACGTCTGTGTGCGCGCGGATGTGGCCAAGCTGGAGCAGGTCATTTACAACCTTGTGGGCAATGCAGCCAATTACACGGGGGACGACAGGACCATCGCCGTCCGCGTCTGGAAGGAGCCGGGCAAGGGCTGCTTCTCTGTCACTGATACGGGCAAGGGCATCCCGGAGGAGGAGAAGGAGGCCATCTGGGACCGTTACTACAAATCCAGCAAGACGCATAAACGCGGGGTGGTTGGAACAGGCCTTGGGTTGTCCATTGTCAAAAACATACTGGTTCTGCATGGGGCGGAATTCGGGGTGGACAGTACAGAAGGACAGGGCAGCACCTTCTGGTTCAAGCTGCCGGAGGAACAGAAAAAAGAGGAGGACTAGTCCTCCTCTTTTTTTCTTTCCAGTTTTTCGCGTACAGCCTTTTTCCTGCGTGCTCGTGCGCGGTCCCGCTCACGGCGGCTGCGCTCCTCCTTCTTGTTTAGGCGCAGTTTCAAATGCTCCGCCGCCTCGGCATACACATCAAGCAAGGTGCTGGCAAGCACCACGTCGCTGGCCCTGCGGACAAGGGCCAGAACCCGGGCCTTCATCTCGTCCAGATCCGCCTGGTTCATGTCGCGCAGCAGCCGCAGGTAGTGGCCGAACTGCTCCGCATTTTCATAGATGTAACCATTGACACCGTGCACCACCTGGCCCTTGTTCAGCTCGTCCTTGATGTGGACAACCGGCAGGCCGGCAGCCATCCCTTCCTTCATGGAAATGGAGTTGGTGTCCGACAGGGAGGCAGTCACATAAATGCTGCAAATGGAATAGTAAGGCGGCAGCTCGTCGTGCATGATTTTCCCGGTAAAGGTCACCATGTTTTCAATCCCAAGCTCCTTTGCCAAAGCCATCAGTTCCTGCCGGGCGGGTCCCTCTCCGATAATCAGCAGATGCAGGTTGTCCTCCGGACGGATACTCTGCTGCCAGTACTTTAACAGCACGTCCACGCTTTTTTCCGTACCGAGCCTGCCCACAAAACAGGCGATGGTTTTGTCGCGGCCAATGCCCAGATCCCGGCGCAGCTGAATACGCGACTCGGCGGAGATACGTGACACGTCGAAGGTGTCCAATTCCACAGGGTTGGGAATGATGTGTACATTGCAGCTGACGCCGCCGCGCTCCTCCAGATATTTTTTTACCTTGTCCGAAGGGCCGGTAATGGCATCGGCCTTTTTCATGATGAATTTAAAATATTTGTGGGACGCGCTTTTAATCAGCTCCACAAATTTGGGAGGCGCCACATAGTAGATATACTCGTCATACATGGTGTGCATGGTCCAGACCAGCGGCTTCTTCAAGCTTTTTGCAAGCAGGGCGCCGGACACGCCAATGAAAAATTCCGTGTGGATGTGGATGATATCGGGATTGAACTTTTTAATGATCCGCGCCCGCTCGTTGCTGATGGGCCATGCTGCGCCGAAGCCGTAGATTTTTTTCATCTCCGTGGCGGGGCAGTGCAGCACCCCATCCTCGACATAGTGCTTTTTGGCTTTCGGGTCGGAAGAGACCACAAGCACCGTGTGTCCCAGTTTCTCCAGACCGTCCTTTAAAATTTTGACGTGGGTGACCACCCCGTTGATGTAGGGGAGATAAACCTCCGTAAACAAAGCGATTCTCATAACAGTACCCCCGTTGTTTTTTCATAATTACCGCACCGGTAAAATCCCTATCCGCCGTGTCCTGCCTCCAGGACCGGACCGGCGGCGCAATCCGGCAGGTATCCTGCATGCTGTACGCAGCTGCGGTGTTTTGCTTTTTTTAATATTATACCATACTTTGGCGTTTTGCAAAGAGGACTTTCAAAATAGGACCCGTTAGGGTATAATGTGGGTATGAGAATCCGTCCAACAGGACGTGAAGGAGGTTCCGCCATGGAAACGCGGTATTATGTACGGCTGAAAAAAATCATTGATGACCAGAACCTGAAACCGGTGTACATGCCGGGTGACCCGGACAATATCCACATCCACACGGCGGACGTCAACCGCCCCGGCCTGCCGCTGGCCGGGTTTTACGAGCATTTTGACCCCACCAGAATCCAGCTTATCGGCATGACAGAGTACTCTTTTTTGGAGAACAACAACCCGAACTTTGTACGTGCCTCTCTGGAGGATCTGTTTTCAAGAAAGCCGCCGGTTATCATCATTACAAGGGATCTTTCCCCCACGGCGGACATGCTGGAATTTGCGGAGAAGTATGAGGTGCCGCTGCTAAAAACCAACCTGTCCACCTCGTCGTTCATGTCGGCGCTGATCTCCCTGCTGAATGTGGAGCTTGCCCCCCGGATTACCTGCCATGGCGTCCTGGTGGAGGTCTACGGCGAGGGTGTGCTGCTGATGGGGGAAAGCGGCGTTGGAAAAAGCGAAACGGCCATTGAACTGCTTAAGCGCGGCCACCGCCTGATTGCGGATGATGCGGTGGAAATCCGCCGCGTGTCGGAAAAGACGCTGGTGGGCAGCTCGCCCGAAAATATCCGCCATTTTGTGGAGCTGCGCGGCGTCGGTATCATTAACGTGCGGCGCATCTTCGGTATCGGCGCCATCAAATCCACCGAGAAAATCGACTACATCATTAATCTGGAGCTGTGGGATAAAAATAAGGAGTATGACCGGATGGGCCTTGTTAGTGAAACAAGCGAGATTCTGGGCATCGAGGTGCCCTCCACCCGGATCCCCGTGAAGCCGGGCCGTAACCTTGCCATTATCATTGAGGTGGCGGCCATGAACCACCGCCAGCGCAAGCTGGGCTACAACTCTGCGGAGGAGCTGCTCAACCGCCTCGGCCTTGACGAGGATTTTGTCAACCCCAACCCGGATGTGGATTGGAGCGCATTTTAAACCGTATATTTTTCACCCGCCTGCCGTAAGCATGGCAGTAAGAACGGCAGCAGGGAAGGAGAGGCTATGTTGGACTTTCAGTTTGTCGCAGATTTCTGCACGGCGCAGCGCATTCCCTTTCAAAAAGAGGAGCCGTTGTGCAAACACACCACCTTTAAAATCGGCGGTCCGACTCCGCTGCTGATTTGCCCGGAAAGCGCGGCACAGTTTGAAACGGCGGCGGCTTTTCTTTTAAAAAGCGGCACGCCCTTTTTCCTGCTGGGCAACGGCTCCAATCTGCTGTTTTTGGACGAGGGGTATCACGGCGTGGTACTTGCGGCCAATTTGAAGCGGCCGGAAATCGCACTGGCTGGGGACGACTGTATCAGGGCGGAAAGCGGAGCCACGCTGTCCAGCGTGTGTGGCTTTGCGCGGGAACACAGTCTTTCCGGGTTGGAGTTTGCCTTTGGAATTCCCGGTTCGGTGGGCGGAGCAGTCTATATGAACGCAGGCGCCTACGGCGGGCAAATCAGCGATGTGTTTGAAAGCGCAGAGTATCTGGATGAGACGGGTACAAAGCGAACAATTACAAAGGCAGAGATGGGCTTTGGCTACCGGAAAAGCTTTTTTTCCGGGAAGCGCCTTCCCATTTTGTCCGCTACCTTCCGGCTTTGTCCCGGCAGGAAAGAAGAAATTTCGAAGGCCATGAAGGACTTCTATGCAAGAAGAAAGGAAAAACAGCCGCTGGAGTATCCCAGCGCCGGAAGCGTGTTCAAACGGCCGGAGGGCGCGTTTGCAGGGGCCTTGATTGAGCAGTGCGGCCTGAAGGGCACGGCGGTGGGCGGCGCAATGGTCAGCGAAAAGCACGCAGGCTTTATCATCAATACGGGCGGCGCCACCTGCGAGGATGTGACACAGCTGATTTCCCTCATTCAGCGAACGGTTAAGGAACGCACCGGCTACACGCTGGAGTGCGAAGTGATGCGCATCGGAAAGGAGTAGGAAGAAATATGGAAATGGTCATTGTAACCGGTCTGTCCGGCGCAGGGAAATCCTGGGCCATTGACGTGTTTGAGGACATCGGCTATTACTGTATTGACAATATGCCCCCGTTTTTAATCCCCAAATTTGCGGAACTGTCCGCCCAGTCGGACGGCGTCATCAGCAAAATTGCAATGGTGGTGGACATCCGCGGCGGCAGCCACTTCAACAGCTTTATCGATGTGCTGGACGAACTGGATGAAATCGGGATCAGCTACAAGATCCTGTATCTTGATGCGGACGATGCGGAACTGGTCCGCCGTTATAAGGAGACACGCCGCAAGCATCCGCTGCTGGACGAGTGCGGCTCGGTTCAGAAGGCCATCGCGAAGGAGCGGAAGATACTGGAACAGGCGCGCAACCGTGCCAATTTTATCATCGATACCACCCACTTATCCAACGCCCAGCTGAAAGAGAACATCGTGGGGATTTTTATGGACGGCGGCGTGGAGGGCCTGCTTATTAACTGTGTATCCTTTGGGTTCAAGCACGGCCTGCCCATTGAATCGGACCTTGTGTTCGACGTGCGGTGCCTGCCCAATCCGTTTTATATTCCGGAGTTAAAGACCAGCACCGGCATGGACCAGCCGGTGGAGGACTATGTGATGCAGTTTCCCCAGTCAGTGGAGCTGTTCGACAAAATTAGGGATCTGCTGGACTTTTTAATTCCCCTGTACGTGGCGGAGGGGAAAAGTCAGCTGACTATCAGCTTCGGTTGCACCGGTGGCAAACACCGTTCGGTGGTGTTTGCGAAACTCATGCACCGACATTTGAAGGATAAGGGCTATCGGACCATCGTCAGCCACCGCGACGCGCTGAAATAGGGGGTGGCGGGGTTGTCGTTTTCCACCGACCTGAAGCGGGAAATCGCAGAACTGAAGTTGTCCGGAAAGGGCCGGAGGGCCCGGCTGAAGGGGATGCTGCTGTACTCGAAGGAAGCGGACAAAAAGGACGTGCTGTTTTCCTCCAGCCATGCATTTTTGTGTGAAACCCTGCAAAAGGACTGCGTACATCTGCTGCCGGAAGCCTCCGTGAAGCTGGAACAGGAGCAGCACGGCCGTAAAGTGAATTATCTTGTCACCGCTCCGGAGCAGCAGAAGGCCGCCCTGCTTGCCATGCTGGGAGCTGACGACCGCTTTTATCAAGAGCCGGCTTTGGGGGAACTGCTGGGCGGAATTTTTCTTGCCTGTGGAACCATGACGGACCCGAAAAAAGCCTATCTGCTGGAGTTTTCCTGCCGCAGCAACCGCCGCGCTGATGCCCTGTGCGAGCTGCTGCGGGAGCGCGGCATTTTCGCCACTGCCACCACAAGACAGGGGCAGCCCCTTGTATATGTCAAGGACAGCGAGAGTGTGGAGGACACGGTGACCCTTATGGGCGCGGTTAAAACCTCATTTGAAATAATGAACATTAAAATTTATAAGGATATCCGCAACAAGGCCAACCGCATCACAAACTGCGAGACGGCCAACATTGAAAAAACGGTTGCAGCTGCGGCCCGCCAGACGCAGGCAATCCATTTCTTAATCAGCGAAAAAGGGGAGGATTTCCTGACACCGGAATTAAAGCAGGCTGCGCAGCTGCGGCTTGACAACCCGGAAGCTTCGCTGTCAGAGCTGCTTGCGGCTGCGGATTTTCCGGTCAGCAGGTCGGGACTGAACCACCGGCTGAACCGGCTGTGCCTGCTTGCAGACAGGCTGAAAGAGAAGCATTGACGGGAAGGAGGAGCTACTTTGCCCAAACCATTTGTCCATTTACATGTCCATACGGAATACAGCCTGCTGGACGGCGCGTGCCGCCTTGACAAGCTGGTGGCCCATGCGAAGGAGCTGGGCCAAACTGCACTGGCCATCACCGACCACGGCGTGATGTACGGCGTGGTCGATTTTTATAAAGAGTGTAAAAAGCAGGGACTAAAGCCCATTATCGGCTGCGAGGTGTATGTGGCGCCGAGAACCCGCTTTGACAAGGTGTACAAGACCGACTCGCACCCCTACCATCTTGTGCTGCTGTGCAAAAATTATGAGGGGTATCAGAACCTGATTCAGATGGTCTCTCTGTCCAATATCGAGGGGTTCTACAACCGTCCCCGCGTGGATATGGAGCTGCTGAAAAAATACAACGGCGGGCTTATCGCCCTGAGTGCCTGCCTTGCGGGGGAACTGCCGCGCCTGCTGATGGACGGCCGGTACGAGGATGCGAAACAGCTGGTGAACACCTACCGGGAGCTGTTCCCGGAGGGGTACTATATTGAAATGCAGGATCATGGCATTCCGGAGCAGAAGGAGCTGCTGCCCAAATTCATCCAGCTTTCTAAGGAGACGGGCGTGGGCCTTGTGGCCACAAACGATGTGCACTATGTGGAGAAGAAGGACCATGAGACGCAGCATGTGCTTGTCTGCCTGCAGACGGGAAAAACCGTGGACGAGCCGGGCGGTCTTGAATTTTCCACGAATGAGTTTTATTTAAAAAGCGGGGAGGAGATGGCAGAGCTGTTCTCCTACGCCCCGGAGGCGATTGAGAACACAGTAAAAATTGCGGAGCAGTGCGGCTTTGATTTTGAGTTCGGCGTGACAAAGCTTCCGTATTTTTCCGCCCCCAACGGACAGGACAATACGGAATATTTTAAGGACTTATGCTATGCAGGCCTTCACAGGCACTACGGGGAGAATCCGCCGCAGGAAATTGTCGAACGGCTGGAGTACGAGATTTCCGTTGTTGAGAAGATGGGCTATGTGGAGTATTACCTCATCGTATTCGACTTTATCAACTACGCCAAACAGAACGGCATCCCGGTGGGGCCGGGACGCGGCTCCGGCGCAGGAAGCCTTGCCGCCTACTGCATGGGAATTACCAGCATCGATCCCATCAAATACAACCTGCTGTTTGAGCGCTTCCTCAACCCGGAGCGTGTCAGCATGCCGGACTTTGACATTGACTTCTGCTTCGAGCGCAGGCAGGAGGTCATCGACTATGTGGTGCGGAAATACGGCAGCGACCATGTGGCGCAGATTATCACCTTTGGTACCATGGCTGCGCGCGGCGCCATTCGCGACGTGGGGCGGACGCTGGGCTTGAGCTATCAGCAGGTGGACGTCATTGCAAAGGCAGTGCCTTCGGGTCCTGCGGCGCTGCACATCACCCTCGACCGGGCACTGGAGGTTTCAAAGGAACTGCGTGACTTCTACGACAAGGACCCGCAGGCCAGAAAGCTGATTGATATGGCCCGGGCATTGGAGGGGATGCCGCGGCACGCCTCCACCCATGCAGCGGGCGTGGTCATTACAAGAGAGCCTGCCAGTAGCTATGTCCCGCTTCAGAAAAACGGCGACGTCATCGTCACCCAGTTCCCAATGGGCACGCTGGAGGAACTGGGACTGCTGAAAATGGACTTCCTTGCACTGCGCAACCTGACGATTATTGACGATGCGGTAAAGCAGGTTAAGCGCATGGAGCCGGACTTCTCCATTGATGCCATTCCTACGGACGACAAGGCGGTGTTCGAAATGCTGGGCGAGGGGCAGTCCACCGGTGTGTTCCAGTTCGAATCAGCGGGCATGCGCCGCGTCCTCAGCCAGTTCAAGCCGGAGTCCATTGAGGATCTCATCGCCATTGTGTCGCTGTATCGCCCGGGTCCCATGGACAGTATTCCAACCTATATCCGGAACAAAAACAACCCCAGCCTTATCCGTTACAAGCACCCGCTGCTGGAACCGATTTTAAAGGTCACCTACGGTTGTATTGTCTATCAGGAGCAGGTCATGGAAATCTGCCGCAAGTTGGCGGGCTTCTCCCTGGGGCACGCGGACCTGGTGCGCCGCGCCATGAGCAAAAAGAAGGCGGACGTCATGGAGAAGGAGCGGGCGAATTTTATCGCCGGATGTGAGAAAAACGGCGTCAGCAAAAACATCGCCACCGACATCTTCAATGAGATGAGCAGCTTTGCCTCCTACGCCTTCAATAAATCCCATGCGGCGGCCTATGCGCTGGTGTCCTACCAGACCGCCTATCTCAAGTGCCACTACCCACAGCAGTACATGGCGTCGCTTTTGACCAGCGTCATCGACAACACGGATAAGATTATCGAGTACATCGGTGAGTGTACCCGCATCGGCATTAAGGTACTGCAGCCGGACATTGAAAAGGGTGACTTAAACTTCACCGCTTATGGAAAGGACATTCTGTTCAGCCTGCTGGCCATTAAAAACGTGGGACGAAACGTGCTGGCGGATCTGCTGGCGGACCGGGACCAGAACGGGGAATTCACCAGCTTTTACGACTTCCTTAAACGGGCCACGGCCGCAGGCATTAACAAGCGCGCCATTGAAAACCTGATTAAAAGCGGCGCGCTGGACGGCTTTTCACTTGGACGTGCATCCATGATGCATAATTTTGAAAGCATGGTGGACAGCATCCAGGCGGAAAACAAGCGCAACTTAACCGGCCAGATTGACTTTTTCGGCGGTTTGGACGAGGGGGAGACCGTCACCTTTACCGAGGTGCCGGAGTATGTGCAGAGTGAGCTGCTGAAGATGGAGAAAGAGACCATCGGCATCTATTTGTCGGGCCATCCGCTGGAGAAATACCGCGGCCTTTCCGCACGGCTGAAGGCCACGCCCATCCGCTTCATTCTTGAGGAAGAGGATCGGGACCGTCTTGACGGAAGAAGGGTAACGGTGTTGGTTGTGGTGCTGCAAAAGTCGGTGAGAATTACAAAATCCGGAAGCACCATGGCATTTTTAAACCTGGAGGACGAGACAGGCTCTATTGAAGCATTCGCTTTTCAGAACATGGTGGACCAGTACGGGCACCTGCTGGAGGAAAACCAGGTGTTGGTAGTGAAGGGCCGCCTGAGCGCCCGGGAGGATGACCTGAAGCTTATCTGCGAGGAAATTGCTTCCGCGGAGGAGCGGCTGAACGGCCCGGAGATCATCGAACACGCCAAAAAAGCAAAGGGCGGTAAACGGCCGGCGGGCCTGTATCTGAAGGTGCGCTCCCGCTCGTCGGTGGAATTTGAAACGGTAACCGAATTGCTGAAGGCCTATCCAGGGCAGCTGCCGGTTTTCGTCTATTTTGAAAACCAGAAGAAGCTGACAAGCGCGCCGCGCAGCCTGTGGGTCACGGGCGAGGAGGGCCTGTGCCGTAATCTGACCGGTGTACTGGGAGAAAATTCTGTCGTCCTCGAACGCGAATAGTTGACCGAACGAAAATTAGGGTATATAATGTTCATGTCTGCGAAAAAATCGAAGACTTTGGAGGGATTTGGATTATGAAGAAAATCAAAGCGATTGGCGTTTTGACCAGCGGCGGCGATGCGCCGGGCATGAATGCGGCCATTCGTGCGGTGGTCAGAACTGCAATTACCAACGGTATCAGGGTCTACGGCATTAAACGCGGGTATAACGGGCTGTACCACGGCGACATGTTTGAGATGAATCTGCGCAGCGTGTCCGACATTATCAACCGCGGCGGCACGATCCTCTATACCGCCAGAAGTAAGGAGTTTAACAGCCCGGAGGGCGTTTTAAAAGCAAAAGAGCAGTGTGAGAAGGCCGGCCTTGACGCCATTGTGTGCATCGGCGGCGACGGCACGTTCCGCGGCGCGCTGGATCTGTCGCGCGTCGGTGTTCCGTGCGTGGGCATTCCCGGCACCATCGACAATGACATCGGCTGCAGCGAGTACACTATCGGCTACGACACAGCGATGAACACTGCCATGGAAATGATTGATAAGATTCGTGACACTGCACAGTCCCACGACCGGTGCAGCGTTATCGAGGTTATGGGCCGCCGTGCCGGCTACATTGCCGTAAACACCGGCATTGCCTGCGGCGCCTCTGCAATCTGCATTCCTGAGCATCCCTTCAGCTTGGAGAAGGACTTCCTTGAGAAGGTCCGCGCCAACCAGAAAACCGGCAAGCGCCACTTCATTGTGCTGGTTGCGGAAGGTGTCGGCGGCGTCCAGCAGATGGCGGAAGAGATTGAAGCCAAAACCGGTATTGAGACACGTGCTACCATCCTTGGCCACGTGCAGCGCGGCGGCGCGCCGTCCCTTCGGGATCGCGTAGTGGCAAGCCAGATGGGCTACCATGCTGTGAAGCTGCTGCTGGACGGAAAAGGCGGACGCATCGTCGCCATGCAGAGCGAGAAAATCATTGATTTGGACATTGAGGAGGCGCTGGCCACTAAGAAAACGCTGGATCCTGCGCTGATCGACATGAACGACGAAATCTCAATCTAGCTTTATAAAAGGGCGGTTCCATTTCAGCATGCCCCTGCAGGAACAGCCGGCAGAATAGATAAAAGAGGAAAACTCTGCTTTAAGAGTTTTCCTCTTTTTTGTGGCAGGAAATACCGGACGTTTAGCATGGTGCCCATTACAGTGCAGCCTTTGCCGCAGCCGCCGTTCCCGCTTTTCACATTCGCCCTTTTCTTTTCATATAGTGAAATAATGGGGTGATTCTATGGGAAAAATAGCGTGGAGGAAGCGAATAATCAAAATTTGCGTTTTCCTTCTTTTCATTTCCGCCTGTATTGTTCTGCTGGACCGACAGGTGCGGCCCGTGGTAGAGGCCATGTCCATCAGCTATGCAAAAATTCTTGCAGAACAGGCAATTAACACCACCGTGTCACAGATTTTGGAGGAAAACGACATCTCAGCGCAGGACCTTATCACCATTACCCGCAACAGCGAGGGGGACATCACAGACCTGCAGGTAAACAGCATTTTGGCAAACCGGCTGAAAACCAGCCTCAGCGACGGGGTTTTAAACGGGCTATTGGCACTTGAAGAGCAGAAGTTAAGCATTCCGCTTGGCACCCTGTCCGGGATTCAGCTGTTCTCTGGCTGGGGACCGGATATCCACATCCGGGTTATCCCGGCCACCTATGTGGACACAAAAATCATCAGCACCTTCACCTCCGCGGGCGTTAACCAGACGGTTCACCGCATCGTGTTCCGTGTGGTAGTGGATATTTCGGCCATTGTTCCTGGCTATGTGTCCACCGGGCAGATTGAAAGCGACATGGTGTTTTCCGAAACAGTCATTGTGGGTTCCGTACCCAACTCCTTTGCGCAGATCACCTTGTAAGGGGATAGAAAAGGGTGCAATTCGCACCCTTTTATGATATAATATGCGAAGCGGCGAACCGTGCGGACGGCCCTTTCGTGCCACGGATGTGCCGCCGGACAGGAAGATGGAGGAAGCAAACGGCTATGGAGCGTGAAACAGCCAGACAGCGTGCGGCAGAACTGACGGAGAAGCTGAACCGCTACAGCTATGAATACTATGTGCTGGACGATCCCAGTGTGGACGACCGCACCTTTGACATGCTTTTGCAGGAGCTTGCAGATATTGAGAAAGAGTACCCCGATTTGGCAGCACCGGACAGCCCCACCAGGCGGGTGGGCGGCGAGGCGGACGGCGAGCTGTTCCAGCCCGTCCGGCATGAGGTGCCGCTGCAGAGCCTTCAGGATGTGTTCGACACGCAGGACGTGCTGGACTTTGACCGGCGCGTGCGGGAGACGGTGGAGCATCCTTCTTATGTGGTGGAAAAAAAGATTGATGGACTGTCCGTCTCTCTGGAATATGAAAACGGCGTGTTTGTCCGCGGGGCAACCCGGGGCGACGGAATTACAGGGGAAAATGTGACGGCAAATTTGCGTACCGTCCGCGCCATCCCCCTGCGTCTGAAGCGGGCAATTCCCCGGTTGATTGTCCGGGGGGAGATCTACATGCCGAAGGAGAGTTTTCAGGTGCTGGCCCTGCGGCAGGAGGCGGCGGGGGAACGGGTGTTCAAAAATCCTCGCAATGCGGCCGCAGGCTCCCTCCGGCAGAAAAACAGCAAAATTACGGCGAAACGCGGGCTTAGCATCTTTGTTTTTAATCTGCAACTGATTGAGGGGGAGGAGATCACTTCCCACAGCCAAAGTCTGAAACTGCTGGAGGAGCTGGGCTTCACAGTTTCTCCCGAATACTTCTGCACCGACAGCATGGATGAGGTCATGCAGGAGATCGAGCGGATCGGCCAACAGCGGCAGCAGCTGCCCTATGACATTGACGGCGCGGTTGTAAAGGTGGACAGCTTTGCACAGCGGGAGCAGCTGGGCGAAACAGCGAAGTATCCCCGCTGGGCAGTGGCGTACAAGTATCCGCCGGAGGAAAAAACGACCGAGCTGCTTAACATTGAAATCAATGTGGGACGCACCGGCGCGCTTACGCCGACAGCGGTATTTCAGCCGGTTATGCTGGCGGGTTCCCAGGTCAGCCGTGCATCCCTGCATAATGAGGACTACATTGCGGAGAAGGACATCCGCATTGGGGACACCATTGTGGTAAGGAAGGCAGGGGATGTCATCCCGGAGGTTGTAAAAAGCGTCAGCCACCGGCCGGATGCACAGCCCTTCCGTATGCCGTCGGTCTGCCCGTCCTGCGGCCACCCGGTGGAGCGTGGGGAGCAGGCGGCCATACGCTGCTACAACCCACTGTGTCCCGCCCAGTTTGTCCGTGGCCTTATCCATTTTGTGTCGCGGGACGCAATGGATATAGAGGGCTTCGGTGAGCAGCTGGCGGAAAGCTTTGTGGCGGAGGGGCTACTTCACAGCTTTTTTGATTTATATACCTTGAAGAAGGAGCAGTTGGAAAACCGGGAACGCATGGCGGAAAAAAGCGCGGAAAACCTGCTGGCCGCCATTGAGAAGTCCAAGCAGGCAGGGCTGGAACGGCTGTTGTACGCGTTTGGCATCAAAAACGTGGGTGCCAAGGCAGCCAAGCTGATCGCAGCCCGATTTGGAACGCTGGACAGGCTCAGCACCGCCACAGCGGAGGAGATTGCCGCCATTGACGGCATTGGAGAGGTCATTGCAGGGGCAGTTGTGGACTTCTTCTCCATGCCCTCCACTGGGGAACTGCTTAAACGCATAAAGGAACTGAAACTGAAAACCGACTGTGCGGAACATCAGCAGTCGGACAAATTTGCCGGAATGACCTTTGTTTTGACAGGGACCTTGTCCACCATGACACGGGAGGAAGGCAAGCGGGAGATTGAGCGGCGCGGCGGCAAAGCGGCGGGCTCTGTGTCCAAAAAGACCACCTATGTGGTGGCGGGCGAGGATGCAGGCAGCAAGCTTCGCAAGGCGCAGACACTCGGCGTGCCGGTTCTCAGCGAACAGGAATTTATTAACCTCTTAGAGGATAAAACGGAGGAAGCAAAGTGAGCATGAACGATTATGAGATGGTTGTGGGCCTGGAGGTCCATGCGGAGCTAAACACCAAAACCAAAATTTTCTGCGGCTGCAAGAACTCCTTTGGCGCAGCGGTCAACACACAGGTGTGCCCTGTGTGCATGGGCTTCCCCGGCACGCTGCCGGTGCTGAACGGCGCCGTGGTGGACTACGCCATTAAAATGGGGCACGCGCTGGGCTGCACCATCAACAACCTGTGTAAGCAGGACCGGAAAAATTACTTTTATCCGGACCTGCCCAAAGCGTATCAGATTTCTCAGTTTGACATCCCTCTGTGCAGTGACGGCAAGCTGGACATCCTTGTGGACGGGAAGCCTGTTACCATCGGCGTTACAAGGATACATATCGAGGAGGATGCGGGAAAGCTGATCCACCTTGATAAGGCGGGCGGAACCCTTGTGGACATGAACCGCTGCGGCGTGCCGCTGATTGAAATTGTCAGCGAGCCGGACTTCCGCTCCACCGCGCAGGTAAAGGCATATCTGGACACAATCAAGCTGATTCTGCAGTACCTCGACATCTCCGACTGCAAAATGCAGGAGGGTTCCATCCGCTGCGACGTAAACGTTTCTGCAAGAAAGAAGGGGGACACGGCCTTCGGAACCAGAACGGAGATGAAGAACGTCAATACCTTCAGCGGCGCCGTCCGCGCCATCGAGTATGAATTTGCCCGCCAGGTGGAGATTTTGGAGGCGGGCGGCAGCATCTCCCAGGAGACGCTGCGTTGGGACGACCAGCAGGGCAGGAACTTCCCCCTGAGAAGTAAGGAGGATGCGCACGACTACCGTTATTTCCGCGAGCCGGACCTTCCGCCCATTGTCGTCAGCCCGGAGCATGTGCAGGAACTGAAGGACAGCCTGCCGGAACTGCCCAATGTCAAGGCCATCCGCTTTGTGGGAGAGTACGGACTGCCCATGTACGACGCGCAGCTCCTGTGTGAGGCACGGACCAAAGCAGAATTTTTTGAACGGTGCGTTGGGCTGTGCTCTGCCACACCGAAAACGGTTTCCAACTGGGTGCTGGGCGATGTGACCAAGGTACTGAACGAGCGGAACTGTGACATTGCAGACCTGAAACTGACGCCGGAAAACCTGGCGGAGATGATTGACCTGATTGAGGCGGGCACCATCTCGGTCACGGCGGGCAAAACCGTGCTGGAGACCATTGTGGATGAGGACGTGAAGCCCTCGGCGCTGGTGGAAAAACTGGGACTTAAGCAGGTCAGCGACACAGCGGAACTGGAGGGTATCGTATCCGAAGTGCTGAAGGGAAACCCCAAAGCTGTGGAGGACTATAAAAAAGGCAAGACCAACGTGACCGGATTCCTTGTGGGGCAGTGCATGCGTGCCACCAAGGGGAAGGCCAACCCCGGCGTGCTGGGTGAACTGGTAAAGAAACTGTTGGAACAGCAATAAAGCACAAAACAGGGCAGATACGATGACGCCATCAAAAACCTAGTTAAGAAAACGCTTCCTCCTTCGACAGACGTTCCTGCAACCGGTGATGCCGGCACCGTGGGCGGTTTCCTTGCCCTGGCCCTTGTCAGTGCAGGTGTGTTGGTAATTTCAGCAAAGAAGCAAAAAGAAAATTAACCGCTGTTTTCCCACCCTTTTTAAAGGGTGGGATTTTTTTGTGATAATACCATGCAGGGGAAGCGGATTGCAGAGGTGCCGGGCAAAAGAAAACGCCCGGCCTTTTTCTTTCTGTTCTAATCCTTGTCCACCCCGCGTATAGATAGGACAACAGAGGTGAAAAAAATGACAGGAAACGAAAACAACATGCGGACAGCCTTCTGGGAGGCGGCGTCCTGCCTGCCGCGGGAGGCGCAGCGCGCCCTGATGCAGGACGATCAGCTTTGCAGCAAGGCGGTGGAAATCCGGCTGCGTCTCGGACAACCCCTGACGGTGGAATGGCCGTCCGGCAGGACGGCACTGCCCCAGGTTAGGGTAACACAGCGGCTGCTGGATGATGTCTTTCAAAGAATTTGCGATTACACGGTGCATGCCCATCTGGCAGAAATCAGGAACGGGTTCATCACCCTACCGGGCGGGCACCGGGCAGGCTTCTGCGGGACGGCGGTGCTGGATGGAGATGGCAAGCTGATCTCCGTTAAGGATATCACTTCCATCAATATCCGCGTGGCGAGGGACGTTCCGGTGGACCTGTCGGAAATCCTGTTGCACGTCCCCCATCCGGAAGATGGGATTTTGGTGGCAGGCGCGCCGCTCAGTGGAAAAACCACCCTGCTGCGGGCGCTTGCAAAGGAGTATGCAAAGACGTGGAAGATAAGCATAATTGACGAACGCGGGGAACTTGGACTGAAGGGGGCGAAGCTGTTTCAAAATTGTGATTTGTTTGACGGCTATAAAAAAAGCACAGGGATGGAAATTGCCCTTCGCACCATGTCGCCGCAGCTGATTGTATGTGACGAAATCGGCAATGAAGGGGAGCTGAAGGGCGTTTTGGACTGCCTTCAGGCGGGTGTGGGCATTGTCGCCAGCATCCACGCCAGGGATCGCCGCCAGCTGTGGGAACGGCCCATTGCAAAGCGGATGTTAAGCAGCGGTGCCATCCGGTATGTCATCCTGCTTACCCCGGACAGCGTGGGAAAAATTGCGGAAATCCTGACGCTGTCCGGTGGGGAACCGGTGCCATGCTGAAGCTGACGGGGGCGGTGCTCCTTTTCGGTGCATGTGCGCTGGCGGGCGTGCGGTACGGTATGCGGTGGCGGCGCAGGCAGGAGTATTATGAGCAGCTGGATGGCTGGCTGACGTTTTTGCAGTTGGAAATCAGCTATTCCCGCAGCAGTATGGTGGAACTGCTGAGGCAGGGTGGGAAGGAGTTCCCGGAACTGACCTTCCTGTCCGGCTGCGAGCAGCGCATGGCGGAAGGGGAGAGCTTTGCGCATGCTCTGTCTGCGGCAGTCGCTGAAACTTCGAAGGAGCTTCCGGAGTTTGAAAAGGGGCTTGCCATTATTGGAGAACTGGCCTCCACCCTCGGTACAACGGACATGGAGGATCAGCAGAAGGTGCTGAGACTGGCGCAAAAGAAACTTTCCCTGCTGACAGCGGAGGCCAGGGAGGACAGAAAAAAGTACGAAAAGCTGTACCGCTCCCTGGGGGTGCTGGGGGGACTGGCCGCCATACTGGTCATACTTTAAGGAAACGGAATGAAAAGCTATGGACATTGATTTAATTTTTAAAATTGCGGCCATCGGCATTATTGTCGCCGTCCTCAACCAGGTGCTGATCCGTGCCGGCAGGGAGGAGCAGGCCATGCTGACCACTCTGGCCGGCCTGATTGTGGTGCTGATGATGCTGATAGGGGAGATCAGCACCCTGTTTGAGACGGTGAAAACCGTCTTTGGGCTGTAGTTATGAACATCATGACCGTGTGTGGGCTTGCCGTGACGGCGGCAGCATTTATCGTCCTGTTCCGGCAGCACAAGCCGGAGTACTCCCTGGCGCTGTCGCTGGTGGCAGGTGTGGGAATTCTGATTGCGGTGCTGGGGGCAGTAACGCCGGTGCTGGAACAGATTAACGCGTTCCTTTCGCAGGCGGGAATGGACAGCAGCATGCTGGAAGTTCTGTTCAAGGCGCTGGGAATCACCTTTGTGGGCAGCATGGCGGTGGATTTGTGCAAGGACGCAGGGGAGGGGATGATCGCCTCCAAGGTGGACTTTGCCACAAGGGTGGCAGTGCTGCTGTGCGCACTGCCCGCATTCCGCAAACTGCTGGACATGGTGGTAAAACTGATGAGCTAAAGGAAAAAACAAGATGAAAAAATGTTGCTTTCTTCTGTGCCTTTTTTTGTTGGCCGGTCTGTTCGCCCCGCCTGTTTGCGCGCAGGGCGAAACCGAGATGGACGAACAGACGCAGCAGTACTACAGCGACACGCTGGAACAGATCCGTCAGCTTGGAGAGGAGGCGGGGCTGACCGGCACGGTGGACACCCCTGTGGAGGAACTTACCGTGGGTACAATTCTGGAGTCCGTCTTTGCATCCTTTATGCAGGCGATAAAATCCCCCTTCCGCCTGCTGCTTTACCTGTTGGCGGCTCTTATCGGCATGAAGCTGCTGTCCTCCTTTTCGGGGGAAAACGGCATGTCGCGTATCTATGCGACCGTGTCCATCGTGGTGGTGGCCGTGCTGATTCTTCAGCCGGTGCTGGAGCTTATCCACCGGATGATTGACCTGACGGACCAGGTCGCCAATTTTGTGTATGGATTTGTCCCCGTTTTTACCGGTGTGGTGATTTCCACCGGGCAGATTGTGTCGGGCACGGCGTACAGTGCCATCCTTATCGGCGCCGCACAGGTATTTTCCACCCTGATGAACACCACGCTGATGCCGTTTATCTGCGCCTTTACAAGTTTTGGTATCGTGGGGGTGCTGCAGCCGGGGTTAAATCTCAAATCATTGCAGTCCACCATCAAAAACGGCGTGTCCTTTTGTCTTGTCCTGCTGACCACCATCTTTGTGGGGCTGTTCAGCCTTCAGAATATTGTGGGACAGGCCACCGACGCGCAGGCGCTTAAGGCGGCAAAGCTGGTGTTTTCCAGCGCCATCCCCATTGTGGGCAGCGCCATCTCGGATGCGGTGGGGACCATCAGCGGCTGCCTGCACGTTTTGAAAACCTCCGCCGGGGCGGTGGGAATTGGCAGCCTGATCCTGATTTTCGCCCCGACCTTGATTGAGGCGGTGGCCCTGAAATTTGTGCTGGCGCTGTCCACCATCGCCTCCGACATCACCGGAAGCAGTGAGGTGACGGGGGTGCTGAAAACCATCTCCTCCGCACTGAGTATGCTGGTTGCAGTGCTGGTCTGCTATCTGCTGATTTTGATTGTCAGCACCGCGGTACTGATGAGTGTGGGAAGCTGACGAAAGGAGGAAAAGGCCATGAAGGAATGGGTGTTGTCGGTGTGCTTTGTCATAGCGGCCACCGGTCTGTATTCCTTCCTCTGCCCGGACAAGCGGTATGAGAAGGTGCTGAACCTTGTTGTGGCGGCGGTATTTTTACTGTGCTTAATATCCCCGGTACTGAAGCTGATGGGGGAGGACTTCTCCCTCGACCTGTCCGGGCTGGACGGTTCTGCTGTGACAGAGACGGAAAATCTGGAGCAGCAAAAGCAGGAACAACTGCTTAACGAGGTGACAGCGAAAACGGAGGTGCTTGTCGGCGAAAAACTGGCCGCAGCCGGAATAAATCCACTGCAGGTCCGAATAGATATAGATATTGAAGGGGAGGAGCTGACGGTGGAACATTGCACCGTTGTCCTCGCCAGCGAAGACACAGGACAGAGCGGCTCTGTAACGGACATTATCCGAAGCGAGCTGCAGATTACACCGGACATTAAGGTGGTAGCGTCATGAAAACAAATGGTCTGATAAAAGGGTTGGGGACCCTGTTCAGCAAAGAGAACCGGGTCAAGACAATTGTGGTGCTGGGGCTTCTCGGCATTGCGCTGATTCTGCTGAGCGAGCTTGTGCCTGTGGGCGGCGGCTCTGACACGCAGGCTGCCGGCAGCGCCTCCGTAGATGAGGAGGAGATGAGACGGCAGGTGGAGGAAAAGTTGGCCGAGCTCATCGGAAGCATTGCCGGCGTGGGAGAGTGCAAAATCATGGTCACCTACGAGAGCACGGTGCAGAATGTGTATGAAAGCGACACAAAAACAACCAGCGATTCCTCCTCTTCAGAGGGCGGGAACAAGGATAAGACCACCAAAGAGGAGAATGTGATTATCCTTGAAAACAAGGACGGCACCAGGGAAGCGCTGCTGAAAACACAGCTGGGGCCGCAGATTAAGGGAGTCGTAATCGCCTGCGAGGGGGGAGAAGACGTTGCCGTAGAAAGCAGAATCATCGGGGTCGTAACAACGGCGTTTCAGCTGCCGACCAGCAAGGTATACGTAACAGTTTTAGAAAACAGATGAGGTGATAAAGATGATTTTGGGTAAGAAACAAATCGTACTGACAACGCTTGTGTTCGCACTGGGCCTTGCCATTTATCTCAACTGGCAGTTTGCCACCAATTCGGAGGGCTTTGCCATGACGGGCAAGCCGACCGATACATCGGAGCAGGACTCCTCCTCCAAAAACTACGGGGACGCTTCCTTCGTTTCCGGCAGCGATGTGGACGCAGAGACCTACTTTACACAGGCAAGGCTGGAGCGGCAAAAATCAAGGGATGAGGCCATTGAGACGATGAAAAGTGTGCTTGCCTCCACCACCATGAATGAGGAGGAGATTAACAAGGCCGTGGAGGACGCGGGTCAGATTGCACAGAACATAGAAAACGAAAACACCATGGAGACGCTGATTAAGGCAAAGGGCTTCCAGGACTGCATGGTCTATATTGACGGCGAGACGGTCAGCGCCATGGTTCAAACCGAGGGCTTACTTCCCAGCGAGGCCGCACAGATTAAAGATGTCATTGTCAGCGTAACCGATGTGGCAAGTGAAAATATCCGCGTGATTGAAGTAAAATAGTTGTGGATTTCTTAATTTGTGGTATAATACCATTGTAACGTTGTTGCAGTGGTATTTTTTTACCCATAAAGGAGGAGGATTGGTTTTGGATCCTAACTATAATAAAGACAGCATCGGCAGCTTGAAAATTTCGGAGGATGTCATTGCAAGCATTGCAAGATACGCCGCAAAGGAAATAGAGGGCGTGGCGGACATCGGTTTTAAAACGGCGCCCATCAAGGGCGTTTTCAAGACGGCGCTTCAGAATCCGGTCAAAATTATCCTCTCGGACGATGTGGCCACCATCAACCTGAACGTAGTGGTGCGCTACGGCTTTAAACTGGATCAGATCGGCAAAGAGGTCCAGAAAAACGTGAAAAATGCAGTACAGAATATGACCGGTATCAACGTGGCGAAGGTCAACGTGATTATTTCCGGTGTGTCCTTTGAAGAGATGAATGAGGCTGAATAAACAGTATCCCCTCCGGATATCAGCCGGAGGGGTCTGTTTTTTTAGACTGGAGGGAACGGGGAAAAAACATGACAAGACATGAGCAGAGAGAGCAGGTCCTTTACCTGCTGTTTGAGCAGTGCTTTCGCCCGGATGAAAGCATGGGCGACATTATCGATGCATCCATTGCCGCAAGGGAGCTGGAACCGACGGAGTACATCCTGAAGACCGCCCGCCTGACAAAGGCGCATGAGCAGGAACTGGACGGGCTGTTTGAAAAGCACCTGACCGGCTGGAAGAAGGAACGGCTGCCCAAAATCATCCTGTGCATTATCCGCCTGTCGGTGTATGAACTGCGCTACTGCGGGCAGGAAATTCCGGCCGCCGCCGCCATTAACGAGGCGGTGGAGCTTGCAAAAACATACGGCTCGGACGACGACTGGTCCTTTGTCAACGGCATTCTCAGCTCGGTTGCGAAGGATTTGGGCCTTTCCTGATGGTACTGGGCATTGACACCAGCAACTACAGCACCAGTGCAGCGCTGTACGACGCGGCGACGGGACAGTGGCGGGGGGTAAAGCGGCTGCTGCCTGTCAAAGCGGGGGAGCGGGGCCTTCGGCAGAGCGATGCGCTGTTTTTACACAACCGTCAGCTGCCGGAGGTGCTGGATGAGCTGTTTTCGTTAGATACGCCGCAGGTGTCGGCCGTGGGGGTGTCCACGGCGCCGCGGGATGTGGAGGGCTCTTACATGCCCTGCTTCCTTGCAGGCAAGCTTGCCGCCACAGCTGCGGCCTGCGCGCTTGGGGCGCCGCTGTACTTCTGTTCGCACCAGCAGGGGCATGTGGCCGCGGCGCTGTTCGGCTGCGGCGCGCTGCACCTGTTAAAGACGGGGTGCTATGTGTTCCATGTCTCCGGCGGCACGACGGAACTGCTGTGGTGCCTGGACGACGGGCAGGGCGGTATAAAAATCACGCGCCTCGCAGGGACAATGGATCTGAACGCCGGACAGCTGATTGACCGTGTCGGTGTGCGGCTGGGCCTGCCGTTTCCGGCCGGCCCGCAGCTGGAAAAATTGGCAGAAGCATACCGGGAGCCTGTCAGGGCCCGGGCGGTGCTGAAGGGGCTGAATCCCTGCCTGTCCGGATTTGAAAACAAGGCGGAGCAAATGCTGTCCAGTGGGCAGAGTGCGGAAAAAACGGCGAAATTTGTGCTGTGTGCGGTGTTGGAGACCGTGTCCGCCATGACGGCGGAGGTTTTCAGGCAGCACGGCAGGTATCCGGTGGTGTATGCAGGCGGCGTGATGAGCAACCGCTTTTTAAAGAACGAACTGCAAAACCGGTTCGACGGCCTGTTTTGTGAACCGCAGCTGTCCGCAGACAACGCCGTGGGCGTGGCGGTGCTTGCGGCGAGAAAGGAAGGGTCTTGTGGCAGATAATATTTTAAGCGTGTCACAGCTGAACACCTATCTCAAGTCTGTTGTGGACGGGCTTGCGCCGTTGCGCCGGGTGCTAATCCGCGGGGAGGTCAGCAACTTCGTCCGTTACTATAAAACAGGGCACGTCTACCTGACGCTGAAGGACGACAAAAGTGCCATCAAAGTGGTGATTTTCAAGCGGTATGCCGACGCCCTGCGCTTCCCGATTGAAAATGGCATGGGGCTGATCGTGGCCGGACAGGCCACCGTGTACGAGAAGGACGGCAACTGCCAGATTATCGGTTACGATGCCATGCCGGACGGGGCGGGCACAGCACACATCCGTTTAAAGCAGTTGGTTGACAAGCTGCGGGCGGAGGGCCTGTTCGATGAGGATCGAAAGAAACCCCTGCCGAGATTCCCGTCGGTAATCGGCGTCATAACCTCCCGGTCCGGCGCAGCGCTCTCGGACATCCGGAACACGGTGCGCACCCGCTGGCCGCTTGCAAAGTTGTTGCTGCTGCCGGTTATGGTTCAGGGAGAGCGGGCGCCGGGCGAAATCCGCCGCGCAATCCGGTATTTTTCCGGCAGGCAGGATGTGGATGCCCTGCTTATTTCCCGCGGCGGCGGTGCGTCGGAGGATTTGTCTGCCTTTAATGACGAGGGGGTCGCCCGCGCGGCGGCTGCATGTCCGCACCCGGTGATCTCGGCGGTGGGGCACGAGATTGATGTGACCGTGCTGGACATGGTCGCAGATGCGCGTGCCTCTACGCCGACATTCGGCGCCATGGTCGCCACACCGGACAGGGCGGAACTGGCAGAGCAGCTTCAGGGCTATCGTACAAGGCTTCTGAACGCACAGGTCGCCTTGCTGCAACGCTGTACAGTGCGTCTAAAAATGCTGAAGCAGCGTCCGGCCCTCGCCTCTGCCGATTACACGGTAAAGGAGTCGACGCACCGGCTGGACGGCCTGCGCCGCGCCATGCTGACCGGAATGGGGGAGCGACTGGCAAAGGAACAGAAGCGGCTTGGCACTGCGGCAGGCAAACTGGACGCCATGAGCCCGCTGAAGGTGCTGGAGCGCGGCTATACGCTTGTGTTTGATGAAAAGGACGCGCTTGTCCCGCTGAGCCGGGACCTGACACAGGGACAGACGGTGACCATCCGTTTTGCGGACGGCAGTGCGGACGGAACCATTACAAAGGTCATGACAGAAACGGAGGCAACATAATGCCGGAGCAGAGCTTTGAGACGGCCATGAGCCGCCTGGAAGAAATTGTGGACACGCTGGAGGAAGGAAAACTCAGCCTTGAGGAGTCGCTTCAGCTGTTTAAGCAAGGATGCGACACCATTGCAGTTTGTGACAAAAAGCTAAGGCAGGCGCAGCTTGTGGTGGAGGAACTGAAGGCTTCGCTTGCGGAGAAGGACGATGACGATGAATAGACGGCCGCCGGAATTTCTTATTGCGGACGCTGCCTTGCTGGAACAGACCCTGGACAGGGCCCTTCCCCAGACGGGGCAGGCGTATCAAGAGGTTTATGACGCAGCACGCTACAGCCTGCTTGGCGGTGGAAAGCGCGTGCGGGGCAGTCTCTGCCTTTCCTTTGCGCGCCTGTGCGGTGCACAGCAGGAAACAGCGCTTCCCTTTGCCTGCGCGGTGGAGATGGCGCACTGCTACTCGCTGATTCATGACGATTTGCCGGCGATGGATAATGACGATTACCGCCGGGGCAAGCCTTCCTGCCATAAGGCGTTTGGGGAGGGAATTGCACTGTTGGCGGGCGATCTGCTGCTGACAGCGGCGTTTGAGACCATCAGCACAGCGCCTGGGCTGCCGGATACAAAGCGTGCGGCAGGCGTGGCGGCGCTGGCAAAGGCAGTGGGCGGCGCCGGGATGATTGGCGGCCAGGTTGTGGACTTGGCCAATGAAAACAATCCGGCGTTGACAGCAGAACAGCTGGATGAAATCAATTCTTTAAAAACCGGGAAACTACTGGCGGCATCCGCCGTGCTGGGCTGCATTGCGGCCGGCGCACAGGAAAGTGCGCTTGACGCAGCGGAACGGTTTGCCATGGATCTTGGCGCGGCGTTCCAAATTGTGGACGATATTTTAGATGTCACCGGGGACGAGCAGCTGCTTGGAAAGGCAGTCGGCAGCGATGCCAGGGAAGGAAAGCGCACCTATGCGGCGCTGCTGGGCATTGAAGGGGCCCGCCTGCGGGCCGCGGAACTGACCCAACGGGCAAAGGACACGCTGCGCCGTACGTTTGCAAATCCCGGTCCGTTGGAAGAGCTGGCGGATTATCTCTTATACCGCGACAGATAAAGGAGGGGATTCACCAATGGAAGATCTGCAGGCCCTGTTTTCAAACTATGTGCTGCTGGTGGCCCTGCTCTCATGGGTGTTCGCGCAGATTACCAAGCTGATTGTCAACCTGGTAGGGACCAGAAAGCTTCAGTGGGAACGGCTGATTGGCGCCGGCGGTATGCCGAGCTGCCACACCGCCACAGTGTGCGGGCTTACCGTGGCCACCGCGCGGGTGGCTGGTGCGGATTCACCGATATTTGCCATTGCCTTTATTCTGGCAGTCATTGTGATTTACGATGCCACCGGCGTCCGGTATGAGGCCGGAGAACATGCCAAAATGCTCAACATCCTTGTGGAGGAACTGGAGCTCGACCGCGAGAAGCTCAAAGAAAAGGTGAAGGAAAAGGACTACGAGCATGAGGACGAGGCCATACCGGGAAAACCGTTTAAGGAATTTCTTGGACATACGCCGCTGGAGGTGCTGGGCGGCGCGCTGGTGGGCATCATGACCGCCATGATCATTCCAATGTAAGGGGTGAGGCTTTACCATGGAGACCAAGCTGCTAAACACGATTTCTGGTCCATCCGACGTGAAGGAGCTTTCCTATGCACAGCTGAACGTGTTGTGCTCTGAAATCCGCCAGACGCTGATTGACACTGTATCGAAAAATGGCGGCCATCTTGCCTCCAACCTGGGGGTGGTGGAGCTGACGGTGGCCCTGCACAAGGTGTTTGACTGCCCACAGGATGCACTGGTATGGGATGTGGGACACCAGTCCTATGTGCATAAGCTACTGACCGGCCGAAGGGACCGGTTCGGCACCATCCGGACACAGGGCGGCCTGTCCGGCTTCCCCAAGCATGAGGAGAGCGAGTATGACGCATTTCTTTCCGGCCATGCCAGTACCTCCATTTCCGTGGCCTGCGGCCTTGCCCGGGCAAAATCGCTTAAGCGGGAAAAGGGCAGCGTTGTGGCGGTTATCGGGGACGGCGCCATGACCGGCGGCATGGTATACGAGGGGTTAAACAACTGCGGCCGGGCAAAGGACCGGCTGATTATTGTCCTGAACGACAATGCCATGTCCATTTCCAAAAATGTGGGCGCGCTGTCCAAATACTTTTCCACCATCCGTAACGACCCGAACTATTTTAAGGCAAAAGACCGCGTGGGCGATTTTTTGGAACATGTCCCATTGGTGGGCGATCCGGCCATTCGGGCGATCAGGAAGGGGAAAAACCTGTTAAAGGACGCGCTTTATTCCCGCAGCACCCTGTTTGATGAGTTCGGATTTACGTACTTAGGGCCGGTGGACGGTCACGATTTGCACATGCTGTGCGATGTACTGTCCCGTGCCAAGTCCCTGCAGTGCCCGGTAGTTGTCAATGTGGTGACAACCAAGGGCAAAGGCTACCTGTATGCGGAGGAGAACCCGGGTGCCTTTCACGGCATCCCCAAATTTGACGTGATTACCGGCCACCCCGATGTGCAGAACAGCGACAGCTTTTCCCACGCCTTCGGGCTGAAACTTGCAGACATGGCAGACAGGGACAACCGCCTGTGCGCGGTGACGGCTGCCATGAAATACGGAACGGAGCTGCAGCATTTCGCTGCCCGGCACCGCTCCCACTTTTTTGACGTGGGAATTGCGGAGGAGCATGCCGTCACATTTTGCGGCGGCCTTGCGGCAGGCGGGATGAAGCCGGTTTTTGCCGTCTACTCCACCTTTTTGCAGCGCGGTTTCGACCAGATTATCCATGACCTGTCCATTGAGCGCCAGCATGTGGTGCTGGCGGTGGACCGCGCGGGTATCGTTGGTGAGGATGGCGAGACCCATCAGGGGATCTTTGACGCGGCATACTTAAGCCTGATTCCGGGCATTACCGTCTTTTCTCCCACAAACTATCGGGAGCTGTCCCGCCAGCTGGAACGTGCTGTAAACGATTATCCCGGCGTGGTGGCCATCCGCTACCCCAGAGGGGGCGAGGATGAAATTGTAAAGGGAAAAGATTTTACAGATGAGGACTATTATTTACAGGCAGGGGATGGCAATTCCAAAATTCTTCTGGTGTCCTATGGGCGGGAGTTTGCCGAGGTACTAAAAGGCGCCGTCCAGCTTCATAAGCGGCGCATCAGTGTGGACTGCCTGAAACTGAACCGGATCACCCCCATTCCAAAGCAGGCGGTCGAGCTGGCATGCCGGTACGATTATGTCCTGTTTTTCGAGGAGGGAATCAGACAGGGTGGAATAGGCGAACAGTTCGCCTATCAGCTGACCCAGAAGCAGTTCCGGGAAACCTACCGCCTGCGCGCCATTGACAGCTTTGTCCCTCAGGGCAGGCAGGAAAGCCTGTTGGCTGAACTAAATCTGGACAGTGGCTCAATTGCGGAATTTGTGGGGCAGGTGATTACACAGTGAAGGAGGGCATGCGGCTGGATGCCGCGCTGACGGGCCTTCACCCGGAGCTGTCCCGGGAGAAGGCAAAGGCCCTGATTATGGCAGGACAGGTGTATGTGGACGGTCAGAAGGCGGACAAGGCGGGCCTGTTTGTAAAAGAGGGCCAAAAGGTAGAACTGCGGGGGGAGCCTCTGCGCTATGTCAGCAGGGGCGGCCTGAAGCTGGAGAAAGCCATGCAGCAGTTCCCCATTTGCCTGACAGACAGGGTGTGCATGGATATCGGCGCCTCTACCGGCGGCTTTACCGACTGTATGCTGCAAAACGGTGCAAGCAGGGTATATGCCATCGATGTGGGATACGGCCAGCTTGCGTGGAAACTGCGCAGCGATAGTCGGGTTGTCAATTTGGAACGGAAGAATATCCGCTATCTGACGCAGGAGGACATGCCGGAACAGGCGGATTTTGCAAGCATCGACGTATCATTTATTTCTTTAAAACTGGTGCTGCCGGTGGCCCACCGTTTTTTGAAACCGGACGGCAGCCTGGTGGCGCTGATTAAGCCCCAGTTCGAGGCGGGACGGGAAAACGTCGGGAAAAAGGGTGTGGTCCGGGACAAGGCGGTGCATCTGTCCGTCATTCTCGATGTGCTTCATTTTGCGCAGGAGGCCGGTTTTTTTCCGGCGGGGCTAACTTTTTCACCAGTAAAGGGACCGGAGGGAAACATTGAATACCTGCTGTACTTGAAAAAGCAGGTGGATGACACCATTGTGGACGGGGAAACGGCCCGCCAGGTTGTGGAACGCTCGCACAACAGACTGAACGGAGGACAAGCATGAAACTTTGCATCATGGTCAACCGAAAGGACGAACGGATTGGCCCGGTATTGCACCACACCGCCGCGGCACTGCTGGAAATGGGCTTTTCCATTGTGCTTCACGACGCATATGCCAAGCTTTACGGCCCTGTGAAAGGCGCGGTTTACGGACCGTTGGACGAATGTATTGCAGCATGTGACTGTGTGGTGGCGCTGGGAGGGGACGGTACCCTTATCCACAGCGCAAAACATGCCCTGAAAGCGGACAAGCCGGTGCTGGGTATCAATGCGGGCAATCTTGGCTTTCTTGCAGCGGTGGAGCAGTCGGAACTGGACAAGCTGGCAGGGCTGCTGGAAGGGAATTATCAAATCCACGAGCGGGGTCTTTTGCAGGTAACGATTGTGGGCGCATCCGGCAGAAAGGATTTTCTGGCGGTAAACGATGCGGTGGTCTCCAAGGGGGCCTACTCCAAAATTGTGGAGCTGGATGTGACCTGTTCCGGCAAGCCGGTGGGCACCTACCGGTCGGACGGGCTGATTTTTTCCACCGCCACGGGTTCCACGGCCTACTCCCTGTCGGCAGGCGGCCCGGTGGTGGATCCAAGCATCGACTCGATTATCATGACGCCTATCTGCCCGCACTCCCTGGACTCCCGCAGTATCCTGTTCGGGGCGGATAAAAGCCTGATGGTACATGCGGGCAAGAAAAATGTCAACGAAATTTTTGTGACGGTGGACGGCGATGAAACCGTGAAATTGGAGCCGGAACATGCTATAATGGTTGGGAAAGCGAAAAAGGCGCTGCGGTTTCTTTCCTTGGGCGGAAGCGAGTTTTATGAGGTGCTGAACAAAAAATTCAAGAACAGGGGGTAGAATGATGTGAAATCCTCAAGACATGCCAAAATTCTGGAACTGATTGAACAGTATAATATTGAAACACAGGACGAATTGATTGGCTATCTGAAGGACGCCGGTTTCCACGTCACACAGGCCACAGTTTCCCGGGACATTAAAGACCTTCGGCTTGCCAAAACGCTGGGCCCGGGCGGACGTTACCGCTACAGTATTGAGGCGTCGGCAGCCAAAGCGGAACGATCGGATAAATTCATCTCCCTGTTTACAGAGTCGGTGGTCAGCATTGACTACGCCGGCAACATTGTGGTGTTCAAGTGCCATACCGGCACGGCCAATGCGGCCTGCGCGGCGTTTGATACGATGAAAATGGACGGGGTAGTGGGCTCCATCTCCGGCGACGACACGTTTCTTGCCATTGTACGCACACCGGAGGACGCCGCACGCCTGTGCGAGGATATGAGGTTTATTCTGGGGTAGGTGAAGTGACTTGCTGACAAGGCTGTACATTGAAAATGTGGCGGTGATTGAGAAAATTTCCGTCGAATTTACTGCGGGCTTCAATGTTCTGACGGGTGAGACCGGCGCGGGCAAGTCCATCATCATCGACTCCATCAATGCAGTTCTGGGAACCAGAACCTCAAAGGAACTGGTGCGTACCGGCGCAAAAAAGGCGCTGATTAGTGCCGTGTTTGAGCCCATTCCGGACAGTACGGCTGCCGTGCTGGAAAGGCTGGGCTTCTCCTGCGAGGATGGTCAGCTGCTGCTGTCAAGGGAGCTGACGGCCGACGGGCGCAATACCTGCAAGGTATGCGGAATGCCTGCCACGGTGTCGATGCTCAGGGAAATTGGCCAGACATTGCTGGACATCCATGGGCAGAATGACAACCATCTTCTGCTTTCAGTGGATCAGCACCTGCACATTCTCGATTCCTTCGGGGACTTGGCCCCGCTGCTGGCGGACTACCGCACTAACTATGAAAAGGGCCTTGCCATTAAAAAAGAGTTGTCCGCACTCAGCACGGATGAGGCGGAGAAAAACCGACGTCTTGACCTTCTGGGCTTCCAGATAAAGGAACTGGAGGCGGCCGCGCTGACTCCCGGTGAGGAGGAGGAGCTTCTGGCCAAACGGGATATCTATAAAAATTCGGAGGAGATCGCGGAGAATATGGCCGCGGCCCGTACACTGATTTCCGGAACGGACGAGGGGGAGGGGGCACTGTCCCTGCTGTCCAGCCTGTCCGATGTGATGGGAAATATCAAACGTTACTATCCGGAGCTGGAACGTGCTTCCGGCATTGTCCGGGATTTCTATTATGAACTGGAGGAACTGAACGGAGAAATTGAGTCCCTTGCAGAGGCGGTGGAATTTGACCCCCGTGAACAGGACAGGGTGGAAAGCCGTCTTGACCAGCTGTTCCGGCTGAAGAAAAAATACGGAAACTCCGTGGAGGAAATGCTTCAGTATTACGACCGTATTTCCGAGGAAATGAATGGTATTGAACACGCGGACGAGCGTATTGCGCAGCTGCAGGAGCAGCGCAGGCAGAACCTGCTGGTACTGAAGGAGAAGGCGACCCGTTTAAGCGATGCGCGAAAGAAGGCTGCCGCTCGGTTTGAAAAACTGCTGATGGAGGAACTTACCTTTCTGGACATGCCCTCCGCCCGGTTTGAAATCCACATTGATAACGACCATTTCGGGCCAAATGGCGCCGACCGGGTGGAATTTTTTATTTCTACCAATGCTGGAGAGCCGCCGAAACCCATGGCAAAGGTCGCTTCCGGCGGCGAGCTGGCCCGGATTATGCTGAGTATTGAAAATGTACTGGCGGACCATGGCGGTGTCGGCACCATGATTTTCGATGAGGTTGACACCGGTGTCAGTGGCCGGGCGGGATACAAGATTGGCCTGAAGCTGCGCCAGGTAAGCCGGGGCAGGCAGGTGCTGTGCATCACCCATCTGGCGCCCATAGCGGCCCTCGGGCAAAACCACATCCGCATTGAAAAGCAGGAGAAGGACGGACGCACTTTTACTGCGGCATTGACCCTGTCGGGGGAGGAGCGCGTCCGGGAAATTGCACGGATTACAACCGGCGAAAACATTACGGAGGCTGCCCTTGCAGGCGCCAGAGAGATGTTGGAAGCCGGCTGCAATATAGAATAAAGAAAAAAGGAGAAGATCGATGACAATTTTTGAAGAGTTGAAGAGACGTGGCCTGATTGCCCAGATGACCAACGAGGAAAAAATCAAGTATTATCTGGACCATGAGAAGGTCACCTTCTATATCGGCTTCGACGCAACGGCAGACAGCCTTCATGTGGGCCATTTTTTGCAGATCATGGTCATGAAGCGCCTGCAGGAAGCGGGTCATCGTCCCATCGCGCTGCTTGGAACCGGTACCACCATGATTGGCGACCCCACCGGCAAAACAGACATGCGCAAGATGCTCAGCGTGGAGGAAATCGCGCACAATGCGGAGCGCTTCAAGCAGCAGATGTCCAAATTTATTGACTTTACGGATGATCGGGCCTTGGTGGTGCGCAATGGCGACTGGCTGATGAATTTAAGCTACATCCCATTTTTAAGGGACATCGGTGTGCACTTCACTGTAAACAAAATGCTGTCGGCGGAATGCTTCAAGTCCCGTATGGAAAAGGGGCTCACCTTCATTGAGTTTAACTACATGATTATGCAGAGTTACGACTTCTTAAAGCTGCATCAGGACTACGGCTGTCTGATGGAGCTGGGCGGAGACGATCAGTGGGCCAACATCCTTGGCGGAACCGATCTGGTGCGCCGGGTGATGGGGGATGAGGTGTACGGCATGACCTTCACCCTGCTGACCACCAAGGAAGGCAAGAAAATGGGCAAGACGGAGAAGGGGGCCCTGTGGCTGGATCCGGAAAAGACCTCTCCCTTCGAGTTCTTCCAGTACTGGCGTAATGTCTCCGATGATGACGTCATTAACTGCTTAAAGCTGCTGACCTTCCTGCCTATTGAGGAGATTGAAGCGATGGAATCATGGGAAGGTGGCCAGCTTAACAAAGCGAAAGAGATTCTTGCCTATGAGCTGACCAAGATGGTCCACTCCAAGGAGGATGCGGACAAGGCGCTGGAAGCGGCAAGGGCGCTGTTTGTCAGCGGCGGGGACAGCGAAAACATGCCCACCACAAATGTGGGGGACGCGCTGGACAATGAAAAAATCGGCCTGCTTGACCTAATGGTTTTTGTGGGCCTCTGCCCCTCCAAGTCGGAGGCGCGCCGGCTGGTGACACAGGGCGGCGTGTCGGTGGACGATGTGAAAATTACGGATCCCAACGCACAGGTTGACTTTTCCGACAAGAATCAGGTAATCATTAAAAAGGGTAAAAAGGTGTTCCACAAGGCGGTAAAATAAAACAGATACGGTGCGGCCCCTCTTTCTTTTGAAAGAGGGGCCTTTTTGTGTTATACTATCGGTGGCTGCCTGAAAGGAGGAGAGAGGAATGAAACGGCTTTTTCGCGATTACTGCAAACCCTATACCGGTGTTTTTCTTGCTTCGGCACTGTGCATCCTGCTGTCCTCCGTGTTCAGCATGCTGGTGCCGCAGACCATGCGGTTCGCCATCGACAGCGTACTTGATGGTAAAGCTTCTTTCCTTGACAGCTTAAAAGGGACTTTTTCCAACATCCAGTTGCTGACACTGCTGGCATTGGCTGCCGTGGTCTTTGCCCTGCTGAATATGGTGTTTAGTTTTTTGTTCAAGTACCTTGTCAGCCTTGGCAGCGAAGGGGTGATTAAGGACATGCGCGACGGGCTGTACCGCCACATTGCCGCGCTGCCCTACAGCTATTTCGGCCGGATTGAAACAGGAGAGCTCGTGCAAAAGTGCACTCTTGATGTGGATGTGGTGAAGGGCTTTTTAATCCGCCAACTGCCGGAGGTGCTGCGTACCGCCGCAGTTATTGTGACAAGCGTCTCTTTTATTTTTTATACGAATGTGCTGTGCGGCGTTATCAGCGTCATCTTTATTCCGGTCATTGCACTGTATTCCGGCGTGTTTTTTAAAAAACTCAGCGTCCGTTTTCAAAAAGCGGACGAGGCGGAGGGGATTTTATCCGGCCGTGTGCTGGAAAACCTGTCCGCTTTCCGCGTTGTGCGCGCTTTTGGAAAAGAGCGGGAGGAAGTGCGCCGCTTTGACGAAAAAAATGAAGAGTACTGCAACATCTGGGTTAAAATCGGCCGCCTGTTAGGCGCCTACTGGGGGGTCGGTGACTTTTTTGCCGCCCTGCAAATTCTGGCCGTTATGCTGGCCGGTATCTACGGGGCGCTGAACGGCACGCTTAGCAGTGGGGGCTTTGTGGCCATTCTGACTTACAGCGGCATGCTTATCTGGCCGGTCCGTTCCTTTGGACGTACCCTGTCGGAGTTCTCCAAATGTACCATCAGCCTTAAACGAATTCAGGACGTTATGGATGAGCCGCAGGAGCAGGATACCGGGACGTTGACCCCCGACATGACTGGGGATATTGTCTTTAACGAGATCCGTTTTACTTTTCCGGGCGGGGAGCCTTTGTTCGACGGGCTGACCTTCACGGTTAAAGGTGGCACGACCCTTGGTATTTTAGGCGGTGTGGGAAGCGGTAAAAGTACGCTGGGTGCACTGCTGCTTCGACTGTATCCGCTGAAGGATGGGGAGGGGACCATCACGGTCAGCGGGACGGACATCCGCGATATCCGTCTGGCACATCTGCGCGGACAGATTGGCTATACCACAGGGGAACCGTTCCTGTACAGCAAATCTATCAGTGAAAATATCAGCATTGCGGCGCGCAGCGCATCCATGACGGAAATCCGGGAAGCTGCGCAGGACGCAGATATTGCCCGGGCGGTTGAAAACTTCCAAAAGGGATACGACACACTGGTGGGGGAACGTGGGGTTACCCTGTCTGGCGGCCAGCGCCAGCGTGTGGCTATCGCACGCACTTTTTTAAGAGGGACGCCCATTATGGTGTTTGACGACGCCCTTTCTGCGGTGGATAGTGAGACGGACAAACGCATCCGGGAAAACCTTGCACGCAGGACAAAGGAGACGACAACAATCCTTATTTCGCACCGTATTTCCACCCTGATGGATGCGGATGCAATTCTGGTTTTAAAGGACGGGAAAATGGAACAGTACGGCAGCCATGCGCAGCTGATGCGCGAAGATGGGACATACCGCCGGATCGCGCTGGAGCAGGGGGTGGACGCATGAAAAAAAGGGGACAGAAACAATCTTTAAAGAAAATGGCCCGTTTTCTGCTTCCATACAAGCGGCAGCTTGCCACCGTGGGCATACTCATGGTGTTTCTGGCCTGCTTCGACTTAAGCCTGCCCCTGTTTAACGCCTACGCCATTGACCACTTTATTGTGCCGCTTCAGTCCGGCGGCCTGCCGGTGTTTGCGCTTTGCTATGTGGGGGTGGTGCTGCTGTCCGCTGCCTGTACCTGGATTTTTGTGGAGCAGTCCACAGAAATTGAGATGAAAGTCGGCCGGGATTTAAAGCGGGCATGCTTTGTCCATCTGCAGCGCCTGGGGGCGGATTACTACAACAAGACCTCTGTAGGATATATTCTGTCCCGCGTTATGAGTGACACTTCCCAAATCAGCGCTGTCATTGCGTGGAGTGCGGTGGATATGCTGTGGGCGGCGGCCTACAGCATAGGGGTGCTGGTTTCTCTGTTTGTGCTGAATGCCACGCTGGGCCTGTTTGTGCTGTGCGCACTGCCAGTCCTGGTGGCCATTACGGTTTTCTTCCAGAAGCGAATTTTTCGGGTGGGCAGGGATGTCCGTCACCAAAACGCACTGATTAGCAGCGGTTTTTCTGAAGGGATTACCGGCGCAGTCACGGCAAAGACGCTGGTGATTGAAAAAGAAAATTATCAGGAATTTCAGACTGTGACGGCGGCATATAAGAAAAAAGCAGTTTATTCCGCCATGCTCAGCGGAATTTATACACCGCTTGCCGTGTTTATTACCAGCATCACAGCAGCGCTGATTCTACGTCAAGGCGGAATCTATGTGGAGTTTATGGGAATGCCGCTGGGCACCCTGTCTGCCGGCCTGGCCTATGCCTCCGGCCTGATTGACCCGATGATGAACCTTGCCCGCATTATTTCGGAAGGCGCCTCCGCACTGGTCAATGTGGAGCGTGTTCACAACCTGCTGACAGAGCCGGAACTGATTACAGACAGTGAAGCGGTACAGGCACACTATGGCACGCCGCTTGCACCGAAGGAGGAAAACTATCCCCCCATGCGTGGCGAGGTGGAATTCCGCGACGTCAGTTTCCGCTATCCGGATGGGGATGATTACGTCTTAGAGCACTTTAACCTGAAGGTACCGGCCGGCACCACCGTGGCGATTGTGGGGGAGACGGGTGCGGGAAAATCCACGCTGGTCAACTTGGTGTGCCGTTTCTTTGAACCCACCTCCGGCCAGCTTCTCATTGACGGGGAAGATTACCGCGCCCGCGGCCAAAACTGGCTGCACCACGGCATCGGTTACGTGCTGCAGACGCCGCATCTGCTGTCCGGGACCATTCTGGATAACCTGCGCTATGCGGCGGAAGATCTGCCGGATGAGGAGCTGAAGCGCCGGGCAAGTCTTGTGTATGCCGACCGTGTGGCAGACAGCCTGCCCGGAGGGTGGAACACACAGGTGGGCGAAGGGGGCGAACTGCTCAGCAGTGGCCAGCGGCAGATTATTTCCTTTGCAAGGGCAGTGGTGAAGAACCCGTCCATCCTTATTCTGGACGAGGCCACCAGCTCCATCGATACGCAGACAGAGGCGCTGATTACCACAGCCACAAGGGAAATCCTGAAAGGAAGAACCAGCTTTGTTATTGCCCACCGCCTTTCAACCATTCGCCTCGCAGATTTGATTCTGGTTGTACAGGATGGTAAAATTGTGGAGCGGGGTACCCATGACCAGCTGATGCAGAGTGAGGGGGCCTATTATCAGCTTTATACACTGCAATTCCGTTCGGAAAAAAGGAGCCACCATGAAGAATAAGAAAAAAATACTGTATGTCGTCACTGTCTGTTTTCTTTTGCTGTTCTCCCTTTGTGTGTTTTTTGCGACCAACGCACATGGACAGGCATTTGTCAAAACTGTTTGGAACGGGATGCAGAGTATCGCATATAAACTTCAGGATACGCTGTTCGGCTATCAGGAGCAGCCGCCGGAGCATACCGTCGAGGAGTGTTATGACTTTAACCTGAATACCTATGGTGAAAATTTCATGACTGGGCGGGAGAAAGAGATTGTTGCAGTGCTGAAAAATTTGGCAGAAAACATCAGCTCTGATGTTGTACCGGTCAGAAGCATCAGCGCCGAGCGGTTTGAGCAGCTGGTCAACATGTTCCTCTACCAGTATCCGGAGTATTTTTATGTCAAAAATGCATCCTACCTGAAGGACAGCAATGGGAATATCACGGCGGTGTCCCTCGGATATGAGTACAGCCCGGAGGAAATTGCAGAGCGCAAACAGGGGGTGGAGGAGACGGCAGCAGGGGTAACGGCGGTCGCAGAAAAACTTGGAAGCGAGCGTGAGAAGGCCTACTTCCTGCATGATTATGTGGTGAAAAACACGGAATATCAGCTGGACAGCCCGGATAACCAGAACATGAGCTCCGTCTTTCTAAATGGAAAAAGCGCCTGTGCCGGCTATGCAAAAAGCCTTGTCTACCTGCTGCGGCAAAGCGGCATGGAGGCCATGTATGTCACAGGAACCACAGGCGGGGTGGCCCATGCTTTTGTCATGGCGCGTATCGATGGGGAATTGTACTACATCGACCCGACAATGGATGATCCGGTGTTTGAAGAGGGACAGAGCGATTTTACAACCTACGTCAACAGCCCGTATCTTTGCGTGACAACCGAAATGCTAAAGGTTTCCCACACCATTGACGAGGACTACTATCCGCTGCCTGTCTGTGACAGCACCGATGCCAACTACCATGCTGTGCAGGGGCTGCTGTTTAATGAAAACTCTGCTCAGACGCGGGATGCACTAAGAGAGGCGCTGCGGACTGCGGTGGAAAACAAGCAGGAGTTTTTCTCCTTCCGGTTTATGACGGATAAGGAAGCGTATGCCGCTTTCCGGGACACCTTTTTTTCAAGAAGGAACGCGGGCTCGGTGTTCAATATGCTGGAAAGCATCAACCGCACAGCGAGCCATCTGGTGAGGTATGATACAGTCAGCTATTTTTGCAGCGATGGGGCGCTTTACTGTGCGCTGAAGCTGAATTATCTTTCCTGAAGGCCTAGCGCTTGCCGGACGGGATGAAACATGATAGAATAGCGTTGGAGATTTGGGAAAGCAGGTGCAGAACAAGTGATTTGTAAGTACTGTGGGAAAGAAAACGACGATACAGTAAAGGTGTGTATGCACTGCGGGAAAAGCCTGTTGGAGGACACGCAGGAGTACAGCCCCAAAAAGAAAAAGACAGCGGGTCTGCTTGGAATTTTTCTTGGCTTTGTAGGGGCGCACCGGTTCTATCTTGGCTATGTGGGCAAAGGTGTCGCCCAAATTTATGTGACGGTGTTTACGTTGGGCCTTGGCGGGCTGTGGGGCCTTGTGGAAGGGATCCTGATTTTGACGGGCAAAAAGCTGACCACCGATTTTCAGGGCAGGCCGTTAAGGTAGAGATGAAAAAGCGTGTTTTAGTGGCAATGAGCGGCGGAGTTGATTCCTCCGCCGCCCTGTTACTTTTGAAAAATGAGGGGTATGAGGTGACGGGCGCCACCTTCAGGCTGCATGACGCAGGAAGCGACCGGCAGACGCATACCTGCTGCAGTGTCGACGATGTGGACGACGCCCGCCGTGTCTGCATAAAATTGGGGGCTGACCATCTCGTTTTCGGCTTCAAACAATTGTTTGAGCAGACGGTTATTTCCCATTTTGTGGAGGAGTATCTGGCAGGGAATACGCCCAATCCCTGCATCGACTGCAATAAGTATATAAAATTTGGCCCTCTGCTGCAGCGTGCAGACCTGCTTGGCTATGATTATATCGCTACAGGGCACTATGTAGGCACCAGAGTGGACGAGTCTACGGGACGGGTTTTGCTGCTGCGCGGCAAGGACCGCAAAAAAGATCAAAGCTACGTGTTGTACTGTCTGACACAGCAGCAGCTGAAAAGGCTGAAATTCCCGCTGTACGGCTACGAAAAGCCGGAAATTCGTGCCCTTTGCGAGCAGGCGGGTCTTATCAACGCAAGAAAGCCGGACAGCCAGGACATCTGCTTTGTGCCGGATGGGGATTATGCCGCCTTTATTGAACGGTACACAGGCAAACCGGACAAGCCAGGTCATTTTATAGACTGTAAAGGGAAAATCCTTGGCAACCATCCCGGCCCAACACACTTTACAATTGGACAGCGCCGGGGCCTGAACTACAGCGCAGGCCGCAGAATGTTTGTTTTAAGCAAGGACATGGGGTCCGGTGATGTGGTGCTGGGGGAAAATGAGCAGCTGTTCCGCCGGGAATTGACGGCAAAGGATTTAAACTGGATTGCATTTGATTCGTTGCAGAACAGCCGGAGGTGCACTGCAAAGGTCCGCTACAGTGCCAAGGACGTGCCGTGCACCATTTTCCCGGAAGGGCAGGACCGGGTACGCGCCGTGTTTGATGAGCCTGTCAGGGCCATCACACCGGGCCAGGCCGTTGTTTTTTATGATGGGGACGTGGTCCTGGGCGGCGGTACAATCTGCAAGGAATAAAAAAGCGTGGGATGAATGCTTCATCCCACGCTTTTTTATAGCGGCAGCAGGCTGAGCAGAAGGTTTGCCGCCATGCACGTGATCATTCCAACTGCGGTCGGGATAAGGATGGACAGCCCGGTCCATTTCCAGCTTCCCGTCTCTTTCCGGATGGTGAGACAGGTAGTTGAGCAGGGCCAGTGCAGCAGGGAAAACAGCATAAGGCACAGCGCAGTTTTGGCGGTCCAGCCATTGGCGACCAGCAGTATTTTAAAGGCGCTCAGCTCGCCTATTGGCGCAATGGTGCCGCTGGCAACATAGATCATCATGATAATCGGCAGAACAATTTCATTCGCAGGAAAGCCCAGCACAAAGGCGACAAGGATGGCACCATCCAGTCCCATCAGCTGGCCCAGAGGGTCCAGAAATGCAGAAAAATGGGCCAGCAGGCTTTGATCGCCTATTGTTACGGCGGCCAGCCCCCAAAGCAGCAGCCCGGCGGGCAGGGCCACGGCTGCTGCCCGGCCCAGTACAAACAGGGTGCGGTCAAATATGGAACGTACCAGTACTTTACCGAACTGGGGACGCCGATAGGGAGGAAGCTCCAGCGTAAACGAGGAGGGAACCCCCTTTAGCAGCGTGGCAGATAAAAGACGTGACACCCAAAATGTCATGGCCACGCCGAACACGATAACACACACCAGCAGCAACGCCGACAGAAGGCTGGAAAACATACCATCCGCCACAAAAAACATGGAGATCATTGCAATCATGGTTGGGAATGCGCCTCCATGCAAATGGCAAGTTTCAGCGCCTAGCAATTGAAAAACACAGTAAAAGTACCCTCCTTCCAAAGAATTTTGCGTACCACCAGCCGGACAAAGGCCTGTTTTTCAGGCAAGGTCAGCTCGGCAGACAGGTTTCCAAGACTGGACAGGGTTTCGGAGAACTTTGCCGGACCGCAACTGTCCGGCCACCGGTTTTCTTTAAGCTGCCGATGGGCCTTATCCAGCTTGGACAGCTCTTGCTCCAATTCATGAAGCCTGCCCTCAATGCGCCGGGCCAGCGTGGAACCGGGAACCTGAAGGGCCAGCGTGCGGATTAGGCGATCCATTTCCATGCCGCACCGCTTCCTGTCCGACTGGATTTTCTCCAAAGGGTCAACCGCCTCCGTCTTTGAAAGGCTTCTCTTTACCTTTTCCAGCAGTGGAACAATCCCGGCATCCCCTTTCACTTCGTTGATTAAACTGTCCCACAGCATGCTGTCTGCCTGCTGCCCACAGATATTTTGACCGCAGCACCGGCTTTTTCCTCCGTGCAGTTTTAAAGAACAGACATAATCAAAGGCCTCCGTATGACCCTCTGATGGGAGAGAACGGTGTTTGGCGAACATCCGGCTTCCACATTCGCCGCACACAATCAGGCCGGACAGCAGGGAATAGCGGCTGTGAACGGATGGCGGAGTATGGACAGCGGGCCTGTTGCTTTCCAGAATTTGTTGTACGGACACCCACTGCCTGCCGGGAATACGGCCCCTGTGCAGCCCGGCCGCCACAATCCACTTGTCGATGGGGCGCCTCGGCGCCTGCTTTTTTGTGTAATCCCGCTTGTTGTAAGCCAGCAGGCCGCAGCCTTTCCCACCCTTTCTTTCAAAGCAGACGTCTGCATGCCGGGCTGTAAAAAAATCAAATGCCGCTTCATCCGCTGTGCAGTAGACGGGATTTTGCAGAATTTCCTTGACCCCGGAAGGGGAGTAGGGGCTTCCGCTGCGCGTTTTTATGCCGTGTGCCGTCAGGCGGTTGCATACGCCGGAAAGGCTGTGCAGTTCCAGATAGGAATCAAAGATCTTATCGACAACGCGCAGCTCTTCCGGATTTTCTTTCAGCTTACAGGAAATTTTTCTTTTCCCGTCAAGAAACAGCTCCACGTGCTTTTCAGAGGTGTAACCGGTCGGTGTGGTCCCGCCAAGCCAGCGGCCGGTGCGCGCCAGCATCAGCATGTTATCCCGCACCCGCTCGGCAATGGTTTCCCGCTCCAGCTGGGCAAACACGGAAGCAATGTACATCATGGCCTTTCCCATGGGCTTTGACGTATCAAATTCCTCCTTCATGCAGATAAAGGATATTCCACGGCGGTTAAGCTCTTCGATTAGCAGGGAAAAGTCGCTTACACTGCGGCTGACCCGGTCAAGCCGGTAGCACACGACATAGTCGGGCTTATCAACCCGGAGATCTTTTAACATCTGCTGAAACTGCGGCCGTTGTATGTTTTTTGCAGAAAACCCTTCGTCCTCGTAAATGGTGATGTCTCTTTCTGCCGTATCCGGAAATTTTGTAAGGATGTACTGCCTGCACATCTCAATTTGGTTTTCAATGCTTTCCCCCTTTCCGGTAAAAACGGACTTACGGCTGTAAATAAAAAATTTCATTTCCTTTGGCCCCCGGCATGGGACACCAAACGGGTGCAGATTTTATGAAGCATATTGTAAACACCTCCCCAATAATCTATATTCCTGTTTTGGTGTTCCATATCTCCAAACTGTTGCAAGAAAAGCCGCCCATACAGTTTCCTGCATGGGCGGCTTTTTTGTTTGCTAAGTGTAAAATTTTCTTAATCGCTTAGATGCGGGCAACGCCGGACTTGCGGGCCGCTTCTGCCACAGCTTCTGCCACAGCCTTAGCGACACTGCGATCCAGAGCGCTGGGAATGATGTAGTCCGCAGACAGCTTGTCGTCTGTGACGAAGGAAGCAATGGCCTTGGCGGCGGCAATCTTCATCTCGTCGTTGATATCGCTGGCGCGCACATCCAAAGCACCACGGAAAATACCAGGGAAAGCCAGAACATTGTTAATCTGGTTGGGGAAGTCACTGCGTCCGGTTCCAACAACGGCAGCGCCAGCCTCTTTTGCCAGGTCGGGCATGATTTCCGGAACGGGGTTTGCCATGGGGAACAGAATGGGGTTGGGCGCCATGGACTTGACCATCTCAGGGGTCACGCAGCCGGGGGCAGAAACACCGATGAACACATCGGCGCCCTTCAGCACATCGGCCAGGGTGCCTTTACGGCACTCTTTATTGGTGATGGCAGCCATCTCCATCTTTTCAGCATTGAGGTTTTCACGGCCCTGATAGATAGCGCCCTGCCGGTCGCAGAGAACCACGTCCTTCAGGCCCATGGCAATCAACAGACGAATGATGGCGATGCCTGCAGCGCCTGCGCCGCTGGTGACAACACGGATTTCATCCAGCTTTTTACCAGTCAGTTTCAGGGCATTCAGCATGGCAGCCAGGGTGACCACAGCAGTACCGTGCTGGTCGTCATGGAAAATCGGGATGTCGCAGCACTCTTTCAGACGGCGCTCGATCTCGAAGCAGCGGGGGGCGGAAATGTCCTCCAGGTTGACGCCGCCAAAGCTGCCGGCCAGCAGGCGGACAGTGTTGACAATGTCGTCCACCTCTTTGGAACGAATGCACAGCGGGATGGCATCTACATCACCGAAGGCCTTAAACAGGGCGCATTTTCCTTCCATAACCGGCATACCAGCCTCGGGGCCGATGTCTCCGAGACCCAGCACGGCGGTGCCGTCGGTTACTACGGCGACCAAATTGGAACGACGGGTCAGCTCGTAGCTTTGGTTGACATCCTTCTGGATTTCCAGGCAGGGCTGGGCAACACCAGGCGTGTAGGCGAGGGAAAGGTCATCCCGCGTCTCCAGAGGGGCCCGGCAAATCACTTCGATTTTGCCTTTCCATTCCTTGTGCTTTTTGAGAGATTCCACAGCGTAGTCCATAATCGTTACTTCCTTTCTAAACTTTTATTTAATATTTAACTGGGAAATGACATTTTTTAATGCGTCGGCACTTTTATGTAACAGCGCCTCTTCCTCCGGCAGCAGGGGAGGGACGATGGCACGGACAATGCCCTGTGCACCAACCACAAAAGGCAGGCTTAAGCACACGTCATTGATGCCGTACTGGTTATGAATCATGGCGGAAACGGTCATCACAGAATCTGTGTCACGGATAATGCACTCACAAATCCGGCGTACGGAAAGTGCAATGGCATAGAAGGTGGCCCCCTTCAGTGAAATGACCTGGGCGCCCGCCGTGCGGACATCCTCCTCGATGTCCTTCAACTCATCCTTGCCGCAATGGTTGTGCCGGTCACAGATATAGGTGCAGTACTTGTTCATCTCCATTCCTGCGATGGTGGTTAAGGACCAGGGGATAAGGGAAGTGTCCCCGTGCTCTCCAAACACATAGGCATGAACGTTTTTAGAACTCAGGCCGACATGCTCGGCAAGACTGGAACGGAGCCGGGCGGAGTCCAGCATGGTGCCGGAGCCAAAGACCTGACGCTCCGACAGATTGGTGTTTTTCAGAATAGCGTAAGTAATAATGTCCACCGGGTTGCTGACAACCACATATACCGCATCCGGAGCATATTTTGTAATCTGCGGCATAACCATTTTAATGATGTCAACGTTTGCCTGGGCAAGGTCAATACGGGTTTGTCCGGGCTTCCGTGCGAGGCCGACTGTGACAACCACCACATCGGACTGGACCGCGTCCTCATATCCGCCGGCATGGATATTAACTGGAGCACAGAAGGGGGTACCCTGAAAAATGTCGAGCGCTTCTCCCTTTGCCTTGTTTTCGTTGATGTCAATCAACAGAATTTCGGAGGCCATCCCGTCCGCCGCCAGTGTGTAGGCAATTGTGGCACCCACATTGCCGGCCCCAAGAATCGTAATTTTTTTGCCTTTTTTCATACAGTCTTATCTCCATTACTTGAAATCTATATAACGGCATAAAACTGCCGGCCGAAAGATAAACGGATTTTCCAAGTAGGGCACGAAAAACGCTCATCCAAACGATACGAAAAGCCTTAGCCGTTATACAGGGGAGAGGGCCTTATAAAAATTCGCCTTCTCCCCCTTATATCATATTCATAAGTATATCATTTGGCAGGGGACTTTGTAAAGCCCCTTTACAAAGAATTTGTGATATTAAAACACAATATTTACGTAGAATAGATGACTTCCCGTCGGAAACGGGGAAACACTCGATAAATCTGAGTACGGCCAAGCGCCGGACGGCTCTTTGCAAAGCAAAGGGCTGAATAACGGGACGCTGCCATTCCATACAATTTTCTAAAAAAGAATTTGGGGGAGGATATATGTGAAAAAAAACCATGTTCGGCGTGTCCTCTTTCAAGAACCGGAAAACAGTGCAGGGAATTTGTCGGGGAAGATTAATGAGTTTCACGCTGAAATAATCGAGCGCAGGATACGGCGCCTGGACCTTTCGGTTCGACAGAAGTCAGATATAATAGATAATATCATTCAGCACATGAAATCTTCTGTCTGAACTGCCCTGAAAGTTTGCCTTTTGCGTGGTGGCGGTAAACGCCCGTTGCAGGGCACAAAATTATTTGTCAGGATGGCAAGAAGCCGCTCTCTGGGGGAATCGATAATTCGACACCCCACAACCCCCGCGGCATTACAGCCAAAGCCCATACACATGGTAAGCGCCTGTTTGCCGCAGGCTTTTGCTTTTTGGAAAAAACGGTCAAGATTAAAAGCAATCCGTGGCAGATAGCCGGAATCCTCCAAAAGGGTAAACAGCGGGAAAAAGATGGCCATGGGTGGCAGCATAACAGAGATCACCCATGCCAGCACACGGTATCCGCCGTAGACAACCGCTTCACAAATAACAGCAGACACACCTAAAGAACGCAGAAAATGGAAGAGAGGCTCTTCGAATGAGGTCAGCAGTCCGCTGAGCAGTTCACTGGGTACATTGGCGCCGCTGATGGTGAGAAAGAAAATTCCGCATAACATTAGCAGCATGATGGGGATCCCGGTCAGCTTGCTGGTCAAAATCCGGTCAATTTTTTGGTCCCTCTGCCTGGCTCTGCTTTCCTGAAGGCGGACACAATCTGTGGCGATTCCTTCTGCCGTCAGAACAATCCCCGCCACCAGCTTGTCGGTTAAATCCACACCAGAGAGAACAGCGTGTGCTTCGTTGACTGCTTCCTGAACGGAGGCATCCTCAGTCAGTGGATAGCCGAGATACTCTTCAAGTTTCAAAAGAAAGTCCACGGATCCGTCCAGCAGCCGCAGGGCAAGCCATCGGGGAGGAAGACCCTTCAACCGGTGCGCCTTCAGTGTGGGTACCACCTCGTTGATCGCCTGTTCAACCAGCACCGGGTAGTTTACGGAAAATCCGACCGGTTCCTGCGCACAGACGCTGTCTACAGCCGCTATCAGCTCGTCTAGGCCCTTTCCGCTGCGTGCCACTGTCTCCACTACCGGGACATGAAGAAGCCGAGACAGGGCTGCTGTGTCCACGACAATGCCCTTTTTTCTCGCCTCGTCACACAGATTGAGGCAGACAACAGTCCGGCTGGTGATTTCCATGGTTTGCAGTACAAGATTTAAATTGCGCTCAAGGCAGGTGGCGTCGCACACCACCACAACTGCGTCGGCACCGCCAAAACACAGGAAGTCCCGTGCAACTTCCTCCTCGGCAGAATGGGCAAACAGGGAATAGGTGCCGGGCAGATCCACCAGTGTGTAATCGTTACTGCCGCGGCGAAAGCTTCCCTGCGCGCTGCAAACGGTTTTGCCGGGCCAGTTCCCGGTATGTTGATTCATTCCTGTCAGTTCATTAAACACCGTGCTTTTTCCCACGTTGGGGTTTCCTGCAAGAGCAATGATTTTTTCACCGTTTTTCCGGTGTAATACAAGCTCTCCTGAAGCAGTACCTTTTGACATGCTGCTGGCAGTCAGTCCCATTGTCAAAGCCCCCTAATCGAAGCTTCTGCGCCGCTCCTAAGTGAAGGGATACGGCGCAGAAACGGAATTTCAGTTCAGCTGTATTTGTCTGGAGTCCTCGCACCGAAGCGCAATAACGGCCCCTCTGATTAAGTATGCGGCAGGATCCCCAAGCGGGCTTTTCAACACGCAGGTTACAGGGGTGCCCGGCGTCAAACCCAGATCCTGCAGCCTGCGCCGCATGGAGCTGTCCTCCCGTATTGATTTAACAACTGCCTGCTGCCCGGGCTGCAAAGCAGACAACAACTGGTTTTCTTTCATGCACAAAACTCCTTTGAGGATAATTGCTTACAGAAAGCTGGACTTTCTTACTTCTATTCTATTAGCGGCTTTCTGCATTGGTGACACAAAAAGGCCCGGCCGAATCCGGCCGGACCTTTTAAGCGCTTTATTGAAATTTAGAACAGGGAATAGAGCAGGAACAGCGTTGCCGACAGAGAACTGATGAGGGAGACAACGGTAATCTGTGTATTGATGGAGGGACCGGCTGTGTCCTTGAAGGGATCGCCGACCGTATCGCCGATAACAGCGGCCTTATGGGCCTCGCTGCCTTTCCCACCGAAGTTGCCTGCCTCAATGAACTTTTTGGCATTGTCCCACAGGCCGCCTGCATTACTCATAATCAGCGCAAGCAGCAGGCCGGAGATAATGTTGCCGGTCAAGAAGCCGCCAATGGCCTGCACCCCACCGATAAATCCGACGACCAGCGTAGCGACAATGGCCATAAGGCCGGCAGGGCTCAGCTCCCGGATGGCACCCACGGTAGAGATATCGATGCAGCGGGCGTAGTCCGGCTTCGCGGTGCCCTCTCTCAGTCCGGGAATGCTGTTGAACTGACGGTGGATTTCCTTTACCATCAGCTGAGAGTTCCGGTTGACGCCCATCATCAGCATGGCGGAGAACACAGCCGGAATTGCCGCGCCCACCAGCATACCGAAGAAGACCAGCGGATCCATCAGGTCAAATGTAATTGTGACCCCAGCAGCGGCGACAACTTCCTGGAACGCGCCCAGCAGGGAGATAACCGTCAGGCCGGCGGCGCCAATAGAGAAGCCCTTGGTGATGGCTTTGGCAGTGTTGCCTGCCGCATCCAGCTCATCCGTAATGGTGAGGACCTCATCCCCGAGGTCAGCCATTTCCGCAACACCGCGGGCATTGTCCACGATGGGACCGTATGCGTCATTAGAAATAATCATTCCCACAATGGACAGCATACCGATGGCTGCAAACGAGATACCCAGCATCTCATATCCGGGGCCAAGCGGTTCGCAGAGTTTGTAGGAAATCAGGGATGCAAGGCCAATTCCAATAAGGGCGGGCAGTGCGGAAAGAAGTCCATAGGAGAACCCGGACAAAATGGTGAAGGCGGGCCCGCTCTGGCAGGCCTCCGCCACCTTGGCAACCGGCTTCTTATCGTCGCCGGTAAAGAAATCGGACGTGATGCCGATGATAACACCGGCGACCATCCCGATCATGGCTGCACCCCACAGGCGCAGCTCAAAATTCGACAGCAGGCATGCAACAAAAGTTAGAGCTGCAAAAATGGCACAGGTCAGATAGGTGCCGCCGTTCAGCGCCCTGGAAGGATTGCCTTTTTTACCCAGTCGGGAGCAGAGCACACCGATGATGGAGGCAAGCAGGCCCAAAGAAATCAGGCAGAACATGAACGGAACCTGCCCCAGCGACATTGCAATGACGATGGAGGCCGCCATTGCCGCCACGTTGGAATCGAACAGGTCGGCGCCCATCCCGGCCACGTCACCCACATTGTCGCCCACATTATCTGCGATAACGGCGGGATTTCTTGGGTCATCCTCCGGGATACCAAGTTCCACTTTACCGGTCAGGTCGGCCGCAATGTCAGCCGTTTTGGTGAAAATACCGCCGCCGGCCTTGGCGAACAGGGCAAGGGAACTGGCGCCGAAGCTAAAGGCCATAACAATGTTGGAATCCTGGAAAATCAGATAGATGATGGCTGCGCCTGCAAGGGAACTTCCAACCACGGCCATACCCATAACCGCACCGCCGCGGAAGCCGGCCATAAAGGACTTTTGGATGGACTCCCGGGCTGCGGTGGCGGCCTTCAGATTAGCAATGGTCGCAATGGAGATACCAACATAGCCGGCGAGGCCGGAAAGCAGCGTGCCGAACAGATAGGCAACGCCGATAAGCAGGTTGGTGGTCACGCTGTTCGTCGTCCAGATGGGCTGGGGGAAGAACAGGACCAGCAGGACAACCACCACCGCAGAGAATAAGCCGAGAATCCGGTATTCCCGCTTTAAGAAGGTGAAGGCACCCTCCCGAATAAGCGTCCCCACTTCATCCAGCCGCGGATTCGCCGTAGGCAGGCGCTTAACCCAGCGGTAGAAATAGGCGGCGACAAGGAAAGACAACAGTGCAACGCCAAGTGATATGTAAATCCACAACATCAACATATACCTCCGTATTTTTTATCAGAAAGCAGCGAGGGGAAGAGGCGGTGCATGTCCTCCCCGGTTGTCTGCAATCGGACAGATTGGACAATTTCGATATAGCGCCGGAAGACGGGAGAACGACAAGCGCCCCCGGCCCCGGAAAGGCACAAGCGAAACAACGGCAGTTATGAGCAGGCGTAAAAGCCGTAGCCCGGAATGCGGTAGAAGAGGGGAATGTTGGTTCTTGACCGCAGGTGTGGAGCAGTAGTCAAGAGTTGCCCCGACACTGCGTACCTCCTGCAGGTTTTTTGCGGCATTTTCTTCCGGACGAAGGCCGTCCGCTATCCATAAAAAGGCAAAAAGGCAGACTACACACAACAACAGACAGTACGTCGTTCTCATGATAGTCCACCTCTTCGTTCGTTATTTTAGGTTTTCTCTGCTTTAAAACTTACTTTATCATCTTCCAAGTATTGCTAAACACTTTTTTTCCTGTGTAACAGGGGGGTAACAACGGCAATGGTGATAATGGGGGTCACAATGGCCTCCGGGATTCCATTGTAAAGGATGGAGGCCCCCAGCAGCAGCCAGATGGTGGAATTTCCAACCGAGGCATACGGTGCAGCAAAGCACACAAGAATACCAAGCAGAACCAGCAGCGTGTTGACCAGAGAGCCTGCCACGCCTGCCACGCCTGCGGCAAGGGCAACCTTTCCTGTTTTTTTGTGGATTATGCGGAACAGCGGCCCAGAAACCGCGCCAATCAGCATCCTTGGGACAAAGCAGATAAGGAGGCTGCATACAGCATAAAGAATGGCCAGTCCCACGTTGCCGTTAGCCAACTGCGGGCTGTAGAACGGGCTGAACACAAATGCAGTCGGGGGCGCATACATGGTGAACCAGAGCATACTGACGAAGCCAAACACTCCGCCGAGAAAAATGCCGGACTTGGTCCCCAGCAGAATCGCGCCGATTACGACGGGAATCTGTGCGAGAGTGGCCACAATCGGGCCGCCCAGCGGCAGTGAGCCCAGTGGAGTGAAGCCCATAATAAACAGGATTGCACTGAACAGAGCCAGCTGTGCCAATAGGGTTACGTTCGTTTTTTTTGTCATTTACTATCCAACTCCTTGCTGTCGCTCCCGAAACGGGATGCGGCGCATTTTATTCTTTAAAGGCGGAGAACCGCCTGAAAAGCGGATTAACGGTTCTTTAAATACAGTTCATAAAGCCCATCCAGCAGCAGGGTCGGATCGATGGTGATCTGCTCGCTGCAATGGGGGATAATTGCGCCGACAAGTCCTCCGCAGGCAACGGCGGTGGTGTCCTCGCCAAGCTCCTGTTTATAACGGCGAACCATACCGTCAATCATACTGGCGGCGCCAAGAATAACGCCGGAGCGCATACAGTCCACGGTGTTTGCACCAATGACCGGCACTTCGCCGTCCAGACTGATATGTGGAAGTTGCGCAGAATGGCTGCTCATTGCATCCAGTCCAATCCGTACCCCGGGTGCAAGCGCACCGCCGATAAAGCTTCTATCCCGATCCAGTACGGTGATTTTGCTGACGGTGCCAAGGTCGATAATAATGGCGGGTGTGGTGTATTTTTTCAGGGTCCCCACAGCGGTGCACACAAGGTCGGCACCGGTCTGCCCGGGACTGTCGATTTTAATGTTGAGCCCGGTTTTGATTCCCGGCCCTACATGCAGCACCCGTACATTATATAATTCCTTTACGGCTGCATCCAGAATGGGGGACAGGGCAGGCACCACAGAGGAGATAATGGCCCCTTCCATACTGCCGGTATGAAACCCTTTAATGTGCAGTACGCTGCGGATTAAAACGGCATACTCCGCCTCTGTTTTCAGCACGTCTGTTTTCAAGCGCGAGATGAAGCGGGGGGCACCCTGTTCATACGCGGCAAAAACAATGTTGGAGTTTCCAATGTCAATGGTCAGTACCATGTGCTGCCTCCTTATTCTTTCTGCTTTTATCATACCGTCCGCCCGGCCGTCTGTCAAGTGCGGGATATTTACATGGAGCCATATTCAAGCGCCCGTTGCTCTCCTCTCAGTACGGCGAGGGCCCCCTGTGCCATGGCAAGCATCTCGTTTTCACCCGGATAGACGTAAACGGGTGCAATCAAATCAACATTGTGCCGGATGGCGCCCGTAAACCGGTTGCTGTAAGCAAGCCCGCCTGTCAGCACAATGGCGTCCACCCGTCCTTCCAGCACGGCAACCATGGCGCCAATCTGTTTGGACACCTGGTAGGCCATGCTTTCCAGGACCAGGGCTGCAAAGGAATCGCCGTTTTTAATCATTTTTTCGCATTTGCGCAGGTCATTTGTCCCTAGCAGGCCCTGCATGCCGCTTTCTGCAGTGACCATGGATACCATTTCTTCCTTTGTGAACGCGCCGGAAAAGCACATCTCAATAATAGGGACAAGCGGCACTGCACCGGAGCGTTCCGGGGTGAAGGGGCCTTCGCCCATGATGGCGTCATTTACGTCAACAACACGGCCGTAGGAGTGCGCGCCCACCGTGATCCCGCCGCCCATATGCGCCACGATCAACCTGCATGCCTCGTAATCCTTGCCCAGCTGTCTGGCTGCCCGCTTGGCCATGGCTTTTGCATTCAGTGCGTGGAAGATACTGCGGCGTTCAATTCCGGGAATTCCTGTCAGCTTGGCACGCGGATCCATCTCGTCCACCACAACCGGGTCGACAATGAAGGAGGGGATATGCAGCGAGTCGCCGATTTCCCTTGCAATCAGCCCGCCCAGAGAGGAGGCGTGCATGCTGGCTTCCCCCTCGGACAAGTCGCGCACCAGACAGTCGTCGATGCGGTATGTGCCGGACTCCAGCGGTTTAACCATCCCACAGCGGCCGACCACAGCATCCAGCTCTTTTAAAGAAAAATGGTGGTTAACCAGTTCCTGCAAAATCAGGTTGAAGCGCAGCTCCTTTTGGCCCATTACACTGCCGCAGGCGCCGAGCTCCTCTCTTGTATGGTGCAATGTGGACTCAAACACCTGGCTGTCGTCACGGAAAACAGAAATTTTAGTGGAAGTGGAGCCGGGGTTAATTGTTAAAATTTGAAAGGACGGCATTTGGATTCCTCCTCAAGACAGGTAAATGGCGCCGGAGCGCATTAGTTCAATATGGCCGCGACTGCGGCAGGCGTCGATGAATTTTTCCACTTCATCTACAGTCCCGGCAAAGCGATAAATTCCTTCCCCGGCCGGTACCGCGCCGAACTGCCCGGCGACGGCCCCCACATCCCCTTTTATCAGTACGAGCTCGTGTCCGCCGTCCGGTGTTTTGTCACTAATCTTCAGGTCTTTCACACAGTCCAGACGATGGAATTGCTCCGTCAGCAGACGAAGTGCCGCGTGCCCCTCAATGGTGAGAATCACACGGGTGCCGCCGTTCCACGGCTCCTCACAGGAGTGGATGGAGGTCACATTCCAGCCAGAGCGCCGAACCAAAATAGAAATCTGGTCCAGAACGCCGACCCGGTTTTCGACAAACAACTGCAACTGATGGGTTTCCCTCATCGGGCTATCCCTCCTAATCTTTAAAATTAGTATACCACAAAAGAAAGGCCGCGGACATGTCCGCGGCCTTTGCAAGTGTTGGTCTGGGTGACGAGATTTGAACTCACGACCTCTACCACCCCAAGGTAGCGCTCTACCAAGCTGAGCCACACCCAGAGAACGTTATCTATTCTAGCATGTTTTAAACTGAAAATCAAGGGTAAAAATAAAAAAATAAGTGTTGACAAAACTAACTGTAATAATTATAATTACAGTTAGGAGGGATGCGGATGACAAGTGAATTCGGCGTGGCCGTGCATGCACTGGTTTTTTTGGCGCAACAGCGTGCAACTGCATCCAGTGAACTGCTGGCCAAAAATATCTGCACCAACCCTGCGCGGGTCCGGAAGGTCATGGGGAAACTGAAAAAGGCCGGGCTGCTTTCAACAAAGGAAGGGGTGGACGGCGGTTACCGGTTGGCAGTCCCGCCGGGGGAAATTACCCTTCGGCAGGTCGGCGAGGCGGTGGATGCCCAGTTTGTCTCGTCCCGCTGGCACAGCGGCGACACGGATTTGCCATGTCTTGTGGCATCGGGCATGGCAGGCGTAATGGACACCCTGTACGGCCAACTGGACGATCTTTGCAAGACCCATTTGGAAGGCATTACGATCAACAGCGTTAAAGCAATGCTGCTCCATGAATAAACAGGGGAGGAGAACCCTACACTGAACATAAGGAGGTTTTTGTGATGGCAGTGACAGTATTAACAAAGGCGAATTTCAATGAGGAGGCCGTTAAGACAAAGGACACGGTTTTGATTGATTTCTGGGCGGACTGGTGCGGCCCGTGCCGGATGCTTTCTCCCATTGTGGATGAAATTGCAAATGAGGCGCCGCAGGGCGTCAAGGTTTGCAAGGTCAACGTGGACGAACAGCCTGAACTTGCACAGCAGTTCCAGATTATGAGTATTCCAACCCTGGTGGTGCTGAAGGACGGCAGGCTGGTCAATAAATCCGTTGGCGTCCAGCCCAAAGCGAACATTGTAAAAATGCTGGAAAATGTCTAAGTGGAAAGGGGAAGGTACAAATGTACCTTTCCCTTTTTTGCACTTCAATTTTCATTACTCCGTGTATGAATTTCTCCCGCCCTGGCAATGCTAACAGTAAAGGAGGAATGAAATCATGGCAGATTTTAAAAGCAGTCAGACCAAAGAAAACCTGATGAAGGCATTTGCCGGGGAGAGCCAGGCCAGAAACCGTTATACCTTCGCAGCAGGCCAGGCCAAAAAGCAAAACCTGCATGTGGTGGAGGCGGTGTTCACCTTCACAGCCGGACAGGAGAAAGAGCATGCGGAAGTATTCTACAAACAGCTCAGCGAGCTTGCAGGGGAGAACCTGAAGGTAGAGGGGACGTATCCCATCGACATCAGTGACAGCGTGCAGGAACTTTTGAAGATGGCGCAGCACAATGAGTATGAGGAGCACGATCCGGTATACGCTACCTTTGGAAAACAGGCCCAGGAGGAGGGCTTCCCAAAAGTTGCAAACCTGTTCTACCATATTGCGGAAATTGAAAAAATTCATGGGGACCGCTTTGGTCAGCTGGCTGACCTGATGGAGCAGGGGAAACTGTTTGTCTCCGATGTGTCCATCAAATGGATGTGTTTAAACTGCGGATATGTCTTTGAGGGGACGGAAGCACCGCCCAAGTGTCCTGTATGTGAACACGACAGGGGCTATTTCATTCGTCTGGAACTCGCGCCCTACACCTCAGAAAAATAGAAAAAGCGCCACGGTGTTTTACCGTGGCGCTTTTTTGTCCTGAGTTGTCAGTGTAATCAGCGCGGCCAGATCCTTCTTACGGTTGTAAAGCGCCGCGTTGAAAATGGCGCCGACAAGAATAATATTGCTGCATAAATACAGCCACAGCATCATTATGATAATGGATGCCAGCGGGCCGTATACTAAGGAATAGCGGCTGGAAAGGCTGATGAACAGGGAAAACAGGATACTACCGGCAACCAGCACCGCTGTAATCAGCAGTGTTGTACGGAAAATGGGAGGACGGGTCTGCCGGTCATTGGGTGACACAAAGCGGTACAGGACGTACAACATGGCGAAAATGAAGAAAAACAGGACGATAAAGCGCAGCCATTGCCAATGGATAAGCAGGGTATCCACACCGAATCCGCGCTCCAGCAAGTCAAGGAACCATTTCCCTGTCACCATGACAATAATACTGATATAGACGGTCAGAAGGAAAATCAACGACAGCACACGGCTGAACAGATAGGAGAGAATCCCTCGCCTGCGCTGGCGCTCATATACTTCGTCCATGGTGCTGATAATGGCGCGGAATGCGCCGGAGGAAGCAGTTATCATCAGCACCAGGCCACCAATGAGCAGCGCAACCGACGGATTGGCCACATATTCAAGGTAGGCGCTGAGGATGTCAAGCAGATTTCCGGGAATGATTTTTTCCAGCGGTTCCAGAAAGCTTTGGATGTCCAGGTTCAAAATGCCGACAAACCAGGAGATGCACAGCAAAAACGGAAAAAAAGAAAGCGTCAGAAAGTAGGAGAGGGAGGCGGCAGAACGGGAGATGTGATAGCGCAGGTACAACTCGACCGTCTCTTTAACAAGGGACAGCACATTATGGTTTTTCACAGCCCGCCTCCTCTCTGACGTGTTGATATTAACATACCATATTTTGTGAAAAATAATCAAGCACCGGTTCACGAAAACAGCCCGGCCTGCAAAAATATCACAGGCCAGGCTGTCGTTTTTTCTTTAACTGCCAAGATAGGCGGCCTTGATGGCTTCGTCATCAAGCAGCGTTTTTGCGTCGCCTTCACTTACAATTTTGCCGGTTTCCAGCACGTAAGCCCTGTCGGCAATAGAAAGCGCCTTGTTTGCATTCTGCTCCACCAGCAGCACCGTCACGCCGGAGTCGTTTACCTCCTTGATTATTTCAAAGATTTCATCCACCAGAATGGGGGAGAGACCCATGGAGGGCTCGTCCAGCAGCAGCATTTTCGGACGGGACATCAGAGCGCGGCCCATGGCAAGCATTTGCTGCTCGCCTCCCGACAGGGTGCCGGCAATTTGTCTGCGGCGCTCCTTCAGGCGGGGAAAGCGCTGAAAGACCATCTCAATGTCCTGCTGAATCCCCTCCTTATCCTTGCGGATGTAGGCGCCCATGGAGATGTTTTCCATAACGCTCAGATGGGAGAAAATGCGCCGTCCTTCCGGCACCTGGGCAAGGCCGAGCGCCACAATTTTGTGCGGCACCGTTTTGCGCAGGTCGTGCCCCAGGAAATGAATTTCGCCGCTTTTGGCAGGCAGCAGGCCGGAGATCGTCTGCAGAATAGTGGTTTTACCCGCTCCGTTTGCGCCAATCAGGGTTACAATTTCGCCTTCTTCCACAGAGAAGCTGATGTTTTTGATGGCATGGATGGAGTCGTAATAAACGTTCAGATCCTTTACGGTAAGCATCATCTACTTTCCCTCCCACTAACGTCCGAGATAGGCGCCGATGACCTTCTCGTTCTCTCTGATTTCCTTCGGTGTGCCGCTGGCAATCACCATGCCGTAATCAAGCACCACAATCTTTTCGCAAATCCCCATAACCAGATTCATATCATGCTCAATTAACAGAATGGATACGCCAAACTTGTCACGCACAAAGGAGATGGTTTCCATCAGGCCCTTCGTCTCGGTATGGTTCATGCCCGCAGCCGGCTCGTCCAGCAGCAGCAGTTTGGGACCGGTGGCAAGTGCCCGGACAATTTCCAGCTTTCTCTGCTGGCCGTAGGGCAGGTTGGAAGCGGTGATGTCTGCAAGGCCGTCCAGGTCAAAGACTTTCAGCAGTTCATGGGCTTTGGCAGTGGCGGCTTTTTCCTCTTTCCAGTACTTCGGCAAACGAAGTAAACCGGTCAGCGTACCGTAGCTCATTTCATTGTTCAGTGCAATTTTTACATTATCAATGACGGACAGGCCTTTAAACAGCCGGATATTTTGAAAGGTACGGCCAATGCCGTATTTTACCACTTTGTAGGTTTTTTCCCCGTGCAGCAGTTTGCCGTCCAGGGTGATGGTGCCCTCGGTAGGGGTATAGACAGAGGTGAGCAGGTTGAACACCGTGGTTTTGCCCGCACCGTTTGGCCCAATCAGCCCCACAATCTGCTTTTCCAGCACATCAAAGGAAACGCCCTTCACCGCCTGCAGGCCGCCGAAGTTGATCCCAAGGTCTTTCACAGAAAGAATGGTTCTTTTTTCGCCCATTATTCAGCACCTCCATCCACAGTTTTGCGCCCTTTGAAAAAGAAGCGTTTGCAGCGGCTGAGGAACCGCGTCAGCGAAAACTCATATTTGCCAAGCAGGCCCTCCGGCTTAAAGATCATCATTGCGACCAGAAGGATTGAGTAGATAAGCAGGCGATAGTCATTAAATCCACGCAAAACCTCCGGCAGAAGGGTCAGCAGGGAAGCAGCCAGAATGGACCCGGTGAAGCTGCCCATGCCGCCCAGCACCACCATGACAAGAATTTCAATGGACAGGTTGAAGCCAAAGTAAGAGGGATCAATAATGGTAATGTAGTGTGCATACAACGCGCCGGCAATCCCCGCAAAGAAAGAGGAGATGACAAACGCCATAATTTTATATTTGGTGGTGTTGATACCAACAGAATCGGCAGCCACCTGATTCTCCCTCACAGAGAGGATGGCACGGCCCTGACGGGAACGGAACAGGGAGAACAGAATTGCCACAGTAAGAACCATGATAACAAACACCCAGTGGAAGTTTGTGTATTCCTCAATGCCGGAAAGTCCGCGCCCGCCACCGGTAAAGTCGAGGTTCAATAGGATGACACGGATAATTTCACCAAAGCCCAGGGTGATGATGGCAAGGTAATCTCCACGCAGACGCAGTGCCGGAATCCCGATCAACAGTCCAAAGAAAGCGGCGCACAGCCCCGCCAGCAGGATACCGACAGGGAACTCCAGACCGGCAGGCAGCGGCACGGCCTTGGTAAACAGGGCGGCTGTGTATGCACCCACGGACATAAAGCCCGCATGACCCAGCACCAGCTCGCCAAGGCAGCCGGTGGACAGGTTCAGCGAGGTGGCGAGAATAATGTTGATACACACAGTGATGAGAATTCCCTGATAGTAGGAGGTGATGACACCGGTCTGCATCAGGGTAATAAACAGCAGGTAAATGATAAGGATGGAAAGGAAATTGACGCCGTAGGATACCAGATTTTTTTTCATCATCATTCACCTACACTTTCTCTTTCACGTTTTTGCCAAGCAGGCCCGCAGGCTTGACCAGCAGAACGATAATTAAAATACCAAATACAAAGGCGTCGGTCAGGGTGGAAGAGATGTAGCCCTTAATCAATGCCTCGGCAATGCCGATAATAAAACCGCCGCACATGGCGCCCGGAATGATTCCGATGCCGCCGACCACCGCAGCCACAAAGACCTTGATACCCAGCGCAGAGCCCATGTAGGGGTTGATCAGCGGATAGGTAGAGCTGTACAGCACCGCTGCAATGGCAGCCAGAGCAGAGCCGATGGCAAAAGTGACGGAGATTGTGGTGTTGACATTAATTCCCATCAGTTTGGCCGCACCGTCATCCTCCGACACGGCGCGCATGGCGGTGCCGAGCTTTGTCTTGTTGACAAACAGGCTGAGGACTACCATGATGATAATGGTGATAACAATGGTGGCAACTGTCAAAAAGCTGATGGTCATCTCGCCGATAGTGAAGCTGATATCCGGGAACATGTTGGGATAGGGCCTTGGATCGGAGGAGAACAGCAGCAGGAACAGGTTTTCCAGCAAAAGGCTGACACCGATGGCAGTAATCAGCGCAGACATCCTGGAGGAGCCGCGCAACGGTTTGTAGGCGACGCGCTCAATCAATACGCCGAGCACCGCACAGAAAACCGCAATGACAATAAAGGTGGCCCAAAGCGGCAGCCCCAGGGTGGACAGGCAGATAAGCGACATGTACGCGCCGACCATGATGATGTCGCCGTGCGCAAAATTAATCAGCTTGGCGATACCATAAACCATGGTGTACCCCAGCGCAATCAATGCATACACGCTGCCCAGCTGAATGCCGTTGATGAGCTGTTGAATGAAGTTTAGCATTTCATTTTCCCTCCTCAAATTTTCACACCAAATGGAAAGCGGCAAATGAAAAAACGGTTTGCCGCCTCCCATTCAGTTTGAAAAGCACAATCTGGTAGGGGCATGAAAGTGCCCCTACCAGTTGTGACATTGAAACTGAATGCGAAAAAATCAGCACTTATTTCTTGACGGTATAGCCTTTTTCAGACAGGGTATACTCGCCATTTTCAATTTTGATGATGGTCACGCTCTTGACAGGATCGCCACTGCCGTCATACTGGATGTTTCCAGTTACGCCGTTGTAGTCCGTCTCATTCAGCGCCTTGATAATCGCGTCCTTGTCGGTGGAGCCGGCCTTTTCAATGGCGTTGATTAACACCATGGCTGCATCGTAACCGAGCGCTGCGAAAGAGTTGGGGTCCGTGCCGTAAATTTCCTTGTAGTTCTTAAAGAAATTGCTGACAACCTCATCGGTATCCCCGGAGTAGTAGTGGTTGGCGAAAATGGCGCCATCCGCATTGGTCTTTTTCCCGTCGGCCAGTGCGCCAAGCACACCGTCCCAACCGTCGCCGCCTAAGAAGGTGGTCTCAATTCCAAGGTCCTTCGCCTGGGAGACGATAAGGGCAATGGTGTTGTAGTAGGAGGGGACGCACAGCACGTCAGGCTTTTCAGCGCCGATTTTGGTCAGCTGGCTTTTGAAATCCTTGTCGCCCTCTCCGAAGGCCTCATATGCAACAACCTGAATGCCGTAGGCCTCGGCATGCTCCTTAAAGGACTCCGCAATGCCGATGGAGTAGTCGTCCGAGGAGTCATACAGTACGGCAGCAGTTTTTGCAGACAGCTTTTCATTTGCATAGCTTGCAAGAATTTCACCCTGATAGGGATCAAGGAAGCAGGCGCGGAAGACGTTGCTGCCGTAAGTGGTGACCTCTGCCGCGGTAGCGGTAGGCGTCACCATGGGCAGATTATCCTTCGCGGATTTCTGCGCAACCGACATGGTGGGCTTGCTGGTGACATCGCCGATCAGCGCGACAATCCCTTCACCGACCAGCTTGTTGTAAGCGTTGACGGCTTTGGTGGCGTCGCCTTCCTCGTCCTCCAGCAAAAATTCGATCTTTTTACCGCCGAGGATGCCGCCGTTGGCATTTACTTCATCAATTGCCATCTTTGCACCGTTGGATGCGGCCACGCCGTAGACGGATACCTCGCCGGTCAGCGGTGCCAGGCCACCAATTTTGATGGTGTCGCCGGTGTCGGCAGTGCTGCCGGAAGAGCCGCCGCTTTCACCGCCGCAGGCGGCCAAAACGGTTACGGCCATGGCAAGAACCAGCGCCAGGGCAATAAACTTTTTCATTTTCCTTACCTCCAATTTTTTAGTTACTGATTTCACTTTATTATATAGCGACCAAGTAGGGATATCAATTCTTAAAGTGAAAAATGCAGAAATATGATAGAACTTCTCTTAATTTAGTAAAAATGCATAAGTTAGAGAGCCAAAAATTGGTGGATTTCACCACAGGATTACTCCCCAAGCTGCTCCAGCCTGTCGGCCACAGGCTCAAGATAGTCCCCTTCGAACAGTTCAATTAAGCCACTGTCGCAGTTGCTGGCCAGCTGGGGATCAATCGGTACCTTTGCAAGAACGGGCAGACCATATTCCGCGGCAATTTCATCCACATGGCTTTCACCAAACACGTGGATTTCCTTGCCACAGTCCGGGCACTTCAGGTAGCTCATGTTCTCCACAATGCCGAGAACCGGGATATCCATTTTCTGGGCCATGCCAACAGCCTTGGAGACGATCATGGATACCAGCTCCTGCGGGGAGGTGACAACCAGAATACCGTCTACAGGCAGGGACTGAAACACCGTCAGCGGAACGTCCCCGGTTCCCGGAGGCATGTCCACAAACAAAAAGTCCACATCGGACCAGATCACATCCGTCCAAAACTGCTTGACCACACCGGCAATAATGGGCCCGCGCCAGATAACAGGGTCCGTTTCATTCTCCAGCAGGAGATTGACAGACATGATGTCGATTCCGGTCTTGCTTTTGGCGGGCAGCAGCCCCCACTCGTTGCTCATGGCCTTCTCATGGATGCCGAAAAGCTTCGGAATGGACGGGCCGGTAATATCCGCGTCCAAAATGCCCGCGGCATACCCGCGCCGGTTCATGGTGACGGCGGACATGGCGGTGACAAGGCTTTTGCCCACACCGCCCTTGCCACTGACAACACCAATGACCTTCTTGATGCTGCTCATGGTGTGGGGCTTCTCGATGAAGTCCACAGGGTTTTGACGGGACTCGCAGTTCTCACTGCACGATCCACAGTCATGGTTACAGGTTTCACTCATAATATATTTGCCTCCTTCGAATTTCCTAAAGGTTGGATAACTGTTTTATAGATATAGCGGTACAGGAAAATACTGATGGTTGTCGCGACAATTTCCGAAAGCGGAAAGGCGAACCATACTGCAGACCCGCCAAAAACGGACTTCAGTATGTAAGCGGCGGGGAGAATCACCAGCAGCTGCCGGATGATGGACAGCGCCATGCTGAGAAAACCGTGCCCTAACGCCTGATAGACCGCAGAAAAAATAATGGCAATTCCTGCAAAGACAAAGCAGGTGGCAATGATACGAAGCGCCGGAACTCCAAGGGAAAGCATATCCCCCTTTGCGTTAAACAGCAGCAGAAGCTTGTCGGGAATCAGCTGGAACAGGATGGTGCCGGCCGCCATAATACCGACGGAAATCACAAGGCCAAGCTTGATGGTGCCCATAATCCTCTCCCGGTTTTTTGCGCCGAAGTTGTAGCCGATAATGGGGACCATGGCGTTAGTCAGGCCGAATATTGGCATGAAAACAAAGGTCTGCAATTTATAGTATACCCCATAGACGGAAATCGCAGTGGGCAGGGAGAGGATAAAGTTTAATCCCACCGTCATGATAGATGAGATGGACTGCATAATGATGGAAGGAAAGCCAACAGAGTAAATTTCCTTTATAATGCGTCCGTGCGGCTTAAAGTGTGCCAGGGTAATGCGAACCTCTTTGTTTTTAAAATGGTTCAGGACAGCACCGAGAATCATTGCAACAATCTGCCCGATAACCGTTGCCCAGGCGGCACCTGCAACACCCATGGCGGGGCAGCCGAAATAACCGAAAATCATAATCGGGTCAAGGATGATGTTGGTGACGGCGCCAACCCCCTGAATAAACATGTGGTAAATGGTGTTGCCAGTGGACTGCATAATCCGCTCAAAGGCGACCTGAACAAACACACCGAAGGAAAAAATCGTGCAGATGGAAACATACTCCGTACCCATCTCAATAATTTCCGGAATGTTGGTAAATGCGGCAATAAACATTCTGGAGAAGAAAATACCGAACAAAAGGAACACAAGCCAACTTGCAACAGACAGCAGCAGGCCCTGTGCAGCAACTGTGTTTGCCTCCTCCTGCTGCTTTTCACCCAACCGGCGGGAGAGCAGCGCGTTAATGCCGACGCCGGTACCAACTGAAACGGCAATCATCAGCGTCTGAATCGGAAGCGCCAGGGACACGGCGGTCAGCGCATTTTCACTGATCTGTGCGACGAAAATGCTGTCCACAACATTGTACAGCGCCTGGACAAGCATGGATGCCATAATTGGCAAAGACATGGTGACAAGCAGCCTTGGGACCGGCATAACTCCCATTTTGTTTTCTTTTCTTTTTTCCATTTAATAAACTTCCCCCCGCTTAAAATTTCGCCGTTTTCGCCAGAAAAAACGGCAAAACATTGTCAAAACATACAATTTACATTTTATCACAATTACCTTATACTGTAAATAGAAAGATCATACTTTAATTAAAGGAGGACAGGACCATGAAAAACACCATCATTACCATCAGCCGACAGCATGGAAGCGGGGGACGGGAGATTGGCAGAAAACTTGCCGGACAGCTTGGTATTCCCTTCTACGATAATGAAATTATCACTGCTGCGGCAAAGGCCTCCGGCTATGCGGAGGAAATTTTCCACAATGCGGAGCAGCAGGGGGCGGGCAGTTTGCTGTTTTCACTGTCCATGTTCTCTTCTTCCGGCGGCTCCGCCGGGATGCCGTTAAGCGACCGGGTGTTTCTCATCCAGTCGGACGTCATTAAGAAGATGGCGGCAGAGGGGGACGGCATCTTTGTGGGCCGGTGCGCCGACTATGTACTGGGCGACTCAAAAGAGCTGAATTGCATCAACCTGTACGTCTACTCGGACTTTGACAAGCGGGTGGCGCGCGCCATTGAAGAGTATCACCTCGACAAGTCCAAGGCAGCAGATACCGTCAGGAAAATGGATAAAAAACGTGCCGCCTATTATGAATACTACACCGGAAATAAATGGGGAAGGGCGGAAAATTACCATCTGTCCATTAACAGCGGTATCATTGGCACGGAAAATTCGGTCAGCCTAATCAAAAGCTTCGTGGAACTGATTAAAGATAAATAGGGGGCAAAAAACAAAGCCGGGTGTTGGCTGCCCGGCTTTGTTTTTTTATTTTTGAAAATTGGGGGTTGATTTTACTACACATTTACGGTATAATAGCTATCGGCTCAATAAAAATTGAACAGATGGAAAGATGGCTGAGCTGGTCTAAGGCGCACGACTGGAAATCGTGTATGGGCTAATACCCCATCGAGGGTTCGAATCCCTCTCTTTCCGCCACACCTGCGGTGAGCAATTCGCGTACCGCAGGTTTTTCTTTATTCTGGAGTTTTGTTCCCGCGTTTGTAGCGGGTATCTTTTTTGTCAACTTAACCCAAATCGGAACGAGTTGCGCTCGTTCCGATTTTTATTTTAGATCCATTGATATGGATGCCCTGTTCGAGGTTTTTGATGAGAAAAGGAAGAAGGGTGGGGCCACCGGGCCACACCCTCCTTCCTTATTAATCTATTTTCCAAAAAGTTGCTGTGCATGTTGCATGCGCTCTATGACGGGAACCTCAAAGGGGCAGCGCTTTTCACAGGCGCCGCAGGCGATACAGTCGGCAGCGGTATGCTCCAGACTGTCGTAGTGGGCACGCACGGTTGGTGGGACAGAAGGCTCAGCCTGTGCCAGGTCAAGGTACTTGTTCACCGCCGCAATATTGATGTGGGAGACACAGGGCAGGCAATGGTTGCAGTACATGCAGTGGCCTTTCAGGTTAAACTGAGGCTTGGCCGAAAAAACAGCAGTGTAATCCCGCTCGCTGTCCTCCATGGCCTCATACCGCAACGCTTCCTCCACCTCGTCAGGGGTCTGCATGCCAAGCACGACGCTGGCCACAGCAGGGCGTGTCAGTGCATAGTGCAGGCACTGCGGCACACTTAATGCCATACCGAAAGGAGAGCGCTTTTCATCCAGAAGCACGCCGGCCGCCAACGATTTCATAACCGTAATGCCGATACCCTTTGCTTCACAGGTGCGGTACAGACGGTTGCGGATGGGATCGATATCCAGTGTTCCGTGGCTTTCAAAAGAATTCTCCGAAAGACTGGCAGGGCCAATAAAATCTTTCTCCTGCTCCAAAAGGTCGTAAGCAGGATTTAAGCTGAACAACAGCACGTCGATAAGCCCGGCCTCCACGGCGCGCAGGGCAATTTCCGGGTTGTGGCTGCTCATTCCGATGGTGCGGATGGTGCCCTGGCTTTTTAATTGCTTTGCATATTCATAAATGGGCCCCTCAAAAACTATGCGATAGTCCGCGTCATTGTCAATCATGTGAAGCATACCAATGTCGATGTAGTCCGTTTTCAACCGGGCAAGCAAATCCTCAAAAAAGAATTTTGTCTCATCAATATCCAACGTCCGTGCATACTGCCCGTTTTTCCATACGGCACGGAAATGCCCCTGAATAATGACATCACTACGCTTTCCTTCGATGGCTCTGCCGATATTGGTGCGTACGTTCGGTTCAGACATAAAGATGTCAATCAGATTGACCCCTGCGTCCAGGGCGCGGTGGATGGACGCCTCCACAACGGGGTAGTCCTTCCCTTCAAGGTACTCTCCGCCAAAGCCGATTTCTGACACGCAGATACCGGTGTTCCCAAGCTTACGATATTGCATTGATACACCCTCCTTTTCCATCCTGTTCTTTAAGAAAGATTATAAAAAAGAAAAAAGTTCTTGTCAATATTTTACATTGTTATGATTTAGCGGAAGGATGCGGGTGTGCGAATTCCCTTTGGCAGCAGTATCACCTGCGTTTATCCTTACCGCGGCCTGATGGTGCGCGACGGCATCTCTATCCATATCCGCTTCGCGTTAAGGCCGGCGGAGAATTTTTGAAAAGGGCATGGCGTGCGGACAGGGCACCGCTGTACTGTTATGAGATTATGAAGCACGGCCGTCGTATGGGACAGGAAGAAATGGGGCAGCTTCAGCAGACATACCGGGCTGTACTGTCTTCGTTTTTCCGTGGTTGGGGAGATTCCGGATGAAGAATTATATTACAGATGATGTACAACCCGTTTTTAAAGGGGGAAGTGCGCCACAGGCCGGTATTTTGCGCCTTTTCGGCTGTTTTTGTAAAAAGACGGTTCCTTTTTCCAGCCGCATGGGTTATAATAAGTGCACTAACACCAGTGTATGGAGGAAATTATGAAAAGAATCGAACTTGCTTGCCTGAAGAAAGATCCGGAGCAGTATGCAGGGCAGAAGGTGCTGGTTGAGGGCTGGATTCGCACCATACGCGATTCCAAATCCATCGCGTTTGTCGAGTTGACCGATGGCAGCAGCTTTAAGCCTGTGCAGGTTGTGGCTTTTGAAAATGAACTTGCTTCCTATAAAGAGCTGGTTAAACAGAATGTGGGCGCCTCCATTGCAGTCACCGGCACGGTGGTGTTGACGCCTGAGGCGAAGCAGCCCTTTGAAATCAAGGCGGAGGAGTACCACCTTCTGGGCGCATCCTCGCCGGACTATCCGCTGCAGAAAAAGCGGCACACGGTGGAGTATCTGCGCAGCGTGGCGCATCTGCGCTCCAGAACCAACCTTTTTAATGCGGCTTTTCGCGTGCGCGGTGCTGCAGCCTTTGCCATTCATGATTTCTTTAACAGCCGTGGCTTCTACTATGTTAACACCCCCATTATTACCACGGGCGATTGCGAAGGCGCAGGGGAGATGTTTGAAGTCACCACGCTGGATTTAAATAATGTCCCAAAGACAGAGACGGGGGAAGTGGACTACAAGCAGGACTTCTTCGGCAAGCGGACATTTTTGACGGTGTCCGGACAGCTGCAGGGGGAGACGCTGTGCATGGGCCTCGGCAAGATTTACACTTTTGGTCCCACGTTCCGTGCTGAAAATTCCAACACCACCCGCCACGCGGCGGAGTTCTGGATGATTGAGCCGGAGGCTGCCTTCTATGATCTGGAGGACAACATGGTTCTGGCGCGGGACATGATAAAGTACATCATTCGCTATGTTATGGAGACCTGCCCGGAAGAGATGGAGTTTTTCGGCAATTTCGTGGATAAGGGCCTTCTTCCCAGGCTGCAGCACATTGTGGATTCCGATTTTGCTAAAGTCAGCTATACCGAGGCGGTGGAGCTGCTGCTGAAAAGTGGAAAGCAGTTTGACTTTACACCATATTGGGGCTGTGATCTGCAGACTGAGCATGAGCGCTACCTGACGGAGGAGGTTTTCAAAAAGCCTCTGTTTGTCACGGATTATCCGAAGGAGATCAAGGCGTTTTACATGCGCCAGAACGACGACGGGAAAACGGTGGCTGCAATGGACCTGCTGGTGCCCGGAATTGGTGAAATTATTGGCGGCAGCCAGAGGGAGGAACGCCTGGATCTGCTGCTTCAGCGGATGAAGGAGCTGGGCCTTAAAGAGGAGGACTACAACTGGTATCTTGATCTGCGTCGGTTTGGGTCCGTGGTCCACAGCGGCTTCGGCCTTGGCTTTGAAAGGATGGTCATGTACCTGACGGGAATTGGAAACATCCGCGACTCCATTCCTTTCCCGCGTACCACCGGCTCTGCGGAGTATTGATTCTTGAATTTTTAAAATTGAAATCATTCTCCATAAGACGAAATATTGCATAAGATAGGGTATCCTGCAAAAGAATTTTGCAGGATACCAATTTTTATCTTGCAAAAGCTGAACGCATGCATTAAAATAGGGAAAGTATGAATGTAGGAGGCTGTTTTCATGTTTTATGGAGAACTTGACAAGGCCTCGCTTGTGTCGGAACAGGCGAAGCTGACAGCTCAGTATCAGGCTTATCAGGCGCAACACCTGAAGCTGGATATGTCCCGTGGAAAACCGGGGACGGATCAGCTGGAGCTGAGTATGGAAATGCTGAACATGCCCTTGTCCGTTTCGGACTTTGTTTGTGAAGGCGGTATTGATGCCAGAAACTATGGCTTTTTGGAGGGAATCCCTGAGGCACGCAGGTTGATGGGGGATATTCTTGGAATGCCGGCAGAACAGATTATTGTCGGCGGAACCTCCAGCCTGAACCTGATGTATGATTTTATTGCCAAGGGGATGACCCACGGTTTTTCCGGTGAGTTGCCGTGGTCCAAGCAGGGGAAAATCCGCTTTTTGTGCCCCTGTCCCGGCTATGATCGGCACTTTATGGTGACGGAGACCTTTGGAATAGAGCTGGTGCCGGTGCCCATGCTTTCAAACGGTCCGGATATGGACAGGGCGGAAGAGCTTGTTAAGGACCCGTCGGTAAAAGGAATGTGGTGCGTTCCGAAGTACTCCAACCCGGACGGCATCACCTATTCTGATGAGACAGTGCGCCGGATCGCAGCGCTGCGTCCTGCGGCAAAGGATTTTCGGATTATGTGGGACAACGCCTATGCAGTTCATGATCTGCATGAGGAGGGGGACAGCCTGCTAAACCTGTACGATGAATGTGTCAAGCAGGGAAGCGAGGATATGGTGGCCGCATTCTGTTCCACCTCAAAAATTACCTTCCCGGGCGGTGGAATCAGCGCCATGGGGCTGTCCAAAGCAAATTTCGAGTACATGAAGAACCTGATGGGCTTTCAGACCATCTGCTACGACAAAATCAACCAGCTGCGTCACGCACGGTTTTTCAAAAATATGGATGGCATCAGGGCGCATATGAAAAAACATGCCGCGCTGATTCGCCCCAAATTTGATGTTGTATGCGACATGCTGGATAAAGAGCTAGTCAGCAGGGGAATCGGGCGCTATCACCGGCCCAACGGCGGATACTTTGTCAGCTTCTTCACGCCGGAGGGATGTGCGGAACGGACAGTACAGCTGTGCAGGGAAGCAGGCGTTGTGATGACACCCGCAGGTGCATCCTATCCCTATGGAAAAGACCCGTCGGACAGCAACATCCGCATTGCGCCGACTTTCCCGTCTTTGGAAGAACTGGAGACGGCCATGCAGCTGTTTTGCCTGTGTGTAAGGCTGGCGGCACTGGAAAACCTGCTGAAAGCTGCATAAAAATGCCGGCGCGGGCCGTTATGCGAAAAAGAAAAAATTTTATGGAGGGCACAGGCAACGTGCCCTCCTTTTTCTCTGGCAATGTGACGAAACAGGCACACCGCCCGTTTTTATGGTATACTTGGAACGATAATCAGTTTATGAAAGGGATGGACACGCATGTTTTTGAAAGAATACTCTCTGCAAACACCCAGCCAGGCGTTTGTAAACGTCACGCAAAAGGTAAAGCAGGCAATCCGGGAAAGCGGGATAACGGACGGAACCTGTATTGTCTACACACCACACACCACCTCCGGCATTACAATCAACGAAAATGCGGACCCGGACGTGGTGCGGGATCTGCTGTTCGCGCTGGACAAAACCTTTCCAGACAGGCCGGAATTCCGCCATATGGAGGGGAACTCTGCCGCGCATTTAAAATCCAGCTGTGTTGGTACCTCCGTTACACTGATTGTGCACGGTGGGGAACCGGTGCTGGGTATATGGCAGGGCATCTATTTTTGCGAGTTTGACGGGCCGCGCAACAGACATTTCTATGTTTCCGTCACAAATGGATAAAAAACGAAAAAAGCCCCCTTGCATAGGACGAACCTGTCCATTATAATAAGGGGTAGCAGACCCAGATTACAGAAAAAATAGGAGGAAAATATGGAGTTTTTGATTGAAGGCTTCCAAAATATTACCCCACAGATGGTTGTTATGTGGCTGATAGGCGGCCTGCTGATTTTTCTTGCTATCAAGAAGGATTTTGAGCCTGCTTTGCTGATGCCGATGGGCTTTGGAGCCATCCTGGTCAACCTTCCGTTATCCGGTGTTTTGAACCAGACAATGTCGGGGGTAGGAGAAGTAAACGGTATTATTGAATGGTTATTTAACGTAGGAATCGAGGCGTCCGAGGCACTTCCGCTGTTGCTGTTCATTGGTATCGGAGCGATGATTGACTTTGGGCCGCTGCTGAGTAACCCAAAGCTGTTTTTATTTGGTGCTGCTGCCCAATTTGGTATTTTCTTCACCGTGTCCATGGCGACACTGCTGGGCTTCCCGCTGCGGGATGCTGCCTCCATCGGTATTATCGGCGCGGCAGACGGCCCCACCTCCATTTTGGTGGCACAGATTTTCGGTTCGCCGTATTTTGGTGCCATTGCAGTGGCGGCCTACTCCTATATGGCGCTGGTTCCGATTATCCAGCCTGCGGCTATTAAGCTGGTGACCACAAAGAAGGACAGGATGATCCGGATGCCCTATAATCCGCGTTCTGTTTCCAAAACAGTGAAAATTCTTTTCCCCATTTTAGTAACGGTTATCGCCGGACTGGTTGCGCCGATGTCCGTGCAGCTGATTGGTTTCCTGATGTTTGGTAACCTCATCCGGGAATGCGGCGTGTTGGAACGCCTGTCCGACACAGCGCAGAATGTGCTTGCCAATCTGGTAACCCTGCTACTGGGCATCACCATCTCATTCAGCATGAAGGCGGATGCTTTCGTCAATGTGCAGACACTGATGATTATGGGACTTGGCCTTATCGCGTTTATCTTTGATACGATTGGCGGGTGCCTGTTTGCTAAATTCTTAAACCTTTTCTGCAAAAATAAAGTGAACCCCATGATTGGTGCGGCGGGTATTTCCGCATTCCCCATGGCGGCGCGCGTGGTACAGAAAATGGCCCTGAAAGAGGACAACCAGAACCACCTGCTGATGCACGCGGTGGGCGCAAACGTATCCGGGCAGATTGCCTCTGTTTTAGCAGGCGGCATCATTATGAGCCTGGTGCCGGGCATGATTGCCTAGAAAGGGGAGAAGATATATTATGCCGGAAAACATTATGAACAACTTTATGCTTTCCCTTGAACTGATGGGGAAAGGGTTGCTTGGTATTTTTGCGGTTGTCGCTATCATTGCGGCCATCATTTACCTTCTTGGCAAGATCCCGTCCAAAAAGGAGCAGGATACAAAAGAATGAATATAAAATATTTGGCGGGCCGCATTGTGAACATGGACATAAAAAACATGTTCCGTGCCATTGACACGGTGCATGAGCGCAGCGGAAAAAACCGCGTCTATATCTTTTTTGACATGATTCACTGTGGCGTGAAATACGGCGCCGGCTACAGCGACTATAAGCTTGCCGAATTTTACAACTTAAACCGTAAGCAGCGCGCCACCTACATCACAAGGGGCATAAATAACCGTCTTGTAAGCCTGCTGAATAAAAAAGAAGATTACTATCTGGTGGAGGACAAACGGAAGTTTAACGAGATCTTCGGCGACCTTATCCACCGGGAGTGGCTGAACATGGACACAGCGACGCAACCGGAGTTTGAAGCGTTTATGGCGGAACGCTCCGTCATTATTGCAAAACCTTCGGATGCGACCTGCGGTAAAGGGATCGAGAAGCTTGACAAAAAGGACTTTACAAGCCTGCAGGCAATGTACACCCATTTGAAAGAAACCGGTGCAGGCCTTGTGGAGGACTGCATCATCCAGCACAGGGATATTGCAAAGCTGTATCCGCTGTCGGTGAACACCTTGCGTATTGTCACCGTCTATACGGAGGGGGAGGCGCATCTAATCTATGCGTTTATCCGCATCGGAAACGATGGTCACTTTGTGGACAACTTTAATTCCGGCGGGATGGTGGCGCCTATTGATACGGAAAAGGGAGTGATCCAGTATGCTGCCTTTGACAAGCAAAGTCGTTACTATGAGACACACCCCTATACCGGTACACCCATTGCAGGTAGCGTCATTCCCTTTTGGAAGGAGTCGGTTGCGCTGTGCCTGAAGGCAGCTGCGCGGATCCCAACCCTCGGTTACATTGGCTGGGATGTTGCGGTGACGGAGGACGGCCCGCTTTTAATTGAGGCCAACCAGTTCCCCGGGCACGATATTTTGCAGATGCCTCCGCATGTTCCGGACAAGGTGGGTATGCTGCCCAAATTTAAAAAATATGTAAAAAACCTATAAAATGGCAGAAGAACGGGCGATTACCGCCCGTTCTTTTTTGGTATGCTATTGTGAGTTGGCTGTGAATATGTTAAAATAAAACCACTAAAAAACGAAAGGATGGGGACATAATGGAATATCTTCCCTGGATTATCGGCGGAATTGTTGTCATTCTGGTAATCTGGTTCATTGTGACCTACAACTCGCTGATTCGCAAAAAAGTCTACATTGGAGAGGCATGGTCATCTATTGACGTGCAGCTGAAACGAAAAGGAAATATCCTGCCCAACCTGGTGGATACCATCAAAATGCAGACGGATTATGAGGGAGAACTGCTGGAGAAGCTGACTGCTGCCAGAAGCGGCCTTGTCAGCGGCACTCCGCAGGAGCGGATTAAGGAAAGTGAGAAGGCCAACAAACTGCTGGACTCTTTCTATGCGGTGGCGGAAAATTATCCGCAGCTTGGCGCTAACGAGTCCTTCCGCCAGATGATGACGGAAATTGCCGACTGCGAGGACAAAATTGCTTATTCAAGAAACCGCTATAATGTTGCTGTGACCAGCTTTAACACAGCCATTACAGTGTTCCCCGGCCTTATTGTTGCCCGTCTGTTCGGCATGAAGGATGAGACGTTCTATGAAATTCCGGAGCAGAGCCGTGAAGACTTCGACAACATGAGAATTAAGGATCTGAAGTAAGATGGCGGACGAAACGCTGCTGACATTTAATGAGGTCAGAAAAAACAAAATAAAGTCCGTTCTCCTTGTGCTGATACTGGCGGCCATTATTTTGCTGTTCAGTGTGGCCATCGGCTACTTTTTGGGCGATGTCCGGCAGGGGCTTGTGGTGGGCGCCGTTGTGACTGCGATTGTCATCCCGGTCCAGTTTATCACGGCAAAGGCCGCTATCCTTGCAATGACAAAGGGAAAGAAAGCAGACAGGAACAATCCGGAAGAACTGCGCGCCATCAACACGGTGGAGGGGCTTGCCATTTCTGCAGGCCTGTCCCGCGTTCCAGACGTTTATATTGTCCCGTCCGACGTACCCAATGCATTTGCCAGCGGGATGAATGAAAAAACAGCATTTATCGGTGTGACCCGTGGCCTGCTTACCATGATGGACAAACAGGAACTGGAAGGGGTTATTGCCCATGAAATTTCTCACATTGTCCACAGGGATATTATGCTGTCTCAGCTTGCGGTTGCCATGGTCAGTATCATTGTGATGCTGGGCTACATCCTGTCCCGTTTGGGCTTCTATGGCAGGCGGAGCAGAAGCAACAACGACTCTGAGGGCAAGGCGGGCGCATTTATGCTGATCGTTACGCTGTTTGCCATTCTGGTCTATCCGTTTTCCCAGTTGATTGCCAATTTAATCCAGCTGAGCATCTCTCGAAAACGGGAGTTTGCGGCAGATGCCTATGCTGTCCGGCTGTGCGGATATTCCGGCGGCCTTGCCAGTGCTTTGGAAAAGCTGTCCGGCCAACAGTATTCCAAAGAGGCGGTGGATTCGCTGGGCGGGAAGCAAATGCAGTGCCTGTACATCAATTTTCCTTTGAAAAACGCCTCGTCACTGTTTTCCACTCATCCCCCTATTGAGGAGAGAATCCGGCGTCTGAGGAACATGTATTAAGGAGCTGGACGGATGAGACAAAAGGGAATTGACAGTATCGCCCTTGCTTTGGGCCTGTCGAAGGATCATGCCCGCAACGGTGCTTACGGGCAGGTGAATGGCTATTACCTGTGCGTTCAGCAGCTGTCCGCGGTTAACCAGTATCTTGTGCGCCTTCCAGCGGAAGGCAGTGCGGAGGGGGCTGACCGCCTGCGGGAATTTCTTTCCAAATATATGGAGCATAGTCCTGCACTGCTGTGGGCGGAAACAGTGCCGCACGGTGTGGAGGCGCGTTTTATGTGCATGTCCCCTGTGCTGGATAGCTCCGGCATTCATGATTTTTTAAATGCGCTGACAACCCTGCTGCATGAAATAAATTTCACCGCCTGCTGTATGGACTGTGGGGCCCCGCTTCCGCTTTCAGTTTGCGGGATTGACGGCGGTTACCGTGTGCTGTGCCCGGATTGTTTTGCTTCACAGCACATGCAACGAAGCGCCGTACAGGAGGATGGACAGCGTCGCAGAAGCGGGCTGCCCGGCACATTGGTGGGGGCTTTGCCTGGGTTGGCAGTGCTGACAGTCCTGTTGTGTTTTGGCGTTTTTTCGGCGCCTGCAGGGGTGCTGGTTGGCGTTTTTGCCGCTTTGGGCTACCAGCGCAGCAAACGTGGACCGCTGGGCCGCACAGACATCTGGCTGACAGCGGGAATCTGCGCTGGGCTGATGCTGCTTTGCTTTTGGTTCGGTCTTAGTGCGCAGGTCTACCGCACCTTCAGCCCTTATTATTACATCGGATTTTGGGATGTATTTACCGACATCCCTGGAAGCATGGCAGGGGAGCTGCTTTGGATGAATGGTCTGGTGGCCCTGTTAATAGGCCTTGTGCTGATGTTTGTCAGCGTGGTACTTACTGCGAAAAGTGCGGCCCGGCGTGTGCGCACAGTGAAGGAGGCTGTCCGTCTGACAGCGTAATCAGAACGACGAAAAAGCTCCGGCTGGTATTTTTACCGGCCGGAGCTTTTTTATTGTCATCAAATGTAAGATAGATTCCCAGAACATTTTCCGAAAGACTGATGTGAACATGAACCCCGCCTTTTTCCAGCAGGATTCCAGCAGATGCATCGTTATTGGCCTGTGCAACTAGCTCGTACCCATCCGATTGCAGAACTGTTACATATTGTTCCCCCTGACGGCGTGTAACATCCTTTAAAAATACGGCGAAGAAGCTGCCGCTTTCATCTGTAACGGTGTAATCCGGTGTGCCGCACTCCGGCTGGACAATTTCACGGGTGTAGTCGTTTTCGGGCCAGCCGGTCACCGGTGTGGTGATAAGTCTCTGTCCCGACTCCGCACTTTCCCGATCCCCATGGGAAGTGCAGGCGCTTATGAAAAGGCACAGACACAGTACGGCGGCAAAAACCATATATTTTTTCATGGCCGTCTCCTTTTCTGGTTTTTGTCTTTTATTAGAAGCCAAAGCCCCACAGCAAGCAGTCCCAAAAAGACAAGTCCTAAAATTAGATAAAGGACGATTGGTGCCCCGGCGACGAAAATTTCCGTGCTTTCATCAGAATATCCAATAAGGTGTTCCGGCAGCGCCCGATCCTGGCATACAAGAATTATAAACAAAATTGCAACGAACAAAGCGGAGACAAGCAGCAGGAGAGGGGCTGCTTTGACTCTGTAGCGCTGTTGGCCTTCCACACTGCAGCCGGACATAAGCTCATCAAGGGAAAGGTGAAATAGGTTGCAAAGCTGTATCAAATTTTTGGTGCTTGGTGTGGAATCCCCCGTTTCCCTTAGTTAAAGATATTGTTGGATATTTCAAGATGTGTCATTCGATTTTGCCGATAAAGCGGTAGAAGATTTCTACC
>CAJFUF010000024.1 GCA_904420175.1 Candidatus Schneewindia gallinarum
TCAGGGAACGGTAATCCGGCTTGTACAGCTTCCCGTGATCATTCCCGAAATTCCGTCTGGCAAAGGCTTCCTCCGGTTCCTCTACCGCCAGGAACAAGCCCCAGTCCTCTCCGTTGACCGTCACCCAGGCATAGCTGCAAAGGGGCGCGGGCACCCCCATAAACGCCATCATGTCGTAGGCCAGGTAGGTTTTCAGGTAGCTGTTGTCCTGAAAGGAAGCATCCAGGGAAAATTTGTCCAGTCCATAATAATTCCCGCCGTCCAGGAACTGGTCGAATTCCAGCTTGAGGCTGTAGCGGGACAGCCCGTATTCCTCCGTCAGCCGGAGGGAGTTGTTGCCCTTGGCCCGCAGCCCGATATGATGGAACTCCTCTCCGTCGATTTCGACGGTGCAGGCCACATATTCTTCGTTTTCTGCCTCCTCAACAAAAGCGCCCCAGTCTGCAATTTGAATATCAATGGTGTGCATCCGGCTGTCATCAAACAGCCGGGAAACATATTCCGGATTGGCGCTGGCCTTGGAAATCCCCAGTTGTTCTCCGAACATCAGCAACAGGGTGAGCAGGGCTGCCAGAGCCGCCGCTGCGACACATATTCGGTCGATGTATTTATGCTTTGCCATCGCCCTATCCCATATAGTCGCCGTTGTAGGAGACCAGCACCACCCGGGAGACGCCCGGCATGGCCTCCAGTTCGTTGACAAAGGCGCTGCTGTCCTCCTTCAAACGGACTTCGTAATTCAGTTCCACGCAGCCGCCGTCCACACTTTTGCTTTTCAGGTTTAGCCGTCTGACCTGGGATTTGACAAAAATCCGCGTCTGCTCTTCTATCTCACTGTTTTCGCAGTGCACCACCAGGATATAGGGGGAATCCACCGTCTTCTTTTTGGAGAAGGCAAACAGCACCACCCCAATGAAGATACTGCCGAATACCGCCAGCGGAATCAGCCCGGCTGCCAGCACAATACCCACCGCAATAGCCCAGAACAGAAAAGCGATGTCCATGGGTTCCTTAATGGCTGTGCGGAACCGGACGATGGACAGGGCGCCCACCATGCCCAGGGACAGCACGACATTGCTCACCACTGTCATAATCAGCAGGGTTGTAATAAGAGACAAAGCGATCAGCGTTGCGCCGAAACTCGCGGAGTACATCACGCCGCTGTAACTTTTCTTATAGATAAAAAAGATAAACAGGCCCAGCAGGAAGGCCAAAGCCAGAGCGATCACCATGTCCAATATGGAAATGCTGGTCATGTTCTCCAAAAAGCTGGATTTAAAAATATCCTGAAAGGTCATTGCAGCCCCTCCCCTATTTTCTTAATCAAACCGCCGGCATAAGGCGTATTTGGAGCAGGCCGCAGCCTGCCTTCCGGGTACCTGTACCGCCATGCGGACAAGTTCCGGCAAAAATGCGCCGTATTTGACTTCCAGCACCGTACCGGGCTCCATGGCGCGCAGATAAAAGATCTTCGGATTTAGAAACTCTACACTGCCAAGACCGGTGCAGATATCCCGGTCCAGGGTAATCCGCACGTTGCCCGGCGCATAGAGAAAAGCCTCCCGGTCGTAACGGACAAGGGTCCTGGGCCGCAGCCCCTTCCCCTTGATTTTGCTGTAAAGCTCGATGAAAAGCGGCTCACCGGAGTCCAGCAGGAATCCGACATTGCCGGAAAGCAGTTCCTCTACCTGTTCCGGCGTCATTCGGGTGCTGCACTTGCCGCACAGCCCGCCTATCTTGTACTTTTTTTCCAGCCGGATAAAGGAGGTTTCCGTCCCGTAATACCGCAGGCGGAATTTCTCCCGCCGGTTTACCCCGTCGATTTTCTCCCGGAGGGCGCTGTCGTAGGGTGTGTCAAAGTATAAGCTGGTCACCCGGTATGTACCGTTTGGGCCGGCATTTTTGTCGTGGGCAAACAGCTTCCGAAGCCTTTGGGAAAGCACCAGATCTTCCCGCAGGTTGATCTGGTGCTTCAGCTCGTGCCGAAGGGAAATGGCCTTAAACGGCTCAATCGTCATAGCCGGAATCCCCGTTGTCGTCATTGCTGTAGGCGCTGCCGCCGTCATCGTAATTGGTATCGCCATAGTTGGTGTCATTGTAATCGGTGACACCATCGTTGTTAGGACCGTAGTCCGTGTCGTTGTAGTCGGTGACTCCGTCATTGTTGGGACCATAATCCGTGTCGTTGTAGTCAGTGACGCCGTCATTGTTAGGGCCATAATCCGTGTCGTTGTAGTCGGTGACACCGTCATTGTTGGGACCATAGTCCGTGTCGTTGTAGTCGGTGACGCCGTCATTGTTGGGGCCGTAATCCGTGTCGTTATAATCGGCAGCGCCGCTGGCAGGGGGCTGGGTTCCGCTTTGCGCGCCAAGGCTTTTGTGCCCTGCCTTCATGACTTTTCCCGTCACGGCATGGATATCATATTCATACTCATTTCCATTGGCAGTGAATTCCAGCTCAAAAACCGGAGTCCCGTCATCATGATCGAATTCCTTATCGTCAAATACCGCGTCCGATGCATTGACGTTGGCCTGGGTCAGCGCAATCTCCTGTGCTTTCTCCAATGTGATATAGGGGGACGGCTTTCCATCTTTGGCATAGGCCGGATCATAATCATCGTCGTCAATGGTTACAATGCCGGAAGAAAGGCTCAGCCCTTTTACTGCTTCCTGGGTGCTGGCGCTCATATCCGCCAGAAAATCGTCGCTGGGAAGCACCGAGCCAGGCTCCAGCTGCAGGACGATATTCTTTTTGTTGCCGTCGATGTCATCCACAAAAAAACCGGCTTCATGGATTTCGACGATCAGATCCTTTAAAACCTCGTCACAGCTTTTGCCGATATAGTCCGGATAAACCTCCACGATGCCTTTGCCGTCTTCGTTCCGGCCGGTCAGGGCGGTGACTTTGCCGTCCTTGTTATATTCGATTTGGATTTCCGGATTAACGCTCAGGGTGAGGGTACCGGTCTCCTTCAGCGCCGTTCCTTCCTGTGCCGGCGCCCCGCATCCGGCCAGAAGGACTGCCGAAGCGACAGCCAGGGAAGAGACCGCTGCAAAAATTTTTCTTCTCATATTCATTGTGATTGCTCCTTTCGGTTTTTTCGCTTGTTTTCGGCTTTTGTTTTGCCTTATATCCATAGATTACGGAGGCAAGTTTTAAAAACCGGGGTGGGTTGGAAAATTATCCTGAAAAATTTAATCATCATCCACTTCATTGTCCTCGTCCGAATCGTCATCCTCGTTGTAGACGCTGTCGCCGGCGTCATTGTTGTCGTCCGGGACATAATCGGTTGCACCGTTGGTATAGTCGGTAGCGCCGTCGCTTCCGGGGCCATAGTCCGTATCCGCAGGCGGCGCTGTGCTGCTGGCAGGTGGCGCATAATTGGTCACGCCATCGCTGCCCTGCCCGTAATCCGTATCGTTGTAGTCGATGGAATCCGACGGCGTTGTCGGCGTCTCGGAGGAAGAGGGCGGCGGAGCCACCGGCTGGGAAGTAGTTTGCTGGGAGGACGCTGATGACGAGCTGCTCTCCGTTTCTTCTTCCACCGGCCCATTTTTGTAGTTGAAAACTTCGATGGTGACGGTGATCCGTCCGTCCAGATGCTCCGTCACCCTGGTACGGAGCTCCGTCCCATACTCCTGGAACAGGGCGTCGTCCGGGGAATCGATGGAGAAGGAAACCTGTCCACCTTCCGATAGGAAGCCCATTTCAATGGCACGGTCGATCAGTTCATTGGCAACCGTTACTTTGTCTTTTCCTTTTCCGTCATAGCCCTCCAGAAGCGTTTCCCCATCTTCATTTGTCCCCGTCAGCCCTACAACCGTGCCCTGCCGGTTGAGGGCCATCTGCACTTCCGGGTTGATGGTCAGATATATGAAGGAGTAGGGCTGGCTGTCGTTCTGGTAATAACTGATGCCAAAGAACAACAGCAAGCAGGCGGCGATTGCCGCAATGCCGCTGCTGAGCCACCGGATGGTATCTCGTTGTATTTCCGGCGTTTTCTTCATCAGCACCGGGTTATACACCCTCTGCCCGATTTCATATCGAAGATTGGCCGCTTTCAAAAAGCGTCCCTCTTCGTCCAGAAGGACAGCATAGCTAGGGTGGCATTCCATAACCAGATAACTCATCGTGCTGCCACTCCTTTCATCACCTGTTTCAAATGCCCGCGGATGATGTCGTACCCGTTGGTATAAATCAGCAGCAGGGCCACCATATATTTCCGGTGCCGTTCCAGCGTCTTACGTTCCACGCCGCTGCCAGCTGTCAGCTGACCAATGGGCAGCTTTTTGGTGCGCAGAAGGTCATCCAACAGTTGCGGGTTTTCCCTGGCATACTGTAAGGCCTTCCTGCAGGCATCCAACGTTCGCTGCTGCTTGGGACAGTTGTCTGCCACATCGCTGAGGCTGACGTCGAATGCTTGCATCTGCCGGGTCAGCTCCTCGATTTCTGCACGGGTCGCATCCCTTGTTGCCTTTTCTTCATGAAGATCTTTGCCATCTGCCAGTGTCTCTCCCAGGGTTGTGTCTTCTTCCCCTGCCGGCGCATCCAGCGAGATGATGCGGCTGTGCCGCTGCTCCCTGCGGCTGTAATCAATCAGGCGGCTTCTAATCAGCATAGCTGCATACTTAAGGAAACTCCCCCGGATACGGGAGTACCCGCCAATTGCCTCATGAAAAGCGATCATGGCGATGCTCAGTTCATCGTCATGGCCTTCAATGGGCGGGCGTTTGAGGAATTTCGCCGTTTCCGCCTTGATGAAGGGCAGATATGCACCGATCAGCCGATCCGCCGCCTGCACATCTTCCTTTGCCTCGTAGACCTGCTGGATGATGTTATGTTCATCGTTCATGCAGCAGATTCCCTCCCATATATAGAAATACGGCCCCTGTTTTCCAAAACCGGGGTCGATATACGATAATTTTCGGTTCGTCTCATTCCAGTACACCATTATCATAATACGGTTTTTTATGTCAAGCCGAAATCATAAGCACGTTAAATTCTTGTAAAATCAAGGTAAATTATGAAACGCAGCCATTCCTTTCATCTTTTGGGTGCCCCGTACAGGCGGAGCGCTCCTGATAAAAGCGCTCTGTATCAAAGCGCGGCACCGGCGAGTACGAGGCGGTCAGACCGCTTTTCGGAAAAGACGAATGGGCAGAAAAAAGCGGGACGCTTCTCTTGAAGCGTCCCGCTTTTTTATTGCGAGGTCTGTAATTCCATCACTTTTTTGTTGTGCAGGCGGATGCCTTTTAACCGAACGAACCCCACGTATGACAGAACCAGCTGCACAAGGACAAGCGGGATGTAAAGGGGGAATTCGGCCGCTGCCAGCGAGTACAGGATGGCGCCCGTCAAAGCGAGCCCCCGGCTGTTTGCCGCCCATCCGACGATGTTGAACATGTCTGCAACAACGGAGAGAATCATGTGGGGCAAAAGCAGAACGGTTCCCATCGCAATGCCCAAAGCGTAGGCGGTCTCTCCCGACTGGGCCGCCACTGCGTTGTCATGGACGACATACCACATGATGTAGAACGAATAGACAAAGCCCACTATCGCCGCTATCAGCAGGCAGGTGCTTCTGCGGTACTTCATTACTTACTGCCCCGCCGTTTCCGCGGTTAAGGTTTTCAGTCGGGCAAATCCCACAAACGCCAAAATCATCTGTACAAGGACAAAGGGCGCGTACATGAGGAACATCACGGCGCCCACGGCGTACAGGATACCGGCTGTTAAAGCAAAGGCCCGCTTGTTCATGAACCAGCCGAGCACGTTGAAGATAACCGCCAGCACAATGCAGATGAGGTGCGGCGTAACCATCGCGGTGGCAATCCCCGTGCCGATGGCCTCTGCGGTGCTGCCTGCGGATATGTTGGCGCCGAAGAAATACGACACGATATAGATCGCATAAATCACGACGAGAATTGCGGCAATCAACAGGCAGACGCTTCTTTTCTTTTTCATTTTACTTCCTCCTTTTAACAGATCGTCCTGATACTCCAACGCCGGATCCGTTTCCGGCGTTTTCGCCTTTTTCATGTGAAAACCTTCCGATTTTCCTCATTCTGACCTTTAACACAATTATAAGGATATGGTGTGCTAAAGTCAAGAATAATGTGGAATATTAGCAAATAACCGCATGAAAGGAATCGAACGGAAGAGGAAAACAGCAGTGAAAATTTATGATTACCACGGTAAGAAGAATATTTGCGGGGAGCGGCTTCGCCAGGCGCGCGTCATAAAACGGCTGCGGCAGGAGGATCTGGCGGCGCAGATTCAGGTCAACGGCATCAACATGGAACGCGACAGCATAAGCCGGATTGAGATCGGCACCCGTTTCGTCGCCGACTTTGAGTTAAAGGTGTTTGCAAAGGTGCTCGGTGTTTCGGTAGACTGGCTTTTGGGCAATGAAGAAAAGCAGGACGGCTAAGGGCCGGCCGCAGGGCATACTGCAACTCTTTACAAAACAACACCACATGAACATTCATAAACGTATCCTCCAAATTCAAACTGCAAAATGGAGGCACAAACAGCACGATAATCACAGAAAATGCACAGTAAACAGTATAAACGCTGTGTTCCCAATGGCTTATTATGGGTTCAAATCCCCCATGTTTTTAAAGGGTTCTTGCCTCTCTTAGCACCCCGCATAAAATTTGTAGTGACAGCGAGCTATCGTGAGGGTGTTTGGGCGCGAACAGGTGAGCCAAGTGTGTTTTCTTGTGAAAGAGAGAGCAAGCGGGCGGATAATTTATTATATATTTCATACAAATATCAAGTAATTTCTTGCCTACTGTTCAATGCAAAGCGTACCCGGTCGGAGCCTAATTTGTAATAGGCGTCGGTTACTTCGATGCCTACGGCTTCATATCCCTCCAGTTTGGCAGCCAGCACAGTGGTTCCAGCCCCGCAGAAGGGAGCGAGGATTCTTCCGCCTGGTACCCAGATTTTGACTAAAACACAACGTCTGGCGTTTCCGCTTATCTGGAAAAAGTCGTAAAATGCAAAAAAGCGGGGCCTCCGCCTGATTTTCTCAGGCGGAGGCCCCGCTTTTACGGTTCTGTCTGCGGTTTTTAGGTTGGACATCTACGGTAAAACGGTTTTCCGTTTTTTACTCCAAAAAGCCCGCAAACCCGCATGAATACTAAGGAAAAAAGGGTTGACATCTTTTTTGTCAACCCTACTTGGTGGAGGCGGCGGGAATCGAACCCGCGTCCGAAAAACCGTCCGCACGACTTTCTCCGAGTGCAGTCTGTTCTTTTAGATTCCCCAGCCGTACCGTCAGCAGACAGACTGTACAGGTCGGTAGCGCCTAATACGGGGCACAGGCGGCGCGCTCCGTGCCGAGTTGACCACTAAAATGACACCCTTGCCGGGCCGTGGTGCTCCCGGGTCGGATGGCTGCTTAACTTAAGCAGCGACAGCTAACTTATTGTTATCTGCGTTTAATTTTAAAATGCGGTTTAAAGAGGATCCGCGGCTCTACTCGCTTATCGTGTTTTTTGTTCCCCGTCGAAACCTTTACGCCCCCATAAAAAGACCGCTTAGCCGCGGTCCATGGATTTCATGGTACGCTCTATCTGGCGCTTTGCATCCTTCTTTGCTGCGTCGGCGCGCTTGTCATACAGCTTTTTGCCGCGGCACAGGCCCAGCTCTAGTTTGACCATGGAATGCTTAAAGTACAGCTTCAGCGGAATCAACGTCAGGCCGTCCTGCTTTACTGTGCCGAGCAGGCGGCTGATCTCCCGCTTGTGCATCAGCAGCTTGCGTACCCGCATGGGATCCCGGTTAAAAATATTCCCCTTCTCATACGGGCTGATATGCATGCCTTTGACAAACAGTTCCCCATCACTGATATCGCACCACGCATCTTTGAGGTTGACGCCGCCCTGACGGAGAGATTTTACTTCTGTTCCAACCAGGGCGATTCCCGCCTCATATGTCTCCTCGACGAAATAGTCATGATACGCTTTTTTATTGTTTGCAATAATTTTTATGCTATCCGCCACGGGTGTGTCACCTCCTTCAGCAGAATGTTTTCCGCACTGCCCCTACAGTTCGCTTCTGCCCTGCAGGGCGCGGTACAACGTCACCTCGTCTGCAAATTCCAAATTACCGCCCACGGGAATGCCATAGGCCAGCCTGGTGACCTTTACCCCCAGCGGTTTAAGCAGACGGCCGATGTACATGGCAGTCGCCTCCCCCTCGGTGGTGGGATTGGTGGCCATAATGACCTCCTTCACCCCGTCCCCGGAAAGACGGTGCAGCAGTTCTTTAATATACAGCTGATCGGGCCCTACCCCGTCGATAGGGGAAATCAACCCGTGCAGCACATGGTACAGCCCGTTATACTCCCTCGTCCGCTCAAACGCAGCCACATCCTTGGGGCTTTCCACCACACAGATGGTACTTCTGTCCCGCTTGACATCGCTGCAGATGGGGCACACGTCACTGTCCGTGAAATTATAACATACGCTGCAGTTGTGCACCTTTTCCTTTGCCTCTTTCAGCGCGTTTGCAAAACCGGCGGCATAATCCGCCGGCTGGGACAATACATAGTATGCCAGCCGCTGCGCAGTTTTTCTGCCGATTCCCGGCAGCCGTTCAAATTGATCCACCAGCCGCTCCAGCGGCGCAACACTGTACCCCATGTATTACATCCCCGGGATGCCCATTCCGCCTGTGATTTTACCCATCTCAGCGGCGCTTGCATCCTCGGCATTTTTCATGGCCTCATTCACTGCGGCAATGACCAGGTCCTGAAGCATCTCCACATCCTCCGGATCCACAACCTCCGGGTCGATATGCAGATCTTTCAGCACCTTGGCACCGGTCACGACAGCCTCTACCGCGCCGCCGCCCGCCTTGGCTGTGAATTCCCGTTCTTCCAGCTCCGCCTGAACGCGCGCCATCTCCTCCTGCATTTTCTGGGCCTGCTTAAGCATGGCGTTCATGTTGGAGGCGCCGCCTCCGTAACCTGCGGGTAATCTTGCTTTCATAACTTCTCCTCCGTTATTTCTCTACTTTAATATCCACGCCGATGTCCTCGGCCCTTTTTGTAAACGCGTCCAACGGGTCAGCCTGTTCTGTCGGTTTTCGCTGCTGCGTGCGTCGGTAGGGGGACAGGCCGTACACCTTCCCTGTGACCATTTCGATGGCCCGGCGTAGGGAGGTTTTGGCCTGCTCGCTGTTGCGCACCAGTTCCAGAAACAGCGGGTTGTCACAGTCGATAAGCACCCGTTCCCCCTGAATATATGCACGGGAGGAGGCGAGTGCGCCAAACAGCGGCCCGTTTAAAGCCTTCAGTTTCTCCAGCACCTCCGGCCACAGGTCAAAGGCCTGCTCCTGTCCGTCGGCCGGCGTCGGCTGTGCACGGCCGGGGGGCGGCGTTCGCACCGCTTCCTCCGGGACGGACTCCCCTGCCGGGGAGGGCGGTGCCGCCTTTTTCCCCTGTTCCGGATGCGCCGGTACCCCGCGGGTGGGCTCTGCCGTCCGTACCGGAACGCCCTTTTCCAGCCGTTCAAGCCGCCGAAGCAGCGCCTCGGCCGAACCGTCCAGCTCCGGTTTGCACAGCTTTATCAGCGTCAGTTCCAACTGCATGCGCGGATTGGCGCCCGGGAAGCTTGCAAGCTGGCTTAGCAGTGTCAGGCTGTAGGTTAGCTGGCCGAGGCCCATGCCGTCCGCCAGGCTTTTCAGCCGTTCCAAGTCGTCTGCGGTGGAAAGCTCGCCCTCTCCGCCGCCTGTTTTCACCACAAGCAGATCGCGGTAAAATCCCATCAGCTCGCTGCTGAGCCGCAGCATGTCCTTCGAGCCCGCGTACAACTCCCCCACAATGCGCAGCGCTTCGGCACTGTCCTCACGCAGAACCGCCTCGCAAAGGGCGTACAAATAGCTTTTGTCCGCAATGCCGAGCCGTTCCCTGACCAGCTGTTCCGTGATGTCACCGCCGTAGCTCAAACAGCTGTCCGTTATAGACAATGCGTCCCGCACGCTGCCGTCTGCCACACGGCCGATCAGCAGGGCCGCCTGCGGCTCAATCGCAAACTGTTCCTTTTCAGCAATCTGCTCAATCCGGCCTGCAATCTCCTCCGGCCGGATGCGTCGGAAATCGAAGCGCTGGCAGCGTGACAGGATGGTTGCCGGCACTTTGTGCACCTCGGTGGTGGCGAGGATAAACAGCACATGCTCCGGCGGCTCCTCCATAATTTTCAGCAGCGCGTTAAACGCCGAGGTGGACAGCATGTGCACCTCGTCAATAATGTAGACACGGTATCTGCCGCGCACCGGGGCAAAGAATGCCTCGTCCCGCAGTTCCCGGATGTTGTCCACACCGTTGTTGCTGGCCGCGTCAATCTCCGTCACGTCAAGGATGCTGCCATCCTCAATACCGCGGCACACTTCGCAGGAAAGGCACGGCTCCCCGTCCTGAAGGTTTTCACAGTTGGCCGCCTTGGCCACAATTTTGGCAATGGAGGTCTTTCCCGTTCCACGGGAGCCGGTGAACAGATAGGCGTGGGACAGCTTTCCCGTACGCAGCTGATTGCGCAGGGTTGCCACCACATATTCCTGTCCGACCACGTCGGAAAAAGTCGCCGGGCGATACTCCCGGTAAAGCGCCTTCTGCATCCGTACACCCCCATATAAAAAAGCAGCTATGTACTGGGTCACGCGGACGTACAGGCTTGCTGCGGCGCCCGAAAGTATCCGCTTAATGCTGCTCGGTTCCCCGCCTGACATGGTTCACGGCACCTCGTCGCACAGGGCCCGCACACCCGCATGGCTCAGTACATAGCTTCATTCTTTTGTTCAAATTTGCTCCGGCATTTATTATACAACAAACAGTCCGAAAACTCAATGACTTTCTGACTCAATGATATAGCCGAGCTTTTCAATGGCGGCGCGCACCTCTCCGGGAGTTGCACCCTCCAGCGTGACCTTGATACTTCTGTCCGCACGGTCCACATAGACCGACTCGACGCCGGACATGGAAATCAGTCTGTCGTATGCGCGCGAAGCGCTGTCTGCGTCCAGTATGCCGTCCACTTTATAGATAATAATTTCCATATCTGTGCCTCCTTTCTTAAAAAGTATAATAAAAAACCGCCCTTGGCAGGCGGTTTTTTTGTTTGCTACAAAGATACCTGATTACCTGACAATTTCGCCCATGACCGTGCCGGACGCCGCAGCCGCGTTGGACTCATCGGTGTCGATATGCATTGCCGTGGCGTACGAGTCTTTGACCCTGATCACCACATCGCCGAACACAAGGGACCGCTCGGGGGTGCTGATTTTCACTTGTACAATTTCCTTATCCTTCACACCCAGCTTCTCCGCATCGGACGTGTGTACATGCACGTGGCGCTTTGCCGCGATGACACCCTCGGAAATTTCAATTTCCCCTTTGGGGCCGATTAGCTTGCAGCCTGCGCTGCCTTTGAGGTCGCCGGATTCGCGGATGGGAACCGCCAGACCAATACTTCTTGCATCGGTTAAGGACAGCTCGACCTGAATGGCGGAACGGGTTGGGCCGAGAATACTGACGCCGGCCAGCTCCCTCTTCGGACCTACAACGGTCAGCCGCTCCTCACAGGCGTACTGCCCGGGCTGGGAAAGATCCTTCTTGGGGGTCAGCTTCGCGCCTTTGCCGAATAATATCTCAACAGCCTCATCGGTCAGATGGATATGACGCGCAGAGGTTTCCACGATAAAGTTCATCCTTATACCCTCCATTCTCTCCGCTTATTATATCCCTTTTTTTACGGAACTGCAAGCCTTTCTTTTCATATCTTAAAGTTTTTACGTTTTCATCTGTAACCAGTTTCTCGCCCCCGACATACTATGCTAATAAGCAAATTGATAAAGGAGGCTATCCCCTATGTGTAACAACTTCTTTGGCGGCAATTCCTGTTGCTGGATCATCCTCATCATCATCCTCATCCTGTGCTGCTGCGGTGGCAATGGCTACAGCAACAACTGCGGCTGTGGAAATGATTGCGGCTGCGGCTGCTAGTTTCCGGCAGTAGGAAAAAAGGGCGGGAGGAACGTTCCTCCCGCCCTTTGCCTTCTATCCGTTCTGTGCCTTTTTGATGGCCTGCGCAATCTGGTCCGGGCAGGACGTCTTTTTAAACCCGCACCGGATGCCCGAAAACCGGTCGACCACATCCTGGGCCTTCATGCCCTCCAGTAGGGCGCAAATCCCCTTCAGGTTTCCGTTGCAGCCGCCCTCCACCCTGACATCGGACAAGACCCCATCCGTCAGATCAAAGGTGATTTTCTGCGAGCAGACACCCTGCGGCTTGTAGCTGTGCTTCATGTTAACCTTCCTTTCTATCAAGCAGGCGCACCACCGTGTCGTCCACGGTGAAATCACCCAGGCGCGTCGGCTTTGAGTCGAATGCCCCGTGATAATCGCTTCCGCCCGTAATAAACAGGCCGAAGTGCGCGGCTGTCTTTTTTATTTCTTCCATCACGGCCGGGGGGTTGCGCGGATGATGCAGCTCGATCCCGTCAATCAGGCCTTTCTCCGCCAGTTCTTTCATCAGCGGCACCCCGTGGTATGTGCCCGGGTGGGCCATAACCACCGTACCGCCGCTGCGCCGGCACTCGGTAATGATTTCCCGCGTCTCCGTATGGAGAATCGGTTCAATGCAGGTGCCGTTTTCCCCGAACAATTCCTCATACTTCTTGCCGTAGATCCCGTCTGCCTGCCCGTCGTCCATCATGGCAGCCATGATGTGCTGCTTGAAAATGACACCGCTGTGGCGCGCATACTCGTCAATGTCCCGGAAGCGCAGGCCGTACCGCTTGACTGCGCGCTCCGCCATGATTTCACCGGCGCGGCGGCGCTTCTCCCCCACGAAGTCAAAATACATCTGCAAAACTTCCGTGTGCTTCGGATAATACACCAGCAGGTGCGCTTTATGCCCGCGCTGGTAATCATACGTGGATACCTCCACGCCCGGTACAATGGTAAGGCCTGTCCCCTCCGCCAGTTCCCGGGCGCGTTTGTTCCCTTCAAACGTGTCGTGGTCCGTGACGGCAAGCGTGGTCAGGCCCCTTTCCAGCGCCAGCTTAACCAGCGTCTGCGGGCTGTCCGCCGCGTCGGAAAAATAGGTATGTGCATGCAGGTCCGCTGCCAAAGGACCGCCCCCCTTCCTTTTAACAGTAAATTACCGCTATTATCATAGCCTGTTTTCCCGTTTTTTTCAAGCAGAAAAAAGTTGCCGTGAAGCGCGGCAAATATGCTATAATAGATACCAGCAATTTGGATGGGTGGAATCGCAGTATGGAATTTGGAATTAAGGCCGGTGCATGGAACCAGGTATTTGCCGTGCCCTGTAACGTTGTGGACGAGCACCTGAAGCTGGCCCCGGACAGCGCATTGCGGGCGCTGCTGTTCCTGCTGCGCCGAAGCGGGACCATGTTTTCCTGTGCAGCGCTTGCAAAGGAGCTGGGCCTGACCGAGGAGGAATGCGCGGACGCACTGCTGTACTGGAAGGATGCGGGCATCCTGGAAAAGGCCCCCGATAAGGGCACGGTGTCCCCGTCCGACAGGCAGGCCGAACCGGTGCCGGAGGAGCCTGCTGTACAGCAGGTGGAAAAGCCGGCGCAAAAGGAATTCCCCCTGTCCGACAGGGTGACGCTGCTTTCCGCCACGGCCCCCCACCCCGACCGGCGTGAGGTTGCCCGTCGGCTGGAGGAAAGCAAATCGTTAAGCTTCTTGATTCCTGAGGCGGAAAAGCTGCTTGACCGGCCGTTAAGCGCGTCCCAGGTCAGCACCCTTGTCTACCTGCATGACTATGTCGGGTTAAGCTGCGCCGTGATCCTGATGGCGGTGGAATACTGCCGCAGTGTCGGCAAGCCCACGGTGCGCGCAGCCGAAAAGCTGCTGCTGTCCTGGGCCGATACCGGCGTGACCAGTGTGGACAAGGCCGAGCGCTACATCAGTGAACACATGGCATTGCACGAGGCTCAGGGCCGAATCAGCCGCCTGTTTGGCATTGCAGGCCGGGCACTGACGCCGAAGGAGAAGGATTATATCCGCATCTGGGTCATGGATTATGCCTTTTCGGACGAATTGATTAAGCTGGCCTACGACAGGGCCATTGACAGCAAGGGAACGCTGCGCTTCTCCTACATCAACGGTATTCTGGCCGACTGGTTCCGCAAGGGTGTGCGCGCGCCTTCCGATCTTGAGCGGCTGGACAAAAAACCGGCGACAGCCGGCAAGGCAGACGCAGTCCATTACCGGACGGAGAGCAGCATCGACATGAACAAGGTGCGGGAATTGGAACTGATGGATATTCCGGAGTATGGGAAAGGAGCGGCAAAATGAGTGGAGAAAGCATGGTAAGGGAGGCCAAAAAGCAGCTGGAGCTGCGACGCCTGTCCCACCTGCGGGAAGCGCAGGAAAAAAAGGACGAGCTGTACGCCTCCGTCCCGCGGCTTGCAGAGATTGAGCGGGAGATTGCCGCCACGGGAAGCGCTGTGGGCAAAAGCATCTTTCTCTCCCCCGACAAGGTGAAGGAGGCCATCGAGGGGCTTCGCCTTCGCATGGAGGCGCTGAAGGAGGAACGGGGCGCCATCCTCAAGGAGTTGGGTCTGCCCGCCGACTATCTTCAGCCGAAGTTTGACTGCCCGCTTTGCGGCGACACCGGTTTTCTGCCGGACGGTACCCGCTGCCGGTGTCTTGAGGCGGCTGTGAAAAGCGCCCAGTACCAACGGCTGAGCGGCCTGTCCCCCCTGTCGCTGTGCAGCTTTTCCAGCTTCCGGCTTGACTACTACGCCGATGTGCCGGACAAAAACGGCATTGTGCCGAGGGAACGGATGAAAAAACTGCTGGACTACTGCGTGCAGTATGCGCAGCACCTGTCCGGCGACTCCCCCAATCTGCTGCTAACCGGGCCCACCGGCCTTGGCAAAACCCACCTGTCCCTTGCCATTGCCAAGGAAGGGATTGACAAAGGGCGGCTGGTACTGTACGGCTCATGGCAGAACTTTTTAAATGAGATGGAGCGCGAGCGCTTCTCCTCCGGAGCGGAGGAGGACACCATGCGTCAGCTTCTGGAAGCAGAACTGCTGATTCTGGACGATGTGGGCACGGAGTTTTCCACTTCCTTCACCCAGTCGGCATTTTACAACATCATCAACTCCCGCCTTAACTGCAGGCGGCCCACAATCATCACCACCAACTACAGCCTTGACGACTTTGCCGAGCGGTACGGTCAGCGGGTCTCCTCCCGAATTTTCGGGGGCTACACCTGCCTGCGTTTTTTCGGCGAGGACATCCGGGTGCTGAAAAAAGTAAAAGGCTAATTAAAAAACCACGGCACAGAATGTTCTGTGCCGTGGTTTGATTTTAACAATATTCCCAATTTATGTGTAACTGCGGTCAAAGGTAATGACCGTGAAATAATGTTCGCCCAGCTGTGAAACCTTTTCATCAATGCGTTTTTTCAGCGTTACGTTCTTCTCGGTGCAGTCAAAGGGAACCAGCACATCGAAAATCAAGTTGGTGTGGGTGTCCCCCACCACCATACGAAAATCGTGTATGCTGAGTTTGGGCGACACCTCTGCAACAATCCGCTCCACCTCAAGACGCATACTGTTTACCTCCGGCGAGTCGGTGGCGACGGGGTCAAGGTGGATGGTAAAGGGCATATGGAGTTTGCTTTGAATCTCCTTCTCCGCATTGTCGATGATGTCGTGCGCCTTTAAAAGGTTGTAATTTTCCGGTATCTCCACATGGGCAGAACCCATTGCGCGCCCGGGGCCATAGCTGTGAATAATCAGGTCGTGCACACCCTGCACAATGCCGTAGGACATCAGGATATCCGTTGCCGCATGCACCAGCTCGGGATCCGGGCGGCCGCCCAGCAACTGCCCCACCGTGTCCTTTGCAATACCGAAGCCGGAGTACAGCACAAAGCAGCCCACAGCCACGCCCAAATACCCGTCAATGGAGAAGGGCAGCCACAGCGACAGCACAAGCCCAAGTGCTGTCGCCCCGGTGGACACACAGTCGCTGATACTGTCGGTGGCGGAGGCACGCATGGCGGCGGAGTCGATCCGCCTGCCCAAAACCCCGTTAAAGCGGCCCATCCAAAGCTTCACGCCGATGGACACCAGCAGCGCCGCCAGTGCGACAAAGCTGAACTCCACCGGTTCCGGTGCAAAAATCTTATCAATGGAGGATTTGACGATCTCCACCCCTACCAGCATAATGAAGAAGGAGATAATCAGCCCGCTGATATACTCAATCCGTCCGTGTCCGAAGGGGTGGTCTTCATCCGCCGGGCGCGAAGCCATGCGAAAGCCCACAAATGTCACCGTGCAGGAGCCCATGTCGGACAGGTTGTTGAAGGCGTCCGCCGTGATGGCAATAGAGCCGGTCAGCGTGCCCATTATCAGCTTCACGACAAACAGCAGCAGGTTGCACACAAGGCCCACCGCGCTGGACAGATAGCCGTACCGCTCGCGCACAGCGTTGTCCTTTGTGTTTTCATAATCCTTCACAAAATGCCGCAGCAGAAAATTTGTCATAAAATCTATTCCACCTTCGGGAAGTTTGCGAACAGCTCCTCCAGCGTGCCGGTAAAGGGCTCGTAACTCAGGTCGCCGTCCGTGCTTAAAAATGTCTCCGCAATGGAGGCATAGGCGCCAATACCGTTAAACATGGCGTCCTCATCCAGGTCAAAGCTGGGATGGTGATGGTCGGCAAAAATCCCCTTCTCCTTATTGCGGCACCCCACAATGAGGTAGCAGCTGGGGTACAGCTTGGTGAAATATGCAAAGCTGTCCGTTGCCATCATGGGCGGCACGTTTTTCACGTGCTCCCTGCCCACCACCTTCGCTGCAGCCTCCTCGGCCACAGACACGCAGAAGTCCTGGTTTGCAACGGCGGGCAGCGGGCCGGTTACGTTGTGGTAAACAGGCGTGCATTCATACGCGGCGCAGATATTGTCCACAATGCGGAACAGCGCGCGCTTGAAGTTCATGCCGTCATGCTCCTCGTCAAAGAAACGGGCGGTGCCGCCGAAGCGGATTTCGTCCGGGATGACATTGGTCTTGGTCCCGCCGGTCAACAGCCCGATGGAGTAGCTGAACGTGCCGTAGGGGTTCACCTCCCGGGAGCGGGCGTGGCTGAGCGCGTTGTAGATGGCGGTGAAACAGTCGATGGGATTGTTGGCAATGTCCGGTCTGGAACCGTGTCCGCCTTTCCCCTTGATGGAAATTTCAAAGCCCAGCAGGCCGGAGGCCGCCACCTTGTGGGCGATGGTAATGTCGCCCGCATCCGCATAGGTCATGATGTGGATGCCGAAGCATGCGTCAATATGGATGTTGTTCTGCTGAATATATGCGAGGATGTTGCGGACGTTTCCGGTGGCCTCCTCCCCGCGCTCAAAGCAGGCGATTACCGTCCCGTTCAGCCGGTCCCTGTTGTCGTTCAAAATTTTGGCCGCGCACAGCAGCATGGTGGCATGCGCGTCGTGTCCACACATATGGGCCACGCCGGGCACCTTGGAGACAACCGGCTTTTTCTTCCCGCCCATATTGCACTCGTTCTCTGTCACGGGCAGCGCGTCAATGTCCGCGCGAAGCAGCACCGTCTTTTCCCCCTTGCCGCGGATAAAGCAGAGGATTCCGCCCTCCGGGACAATCACGTGCTCTATCCCGAATCTGGTCAGCTCTTTATCCAGAAACGCAACCGTATTTTCTTCCTTTCCGGAAAGCTCCGGATGCTCGTGCAGGTAGCGTCTTGTGTTGATGACATAGTCTTTCATTTCCAAAGCGGTGTGCTTATAATCCATAACAAAGTCCTCCTTACGGTTCATTCTTCACCATTATATCATCTGCGAAAAAAAAGTGAAAGAAAATTCATGCATCCCTTTTCATTTTCTGGTGTTTATTGTATGATAGGTAAGGATGAAAAGACAAGACAGGAGGAAGAACCTATGAAGGAAGACACCTATCTCTCCGTTCACGTGGGCAAGCAGAAGCACATTGCCCTAATCGCCCATGACGGGCGGAAAAAGGACCTGTTAAACTGGGTGGAAGCCAATAAGGAGGCGCTGTCACACCACTTTTTAAGCGGCACCGGCACCACCGCCACCCTGATTTCCGAACAGGTCGGGCTGCCTGTACGGCCCTATAAAAGCGGTCCGCTGGGCGGCGACCAGCAGATGGGTTCGCTGATTGCAGACGGAAAAATTGATTTTCTGATTTTCTTCTGGGATCCGTTGTCCGCCCATCCCCACGACCCGGATGTCAAAGCCCTGCTTCGGATTGCGGTGCTGTACGACATTCCGGTGGCCAACAACCAGGCCTCGGCGGATTTTATGCTCAGTTCGCCCATGATGAATGAGGAGTATGACCACAATGTGCTGGACTTTTCGGCCCGGATTAAGGACAGGGCCATTGACCTTGTGAAAGAGGGGAATTAAGTTTGGAACTGGAAAAGCTGACAGAACACTTCTATTACACCCGCCCCATTGCAGACATTGATCAACCCATTCTGGGCGCGGTGCTGGGGAACAACCTGTGCGTGATGGTTGACGGCGGCGTCAGCCCCGACATGGCGCGGGAGTTTAAGGCCCTGCTGCGCTCTGCCACGGGGCGGAAGCCCGATTTCTGCGTGGTGACGCACTGGCACTGGGATCACACCTTTGGGCTTGCGGGCGTGGGCTGCCCCATTATCGGGCAGAAAAACCTGCAAAAACATTTAAAGCGCCTTGCCGCCGACCGGTACGACAGGACCAGCCTGTTAAAGCGGGTTGCGGAGAAAAAGGAGATTTCCTTTTGTGCGGACAACATTTTAAAGGTGTACGGCGAGGCGGGGGAAAACGTACAAATCGCCCCTGCGGGTCTGCTGTACGACAACGAGCTGCTGCTTGACCTTGGTGGGGTGAATGTGGTGCTGCATCATTTCCCCAGCGATCACAGCGATGACGCCACCTCCATTTTTATTAAGGAGGACCGGGTGCTGCTGCTGGGAGACGCCATGTGCGAGGAATTCTACGCGGACAAGCCCTTTCACACGCCGGAGGCGGTGCTTGCCCAATTTGATTACATCGATTCCCTCGGGGATATCGACTGGTACCTGCTGTCCCATGCTGCGCCGCAAAACAACCACCACTTTGCGCTTACCTATGAGGTGCTGCGTGTTGCGGCAGAGGGATACCGCCAGGGCTACACCGAGAAAACCATGTTGGGTGACTACATCAAGGAAAATCTTGACGTGGGCACACCGGACGACTATGAACAGACTGCAGAATTTTTTTACAACGGACAATTTGGTACCCGATACGATTTATAGCGCTTTTTCCACAGCGATGGGTATACTGTAAACGATTGGGAAGGTGATATCAATGCTGACAATCTATAAAACAGAGGAAGGCCGGCTGCATGAAGTCTCTGAGGTTCAGCCGGGCTGCTGGATTAATTTGGCCGCTCCGACAGCGCAGGAACTGCAAAAGGTCAGCGAGGCCACCGGCGCGTTGCCGGAACTTCTGAGGGCCGCCCTTGATGAGGAGGAACGAAGCCACATTGAGGTGGAGGAGGATGAAAAACAGACGCTGATTCTTGTCGACATCCCCCGGGTAGAAAAAGAGAGGGAGCATTTCGTCTATTCCACCCTGCCGTTTGGTATTGTCCACTGCGAGGATTATATCATTACCGTCTGCCTGACGGATTCGGTTTTAGTGGATGCCTTTGCCAACGGCCAGATTAAAGGGCTGTCCACTGCAAAAAAAACAAAGTTCATCTTTCAGCTGCTGTTTTATAATGCAGGCCGTTTTTTAAGCTATTTGAGGCAGATTGACCGCGCCGGGGACCGCGTGCAGGAGGAGATGCGCCGCAGCTACCGTAACAAGGAATTGTTTCAGATGATGGCGCTGGAGAAATCCCTTGTCTACTTCTCCACCTCTTTAAAGTCCAACGAAATTGTTCTGGAAAAGCTGCTTCGCGTCAACATCATAAAAAAGTATGAGGATGATGAGGAGCTGCTGGAGGACGTCATTATCGAAAACAAGCAGGCCATTGAGATGTGTTCCATCTACCGGGACATCTTTTCCGGGACCATGGACGCGTTCGCTTCCATCATTTCCAACAACCTGAACATTGTCATGAAGCTGCTGGCCAGCCTGACCATTGTGCTGGCCATCCCCGCCCTGTTCGCCGCCTACTGGGGGATGAACGTTCCTGTTCCCTTTGAAGGGAACCCGATGGGCTTCTACATTGTGCTGGGGCTGTCCCTCATCGGCACCCTTGCCACGGTGTTTGTGCTTTGGAAGAAAAAAATGTTTTAATAAAGTCGGGTGAAGGGGAAAGGGATGAGACTGCCGAGTCTCATCCCTTTCCCCTTTGTGTTATTAAGATGCGCTTTTGATTAATTGATCCAGTGTCTCCGCGGTAAGATAGTAGACCTGATCATCCTGCCTTTCCTCGCCCTTATATAAATCAATTAGCATATTACCATTTTCATCCACTGAGAATTGTGCTATTTTTGAATACTCATCGTCAATTCCAATGTTAAGCTTGGTTATTTCATCCGTATGAATATTAAGTGCAAATATAGTAGAAGGTTCAGACTCCCTCATATAATATAAATAGTTTATACGGCTGCTATCATACAAGCTGTCCATACCGCCTGCAAAACCACTTCCAAAATAATTCCCTCTTGTGTAAGCAAACACCAACTTTAATTTCCCGTCCTCCATTTTAAACAGAGAATCGGTTAATCCCTCCATACTTTTTATAATATAATAATCTCCAAAAACATAGAAAAGTCTGGTATTCGCATCAAATCCTGCATATAATTCGGGATATTCTGTCTCTGTCAGGCGATTTCCATTTTCATCATAGGTATAGATATAGCATTTATCTACGCCGTCTTCTCTTCTGCGTCCAAAGGCGTAAATTGTTCCATCTATCGCCGTTACCTGCTCGATATTAATACCTGTCGAATTTCTGTCCGTTTCTCCGCAGGTAAAAGTTTCCTGAGCAATGACCTCCCGTTTACCTGTTTTTCCGTCATACTTTTCAAGGAAAGTGGTTTTGGTCTCTCCTTCAGCAAGCATATCCCCATCCCATCGTGCAGAAATACCTATGAATGTATCCTCATTCAGTTTACTGAGTCCTATACTAAGGAAATGTACATCATCCCGGGTCTCCACAATCGTTATGGTATTATCCTGTGCATCAGTGCGATACAGACTACAGTACGGTACTGCTTTCCCATTCTCATCCAGTTCACTGCCTCCCCACCAAATATAATGGTAACGCCCTTCCATAATAACGTTACTTCCTGTACTTGCAGTATAGCTGTTCATTGTCGTAATTTGCTGAAATTTTTTAGTGTCAAAATTATAAACTCCCATTTTTGTTGTCCCGTCATAATCCGGATCAGAAGTGTACCCTGTGTAGGAAGCAAATGAAAGATTTTCATAAAAATTAAAATAGTCATTCAATCGTTGTTCCGGTCTCGTCCTGTCCCCTCGTTCGATAACCACTTCTGCATGCTGCGCCGTAACGGAAACTTCAGGAAACGTCGATTCATCATAATCAATACGCTCCGGTTCCCGTTTGTTTTGGGAGGGGACAAAGGTATCCGCCGTGTCGGAGGACGATGGTTCCGGTGCTGAAGAGGATCCGGCGCCCTCCCCGGCACAGCCGGTGAAAAAGGAAAGCAATAGGAAAGCTGTCAGAGTGAGGCTTGTCACTTTTTTCAAATTCATCCCGATTCTCCTTTCAGGAAGCATTGTAAAAAAAACCGGCGGGCTGAAACTTAGTTTACCTTATTACAAATGGCTTATCTCAATCGGAATTTAATAACCAAAGCACCTTCCGCTTGCAGTATGTAGCTGGGTACAAACATTCAGTATATTAGAATATGGTTGAATATGTCTGCCAGTGTCATCTGCATCAGATACATATTTAGTAAAGTAGTATGGATCAACAATCGTGTAACTCCACATACCGCTATATCCACCATCAGAGTAGTGATAGCCAATGATGTTGGTAAAATGCTGTATTCAGAGTTGGCCTTACACCGAAAAATAAACCACAACAAATATCTTATTAAAAATTATATTTTGTGTTCTTTAACTAAAGATTATCATATCTTCTTCCAGATTACAAGTGCATTTCAAAAGTTACACACGTTTTTTACATATTTTTTTCACTTAGCCGATATTCAAAAAAAGATGCAAAACCGTTTGGTTTTGCATCTTTTTAAAACTTTTAATTTTTATCTCTGCGGAACAGCCGGCGCCACCAGCTGATCCGTTTTGGGGAGGGCTCCGGGTGCAGCGCCGCCTCCGCCGCCTCCTTCGCAAAATACATTTGCGAGTCAAGCGGCGGGTTGCTGCCCGGCGTCCGCAGCACATAGCTGCCGTCGGAATACAGGTCCCGCGCCTTGACATTGTCTGCCAAAAGAATGTTCAGCATATGCAAAATACGCGTGCGGATCCGCTCGTCATACAGCGGCACGGCAATCTCCACGCGCCGCTCCGTGTTCCTCGTCATAAAATCTGCCGAGGCGATGTACAGTTTTGCCCGCTCCTGCGTGCCGAAGCAATAGATTCGCGAATGTTCCAGAAAGCGCCCCACAATGCTGATGACAGAAATATTGTCCGTCTTTCCCGGAACGCCGGGCACAAGGCAACAAATTCCACGGACAATCAGCTGAATCTGTACCCCCGCACGGGAGGCGGTTACCAACCGGTCGATGATTTTCTTATCCGTCAGCGAATTCATCTTTGCAATGATGCGCGCAGGCTTTCCCTGCGTTGCCAGTGCAATTTCCCTGTCTATCAGCTCCAACACCGGGGTCTTGAAGTGATTGGGGGCCACCAGTAAATGCTTGTAGGTCCCGTTAAGGTTGGAGATGGCCATATTTTTGAAAAACTCCGCGCCGTCTTCCCCAATCTCCTGGTTGGCTGTAAGCAGGCACAAATCGGTGTACTGCCGCGCCGTCTTTTCATTATAATTTCCGGTGGCAATGTGGGTATAATGCCGGATGCGACCGTTTTCCCTTCTTGTAATAAGGCAAATTTTGGAGTGCACCTTGTACCCGTCAAAACCGTAGACAACCCGGCATCCCGCATCCTCCAGACGCTGGGCCCAGTCGATGTTGTTTGCCTCGTCAAAGCGGGCGCGCAGCTCCATCAGCACAAAAACCTCTTTCCCGTTTTCCGCCGCACGGATGAGGTACTCTGCCAGCTTGGACTCCTTGGCGATACGGTACAGGGTGATTTTGATGGACAGCACACTGTGGTCGTCCGCCGCCTCCTTAATGAAATCCAGCAGCGGCTTCATGCTTTCAAACGGGTAGCTGAGCAGGATGTCCCTGCGTGTAATTTGCCGGAACAGGCTTTCCTTTCCCTGAACAAGCGGCGATGCACAGGGCGCAAACGGAGTGTAGCACAGCCTGCTGCGCATGGTATCCGGTATCTGCCCCTCCAGACTGAAGGCATAGCTCAGGTCCAGCGGCGCCTCACTTGCAAAAATCTGTGCCTTTGAAACCTGGAACCGTTCACACAGGTACTTCTGAAACGTCTCGGACATTTTGCCCCGGGTTTCCACCCGGACGGGGGCAAGCCGCTCCCGTTTCTTCAGAAGCTTTTTCATGTGCTGACGGAAGTCAATATCCTGGTCGGCAAACTCGTCGTCCGTGGTAATATCCGCATTGCGGGTGACGCGCAGGATGGTTTTCTCCTTAATATTATACATGGAAAAGACCGTGTCCGCGTAGTGGTTAAGAATGTCCTCCGCCGCAATATACCGGGTGTTCTGGGAATTTAAAAACAGCAATTTATCCACATTGGGAACCGGAATGATTCCAAACTGCGTGCGCCCCTTTTCTTCCAGCAGGGCGGCAATGGTCAGCCGGCCGCCCGGGATGTGCGGAAACGGATGTTTTGCGTCGATGACAGAGGGTGACAGAATGGGCTGCATGTGGGTTTTAAAGTACCTCTCCGTCAGCTTACGCTCGTTCTCACTCATGTCCTTGAATTTTACGCGGCGGATCCCCTCCTTGGAAAGGGCGGAAGCAATCCGCTCATACGACTTATCACGCTTTTTGTACAGCGGGGCAACCAGAGAAAAAATCATGTCCAGCTGCTCCCTTGCGGACATGTTCGTCTTATTTTCCCGGAATTCCGGGTCTACAATTTCACAGTCCCCCAGCGTCCCGACGCGGACCATGAAAAACTCCGTCAGGTTGGTGGTGAAAATGGAAAGAAACTTCAGGCGTTCCAAAACCGGCGTGGCATCGCAGTCCGCCTCTTCCATCACACGCTCATTAAATTTCAGCCACGACCGCTCTCTGTTTTCCATCGGGCTGCCCTTCCATTTCATTTCGTTCACAATGTCCCCCTCAGCTTTCCGCAAAACTGCTTTTTATTATCATACTACAAAATGAAAAATAATGATAGCATTATTCTGTAAAATTTCACTTGTATTTTTTATTTTTCTGTGTAGGTTGTGTCTTGCACTGGCCGGTATGGAAAGCTATAATAGAAACAAAGGGAACAAAAAAAATAAAAAGTCAGGTGATGAAGTTGAAAAAGAGAGTTGGCATTCTTACCAGCGGCGGCGACTGCCCGGGGCTGAACGCCACCATCCGCGGTGTGGCGAAAGCGCTGTATCATCGTTTCGGGGACGATGTGGAAATTATCGGGATTGTCGCGGGCTACCACGGCCTGATTCATGGGGAATATCACATGATGAAGCCTTCCGATTTTTCCGGCATTCTGAATGTGGGCGGCACAATTTTGGGCACCGCCAGAACCCCCTACAGCAAAATGAAGGTGATTGAGGACGACAAAATTGACAAAGTTCAAAACATGATCACCAATTACAAAAAGATGAAATTGGACTGCCTACTTACCCTTGGCGGAAACGGCACACACAAAACGTCCAACCTGCTGGCCGAGCAGGGGCTTAACATCATCGGGCTGCCCAAAACCATTGATAACGACATTTTCGGCACGGATGTAACTTTCGGCTTCCACTCTGCCGTGAATACGGCCACCGACGTCATTGATCGCCTGCACACCACCGCCACCAGCCACAAGCGCGTTATGGTGGTGGAAATTATGGGAAATAAAGCCGGCTGGCTGACGCTGTACTCCGGCATTGCAGGTGGCGCAGATGTCATTATCATCCCGGAGATTCCTTTCACTTTGGACAAAATTCTGGCCGCAGTGGAGCGGCGGATTGGGCGCAAGAAAGGCTTCTCCGTCATTGCCGTGGCAGAGGGTGCCATGGACAAGAAAGAAGCCAAAATGAAAAAGAAGGAAAGGCTTGCCTACCGTGCGGAAAACGGGGAAAGCACCGTGACCAACCGCATTGTGCGCTATCTTGCGGAGAAGGGTGAGCTGGACTGCCGCGCCGTTGTTCCCGGTCACTTCCTGCGTGGAGGTCCGCCGTCTGCCTACGACCGGGTGCTGTCATCCCAGTTTGGCGCATATGCCGCAGGGTTGGTGGCACAGGAGAAATACGGTGTAACTGTGGCATTGAAAAACAACCAGGTCTGCGATAATCCCTTAAAGGAAATTGCAGGAAAAACCAAATTTGTCGATCCAAACGATCAGTTGATTGCCACTGCCCGGGATGTGGGCACCGCATTCGGCGATTAAAAAACAGAAAGTCCCCTGGCTGTGCAGCATGCACAGCCAGGGGCTTTTTTTGTTTTTTCCGTTACGGCACCAGGCTTTTGGCGAAGTCCAGCTCCGGGACGGTGTTGCCCGGCTGTGACAGGAGGCGCCAAGCAGGCACAGGCAGACGCACAGCACAAGGCACAGCGCACGCCTGCACACACGTACCGTTCTGCTTTTCATGCCATCCTCCCCCTTTCACTGGCCACACATGCCTTTCACTAACCGGCAGAAAAAGATGTTCCCATATAAATTGACTCTATCGGGGTATTCCACTCTGCCTTGGCGCTGCTGTCCTGCTCCTGTTTCTCCGAATCTACAATGAATATGGATATCGTCCGGCTAATGGAAAAACCAAAGGTGAATACATGCTTCTGCATCCAAAGACTATACTGGAAGGAATTATCAAAGCGGAAGGACGGGTCATCCAGGACGGTTATCTTCTCCCCATATGGGTCGTATATCGTTCCGTCCGGCCCATACCACATAGGAATGTAATAATCTGCAAGCACCTGTTCCTCCCCCCAGTTGTAGTGGGGCTGCTCCGCCTCGGGAGAGACAGGGATAAACTGCAGTTCCCACCCCTGGTCCAGCCACTGCTGGTAGGGATTAATTAACTCGTCATACACGTAGTAGCCGTCCACATACTCCGCACCATCGGCCGAACCGTGGGTCAGCAGCGACGGCTTGCACATCAGGTTGTGCAGCGCCTCCTCCACGCTGGAGGCCTTAATGGCATGTTTCTTTCCATGCTGCCGGGCCGCTTCGCTGTTGTCAATGCCCATGTATTCCTCGTACTGTTCCGCTGTTTTCAGCAGCCCGTAAAACACCGGCATGGA